>NZ_JBVJNO010000004.1:359202-639063 GCF_055583645.1 Amycolatopsis sp. NPDC104587
CGAGAAGCGATACTGCTACGGAAAGGGGGCGGAGTGGGGCGCACCGGAGGCCCCCCCCCCCCCCCCCCCCCCCTCCCGCCCCCCCCCCCCCCCCCCCCCCCCCCCCCACCCCGGCACTGGCGCACAACGTGCTGATCTCCTCGGACCCGGCGAACGGCTCGTCCGTCGCCGCCGGCCCGCAGAAGGTCAGCCTGACGTTCGACCAGTACGTGCAGGGCGCGGACGTCAACCAGATCGCGGTGACCGGACCCGGCGGCGGCCAGTGGGCCGAGGGGCCGATCAGCGTGGTGAACAACGTCATCAGCGCGCCGCTGCGGCCGCTCGGGCCGGCCGGGAAGTACACCATCGGTTACCGGGTGCTCTCCGCCGACGGCCACCCGGTGACCGGCGAGCTGACGTTCACCCTCACCGCGGCGGGCACCGGCACCCCGGCGACCGTGGACGCGGCGAAGTCCCCGGGCTCGGCCTCGCAGGCGACGTCCTCGGCGTCGTCGTCCACCGGGGTGCCGATCTGGGTCTGGATCGCGGGCGCCGTCGTGCTGCTGGCGATCGGGCTGACCGTGGCCCTGCGGTCCGGACGGTCCGTGGAAGAGAAGAAGTAACCGGATGACCCAGGCCGAGGCCACCACCAAGCCCCGCTACGCGACGCTCCTGTGCGTCGTGACGGCGGGACTGCTCGGCGCCCTCATCGGCGTCGCGCTCCTGTCCACCACCCCGGTCCCCGGTGTGGTGGAACCCAGCGCGGTGGTCTCGGCCGGCATCCCGGTCGTGCGGGTCCTGCTCGACCTCTCCGCCGTCGCCACCATCGGGCTCTCGCTGCTCTCGGTCCTCGCCGGCTACGACCGGCCGAAGCTGACCGAGCCGATCATGCGGCTGGCGCGGCCGGCCGGGGTCGCGGCCGCGCTGATCTGGGCCACCACCGCCGTCGTCGCGCTGGTCCTGCAGACCGCGGAGTACAAGCCGGGCTCGTCGACGCTCACCGCGTCGGACATCGGCGGGTACATCGCGGCCGTCGGCGCCGGGAAGGCGCTCGTCATCGTCGCCGCGCTCGCCCTCGGCCACGCCGGGATCGGCGCGCTTGCCCTGCGCTTCGGCGAGAAGGTGCCCGCCGAGGTCCGCGTCGGGCTCGGCCTGTTCGCGCTGCTGCCGCTGCCGGTCACCGGGCACGCGTCGAACTGGAACTACCACGACTACACGATGATCTCGATGGAGCTGCACGTCATGAGCGCCGTCGCCTGGACCGGCGGCCTCGGCGCGATGACCGTGCTCCTGATCGCGAACCGGACGCTGCTGGCGCACGCGCTGCCGCGGTTCTCGAAGCTCGCGACGCTCTGCCTGATCCTCTCGGCGGCGACCGGGCTGTTCAACGGCCTGGTCGAGATCTCGCTCAACCCGACCATCGGGTTCTGGGCGGCGATCTTCACGACGCCGTACGGGCAGCTGTTCGTCCTCAAGTTCCTCTGCACCGGGGTCATCGCGCTGCTCGGCGCGTACACCCGATTCCGGCTGATGCCGCAGATCGTCCGGCACAACCGCACGGCCCTCGCGTCGTGGGCAACGCTGGAGCTGACGGTCATGGGGCTGGCGTTCGGTTTTGCCGTGGTGCTCACGCGCGCGCCGGTCGTCGCGTCCTGAAAGCCCTTCCACGCAGGTGAGAGCCGGTGATCTGTCACGGCGAGTAGCTGCAAATTGCGCATTGGGATGACTGGTGATCCATTGGGGGTGACCGGTCGGACCGAACTTTCTACCCTGAGAAGACTGCATTTGAGAAGCGACGAACGGTCATCTGCAGTCGTCGAATGCACGTGCAGACTGTGGCGCCGGTCACACGAAGTGACAGTCCCGGCTCAGCGGTAACGCGCCCAGCGAGTGTCCGTCCGGCCGCTGCGAAGGTCGTCCAACCGGCGGAAAAGCTCGGGCCGGACCTGCGGCCGGCTACGCAGGATCGGCAGCACGCTGGTCGTCAGCTTCAGCTCGCGGATCGCCCGGAGCACGCCGAACCCGGACCACGACGTCACGTCGAAGCCGTACTCCGCGGCGAACGTCCGGTAGCGCACCGGCGGGTCACCGAACCGCTCGCGGCCGACGGCCAGCGGCGTCAGGTCCCACTCCGGCGGGCCGACGCAGGAGGAGTCGAAGTCGCAGAGCACCGGACCGTCCGGTCCGGGGATGACGTTGCCGGGGTACGCGTCGCCGTGCACCAGGCCCCTGGGCAGCGGAAACTCCAGCCCGGCCAGCGCGGCCTCGAGCTCGGCGCAGCGGTCGAGCAGGAACGCGCGGTCGGCGGCGCCGAGCTCTTCGGCGTCGGAAACCCGGGCCCGGACCGCGGCGAACGGCGCCCACTCGGCCAGGCCGTCGGGCGCGGGCAGCGCGTGCACCCGGCGCAGCAACCGGGCGAGGTCGGCGGACGTCGCCGCGCGGCCGATGCTCGGCACCTGGTGCCACACGGTCACCAGGTGCTCGCCGACCGCCATCGGCTGCTCGACCCCGTCGAGCAGCCGGATCGCGGGGACGTCGTGCCGGGCGAAGTGCCGGGCCACGGTGACGACCGTGCCGACCCGGTGCCGCAGCTGCGTCGAGCCGACGATCCGGACCACCACCGGGGCCGTGACCAGCGCGAACACCGCGTTGTTGGTGAACCGCAGCAACCGCGCGCCCGCCGGGTCGAGGCCCAGCTGCGCGCAGGCCTCGGCCAGCACGCCGCGAAGCTTCCCGGGGGTGAACCGGCCGTCCAAGACGGTGCCGGCGCCTTCGGCGTTACGCGGCGTAGAAAGCGTGGAGGCGGTCGGCGAGGTCACGCGCGTCGGCGTTGTTCCGGCGGCGCTCCGCCTCTTCCTGGAGCGGCCGCATGCGGTCCTTGACCCGCTCGGACTTGATGCCCTCGGCGCAGTCGATGGCCTTGCCGCCGACCTTGGCGCCGTGGTCCAGGTCGCCTTCCAGCAGGTGGTTGGTGGCGAGCGCGCTCAGCATGAACGTCTTCGACCGGGCCATCTCGTCGTCGTAGGACTCGACGGCCCTGGTCAACGCCGGGATCGCGTACTTCGTGTGCTCGGCGTTCTTCTGCGCGAGGACCGTGTGGACGGTGCCGACCATGGCGTAGACGTCGGTCTCGGTGAAGAACTTCACCCAGGACTCGGCCTCGGCCAGGTTGGCGCGCTCGAACTCGTCCTTGCTCCGGCCGAGCAGCTTCACCGCCTGCTCTTCGTTGCCCATCATCGCGTAGGCCCACGCCTCGTTCGCGCAGAGCACGGAGACGGCCAGCTCGGAGCCGGACTCCTGAGCGGCGATCTGGCCCAGCTGGAACAGCTTCAGCGCGTCGTTCGGGGCGTCCTGGTGCAGGTAGACGCGGCCCATGCGGTAGAGCACGTTGGCCACCAGCGGGTGGTTGTCGCCCTGCTTGGCCAGGTCCAGCGCGTTGGCGAAGTGGCCACGCGCGGAGTCCATCAGGCCGGTGTCGAACGACGTCCAGCCGGCCAGCGAGTGCAGGTCGGCCAGCGCCACGTACAGCCGGTTCTTCACCATGTCGGTGCCGTTGGACTCGAGCATCTGCTGTCCCCAGGACAGCTGCGCCACGACGGCGTCGCGGCAGAACCCGCCGCCGTACTGGTAGTCCAGGGCGCGGAGCGCGCGCGTCGCGGCCTCCACCTGGCGCACGTCGGTCATGCCGATGCGCCCGGGCGCCGGCGTCCGCGCCGGTCCCGCCGACCACGTGCCCGATTCCGGACCGAACACCGCCGCACCCATCGTGACCTGGGCGGCGTGCGCGAGGAACCTCCGTCGCTTCACGGACTCGTCCTCCTCAGCCTGCTGGCCGTCGGCGGAGCCGACGACGCGTATCGCCGTGGCCTCGTCGTAGGCGAGGCCCATGTATCCACGGGGGACACCCAGGCCGTCGGCGATCCGCGTGAGGACGTCGTAGGCCATGACCTGGCGACCCTTGAGGATCTCCGACACCTCGGACTGGGACTGGCCGGTCATCGCGGCGATCTGGCGCTGCGAGACACCGTGCTTGCGCAGGAGCCGGTAGACGGCGCTGATCTCGCGACTGGCGAGAGCAGCTCTCATCTCGGGCTGCTCCCACGCGTCGGCGGGAACGGCGTGGTTCTGCCGGGTTTCGGCACCACCGCTACTGGCGTCCATCGCGCCCCCTCCACTGTCCGGTCGGGCGTCTGTGAAACAGCGTAAGCAAACCTGGGAAACCGTGTGAACAGCCGAACTGGCGCCCTGATCGGTCCGGGCGAAGTCCGTTGACCGCTTACCGTGGAACCGAGTCCGGTCACCGCTATGACGCCATTTCGACCTTCTATCGCAGCCGGTTGCACCTCACTGTAGTTGTCAGATCTCCGTCACCGCCCGGACACCGGCAGCGATCACGGAGAGCTACGAAAACCGCAGCGTTGTGACAAAGCGATGTTGCAGAAGGCATCTTCGAAGACTTCGACAGAGCGGAGAAGGGCGTGGAGTTCGTGGACTCGTTCGCAGGGGGACATGCCGGCACGGCCACCCGCGCCGTGCGGCCGGCGGTCACCACCGTCTCTCCCGTCTCCGCCGTCCGCCCCGTCACCCCCGCCGCCGCGGTGGACCCCCGCACCGCGGCCGTCCGGCACTACGAAGGCGGGCAGCTGGTGTGGCGCGTGCAGTGCGGCGACCTCATCAGCCGTGAGCGCGCGGTGACGGTGTTCGTCGAAGACAACCAGGTGGTACTGGTCTCGCCCCCCGGCGAGACCGCGCGGTTGACGTCCGGCCAGCTCGGACAGCTGCGCGCCGCGCTCAACGAAGCCGCCAAGATGGCGGAAAGGTAACGGTGAGCTGATCATGGATCAGGTACTCGGGCAGGTCCTCCGCAATGCGGTCTGGGAGCGCCTCGACATGCTGACCGACTTGGCGAACCGCGCCGACGCCCAGTCGCTCGTCTCGGTCGCGCGCTCCGAACTCCCCCGCTTGACCGAGGCGTGGCGCGCGATGCTGAAGATGCACGAGCCCGACGAGCGCGGCGACTGCCCGACCTGTTCGACCCGGTGGCACCGCTGCAAGGCGCCGTGCTCGGTCTGGCAGGTCGCGCACGAACACCTCGTCGCCGGCGGCCTGGCCCCGCAGCAGGCTCCGGCCCGCGGCGGTCTTCAGGGCCGGCGCAAGAGCCCGGTGCCGACGCAGGGCCGTCCGGCCCCCGCGCCCACCCCGGCCGAGACCACCGGCCGCCACGCGCTGGTCAACCCGCGCCGAGCAGTCACCGCCTGACCCCTCTTGTGAAGTCCACGTGAAGAAGCGCATCTTTCCCTGAGAAAGTGGCGTGAGGTTCGCGTGAAGGGGCGCATCTTTCTCAGGGAAAGTGGCGTCCTACCCCAGATCCGGCGAGCGCGGCCGGCCGATCGCCCCATCGGGCCCGCGTCCGTGTTCGCCCGGCCGGGGACTGTTTCGCCCGCACCCCCGAGCAGTGCGAACCAGTCCTCGGCCCTCCAGCCCGGTCCCCACCGCGATTAATCGAAAAAAATACGCGTTAGCCCTAGCCCGGGCGGTAATCCCCCGCTAGATTGATCAACAAGCGCGGCGTGGACCACTGGTCCAGCTGCGGCGACCCGCCCCCGAGCGGCCCTCGAATTCCGCGGGCCGGTGCCGTTGCACTCCCCTCCCCCGACCGGCACCGGCCCGCGGTTCCAAATCTTTCAGCGCACCGCCTTCACGCGGAGCACGAGCACCGCGGCCAACAGCGTCGCGACGGCCGAAGCGGCGAAGAGCCCCGGATAACCACCCAGGTAGGCGAGCACCAGCGGCGTCAGCAGCGGCGCCACCACCTGCGGCAGCGAGTTCGCGATGTTGATGACACCAAGATCCTTCGCGCGGTCCTGCGCCGTCGGCAGCACCTGCGTCAGCATCGCGAGCGCGACAGCCATGTACGCCCCGAAGCCCACCCCCAGCAGCGGGGACGCGGCGAGCGCGACCGGCCACGTCTGCCAGAGCACCAGCAGCAAAGCGGCCAACGCCATCACACCGGAGGCCGCAAGGACGTACGGCTTACGCCGTCCGGACTTGTCCGAGAAGTGCCCGGCGACCACGGCGCCCGCGACGAGCGCAACGCCGTACAACCCCATCATGATGAGCAGGCCCGTGTCCGGGTCCTCGTAGTGCACCGCGTCCTTGAGGAAGAACAACAGGTAGAGCGTCCCGAACGCGTTGCCGAGGTTGATCATGAAGTGGCATGCCCACGCCCAGGCGAAGTCCGGGTGCCGCCGCGGGGACACCCAGAGGTTGCGCAGCACCTCGCCGGCTGCCGACGACGGCCGGAACTCGACCGGCAGGCGCGCGTCCGGCGTCCGGAGCACAAAAAACGCGGCGCCGACCAGGACGATCCCGGCGCAGACCGCGTAGGCCAGCGGCAGCCCGGCGATGCCGAGCATGACGACGACCACGAGCGCGCCCAGCACGGTGCCGAGCATCTGCGCGATGCCGACCAGCCCGCCGACCTGCGCGCGCTGCCCCACCGGGACCCGGTCGGCGATCGCGGACATCAGGGTGGCGAGCATGCCGTTGAGCCCGGCCTGCACCAGGCACCAGCCGACGATCAGGAGCGCGACGCTCGGCGCGAACGCCAGCACCAGCAACCCGACGGCGGCGACGGCGGCGCCGATGACCGTCCACGGGTGGCGACGGCCGAAGCGCGAGGTCGTCCGGTCGGACAGCAGCCCGACCGCCGGGTTGACGATCAGCGCCACGATCGCGCCGACCCCCATCACCAGGCCGAGCACGAACTCCTTGTTCACCTGGTCGAGCAGCTCGGCCTGCTGCGGCAGCAGCACCTGGATCGGCGCGTAGATCCCCAGCCAGAGCGCGATGTTCGCGAAGAACAGCAGGCTCATCCAGCCGGGCCGCACCCGCACGACGGGCTCGGCGAGCGCGTCCGGCACCGCTTGGGTCGTTTCACTCATCCCGCACCAGCTTCCGGTACCAGTGGAACGAGTCCTTCGGCGTCCGCCGCAGGGTCTCGTAGTCGACGTGCACCAGGCCGAAGCGTGGCGCGTAGCCCTTGGACCATTCGAAATTGTCCATCAGGGACCAGCAGAAGTACCCCCGGACGTCGACCCCGGCGTCCATCGCCTCGCGCAGGGCCGTGAGGTGGCTGTGCAGGAAGTCGATGCGTTCGGGGTCGTGCACACCGCCGTCCTCGGCGACGACGTCGGCGAAGCTGCAGCCGTTCTCGGTGATCTGGATCGGCGGCAGCTTGTCGCGGTAGCGGCGGTGGAAGTCGAGCAGCAGCTCACGCAGGGCGTGCGGGACGATCGGCGAGTCGTTCGTCGTCATCGGGTAACCCTCGATCGGGCGAAGCTCGAAGGGCAGCGGGTTGCCCGGCCCGGGTTTCGCGACCCCCTGCGGCTCGTAGTAGTTGACGCCGTAGAAGTCCAGCGGCTGCGCGATGGCCGGCAGGTCGTCGGCGAAGCCGGCGGGGAGGTGCTCGTGGAGCTGTTCGGGGTAGGTGCCGAGCAGGACGGGGTCGGCGTAGAGCCGGTTGAGGAGCGCGTCGAGCCACTCCGCGGCGTCGTGCGAGTCGTCGTCCGCGGGCCAGATGGGCGAGTGGTTGTTGGCGGTGCCGACGTTCGTCGCGCCGGCCGCCCGCAGCGCCTGCACGGCGAGGCCGTGCGCGAGGTTCTGGTGGTGCGCGGTCGGAATGGCGTCGAGCAGGAGCGTCTGACCGGGCGCGTACTCCCCGATCGCGTACCCGAAGATGGACATCACCATCGGCTCGTTGAGCGGAATCCAGAGTTTCACCCGATCGGCGAAGCGTTCTCCGAGGATGTGGGCGTACTCGGCGAAGCGATCAGCGGTCTCCCGGGCGAGCCAGCCACCGTCGTCCTCGATCGCCTGCGGGGTGTCCCAGTGGTAGAGCGTGACGGCGGGCGCGATGCCGGCTTCGCACACGGCGTCGATCAGCTTGTCGTAGAAGCCGAGGCCTTCGGGGTTGGGCGCGCCCTTGCCCTCGGGCTGGATGCGCGGCCAGGCGATGGACATCCGGTAGGCGCCGACGCCGAGCTCCGCCATCAGGGCGATGTCTTCGGGGTAGCGGTGGTAGTGGTCGGCGGCTACGTTGGCGTTCTCATCGTGGGCGATCTTGCCCTCGGTCGCGGTGAACGTGTCCCAGATGGACGGTCCGCGCCCACCTTCGCTGGTGGCGCCTTCGATCTGGAACGCCGAGGTCGAAACACCCCAGAGGAAGTCGGGCGGGAAGTTCGGGTTCTGCACCGGCTGCTGACCCCTTCGTCAGGCCACCCGTACGGGTGAACATGAAAAGTTCTCATATACTAGGTCTTCACTCGTCCGTGGGGAAGCCCGTCGGCACGATAAAGTCCCAGATCAGACGAGGAGGAGCGCCGTGTCCGACATCCAGGCCGCGAAGGTGCCGGCAGAAGCCACCCCCTTGCGCCGTCAGCCGGTTCAGCAACGCAGTGCGAAGCGGGTCGAGCAGATGCTCGACGCGAGCGCGGCGTTGATCGACGAACTCGGCTACGACGCCCTGACGACAACCCTGATCGCCAAGCGCGCAGGAGTGGCCGTCGGTTCGCTGTACCAGTTCTTCCCCGACAAGCGCGCAGTCGTGCAAGCGCTTACCGCCCGGAATCTGGAGCGCTTCGTCGGCGCGGTGAACGAGCGCCTGAAGCAGCTCGGCCCCGAGCACTGGTGGGACGTCGTGGACTCGATCCTCGACATCTACCTGGAGATGCACCGGTCCGTGCCGGGGTTCTCGAAGGTCCACTTCGGCGACATCATCGACCGCCAGCTGCTCGACGAGACCCGCGACAACAACGCGGTGATCGTGGACTCCCTGACGGACTTGCTCTCCGGCCAGGTCGACCGCCCGGTCGAGGACCTCCGGTTCGCGATCGGCATTGCGAACGAGGTCGCGGACGCGCTGCTGAAGCTGGCGTTCCGGAAGGAGCCGAGCGGCGACGAGAAGATCGTCGCGGAGGCCAAGTACGTGGTGAAGGGGTATTTGGCGGCGCGGTTCGGGGAGCAGTCGTAGCTGTCCACAGAAGTTGTCCACAGGCATGCACAGCTGTGGACAACCTGGGGTTTTCGGCGGCGTCTGTCGGGGGTCGCCGAGGGCATTCCGGGACTCCGCGATCCACGGCGCACCAGCAGCGGCCGCGCTCCCCGCATTGGGGAGTTCGGGCAAGCTCGGTCCTGTGACCGACAACGACGCGAAGGCCTACCTGCACGACGAGCTGCGCTGGATTCGCGAAGCCGTCCTCGCGAAGCTCGATGGGCTCACCGAATACGACGTCCGGCGGCCGATGACGGCTACCGGGACCAACCTGCTCGGCCTCGTCAAACACCTGGCGACCTGGGAAGCCCGGTACTTCGGTGAGGTATTCGCACGGCCCTTCCCCGAACCGCTCCCGGAGCGGGGCACCGACATGTGGGCCACCGAGGACGAGACGCGCGAGGAAATCGTCGATCGGTATCGGCGTGTGTGGGTGCACTCCGACACGACCATCCGCGACCTCGATCTCGACTCCGCCGGGCAGGTGCCGTGGTGGCCTCGGCCTGACGTGACCCTCTTCAAGGTCCTCGTCACTTTCCTCACCGAGATCAACCGGCACGCCGGGCACGCCGACATCCTGCGTGAACAGCTGGACGGCAAAGTCGGGCTGGACGCGGAAAGCACCGCCGCCGGACAGGACCGGCGGGCGGAGGTTGAGCGGGTGGCCGTCAGCCGAAGTTCTGGTGCTCGCCGCGGTACGTCGGGACCGTTCGTTCCACCCGGTCGCCCAGGACCAGGTGGTAGTGCGTGAAGCGCTCTGCCAGCTCGCCCGCCTTTGCGTGGCGCAGCCAGACCCGGTCGCCCAGGTTCAGGGTGCGGGCCGCGCGGCCCGTCACCGGGGTCTGGACTTCGCCCGCTCCCTCGAAACCCAGGAACTTCAGGCCCGTCGGGAGGTACGGCGTCGGCTGGCGCGAGGGGCCCGTCGGCCCCGAAGCGATGTAGCCACCTGAGTACAGCGTTGCGATCTTGCGGGTCGGGCGGCGGACCACTGGGAGCGCGAACAGTGCGGCCGGGCGGGGGCTGAAGCGCGTGTAACCGTCGAAGAGCGTGGGGCCGATCAAGCCCGAGCCGGCCGCTATCTCGGTGACGACCGCGTCCGCTCCGGTCGACTCGATGCTGCCCGTGCCGCCGCCGTTGACGAACTCCAGCGGGGTCACCGCTTCGACCGCGCGGACCACTTCGCCGCGACGCCGGTTCAGCTCCGCCGCCGAGTGGCGCTGCATCCAGCCGATCACCAGCTGGTTGACGCGCGCGCCCGCCTTGTCGCCGAGGCCGGCGATCTGGCCTTCGTACGCCATGACGCCGACCAGGCGGAACCCCGGCCGGGCCACGATCTGGCGGGCGAACGTCGCGGCCTGCTTCGGGGTGAAGATCGGGGACCGGCGGGTGCCGACGTGGACTCCCGGGAGCGGGCGCCACGACGCGTCGAGCTCCAGGCACACCCGGATCTCCGGGTGGCCGTGGCCGAGCGCGGCGTCCACCAGGTCCAGGTGCTCCGGCGAGTCGACCATGATCGTGATCGACGCGCGAGCGAGATCGGACGCGGCCAGGCGGCGCAGCGCCTCGTGGTCGGCCGTCGGGTAGGCGACCACAACGTCGTCCGTCGTGCCCTGCTCGACGTGCCAGACGGCTTCCGCCAGCGAGTAGCACATCAGGCCTTCGAAGCCCGGCTTCGCGAGCACGCGCTCCAGCAACGCACGGCAGCGCACCGACTTGCTGACCACGCGGATCGGCTTGCCCGCCGCGCGGCGGGCGAGGTCGTCGGCGTTCGCGTCGAAGGCAGCCAAGTCGACGACGGCCAAGGGTGGATCGAGGTCCTTGGTCGCCAAGTCATACACCGTCGCACTGGTCACGAGGTCTAAAGTACGACACGAAGGCTTGAAACGCGAATACCGTTCACATACTGTTTCGGGCACTCGACCGATGGAGGGTGCGCGCATGACCCGGTGGACCAACTGGGCGGGCACGGCGTCCGCCTCGCCGCAGCACGTTCACCAGCCACGGAGCACGGCTGAAATCGCGGCGACCGTCGAAGACATCGCCGCGGCCGGCCGGACCGTGCGCCCCTGGGGCAGCGGCCACTCCTTCACCGCGATCGCCGTCGCCGACTCCGACGCGCTCGACCTGCGGCAGTGGACCGGTATCGAGCGCGTCGACCTCGAAACCGGGCACGTCACCGTCCGCTCCGGCACCACGATCAAGCAGCTCAACGCCGAGCTCGACACGCTCGGGCTGGCCATGACCAACCTCGGCGACATCGACGCACAGACCATCGCCGGCGCGATTTCCACCGGCACCCACGGCACCGGCGCCCGCCTCGGCGGCATCGCCACCCAGATCGTCGCGCTCGAGCTCGTCCAGGCCGACGGCTCGGTCGTCACCTGTTCGGCCGGCGAAAAGCCCGACCTCTTCGCCGCTGCCCGCGTCGGCCTCGGCGCGCTCGGTGTCATCACCACGGTGACGCTCAAGTGCGAGCCGTCGTTCGTCCTTCGCGCGCAGGAACGGCCGGAGCCGCTGGAGCAGGTCCTCGAGGGCTTCCACGACTTCGCCGACCAGAACGAGCACTTCGAGTTCTACTGGTTCCCGTACGGCAAGAACGCCCTGGTCAAGCGCAACAACCGGTGCGAGACGGCGGAACCGCTGAGCAAGGTCCGCGAGTTCGTCGACTACCAGATTATGGAGAACGTCGCGTTCGGCGGCCTCTGCCGGACGGGCCGGCTGATGCCGCGGCTCGTGCGCCCGCTGAACAGCTTCGCGTCGAACATGCTCTCCGCGCGCGAGTACAGCGATCTCTCGCACCGCGTCTTCGTCACCGCGCGCAACGTCCGGTTCACCGAAACAGAATACGCTGTTCCACGTGAATCAGTGCTCGACGTGCTCGCCGAACTACGGGCCGTAGTGCCGAAGCTGAAAAACCCGGTGATGTTCCCGGTCGAGGTGCGGGTCGCCGCGGCCGACGACATCTGGCTGTCGACCGCGCAGGGCCGCGACTCCGCCTACATCGCCATCCACCAGTTCACCGGGATGCCGTACCGCGAGTACTTCAGCGCGTTCGAGAAGATCGCCGGCGCCGTCGGCGGCCGCCCGCACTGGGGCAAGATGCACGACCTCGACGCCGGCGTCCTCCGCACGCGCTACCCGCACTTCGACGACTTCCTGCGCGTGCGCAAGGAAACCGACCCGAACGGCGTGTTCACCAACACCTACCTGGACCGGGTGCTCGGGCCGGCCTAGAAGAGCGCGGACACCGATTCGCCGTTGTGGATGCGGCGGATCGCCTCGGCCATGGCCGGCGCGATCGAGAGGATCTTCAGCTTCTCGGTGCGTTCCTCTTCGGGCACCGGCACCGTGTTGGTGCAGACGATCTCCAGCACCTCCGGCCGGCCGCCGATGCGCTCGATGGCCTTCGCCGCGAACAGCCCGTGCGTGCAGGCGACGCGGATCGATCGCGGTTCCAGCTCGGCGAGCTTGTCCAGCAGCTCGATCACCGTGCTGCCCTTGGCGATCTCGTCGTCGAGCACGATGACGTCGCGGCCGGTGATCTCGCCGATCACCGAGCTGATCTGGACGCGGTCGTCGGGGAAGCGCTCCTTGGCGCCGGCCGCGACCTGGACACCCAGCAGCCGCGCGAAGTGCGACGCCTCCTTCGCGTTGCCCAGGTCGGGCGAGACAACGGTGGTGCGCGAAAGGTCGTACTGACGGAAGTGCTTGGCCAGCTCCTGCAGCGCGTGCAGGTGGTCGACCGGGACGCTGAAGAAGCCGTGGACCTGCGGTGAGTGCAGGGTCATCGCGAGCACGCGGTTCGCGCCGGCCGTGGTCAGCAGGTCGGCGACCAGGCGGCCGCCGATGGAGATGCGCGGCGCGTCCTTCTTGTCCGAGCGCGCGTACGAGTAGTGCGGCATCACGGCGGTGATGCGGGACGCCGACGCGCCGCGCGCCGCGTCGAGCATCAGGAGCAGCTCGACGAGGTGTTCCTGCACCGGCCGCACGAGCGGCTGGATGATGAAGACGTCCCGCTCGCGGCAGTTCGCCTGCAGCTGCACTTCGAGGCAGTCGTTCGCGAACCGCCGGACCTCGGCCGGCCGCAGGGGGACGCCGAGGTGGGCGCAGATCTCTTCGGCCAGCTCGGGGTGCGCGCTGCCGCTGAAAACGGCGATCTCTCGGGAAGCCTCGTTGATCACAGTGCTGAGATCGCTTCGCCGATCGCGACCTCACCGGAGATCAGCGTCAGGGTGCGCCGCGCGGTCTCGGGCGCGTCGAGCAGGCCGACGAGCACCGCGGCGACGTCGTCGCGCGGGATCGGTCCGCGATCGGTGCGCTCGGCGAGCAGCACCAGACCGGTGCCCGCGTCGTCGGTCAGCGCGCCCGGCCGGAGGATCGTCCAGTCGAGGTCGCGGGCCTTGAGATCGTCTTCCGCCGCGCGCTTGGCGCGCAGGTAGTGCCGGAACTCCTCGGTGACATCGGGGTTCTCCGGGTTGTCGGCACCGATCGAGCCCACCTGGATGTGCCGCCGGACGCCGGCCTGCTCGGCCGCGTCGGCGAAGAGCGCGGCGGCGCCGCGGTCCACTGTGTCCTTGCGGTCGGTGCCGCTGCCCGGCCCGGCGCCGGCCGCGAAGATCGCCGCGTCGGCACCCTTCAGGGCCTCGGCGACCGCGTCCACATCGGAGTTCTCCAGATCGAGGACGACGGCTTCGGCACCGGCCGCCTCGAGGTCCGCCGCGTGGGCGGGGTTACGGATGATCCCGACCGCGTTGTCACCGCGCGCGGCGAGCAGCCGCTCCAGCCGCAGCGCGATCTGACCGTGTCCACCTGCAATGACGACTCGCATGGAGCCGACCCTAGTGCGAAGCGGGCGCCTCTGCGGTCCGGAGCAGGTGGTCGTAGACCAGTTCGTTCACCAGGCGGGAGACCGGGTCCTCGGCGAGCACGACACGCTCGGTGCGGCCCTCGAGGTCGAGGTCGACGACCGCGTTCGGGTCGGCCGTGACGATCGCGAGGCCGTACGCGCGGGCCCGCGGCAGGCAGTTGCCGACGTAGTCCTCGGTCAGCACGGCCGGCGACGGGAGCACCATCGCGGCCTCGCCGTAGCGGGCGAACGGAACCGCGGAGGCCATCGCGGTGCGCCAGTGGCGCGCGACGGCCAGGACGCCGACGATCTCGGCGGCCGGGGCGGGGGCGGTTCCGGCCAGCTCCGGCCAGGTCCAGGTGTCGACGGTGGCGCGGTCGGCCACCGGGCCGGCACCCATCGCGATGCGTTCGGCGTGCACGTCGGTGCGGAGCTTGGCGACCACGCAGACCTTGCGGCCGAGGATCGTGGTCTCGGGGAGCACGATGCCGTTCCAGCCCAGCTGGGCGGCGGCGGTGCGGGCGAGCTCGTCGACGCTCGTGGGCAGCTCGATCGGCGGCACCACCCGGCTCGGCATCGACCGGCTGCGCTTCGCGCCACCGGCGACCGTCGAGCGCTCGGTGTTCTGAGGTGTAGCCGCCACGAGTCCGCCTCCTTCTGACCTGCACTGCTTCGTGACCGGTGAAAACCGGCACTCAACCTGTCTAACAGCGCGGCGGCGCGGCGTCGCCGGGTAGTGCGAGTGGCTGCGATCGGCGGCGCCCAGCGGTCGATGACCGGTCGGTAGGCGGTCATCCGACTTCGGTCGAACGGTGCGGCCAACCGAGTGATCGCGGGGTGAGTGGCACTACCGTCCGCCCGCGACCGACTACCGAAGGCACCCTCGTCCGATTGGGCCGTTCGGCGCAACCGGGGGAAAATCCACAGTGGACGCAGGCGGCTGAGCTGCGGTTGTCCACTGTCACCCACCCGGCGGTGACTTGCGCCGCAGCGGTGTCGCGCGCGCCGGACTAAAGTTACCGATCAGTCACTTAGTCGTCGCCGTGGAGGACCGATGCGCTCCCCGAAGGACTTCTTCGCCCCGCTCGCCCTGGGCGCGCCCGCCCCCGTGCGGGAGATCCCGGTGACGCCGTCCCGGATGATCCACTTCTTCGACCCGGGCAACGAGAAGATGGCGGCGAAGGTGCCGGACATCGCCAAGAAGGTCGACGTCCTGCTCGGGAACCTCGAGGACGCCGTGCGCGCGGACCGCAAGGAGGCCGCGCGCGCCGGGCTCGTCGCGATCGCCAAGGCCAACGACTTCGGGAAGACGCAGCTGTGGACGCGCGTCAACAGCCTGGACTCGCCGTGGGTGCTCGACGACCTGGTGACGCTCGTCACCGAGATCGGCGACAAGCTCGACGTGATCATGGTGCCGAAGGTCGAGGGCGCGCCGGACATCCACTACGTCGACCGCCTGCTGGCGCAGCTCGAAGCGCGCGCCGGGCTCACGAAGCCGTTGCTGGTGCACGCGATCCTCGAGACGGCGAGCGGGGTGGCCAACGTCGAGGAGATCGCCGGCGCGAGCCCGCGGCTGCAGGGCATCTCGCTCGGCCCGGCCGACCTGGCCGCGAGCCGCCGGATGAAGACGACCCGCGTCGGCGGCGGCCACCCGGGTTACCTCGTGCGGACCGACCCCGTCGGCGACGACCTGAACGAGGGCCGGACGACCTACCAGCAGGACCTCTGGCACTACACGGTCGCGCGGATGGTCGACGCCTGCGCGATGCACGGGATCCTGCCGTACTACGGGCCGTTCGGGGACATCCGCGACGTCGTCGCGTGCGAGGACCAGTTCCGGAACGCGTTCCTGCTCGGCTGTGTCGGCGCGTGGAGCCTGCACCCCGTGCAGATCGACATCGCGAAGAAGGTCTTCTCGCCTTCGCCGTCCGATGTGGCCTGGGCGCGTCGCGTCATCGCGGAGATGGGCGACGGCACCGGCGCCGTGATGATCGACGGGAAGATGCAGGACGACGCGTCGGTGAAGCAGTGCCGCGTGGTCGCCGAACTGGCCGACACGCTCGCGGCGGACGACCCCGAGCTCGCGGCCGCCTACGACGCCGCCACCAAGGAGATCCTCGGATGACCCAGCCCCGACGCTCTGTCCTGTACATGCCCGGCGCGAACGAAAGAGCGCTGGAGAAGGCCAAGACCATCCCCGCCGACGCGCTGATCCTCGACCTCGAGGACGCCGTCGCGCCGGACGCCAAGGAGGCCGCGCGCGAACGCGTCTGCGCCGCCGTGGGCAACTACGGTTCGCGCGAAGTGACCATTCGCGTCAACGGTCTCGACACCGAGTGGCACGACGCCGACCTGCGCGCGGCGGCGTCCGCCGGGCCGGCCGCGGTGGTCGTGCCGAAGGTGAACTCGGCGGCCGAGGTGCACAACATCGAGCGCGCGCTGGAGCTCGGTGGCGCGCCGGAGCACACGAAGATCTGGGCGATGGTCGAGACGCCGGTCGCGATGCTGCACGCGGAAGAAATCGCGGCGGCGTCCGAGCGGCTGACGGTGCTCGTGATGGGCACGAACGACCTGGCCAAGGAGCTGCACGCGGAGTTCGTCCCGGGCCGCGGCCCGCTGCTCGGCGGGCTTTCGCTGTGCCTGCTGGCCGCGCGCGCGACCGGCAAGGTGATCCTCGACGGCGTCTACAACGACGTGAAGGACCTCGAGGGGTTCGAAGAGGAGTGCAAGCAGGGCCGTCAGTACGGCTTCGACGGCAAGACGCTCATCCACCCGTCCCAGGTGGAGCCGTGCAACCGGATCTTCGCGCCGTCCGAGGAGGAGATCGACCGGTCGCGGCGGATCATCGAAGCTTTCGAGAAGGCCGGCAGCGGGGTGGTCACTGTGGACGGCCGGATGATCGAAAACCTGCACGTCGACAACGCTCGACGGGTGCTGGCGCTGGCCGAGGCCGTCAAGAGCTGACGGCCCCGGCCCACGGGGGTCACTCCGGCAGGTCGTCCGTCCACTCGCCACTGACCGCGTACGTGTCGCCGTTCGCGTTGTGGGCCGGTTTGCCGTCCGAGCCCAGGAACACCGACGAGCCGTCCACCTGGCCGGTCGCCGGGTCGACGACGAGGCGGCCGCCGCCCGGGAGCCGGACGCTCCGTTCGTCCAGCGCTTGTACGCCCGGGTACGCGGCGATCGCGCGGAACGCCCCTGCCCGGACCGCCGGGGGCGACGGCACGACGGAGACCAGGTCGATCAGGGACTGGAGCACGGCCACGTCCCGCTGGTCCGCCGGGGAGTGGTTCCGCAACTCGTTCGCGAGCCAGTCCCGCAAGGCCGCCGGGTCGGTGGGCAGCGTCAGGATCTGGCTGAGGGTGACGTCGTCGCCGGTCAGCCGGATGGGCCGCGAGCGGGGTTGGAGCACGGCCTTGCCGTGGGTGTTCCCGTCGCGGTACCACTCCTGTCCTTGAGGGGTGGTCCAGTACTCCCAGGTCTCCTTGCCGAACTTCGTCGCGGTGTGCCAGTACTTGCCGGCGCCGACCTGAGCGTGCTCGGCGGCGGTGGCGGCGGCCAGCAGGACCGCCGGGCGGGTGTCGACCGGCAGCACCACCGCCTGGCGAGGTGGTGGGGGGCTGGGAAGGGTGGCGACGCCGACCGCGACCGCCGCCGCGGTGGCGACGAGTCCGGCGCCGATCGTGAGCGGGCGAACGCGCCTGCGGCGCCCGTGCAGCATGTGGTTCTGCAGCCGGTGGCGGCTGCGGTCGACGGCTTCCGGGGTGGGTTCGGCGGACCGCAGCGTGGCGCGCAGCGTCTCCAGGTCATTCATCGGTGGCCTCCGGGGAGAGAACGGGGGTGAGCTTCTTGCGGGCGCGCGTCAGCCGGGAGCCGACCGTGCCCGGGGAGATGCCGAGCGCCTCGGCCACTTCCGCGTAGCCGAGGTCGGCGAGGGCGACCAGCAGCAGGACGTCGCGTTCGCCCGAGGTCAGCCGCGACAGCGCTTTCGCCAGTTGCCCGCTCATGACGACGCGGTTTTCGTGGCCCTCGACCGGCCCGGGGACCTCGATCCGGGCCAGGGCGCGGTAGTGACGTGCTTCTTTGCGACGATGGCGGGAAACGAGGTTCGTCGCGATGCCGAACAGCCAGGCCCGCACGTCGCCGCGGGTCGGGTCGAACGTCTTCCGGCGGTCGTAGGCGACGAGGAACGTCTCCGCGGCGACGTCCTCCGCCACCTGGGCGCCGAGCCGGCCGGAGACGTAGCGGTGGATCGCCGCGAAGTGGTGGTCGTGCACCTCGGTGAACCGGTCGACGCCGGTCACCGGGGCTGCCTCTGTCATGGGGTTCCTTCCCGTCGGCGAGAGCTTCACCCCCACTTCGCCGCGGGCCCCGATCTTCTTCCCTATCCGATCGGCCAGGGGCGCTGTGGCTCGCGAAGGCGCTCGTACGCCGCGGCCACGCGCAGGACGCCGACGTCGTCGAAGCGGCGTCCGGTGAGCTGGAGGCCGATCGGGCGGCCGTCGTCGGTGTACCCGCAGTTCAGCGACACCGACGGCTGGCCCGACATGTTGTACGGGACCGTGAACGCGATGTGCTCGAACGGCCTCGACGGGTCGTTCGTCGGCGACGCCCAATCCGCCGGTGGGGCCGCGACCGGGCAGGTCGGCGAGAGGACGACGTCGTACGCCGAGGTCGCGCGCAAGGCGGCCACGCTGATCACGTCGATCTGGGCGAAGCCGCGGTAGACGTCCACTCCGGACACTTCGGCGCCGCCCGCGGCCCAGTCCGCGATGTACGGCAGGACCTTCGCGCGCCGCTCCGCCGGCAACGCGAGCATGTCCGACCAGGCACGCGTGCGCCAGAAGACGTCGAGACCGCTGAGCATTTCGCGGGTCAGGAACGGGCCGACCGGCTCGACGACCGCGCCCGCGGCTTCGAACGCGCGGGCCGCCGCCGTGACCGCGTCGCGGGTCGCCGGGTCGACCGGGAGGCCGACGCCGGGGTCGAGGTGCAGGCCGACGCGCAGGCCTTCGAGGGAAGAGTCCAGTGATGACCAGTCCAGCTCCGCCGGCGGCAGGCTCAGGTGGTCACGCGAGTCGGGCGCGGACAGGACGCTCATCAGCAACGCCGTGTCGGCGACCGTGCGGGTCATCGGGCCGGCGACGCGGCCGAGGAACGGCGGGTCGACCGGCACGCGCCCGAAACTCGGCTTCAGCCCGACCAGGCCGCACCAGCCCGCCGGCAGCCGGATCGAGCCGCCGATGTCGGTGCCGACGTGCAGCGGGCCGTACCCGGCGGCGGCCGCCGCACCGGCGCCCGCGCTCGAGCCGCCCGGCGACGCCGACGGCTGCCACGGGTTCCGCGCCGTCGTGTGGAAGCTCGAGAGGCCGGACGTCAGCATCCCGTAGTCCGGCATGGTCGTCTTGGCCAGCAGGACACCGCCGGACTCGCGAACCCGTGCGGCCGCCGGGGCGTCCTCGGCGGCGGGAACGAGCGCGGTCGCCGCCGTGCCGAGCGGGACCGGCGTGCCGCGGGTCGCGATGTTCTCCTTGAGCGTCAGCGGGACACCGTCGATCGGGCCCAGCGGTTCGTCGGACGCCCAGCGCGCTTCGGACGCCTTCGCGTCGTCGCGAGCCGCCGAAGGGTCGTGCGCGTACAACGCGTGCAACTCCGGTTCTCGCGCCTCGATGCGTGCGAGGACGGCTTCGGTGACCTCGACCGGCGAGAGCGTCTTCGCGCGGTACTGCGCCACGAGCTCAACGGCGGTCAGATCGGGCAACTCAGGCATGGACGCTCCTCAGGAGGCGGGCGGTTCGAAGCGGCCGTCAACAGCGGTCCAGCCACCGTCGACCGCCAGCACGGAGCCGGTCACGAACGACGAAGCGTCCGAAGCGAGGTACACGACGGCGCCGGCCAGCTCGTCCGGACGCGCCCAGCGGCCCAACGCGCCCTTCTGCGCGTACGCGTCGTACCACTCCGGGTTCGCCTTGATCTGGGCGGTCAGCGGGGTTTCGACGACGCCGGGCGCGATCGTGTTGACCCGGACGCCGGCCGGGCCGAACTCGGCGGCGGCCGTCCGGAACAGCTGGACGAGCCCGGCTTTGGTGGCCGCGTAGGGGCCCTGGCCGGGCTCGACGGTCGTGCCGCGGATAGACGAGAAGCCGATGATGCTCCCCCGCCCGCGCGCGACCATGTCGGCGCCGAACACCCGCACGACCTCGAACGACACCCCGAGGTTCAGCGCGATGACGCGGTCGAACTCCTCGCGGGTGTAGTCCAGCAAACGTTTGCGGACGTTCGTCGCGGCGGTCAGCACCACGATGTCCTGCGGGCCGAGGTCGGTCGCGGCCCGGTCGACCGCGCCGGGTTCGAGCAGGTTGATCTCGTACGCCTCGCCGACGCCGGCCTCGCGTGCGGCTTCGAGGTCGCGGTCGGCGCAGACGACCGAAGCGCCGTGCGCGGCCAGCGCCCGCGCGGCTTCACGGCCGATGCCGCCCGCGCCGAGCACCACGGCCCGGCGGCCGTCGAGGCGGAACAGGTTCTCGTAGCTCACGGGCGCAGCACCGCCATCCTCGTCACGGTCAGCTCTTCGACGGCGAACCGCGGCCCCTCGCGGCCGATGCCGGAGTCCTTCACGCCGCCGTAGGGCATGGTGTCCGAGCGGAACCCGGGCACCTCGTTGACGACCACACCGCCGACTTCCAGCTCGTCGAGCGCGCGGAAAGCCGTCTTCAGGGACCGGCTGTAGACGCTGGCGTGGAGGCCGTAGCGGGAGGCGTTCACCGCGGCGAACGCTTCGTCCACATCGGACACCGTGCGGAGGCAGACGACCGGGCCGAAGATCTCCTCGTCCCACGCCTCGACACCGTCGGGGACGTCGAGCAGGACCGTCGGCCGCAGCACGGTGCCGTCGACTCCGCCGCCGACCTGGCGGGCACCGGACTTCTCGATCCACGCCGCGACGCGGTCGGTGGACGCCGGGTCGATCAGCGCCGACACCCGCGTCTTCTCGTCACGCGGATCGCCGACGACAACTTCGTCGAGCCGGGCCAGCAGCCGTTCGGTGAAGTCCGCCGCCACCGACGCGACGACCAGGACGCGCTGCACCGAGATGCACGCCTGGCCGGACGCGTAGAAACCGCCGCGCAGCACCGCGCCCACGGCCGCGTCGAGATCCGCGTCTTCCGCGACGACGAGGGCCGCGTTCGAGCCCAGCTCCAGCAACGTCTTGGTGGGCGCCGCGTCGCGGGCGATGCGGTGGCCGACGGCGGCCGAGCCGGTGAAGGAGACCGCGCCGATGCGGCGGTCGGTCGTCAGCGCGGCGCCGACCGAAGCGTCCCCGGTGACCAGCTGGACCATCGCCGCGATCGGGGCGAGCGACCGGACCAGGTGCACCAGCCGGAGGGTGGCCAACGGCGTCTGCGGCGCCGGCTTGACGATCACCGGGCAGCCGGCGGCGATCGCCGGGGCGATCTTGTGCGACGCCAGCAGCAGCGGGTAGTTGAAGCCCGCGATGCCGACGACGACGCCGATCGGCTTGCGTTTCCAGAACCCGACCAGCCCGTCACCCGAGGGCAGGAGATCCAGCGGCACGGTCTCGCCGTGCAGCCGAGACACCTCTTCAGCCGCGGCTTCCCAGGTGACGATCGTGCGGGCGACTTCGACCCGGCAGTCGACCAACGGCTTGCCGGTCTCCAGCACGAGCAGGTTCTCGAACTCCTCGCGTCGATCCCGAAGCGCCGAAGCGACGTCGTTGAGGAGAGACCGGCGAGTTCGCGAAGGGAGCGAAGCCACTTCACGCGCGACGGCGACAGCCTCGTCGACAGCGCGCTTCGCCAGCTCCGGCGTCCCGATCGGGGCGGTGCCGACCACGCTCCTGTCGTAGGGGAAAACGATTTCCGCACTGTCTACAGTGGACATCCAGTCGGCGCCGACCGGCAGCCCTCCGGGATACTCAGCCATCTTCACCTCCGCTCAACCGGGCCAGTTCCGCACGCAGGTTCGGCGCGGCGGCCAGCAGTTCCCGGGTGTACTCGTGCTGCGGCGCGTCATACACCTGCGCGACGTCGCCCAGCTCGACGATCTCCCCGCGGCGCATCACCGCGACGCGGTCGCAGACGTGCCGGACCACGCCGAGGTCGTGCGACACGAAGACCAGCGTCAGCGCGAACTGCTCCACCAGCGACGCGAGCAGGTCGAGGATCTGGCCGCGCACGGAGACGTCGAGGGCGCTGACCGGCTCGTCGGCGATCAGCACGCTCGGGTTCGGCGCCAGCGCGCGGGCGATCGAGATCCGCTGCCGCTGCCCGCCGGAGAACTGGTGCGGG
Source organism: Amycolatopsis sp. NPDC104587 (assembly GCF_055583645.1). Taxonomy (NCBI): domain Bacteria; kingdom Bacillati; phylum Actinomycetota; class Actinomycetes; order Pseudonocardiales; family Pseudonocardiaceae; genus Amycolatopsis; species Amycolatopsis sp. NPDC104587. The sequence goes on from NZ_JBVJNO010000004.1 coordinate 381,389, forward strand.
TACCGCCCGGCCGCGTCTTCGGGCAGGCCCACGGCGGCGAGCAGCTCGGCGACGCGGTCGGGTTCGCGGTGGCCCAGCGGCTCGGAAACGATGTCCCGCACGCGCATCCGCGGGTCGAGCGAGCCCATCGGGTCCTGGAAGACGATCTGCAGCTCGGACCGCAGGAAGCCGAGGCGGCGTTCGGGCAGGTTGTCGATGCGCCGGCCCTGGAACGAGACCGTGCCGGCGGTCGGCTTGTCGAGCGCGGCGAGGAGCCGGACCAGCGTGGACTTCCCGGAGCCGGACTCGCCGACGATGCCGAACCGCTGCCCCGCTTCGACGTCGAAGCTGACGCCGCGCAGCGCTTGGACGTCCCGCCGGGCGTAGCGGCGTTCGAGGTCACGGACTTCGATGATCATCGCCGGGCCTCCAGATCCGAGGCGTCGAGGAGCTTCCGCGTGTACTCGTGCTTCGGCGACGTCAGGACTTCGCGCGTCGAGCCCGCTTCGACGATCTCGCCGTCGAGCATCACGAGCACGCGCTCACACACCGACGCAACCACCGCGAGGTCGTGCGTGATGAAGAGGAGCGAGCTTTCACGTGAAAGCTCCGTCTTGATGAGCGAGAGGATCTGGGCCTGGACCGTGACGTCGAGGGCGGTCGTCGGCTCGTCGCAGATCAGCAGGGCCGGGTTGTTCGCCAGGGCCATCGCGAGGACGACGCGCTGGCGCTGGCCGCCGGACAGCTGGTGCGGGTACGCGCGGGCCGTGCCTGGCAGGCCCACCGCGCCGAGGAGCTCCTCCGCGCGGTGGCGGCGACCGTGGATCCGGCCCGGCTCGGTGACCTGACGCCCGACGCGCATGGCCGGGTTCAACGCCGTCATCGGCTCCTGGAACACCATCGCCAGCTCGTCGCCGCGCAGCCGGGAAAGGTCCTTTTCGGACATTCCCAGCAGCTCACGGTCGCCGAGCCGGACCGAGCCGGACGCGTGGAGCTCTTCCGGCAGCAGGCCCATGATCGCCAGCGCCGTCAAGGACTTCCCGGAGCCGGACTCGCCGATCAGCCCGACGCGCTCGCCCGCGCCGATCTCGAAGGAAACGTCCTTGACCAGCGACGACACCGACAGTCCGGTAACCGAGAGAGTCATACCTTCGCCGCCAACCGGGGGTCGAGGCGGTCGCGCAGGCCGTCACCGAGGAGGTTGAACCCCAGCACGGCGACGGCGATCGCGATGCCCGGCACCAGCGCGAGCCGCGGCTGCACGGTGAGCAGTTCCTGGGACTCCTGCAGCATCCGGCCCCACGACGGCGTCGGCGGCCGCGTCCCGAAGCCGAGGAACGACAACGCCGCTTCGGCGAGCACGGCGATCGCGAACGACACCGACGCCTGCACGATCAGCAGTCCTGAGATGTTCGGCAGCACGTGCCGCAGCGCGATGTTCACGCGCGACCGGCCGCCGGCGCGCGCGGCGAGCACGAACTCCGTGCTCATCACCTGCAGCGTCCCGGACCGGGCGATCCGCGCGAACGACGGGATCGTCGCGATGCCGATCGCGACCATCGCGGTGAGCGTGTCCGCCCCGAAGACCGCGCCGAACATGATCGCCAGCAGCAACGCGGGGAACGCGAGCACGAGGTCGTTGACGCGCATGACGAACTCGCCGAGCCACCGCGGGGACATCCCGGCGAGGATGCCCAGCGGCGTCCCGATCACCGCGGCGATGCCGACCGCAACCACACCGACGTACAGCGTGGTCCGCGCGCCGACCATGATCTGGCTGAGCAGGTCACGCCCGAACTTGTCGGTGCCGAACAGGTTCGAGCCGCCGAAACCCAGGAGCCGGTGGGCCGCGTCGACCTTCACCGGGTCGAACGGCGTCCAGAAGAACGACAGCACCGCGGCCAGCACGACCAGGCCGACGAGTACCCCACCGATGACGAGACTGCGCATCACGAACCTCGCAATCGCGGGTCGAGCACGGTGTAGAGCACGTCGACGACGAAGTTGACCAGCAGCACACCCACGACCAGCACCAGCACGATCCCCTGCACGGTCAGCAGGTCGCGCGACGCGACCGCGTCCAGCAGCATCGACCCGAGCCCGGGCAGCACGAACACGCGCTCGACAACGACGGCGCCGATCAGCAACGTCGCCAGCTGCAGGCCCAGCACCGTGACCACCGGGACCGACGCGTTGCGCAAGCCGTGCCGCACCAAAGCCTGCCCCGGTCGGAGCCCCTTGGACCGCGCGGTGCGCAGGTAGTCCTGGCCGAGCGTGTCGAGCACCGCCGAGCGGACATACCGCGTGAGCACCGCGCCCTGCACCAGGCCGAGCGACAACGCGGGGAGGACCAGACCCCGGAAGAACTCGCCGAAGTCCTGGTCCGGCGGGGTCCAGCCGCCCGACGGCAGCCAGCGCAGCTGCACCGCGAAGATCTGCACCAGGATGATCCCGGCGAGGAACGCGGGGATCGCGACGCCGATCTGCGACAGCCCGGAAACCCCGGCGCCGGACGCCTTCCGGTGCTTCACCGCGGCGAACGTGCCCGCGGGGATCGCGATAACCAGCGCCACCAGCATTCCCGCTCCGACCAGCCAGAGCGTCACGCCGAGGCGGTCGAGCAGCTGCGGGCCGATCGTGTCGCGCGTGACGTACGAACGGCCGAAGTCGCCGTGCAGCACCCCGCCGATCCAGTCGAAGTACTGCGTGACGAGCGGCCGGTCGATGCCGAACTCCGCGCGTGTCTTGGCCAGCAGCTCCGGCGTCGCGTTGACGCCGAGCGCGACCTGCGCGGGATCGCCCGGCAGCACGGCCATGAAGAGGAACACCACGATCGACGCGACCAGCACGCTGACCACGAAGATCGCCACCCGGCGCAGCACCTTGGCCGTCATCGCGGCGCCAGTCCGGTGAGGTCGAACGACTCGCTGACCTGGTTCGCCGCGAACCCGCCGACCTTCGCCTTCGCGACGATGACGTTGGGGAACAGGAACAACCAGTCCGCGGCGGCGTCGGTGTTCAGCTGCCGCGCCACCTGCTTCATGTCCGCGACCTGCTGCTCCGGCGTCCCGCTGTCGGCGTCGGCGAGCAGCTGCTGGACGCGCTTGCCGTCGTACCCCCAGTAGTACTCGGGCTTCCCGAACGTCGTGATGTCGCGGGCCTCGACGTGCTGGATGATCGACAGGTCGTAGTCGTGGTCGGTGAACACCTGCTTCAGCCAGACGGCCGGGAAGTCGAGCGGCTCGATCGTCGTCCGCACGCCGACGTCGGCCAGCTGCGACTGGACGACCTGCGCGGCCGACACCGCGTACGGCAGGTTCGGGATCCGCAGCTGCAGGTTCAGGTTCGTGGCGCCCGCCTCGGTCAGCAGCGCCTTCGCCTTCGCGGGGTCGAACGGGTAGACGTTCGCCAAGTCCTCGTACCAGGGATCAGTGGGCGGGACCATGCTGCCGATCAGCGTGCCGCGGCCGGCCCACGCCGTGTCGAGCAACGCTTTCCGGTCGATCGCGTACGTCAGCGCCTGGCGCACGCGCGGGTCGTTCAGCGGCGGCCGCGCGTTGTTCATCGCGAGCGTGACCTCGCTGTTCGAGGTGCCTTGGATGACCTGGAACCGGTTGTCGGCCTGGAACTGCGGGATCGAGTCCGGCGCGGTGATCGCGGAGATGACGTCGATGCCGTTGCTGTAGAGCGCGTTGTTGAGCGCGGTCGGGTCCTTGATGTACTTGAGGACGACCGCCTGGTACGCCGGTTCCCGGCCCCAGTACCCGGGATTCGCCTTGAGCACCACCGAATCACCGCGCTTGCGCGCCGCCACGACGTACGGCCCGGTGCCGATCGGCTTGTTCGCCAGGTCGGCGACGCCGCTGGGGCTGAACATCGCGCCGAGCCGGCTGGTGAGGCTGAACAGCCAGCCGTTCGACGGCTTCGACAGCACGACTCGCGCGTGGTCCGGCGCGACGACGTCGACGTGGTCGACCACGTCCATCGTGGACTTGATCGAGATGGTCCAGTCGGTCTTCACGCGCAGCAGCGAGAACTTGACGTCCTCAGCGGTGAACGGCGCGCCGTTGCTGAACTTCACGCCCGGCTGCAGCTGGAAGTCGTAGGTGCGGCGGTCCGGGCTGATCGTCCATGACTTCGCGAGCAGCGGGACCACGCGCCCCTGCGAGTCGAGCTTCACCAGGCCTTCGTAGACGTTGTAGAGCAACGCCTGCGGGATGGCGGCGCCGTCGGTCTTGGTGAAGTCGAAGTTCGCCGGCTCCGCCGTGAAACCTACGGAAAGTGTGTCCGGACCAGCGGAAACGCTTGCAGACGAGCCAGCCGAGCAGCCGGACACCACGAGCAGCAGCGCCGCTGCCACCGCGGGAATCCGGACTTTCATTCCGCCTCCAGGTCAGTACACTGGTCAGACCAGTAGCCTGCACGCGACGGACGTCGAGGTCAAGGGATGCGGTTCGAACCGGTGGCTCCGGTCCGCGCGTACGAGCGGGTCGTCGAGCAGATCGAGCAGGCCGTGATCAGCGGTGAGCTCAAGCCGGGCGAACGGCTGCCGAGCGAACGCGAGCTGATGACCCAGTTCGGCGTCGGCCGCTCGACGATCCGGGAAGCCCTGCGTGTGTTGCAGGCGGCCGAAATGATCCGCTCGCGACCCGGCGACCCGCGCGGGCCCGAGGTGCTGGCCGCGTCCCCCGTCGCATTGCACCGCTCGATGCACCGGCTCGCGCGTGCCGACCACGTCGGGCTCGCCGAGCTCCTGCAGTTCCGGATGATCCTCGACGGCTCGGCCCACCTCCTCGCCGCGGAGCTCCGCACGGAAGACGACCTGACCGGCCTCGACGCCGCGCTGGAGTCGATGCGCGAAGGCGTTTCGCGTGGTTACGCCGAATTCAGCCGCGCGGACGTCGCCTTCCACGAGGTCATCGCGCGCATCTCACGCAACCCGCTGCTGGTGGTCAGCGAAGAAGTCGTGCGCGGCGTGGTGCTGGAGCTGATCGAGGACAAGCTGGAGCACGCCAGCAACCGCGCGTCCCTCATGCGCGCTTGGCTCGCGCACCACGCCGAGGTGCTCGACGCGGTCCGCGCGGCCGACGGCGCCGGCGCGGCCCACCTGGCCAAACAAGCGTTGTACGACAACTACGCCGAGTATGTCCCGGCCGGGCAACGGCCACTTCTCACGCCGTTGTTGCGCTGACCGGCCTACACTCCGTCGGGTGGATTCCTCGGAGCGCGACGGTGTCGGACTCGCACTTTCCGGCGGCGGTTACCGCGCGATGCTCTTCCACGCGGGCGCGCTCTGGCGGCTCAACGAGCTCGGCTGGCTGCCCAAGCTGACCACCGTCTCCAGTGTGTCCGGCGGTTCGATCGCCGCGGGGGTGCTCGCGCACGCGTGGCACAAGCTGTGGTTCGGCGAAGACGGCGTCGCGGAGAACTTCGGCAAGGAGGTCGTGGCGCCGCTGCGGAAGCTGGCCCGCACGAACCTCGACGTCCCGGTGACGCTCAAAGCGTTGTTCACGCCCTGGCGCAGTGCGGGCGAAGAGCTCGCGCGCCGCTACGCCGAACACCTCTTCGGCGACTGCAAGCTCGCGGACCTCGACCCGGCCGGGCCGCAGTTCGTGTTCACCGCGACCAGCCTGCAGGACGGCTCGCTGTGGTGGTTCTTCCGGCAGCCCGGCCCGCACGGGCAGGTGCCGCTGGCCACCGCCGTCGCCGCGTCGTCCGCCTTCCCGCCGTTGCTCTCGCCGGTGGTGATCCCGGACCCGCACCAGGCCGGCCGCAAGATCGTGCTCAGCGACGCCGGGGTGTACGACAACCTCGGCCTCGACCCGATCGAGAACCAGCGCGCGACCGTCCTGGTCAGCGACGCGGGCAAGAAGATGAAGCACGAGGAGAAGCCGAAGCGGAACTGGCCGTTCCAGATGTTCCGGGTGCTGACCGTGATGGACAACCAGGTCCGCGAGCTGCGCACCGGCTCGCTGCTGAAGTCTTACCAGGACAAGCAGTTCGCCGGGACGTACTGGGCGACCTACAGCAACATCGAGAACTTCGAGCTGCCGGACGCGCTGCCGGCGCCGATCGAGAAGACCCGCGCGCTCGCCGAGACGAAGACACGGCTCACGAAGACCCCGGAACACCAGCAGGACCAGCTGATCAACTGGGGTTACGCGGTCTGCGACGCCGGCATGCGGCGCTGGGTGTGCCCCGGCGCCAAGGCCAAGCCGGCGTTCCCGTACCCCGGCTCAGGCGTTGGCTAGCTTCGCGTAGACGACGATGTTGTCCTTGTAGCTGTGCTCGGCGTGGTCGAAAACGCCACCACAGGTGATCAGCCGCAGCTCGGGCTGGTCGCTGTTCCCGTAGACGGCGTCGCGCGGGAAGGTGTCCTTCGGAACCTGGGTGACGCGGTCGACGACGAACTTCACCTTCTTGCCGTCGCTGCGGTCGACGTCCACCTCGTCGCCGGGCGTGAGGTCCTTCAGCTTGTAGAAGATGCCCGGCTTCTTGTCGCCGTCGACGTGCCCGAGCACGATCGCCGGGCCGACGTCGCCGGGCACCGGCGAGAGCTTGTACCAGGCTGCCTGCATCGGTGTGTGCACCGACGGGACGGAGATCGAGCCGTCGGTCTTGACCGCCACCGCGAGCAGGCTCGACTCCGCGCCGATCTTGGGGATCTTCACCGACGTCGGCCGGAGGCCCTTGAACGGCACGCTCACCGGGGCCGACGGCGGCGGCGGTGACTTGGGCGCGGCCGCCTGCGGTTCGGCGGTGCTGCACCCGGCCACCAGGACGGCGAGCGCGGCGACCACCGCGCCCGCTCGCCGGCCGGTCATCAGGCGGTACCGCCGAAGCCGGTCTCGATGCCACCCTTGGGCGCGACCTTGACCTGGGCCTTCGGCGTGGTGCTCCCGGGCGCCGCGGACGTCGCGGTGGTGACCGGCGCGGTGCTCGACGGCGAGCTGCTGGAGGTGCTGGTCGGCGCGCTGCTCGACGTCGTCGGCGGCTGCTCCTGCTCGAAGTCGACGATCCCGATGCCCTCGACGCCGTCGCAGGTGAAGGCGAACCGCGCGGTCGGGCCGGAGGGCGGCGTCACGACGGTCACCTGGTAGTTCCAGAGCCGGCCGTCGGACTCGTCCTGGTCCGGGCCCGCGGTGACGCTGAGGTTCTGGCTGAGGATGCCGCCGACCTTGCCGGACGCGCAGTTGACGACCAGGATCCCCTCGCCGCTGAGGCCGATGAAGCCGTGGCCGACGCCGTCCTGGTAGTCGGGGTCGTCGACCGGCGGCTCGCTGGTGGCCGAAGTGGACGTCGGCTTGTCCGGCTTCGTGGTCGTGGTGACGTCGCCGGTCGGGTCCGCCGAGGTGGTGGTGGTCGTGACCGGCGTGGACGGAGCCGTCGTCTCCGAGGTCGACGGCGCCGTGGTGGTCGTCGTGGTCTCGGACGTGCTGGTCTCGGTCGTCGACGGCACGGTGGTCGTGTCCGTCTGCGCCAGTGCGGCCGGCGCGGCGACCACGGTGGCGAGCGCACCCGCGAAAACGACCCCGGCGACCCGGCTCAGCGTTCTACCCACGACGACTCCCAAAAGCCAGCGAACTGCGATGCCGCGACTATCGAGGATTCAACCGTTGGTGTTACTCCGCGAGGGCGATGGACAAATCCCGCCAGAGGTCTTCCGGATCTTCGAGACCCACGCTGAACCGGACCAGACCGGCCGGGACGCGCTCCTCGCCGGGCAGCCACGCCCGCCGTTCGACCAGGCTTTCGACCCCGCCGAGGCTCGTCGCCGGGACGATCAGCCTGGTCGACGCGCAGAAGCGGTCGGCGGCCCCGGCGTCGGCCAGCTCGAAGGAGACCATCATCCCGAAGCCCGGGTACCGCACTCGTGTCACGGCGGGGTGCTCACCGAGGCGCGCCGCCAGCAGCGCGGCGGTGCGGGACTGTTCGGCCAGCCGGACCGGCATGGTCCGCAGGCCCCGCAGCGCGAGCCAGGCTTCCAGCGCGCCCGGCGTCGAGCCGACCCGGGTCCGCGCGCCCTTCAGCTCGGCCGCCACCTCGGGGTCCGCCGCGACAGTGATGCCCAGCAGCAGGTCGCTGTGCCCGCCGATGAGCTTCGTCGCGCTGTGCACGACGACGTCGGCGCCCAGCTCCAGCGGCCGCTGCTGCAACGGCGTCGCGAAGGTGTTGTCGACGACGACCCGGCCGCGCGCGGCGGCGGCGATCGTCTTGATGGCCATCACGTCGAGGGTCGGGTTGGTCGGCGACTCGAGCCAGACCAGGTCGGACGTCGCCGCCTCGGCCACCCAGGACTCGGTGTCGGTCGGCTCGAGCTCGGTGACGGCGAGCTTGCCGAGCTTCTGCGCGTGGGCGAGCACCCCGCGGGTCACGGCGTAGCTGAACGTCGGCACGACCACCCGCGACCCGACCGGCAGCAGGTCCAGCACGGCCGACAACGTCGCGACGCCGGACGCGAACGCCGTCGCGTGCCCGCCTTCGAGCGCCCCGACGGCCTCTTCGAGTGCGTGCCAGGTCGGCGTCCCGTCACTGCGGGCGTACACCGAGCCGCCACCCGCCTGGTACGTGCTGGTGGCGACGAGCGGGGTGTTCAGCGGCTCGCCGGGGCCGTGCGGCCGGCCGGCGGTGATGGCCTTGGTGCGGGGCGTCCAGTCGTCCATGCGATCACGGTAACCGCAGGTCATCCCCTGGTCACTGTGACGAAGACGGCCGGCTCGCCCCCGCGTCCGGGAGCGAGCCGGCCTGGCTCCTTCTAGTGGGCGTAGACCTCGAACTCGTAGAGGGAGTACCCGTACTTCGTGCCGCGCTGGACACCCTGCAGCTTCACGAACCTGGCCTGCGTGGGCGTGAACGACAGGTTGTCCTGTCCGCCGTCCCCGTCCGTGACGACCGCCGCGTCCGTCCAGTTCACCGCATCCGGCGAGGTCTGGACCTGGTAGCTCTTGCCGTAGGCGGATTCCCAGCTCAGCCCCACCCGCGAAACCTGCTGAACCGCGCCGAGGTCGACGGTGATCGCCTGGTCGTCGCTCCAGTCACTGGCCCAGCGGGTCGAGGCGTTGCCGTCGATCGCGTTCGACGCCGGCGAGTTGTAGAAGCCGGTCTCGGCACTGGTGGCGCTGACCGTCTTCCCCGGCGCGAGGTTCGTGATGTTGTCCCCGCGGTGCGCGGTGTACTCGACGACCTGCTGGAACGTCGGCCGGTTCTGCCAGCTGATCTTGTCCTGCGTGATCCCGCCCAGCGGGTTGTGCACGATCGTGTCGGCACACCACTGGTCACCCGCGGAGCAGGACGCGTCACCGGGGTAGACGGTGTTCGCGGCCTGGCCCGCGGCCGTGGTCAGCGAGTCGACGAGCGCCTGGCGGCACGTCGTGACGTTGCCGCCGCCGCAGAACGTCTGACCGAGCGGGCCCGCGACCGGCTGGCCGAGGACCTGCCGGATGTCCTTGCTGACGTAGCCCCACCAGCCGAACTGGAACGACGAACCCTTGTGGGGCTGGCCGGTGTGCTGGCCGTTGCCGTTCTGGAAGCCGGACGGGCTTTCGTTGATGCCCAGCACGCCGGTCATCGCGTTGTAGGCGTTGTCCCCCATGCCCGGCTTGAACTCGGCCTGCACGAGCAGCGGCCACCAGGCGTCGAAGATGCGGATCGCGTCGGCGTCCGCGTACGCCTTGCTGCCCGGCGAAGTCTCCTTGCGCTGCTGGCCGTGGGTGAGCCACGCCTTGAGCTTCGCCTCGGCGTCCGCGGCCGGGCCGGTGGTCGGCGCCTTGTCGAGCACCTGCAGCAGCAGCGGCAGGACGCGCTCGGCGCGCAGGTCGGCGAGCGCGGCGTCCTCCATCGCCTGGGTCAGGTTGACCCGGGTGACCTTGGTGCCGCTGGAGATCAGCTTCTTGACCCGCGAGTCGAGCAGGTCGACGCGGTGCACGGCGGACTTGTCGGCGCCGGCCGCGGCGTACCCGTTGGCCTGCGCGTTGTTCCAGCTGACGTAGTAGTCCTGGTTGACCGACTGCGGGTGCTGCGACGCCGGCGTGTAGTTCGCGACGTTGCCGTTCGGGTTCCAGCCGGTCCAGTCGTGCCCCTGGTCACCCCACACCGGCATGTTCGGGTCCACATTGGACTGCCGGGCCGGGTTGGCGCCGGAGTTGAAGTACGCGATGTCCTTCGAGTCGGCGTAGAACCAGTTGAACGTGTAGTTGATGTCGGCCGCGGCCTTCTGGAAGTCCGCCGCGGACTTGACGAAGCCCGGGTCGTTCAGCTCCTGGAAGCCGATCAGCGAGTCGACCTCGTGGAAGTAGGACGACCGCAGCGCCGCGTACGCCACCGGCTTGCCGCCGACGGTCGCCCGGCTCTGCACCGGCCCGTACTTCGTCCGGTAGCTGCGCAGGGTGTACGAGCCCGCCGCGGTGCCGTCGGCCACCGTCGGGTTCCAGGCGTTCTTCACCTCGACGGTGTCCATCGGGATGCACTGGCCCTGCCAGGTGTAGTAGTTCGAGTCCTTCGTCGGCGCCTTGCCGCTCGGGTCGCACAGGGTGAGCGCGTAGGTGTCGATGATGTCCTGCGCCGACGTCGTCGCGCTCCACGAGTAGTCCTGGCCGCGCCCGAGGAGCGTGTACATGCTCAGGCCGGCGAAGGCCGCGCCGCGGGAGCTGATGCCCGGGCCCTGCAGCTCCTGCAACAGCAGCAGCTGCGGGGCGAAGTACCCGGTCTGCGGGCCGAAAACGGCGACCGGGTGGCCGCTCGCGGTCTTCGAGCCGGAGACGAGCAGCGCGTTGGACATGCCGTGCTTCTCGCTCAGCAGGTTGCCCGGCAGCACGCCGTTCTCGAACATCCCGCGGGCGGGCTCCTGGTCGGCGGGCGCGGCGACGTCCACAGTGGACGGCGTCGCGGTCGCGGCCGAGCCGGTCTTGTCGAACACCAGCTGCTGCCCGGTCACCGAGCCCTTGTCCGGCAGGGCCTGCCCGACCGCGTTGGCCGGCGTCTTGCCGTACGGGAAGGTCTGGCCATCGTGCAGGGTCTTGACGGCTTCGGGGTCGTCCTCGGAACGGAGGCTCTGCCACACCTTCTCGCCCTGCACGACGCCGTACTGCTCCTGCAGCGCGAGCTTCGCGATCGCGTTCTGCACCTCACCGCCGCCGCCCGCGCCGAACTCGGCGCCGACGAGCGAGGCGAGCACGACGAGGTCGGTCAGCTTGAACGGGTCGATCGTGCCGGCGTTGGTGATCGCGTCGACGTGCCCGGTCAGCACGTACTCACCCGGGAAGTACCGGCCGTTGTGGGAGTCGGTGATGTACTTGTTGATGCCGTCGACGTAGGCCTGCGCGTCGGCCAGGCCCTGCGCGCCGCGCGGGCCGCTGGCGGCGACGCGGTCGATCTGCTGCTGCAGCTCGGCTTCGGTGTACGGCGCGTTGGAGAAGAACTGCTGTTCCAGCTCCCGGTTGGCTTCGGCGCCCCCGGCGAACGGGGTGACCTGGCCGCGGGCGGCGTGCCGCAGGACGTCCATCAGCCACAGCCGGTCCTGCGCCGCGGCGTACCCGGCGCCGAACTCGGTGCCGGCGCGGGTGGTGCCGGTGATGTGCGGGACGCCGAGGGCCTTGTCCCGCACGATCGTCACGTCGGAGCGCGGCTTCGTCGTGCTCGCGACCTGGTCGGCGGCGACGCCGAACGACGAGTCGTTGAAGTACTGGTTGATCGTGCCGGTGGTCAGGGTCTGGTACCCGTTCGCCAGCGACGAGTACTTGCCGAGCTGGTCGGCGGAGTGCGCGGGCCGGGTGCCGAGCACCTTGTGCGCGAGGATTTCGGCGAGCGTGGCGCTGCCCTGCTCGCCGGGCGGGAGGATGTCGCTGCACTGCCCCCCGCAGTAGTCGTCGGGCGACACGGCCGCCTGGGCGGCCGGCGCGGTGACGGCGACTTGGGCGAGCCCGGCCACGAGGGCCCCCAGTGCCGTGTAGGTCAGGGCGCGGATGCCTCGTCGCATGCCGGGCTCCCCTCCGTCCAGAAGAGTGACGAAGCGCACGCTACCCATCAGTAGGACAAGTGTGAAGACTTTTCGCGTTTTTCAGCCCTTGGGTGTAGTCCGAACGGCGCAGCCTCGCGCGCGTGGGTACGGTGAGTGCCATGACCTTGGAAAAGCCCCAGATCGACCGCCCCGAGGGCAACCCTCCGGCCGACCTCGAGATCACCGACATCACGGTCGGTGACGGCGCGGAGGCCACCCCCGGCAAGGCCGTCACCGTGCACTACGTCGGCGTCTCCCACTCGACCGGCGAGCAGTTCGACGCCTCCTGGGACCGCGGCGAACCGCTGCGCTTCGGCCTCGGCGCCGGCCAGGTCATCTCCGGCTGGGACCAGGGTGTCGCGGGCATGAAGATCGGCGGCCGCCGCCAGCTCGTCATCCCGCCGCACCTGGCCTACGGCGACCGCGGCGCGGGCGGCGTCATCAAGCCCGGCGAGACCCTGATCTTCGTCGTCGACCTGGTCGGCGTGAACTGATTTTTCGCGCGCCGTGCTTCGTGCCGCAGGGATCGGGCTGCCGGATCGCCGCACACTTGGGCTGAACGGCGTATTTTCCCCCGCCACGGCGTCGATACGCTCGAAGGTGATCACCGGCCTTCGACGGCCGGTGCGTGACAAGGGGGATCCACCGATGCGCGTTCGCGCTGTGTTTTCCGCTGCCCTTTTGACCTTGGCCGCCGGGCTCGCCACCGCGAGCCCGGCGGCCGCCGTGGCCAACGGCGCCGACGTCCCGGCGGGGACGTTCAAGTTCGCCGCGAAGCTCACGATGACCAACATCCCGAAGCCCGACGGGACGAAGTACAACAGCGCCTGCTCGGGCGCGCTGATCGCGGCGAAGTGGATCATCACCGCCGGCCACTGCTTCCACGACGCGAACCGCAACCGCGTCTCCGGCCCGGTGCCGTACCCGACCTCGGTGCTGCTCGGCACGGTCAACCAGAGCACGCCCGGGGTGACGCGCAACGTCGTGACGGTTTACCAGGCCGCCGCCAACGACATCGCGATCGCCACGCTCGACACCGCCGTCAGCGGCATCACGCCGCTCACGGTCAACCGGCTCACGCCGGCGCTCGGGCAGCAGCTGACGCTGGCCGGCTGGGGCAGCCTCACCGCCACCAACCCGACACCGTCCACGAAGCTGCAGCAGGGCACGGTGAAGATCGGCCAGGTCGCCACCTCGACGCTGGGCGTGCAGGGCGTCGCGCCGACGTCGACGACGAGCGCGTGCGTGTACGACTCGGGCGCGCCGTACTTCGTCGCGGCGGGCACCGGCGGCCAGCTCGTCTCGGTGGAGTCGTCCGGCCCGGACTGCCCGCACAACCAGCTCGAGACGACCTCGCGCGTCGACGTCGTCGCGGATTGGATCGCTTCGCACACGGGCTGACCTCCGTCCGGGCGTCACCCGGTGGTCCACCGGGTGACGCCCGGCCAGGGAATTCCCCCGGCCCGGCGGCGGCCCTAGCCTCGAACGTCGATCATCGTTTCGACGAAGGGGAAGAATGCGCCTGCGCGCCGTGCTCGCCGCTGCTGTCCTGACCATCACCACCGCCCCTGCCGCCTTGGCCGCGCCAGGGATCGCCCACGGGTCCGACGTGCCGCCCGGCCGGTTCGGGTTCGTCGCGAAGCTCGCGATGACGAAGATCCCGCGTCCGGACGGCTCGACCTACAGCAGCTTCTGCACGGGCGCGCTGGTCGCCCCCGCCTGGCTCCTGACCACCGGCCACTGCTTCCACGACGCCGCCCGCAACCGCGTCTCCGGCAAGACGCCGTACCCCACGACGGTCACCCTCGGCCTGGTGGACGAGGCGACGGAGTCCGGCGTCGCCCGCAAGGTGACCGAGGTGGTCCAGGCCAAGGAGAACGACGTCGCCCTGGCCCACCTGGACACGCCGGTGACCACGGTGCAGCCGCTCAAGATCACGACGAAGGCCGCGAAGGTGGGCGACCAGCTGACCCTCGCCGGCTGGGGCAGCCTCACGAGCACGGACCCGAAGCCGGCGACGCGCCTGCAGCAGGGCACGGTCGCGGTCGCCAAAGTGGAGCCGACCACGCTGGGTGTCCGCGGCGCGGCCCCGGAGATCACGACGAGCGCCTGCACGTACGACTCCGGAGCCCCGTACTTTACCGGCGACGAGCTGGTCGCGCTGGAGGCCACTGGCCCGGGCTGCCCCCACGCGGGCATCGAGACGACGAGCCGCACCGACGTCCTCAAGGCCTGGATCACCAAAACGGCGTCTTGACCAATCTCCGATCGGCCACTGGCTCTGTGCTGTGAGCACCAGTCATCACAGCACAGAGCCTCCAGGCTCCTCCACACACAGCACAGCTCGTGTGCTGCTCAGACCCCTGCACGGTCATCAGATCGGATGACTGTGCGGCTCGGCGCGCTGAATTGCCGAAAAGTGCGATCACACTGCCACTAGTCTCCGCCGCATGAAGTCCCGGCCTAGTGATCTTGTTATAGCCACGGTGGCCCGGCAGCTGGACGAGTCCATCGACGTGGCCGAAGCCACGAAGGACAAGCTGCTGGGACGCATCGAGGCCCTACAGCTGCGAGTCTCGGAACAGCAGCAGGAGATCGCACACAAGCGACAGTTGCGTGAGTATCTGCACAACGGCCTCGATGAGTTGCTGCGCCCGGCGGTCGACGCGTGCACCACCGATGCGGGCGAGAAGCCTGATCGCCGATCGGACACCCGACGTAAGCCCGTTTCGGCCGGCGATGGTGAGCCGGCCGATCGTGGTCAAGAACATGACAGCGATCGTGTCCGGCTGCTGCTCGCCGGCAAGCCCGACCAAGTCTGGGTTGCCCGCCAAGTGCAGAACCACCTGCCGCACATCAGGATCGAGTACATCCGAAGCATCCTGCAAAGGCTGCACAAGCAGGGCAAACTCGTCCGACCGGAAAAGGGGAAGTATCAGCACTCGACTGCGCTTCCCGGCTCTTCGATGGACGAGCGCCAGTACGTCGACGCGTCGTCGGATCAGGGGCCTGCCACTGATCCGATCACAGCGAAAGACTCGCTCGAAGACGACGCCTGTAGCAATGATCCGATCCGAGAGACGCTAGGCACGAGCCTCGATGCGCGCATCCTTGGCGTGCTGGGCGCATCGGCCGGCCGCAGCTGGCAACTCACCGCGCTGGCCGAAGCAGTCGACAACTCCCCGACGGTCGTGCATGCCGCGTTGCAGGCGCTCTTGCGCACTGGCGAGGTCGTGACGGCGATCGACGGCGGCTACTTGGTGCCTTCGGTCGGAGAGTCGGCTGCCGCGAACTGACCCACGGGCTCCATGCCCGGGCAGGCGCCGTCCACTGGTCCCGTTGCAGCGGGCCGTGGACGGCGCCTTGTAACGACAACCCCACACCCTCGACGACTCGAACCAACAAAAGCACGTCGTCGAGGGCGGCACGCGGGTCCCGTTGGCGTGCACATTAACGCCGCCCTCCTGGTCAAGGTGGCAATGTCGCTCGATCGGGTCCCGTCGTGTCGTGATGACTTCTCGAAGGAACTCACGATGCCCAAGAACCACCGAGGTCGGGGCCCTGCCCGCCCCCTGATACCCCTCGTGCCCCTGGCAACCCTCCGATATAGCGTCCACGCTATGGACTGGGGTACCATCGAACTCGAACAAGAGGTTCGCGATTGGCTGAGGTGCTTGGATGAGAACGCGATCCACCACGTCGCCTTCTACATCGACCTCCTGGCCGAGCGTGGCCCACTGCTCGGTGAGCCGTACACGCGGCAGCTCGATGGAAAGCTCCGCGAACTCCGCTTCTGGCTCGGAGACCAGCCCACCCGGATCAGCTACTGGATCGCGCCAGGCAAGCGGATCATCTTGATGACCGTGTGGTGGAAGACGAAGATGCGGGAAACCGCACAGGTCGAGCGGGCCAGGCGGGCGTTGCGAGTCTGCCAGGACGAGAAGCACACCGTGGACGAGGAGGAGTCATGAACGATCGGACCTCGTGGCATGAGCTGCGCGAGGAGATCGGCGTCGACCGCGCCCACCCTGCTTACGACGCGGCCCGACTGGCCTACACGCTCGGAGCCGAGGTCCGCGTCCTGCGGGAGCAGCGCGGCTGGACACAGACCGAACTGGCCGAGCGTGCCGGCATGACCCAGTCGGCGATGGCGAGGTTCGAGGCCGGCGGCACGGTGCCGACCCTGCCCGTGCTCGAACGCATCGCGGCGGCACTTCAGATGCGACTGTCGATCGAGCTGACTCCCGCCTGATACACCCGGAAGTCCGCCGTGAGCGAACACCACGCAGAGCCAAACGGGTGATATTCCCCACCTGAGCGCGGATGTCCGCTCGGCCGCTAGAACACGAAAAAGGGCCCCGGCAGCCAGCCGGGGCCCTTTTCGAGTGGGCGAGGAGGGAGTTGAACCCTCACGTCCTTTCGGACACACGGACCTGAACCGTGCGCGTCTGCCATTCCGCCACTCGCCCGAGTGCTTCTCTCTGACAGCGAGGAGAAGACTAGCAGGTCGTTTGGGCGGGTTTCACCGGGGGCCGTGTCGAGGCTCGCTCACCCGGATAGGATCGGTGCGGAAGCACACGTGCAGAGGAGGTTTTCCCCGGTGGGCCGCGCCGAGAGATTCGACAGGCGACTCGAGAACCTGGTGGGGAACACTTTCGCGCGCATGTTCGGTGGCAACGTCGTCACGCAGGAAGTGGCGATCGCCCTCGAGCGGGAGAGTGAGGAGAACGTTCGTGAGCTGGCAGGCGGTCGGCAGCTCGCCCCGAATCACTACATCGTGTCCTTGGGGTCGGCTGACCACGAACGCATGGCCGGTGACGAGCAACGGGTCACCCAGGTCCTCGCCAAGGCGGTCGCGGAACACCTCGCCGCCGAAGGCCTGGACACCTATGGTGACGTCGTCGTATCACTCGAGCGCAACGAGGCGCTGCATACTGGACAGTTCAAGACCCGTTCGTCCGTCGATCCCGACGCCCGCCCCTCAGGCGCCGGTTCACCACGGTCGGCACGACCCAGCAACGCAGGAGACCCAGCAATGAGCCAGCCCCCCGGCTACGGCCAATACGACCAGGGTGACCCGTACGGCCAGCAGGGCCAATACGGCTACGGACAGCAGGGTGGCCAGCAGCCCGGGTACGACCAGGGTTACGGCCAGCAGCAGGGCGGCTACGACCAGTACGGCCAGCCGCAGCAGGGTGGGGCCTACGACCAGGGTTACGCCCAGCAGCAGGGCGGTTACGACCAGGGTTACGGCCAGCCCCAGCAGGGCGGCTACGACCAGGGTGGCTACGCCCAGCCCCAGGGCGGTGGCTACGACCAGGGCGGGTACGCCCAGCCCCAGCAGGGTGGCTACGAGCAGGGCGGCTACCAGCAGGGTGGCTACGACCAGTACGGCGGCCAGCAGCAGGCGCCCGGCTACGACCAGTACGGCGGCCAGCAGCAGGGCGGGTACGACCAGTACGGCCAGCAGCAGGCGTACGGCCAGCCGGCCGGCGACCCGTACGGCCAGCAGCAGGGCGGTTACGGCCAGCCCGCGGCCGGGCGCCAGCTCGCGGCGAGCCTGCAGCTGGACGACGGGTCGAACCGGACGTACTCCCTCAAGCAGGGTGGCAACGTCGTGGGCCGCGGCCAGGACGCCGACTTCCGCCTCCCGGACACCGGCGTCTCGCGCCGGCACCTGGAGATCACCTGGGACGGCCAGAGCGCGACGCTCGCCGACATCGGGTCGACCAACGGCACGACCGTGAACGGCACTCCGGTCCAGACCTGGCAGCTCGCCGACGGCGACGTCATCCGGGTGGGTCATTCGTCCCTGGTGTTCCGTACACAGGGCTGACTCCGGGCACGGAATACTGTTCCCGCAGAATTGACGTGCGGGGGGACCGCGGCGTACCCGCGTCGCGGCTGCACGGAAGAGTCGGGAGCGGACACACCAAGTGCCAGAGCTGGTCGTACAACTCACCAGGGTGGGCTTCCTCGTGCTGCTCTGGCTCTTCGTGTTCGCCGCGCTCAGAGTCGTCCGCTCGGACCTCTACGCGGCGTCGGGCATGCGCGTCCAGGTGCCGACCTTCGGGCGCAAGAAGGAGAAGAAGCCGCGCAACAGCAAGTCACCGCAGCAGCTGCTGGTGACCCACGGCGCGCTCGCCGGGACCCGCATCGCGCTGGACGGGCGGCCGATCCTCATCGGCCGCGCCGACGACTCCACGTTGGTGCTCGACGACGACTACGCGTCGACCCGGCACGCCCGGATCGCCCAGCGCGGTGAGGACTGGTACGTGGAAGATCTGGGCTCGACGAACGGGACCTACCTGGACCGGGCTAAGGTCACTGCACCCCTCCGGGTCCCGCTCGGAGTCCCCATCCGGATCGGCAAGACGGTGATCGAGCTTCGCCCATGACTCTCGTCCTCCGCTATGCAGCCCGCAGCGACCGGGGCCTGGTGCGTTCGAGCAACCAGGACTCCGTGTACGCCGGCCCTCGCCTGCTCGCGCTCGCCGACGGCATGGGTGGTCACGCGGCGGGTGAGGTGGCCAGCAAGGTCGTCATCGCCTCGCTCGCGCCACTCGACGACGACGAACCGCGCGACGACCTGCTCGCCCAGCTGCGGGAAGCGGTGGCGAACGGCAACGCCGCCATCGCCGAGCTCGTCTCGCAGGACCCCGATCTCGACGGCATGGGCACCACGCTCACCGCGGTGCTGTTCGCCGGCACCCGGCTGGGGCTGGTGCACGTCGGCGACTCCCGTGCCTACCTGCTGCGCGGCGGTCAGTTCGCGCAGATCACGCGCGACGACAGCTTCGTCAACGAACTGCTCGAACAGGGCCGGATCACGCCCGAGGAAGCCGCGGTGCACCCGCAGCGGTCGCTGCTGCTGAAGGCGCTCACCGGGCACGAGGTCGAGCCGAGCCTGACCGTGCGCGAGGCCCGCTCCGGCGACCGGTACCTGATCTGCTCGGACGGCCTGTCCGGCATGGTCAGCGACGAGACGCTGACCGAGGCCGTGCAGATCCCGGACCCGCAGCAGTGCGCGGACCGGATGATCGAGCTGGCGCTCAAGGGCGGCGGCACGGACAACGTCACGGTGATCATCGCCGACGTCGTCGACGTCGACTTCGGTGAGGACGCGCCCATCGTGGGCGGCGCCGCCGGGGACGGCAGCGACGAGCTGCACCAGGGCGACTCGCCCGCGGCCCGGGCGCGGGCGCTGACCCAGCCCGCGCCGCAGCCGCGCCCGGAGCTCCCGCAGCCGCGGGAAGATCCGAAGGCCAAGCGCCGGAAGCGGTTCCGCTGGCTGGCCGGGGCGCTGGTGGTGCTCGTGGTGCTCGCCGCGGCCGCCATCGCCACCCGGTACTTCGTGCTGAGTCAGTACTATGTCGGCGAAGGTGCGGACCAGGAGGTCGTGATCTACCGCGGCGTCCCCGGCAGCATCCTCGGCATCGACCTGCACACCTACGAGCAGGGCTCGTGCCCGCCCAACCAGGTGTGCACGGACAAGCTGCGCGTCGACTCGCTCCAGGAAGACGCGCGGCTGGCGGTGCAGAACGGCGTCAAGAAGGACAGCCTCGACGACGCCCGGAAGTACATCGACGACTTCCTGCAGCTGCACAAGCGCCTGAACAACTGCGCGCCGGCGGGCGGCCAGACGTCCCCGACGCCGACACCTTCGGCCACGCCGACGCCCACCCCGTCGGCTCCGGCCGGTTCCACCGCTCCGTCGTCGGCGAACCAGCCAGCGGGGAGGGACTGCTCGACGCCGAGTTCGACGGCACCGACGACGGGAGGCGGTAACTGATGAGCCAGCCCGCCGCGCGCGCCGCCGAGCCGCTCGCCGCGCAGTTCCAGACGAACCCGCCGCGCGAGGTCCCGACCCGCCGCAACACCGAGCTGGTGCTGCTCGGGTTCGCGGCCTTCATCGTCACCATCGCGCTGGTGCTGGTCGAGGCGAACCAGGAGCAGGAGCTCACCGCGTCGATCCTCTGGCTCGGGCTGGCGTACCTCGGCATCTTCGCCGCCGCGCACCTTGCCGTCCGCAAGTGGGCGCCGTACGCGGACCCGGTGCTGCTCCCCTGCGTCGCGCTGCTCAACGGCATCGGCCTGGTGATGATCCACCGGATCGACCTGGCGCTGGCCGAACGGGCCGTGCAAAACGGCAAGGACTACACGCCTGCCGTCACCGCACAGGTGCTGTTCACGGTGATCTCGCTGGTGTTCTTCGTCGTGGTGCTGGTCGTGGTGAACGACCACCGCACGCTGACCCGCTACGGCTACACCGCGGGCCTGGTCGGGATCGTCGCGCTGGCGCTGCCCGCGCTGCTGCCGGGCTCGCTGTCCGAGGTCAACGGCGCCAAGGTGTGGCTGAAGCTGCCGTTCTTCTCGATCCAGCCGGGCGAGTTCGCGAAGATCCTGCTGATGATCTTCTTCGCCTCGTTCCTGGTGTCGAAGCGCGACCTGTTCATGGTGGCGGGCAAGAAGCTCGTCGGCGTCGAGCTGCCGCGCGCCCGCGACCTCGGCCCGATCCTGATCGCCGCGTTCGTCTGCATCGGGATCCTGGTGTTCGAGAAGGACCTCGGCACGTCGCTGCTGTTCTTCAGCGTCATCCTGGTGATGCTGTACGTCGCGACCGAGCGGGCCATCTGGGTCGTCCTCGGGCTCAGCTTCTTCGCCGCCGGCTGCGTCATCGCGTACAACCTCTTCACGCACGTCCAGCAGCGCGTCGCGAACTGGCTCGACCCGCTGGCCACCTACGACGACGCCGGCGGCGGCTACCAGCTCGCGCAGGGCCTGTTCGGGCTCGGCACCGGCGGGGTCGGCGGCACCGGGCTCGGCGCCGGGCGGCCGGACATGGTGCCCGAGGCCGCCACCGACTTCATCACCGCGGCGATCGGCGAAGAGCTCGGCTTCATCGGGCTGGCCGCGGTCCTGATGCTGTACTTGCTGGTCGCGATGCGCGGCATGCGCAGCGCGCTCGCCGTCCGCGACACGTTCGGCAAGCTGCTCGGCGGCGGGCTGGCGTTCACCATGGTCATGCAGATCTTCGTCGTCGTCGGCGGGGTCACGAAACTCATCCCGGAGACCGGTATCACCGCCCCGTTCCTCTCGAAGGGTGGTTCGTCGCTGCTGGCGAACTACATCCTGGTCGCGCTGCTGCTCCGGATCTCCGACGCCGCCCGCAAGCCCGCCACCCGGTCGAAGCCGCAGCCGCAGCAGCAGGCGCCGATCGCGGAAGCGCACACCGTGCTCGTGCAGCGGCCCTCGGCGGACGGGGGCGCGCAGGCATGAACACCCCGCTCCGCAAGGTCGGCATGGCGATGCTCGTGATGGTCGTCCTGCTGCTCGCGAACGCCACCTACATCCAGGTGGTGAAGGCCGACGACTACCGCACCGACTCGCGCAACGCCCGCGTGCTCTACGACGAGTTCGCCCGCCAGCGCGGCAAGATCGTGTCGCAGGCCAACGGCGAGGTGCTGGCCAGCGTCAACCCGTCGAACGACAAGTACAAGTACATCCGGACCTACGCCGACGGCGCGATGTACGCGCCGGTCACCGGCTACTACTCGATCAACTACGGCGCCGGCGGCCTGGAGCGCGCCGAGGACGACGTCCTCAACGGCTCCGACCCGCGGCTGTTCGTGCGGCGGCTCTCGGACATGGTCACCGGCCGCGACCCGAGCGGCGGCAACGTCCGGCTGACGATCGACCCGGCCGTGCAGAAGGCCGCGTACGACCTGATGACGCAGCGCGGCTACACCGGCGCCGTCGTCGCGATGGAGCCCAAGACCGGCCGGATCCTCGCGATGGTCTCGACCCCGTCGTACGACCCGAACGCGCTGGCCTCGCACACTTCCAAGGCGCAGACCGACGCCTGGAACGCGAACAACAAGGACCCGAAGAAGCCCATGCTGAACCGGGCGATCTCGGAGACCTACCCGCCGGGCTCGACGTTCAAGCTGGTCACCGCGGCGGCCGCGCTCGAGGACGGCAAGGGCCCGGACACGCCGGTCAACCCGGCGCCGAACACCAAGCTCCCCGGCACGAACGTCACGCTGGAGAACTACGCCGGCGCCGGCTGCCCCGGGACGACGTTCAAGGACGCGCTCGCGCACTCCTGCAACGTGCCGTTCGCGGAGTTCGCCGGCCAGCTCGGCGCGGACAAGATGAAGAAGACGGCCGCGAACTACGGCATCGGGCAGACCGACCTGACCGTGCCGATGAAGGTCGCGCCGTCGACGGTCGGCCCGCTCGACTCGCAGGGCGCGCTCTACCAGAGCGGCATCGGCCAGCGCGACGTCCGGCTCACGCCGCTGCAGGACTGCCTGCTCGCGGCCACCGTGGCCAACAACGGCATGGCGATGAAACCGCAGCTGGTGCAGTCGGTGCTGGCGCCGGACCTGTCGACCATCGAGGACTACAGTCCCACCGAGCTCACCGGCACGCCGGCGCTGTCCTCGGCCAACGCCGCGATCCTCAAGGACATGATGATCGCTTCCGAAGGCTTCACCAAGGGCGGCGGCAAGCGCCCGGACATCCAGATCGCGTCGAAGACCGGCACCGCCGAGCACGGCACGGACTCCAAGAACACCGCGCCGCACGCCTGGTACACCGCCTTCGCCCCGGCCAACGACCCGCAGATCGCGGTCGCCGTGATCGTCGAGGACGGCGGCAACCGCGGCCTCGCGGCCACCGGCGGCACCGTCGCGGCGGACATCGGCCGCGCGGCGATCAACGCCAAACTCGGGGGTGGATAGCGCATGCTGTCCTCCGGTCAGCTGCTGGCCGAGCGCTACAAGCTGACGAGCCGGATCGCCGTCGGCGGGATGGGTGAGGTCTGGCAGGCCAGCGACACCCGGCTGGACCGGACCGTCGCCGTCAAGATCCTCAAGGCCGAGCTCTCCGGTGACGCCGAGTTCCTCCACCGCTTCCGCACGGAAGCGCGGATGACGGCTTCCCTGAACCACCCCGGCATCGCCGCGGTGCACGACTACGGCGAGACGGTGTTCGACGGCGACCTGTCGATCGCGTACCTCGTGATGGAACTGGTCGACGGCGACCCGCTGGCCGGGCTGCTGGCCAAGCACGGGCGGCTGTCGGCGGAGTTCACGCTCGACATGCTGGAGCAGGCGGGCAACGCGCTGCAGGCCGCGCACTCCCACGGCCTGGTCCACCGCGACGTCAAGCCGGGCAACATCCTGGTGACGTCGGCGGGCCAGGTGAAGATCACCGACTTCGGCGTGGCGAAGGCGGCCGACGCGGCGCCGGTCACGCGCTCCGGCATGGTCATGGGCACCGCGCACTACATCGCGCCGGAGCAGGCGCTCGGGCACCCGGCCGAGCCGGCGTCCGACGTCTACTCGCTGGCCGTGTGCGGGTACGAATGCCTCGCCGGGCACCGGCCGTTCCTGTCGGAAAACGCCGTGACGGTCGCGATGATGCACATCCGCGACATCGCGCCACCGCTGCCGCCCGACGTGCCGCCCGCAGCCCGCGCGGTGATCGAGGCGACGCTGGTGAAGGACCCGCGGCAGCGCTACAACAACGGCGGCGAGTTCGCGAACGCCGTCGCCGCGGTGCGCGCCGGCCTGCCGCTGCCGACGCCGTCCGGGCTGGTCAACGCGGCGTACGCGACCGGCCAGCAGCCGGTGCAGCAACAGCCGCCGCAGCACCAGGTCCCGCCACCGCCGCCGCAGCAGATGCCCGGCGGCCCGCCGTCGCCGGCGGTGAACCCGATGGTCGCCATCGGCCCGCCGTCGCGGCCGGTCATGCGCCCGGCCATGGCGCCGGTGCCCCGCAAGAAGTCCCAATGGGGCTGGTGGGCGCTCCTCGCGGCGATCCTGCTCGTTGTCCTGGTGGCGGGCATCGTGCTGGTGGCGAAGATGATCGGCAGCTCCGGCTCGCCACCACGCACCGGCCAGACGACGAGCCAGGTGGTCCCGGGCAGACAGCCGCCCGCGGAGGAGCCGCCCGCTTCGAGTGCTTACCCGGCGGACACTCCCGGCACGACCGACGATGGCCAGCAAGGCATCATGACCACACCTTGGACGGAATGGAACGGCACCCAGAGATGAGCACACCCAGACTGCTCTCCAACCGGTACGAGCTGGGCGAAACGCTCGGCTACGGAGGCATGTCCGAGGTCCATCACGGCCACGACGTGCGCCTCGGCCGGGAAGTCGCGATCAAGATCCTCCGTGCCGACCTCGCCAGGGACCCGCAGTTCCAAGAGCGCTTCCGCCGTGAAGCGCAGAACGCCGCCGCGCTGAACCACCCGGCGATCGTCGCGGTCTACGACACCGGTGAAGCGAACACCGACTTCGGGCCGCTGCCGTACATCGTCATGGAGTACGTCGAAGGCCGGACGCTGCGCGACATCGTCAAGACCGAAGGCCCGATGTCGCAGAAGCGGGCGATGGAGGTCATGGCGGACGTCTGCGCGGCGCTGGACTTCTCGCACCGCCACGGCATCGTGCACCGCGACGTCAAGCCGGCCAACGTGATGATCACGAAGAACGGCGCGGTCAAGGTGATGGACTTCGGCATCGCGCGCGCGATGCACGACGGCCAGTCCGCGATGACCCAGACCGCCGCGGTGATCGGCACGGCGCAGTACCTGTCGCCGGAGCAGGCCCGCGGTGAGTCGGTCGACGCCCGTTCGGACGTCTACGCCGCCGGCTGCGTGCTGTACGAGCTGATCACCGGCGAGCCGCCGTTCACCGGGGACTCCCCGGTCGCGGTCGCCTACCAGCACGTGCGGGAGGACCCGAACCCGCCGTCGTCGGTCAACCCGGCCGTGGCGCCGGAGCTGGACGCCGTCGTGCTGAAGGCGCTGGCGAAGGGCCCGGCGAACCGCTACCAGTCGGCCGCGGAGATGCGCTCGGACCTCGTCCGCACGCTTTCGGGACAGCGCCCGGCGGCGCCGATGGTGATGTCCGAAGACGAGCGCACGCAGGTGATGAACGCCGACCGGCGGCAGCCGCAGCGCTACGAGGAGTACAACGAGCCGGACGACGAGGACCCGAAGGCCAAGCGCCGCCGCCGGACGATCCTCGCCGTGCTGGCCGCGGTGTTCGTGCTGGGCGCGGTGCTGCTGATCATGTGGCTGTCCAACGCGTTCAAGAGCACGACGGACACGGCCGCCATCCCGGACGTGCTGCACCAGTCGGTGCCGCAGGCCCAGGAACAGCTGCGCGCCAAGGGGTTCCAGAGCTTCGAGAACAAGAGCGTCCCCTGCGGGGTCGCGCCGACCGACGGCAGCCCGCAGTGCAGCCAGGACGACATCAACAAGGTGATCCAGGTCAACCCGGCGGTCGGCACCGAGGTGGCGACCAGCACGAAGATCGTGCTGACGGTCGGGGTCTCGCCGGGCAAGGCCAGCGTGCCGGACCTCAAGGGCAAGACCCGCGACCAAGCGGAAAAGGCGCTGACCGACGCGAAGCTGACCCTCGACCAGAACGTGGACGAGGTCGAGGTCGACGACCCGAACCAGGCGGGCCTGGTGCAGTCGCAGACCCCGGCGGCGGCGTCCGAGGTCGCCGAGGGCACCAGCGTGAAGATCACCGTGGCCAAGTCCAAGGAGCTCAAGCAGGTCCAGGACTTCACGGGCAAGCCGTACTCGACGGCCGACTCGTCGCTGCGCTCGGCGGGCTTCAAGACGAAGCGCGTCGACCAGGCGTCGGACACGGTCCCGAAGGACACGGTCATCACGCAGAACCCGAACGGCGGTTCGGTGACCGCGGGCAGCCTGATCACGCTGACGGTGTCCACCGGCCCGGACCAGACCAAGATCGAGATGCCGAACCTCTCCGGCATGACGGTCGACGAGGCTCAGCAGAAGCTGGCGAGCATGGGCTGGACCGGCACGCTCCGGCAGCAGTCCGACAAGACCAGCAACAAGCCCGAGGGCACGATCACCAAGCAGGACGTCAAGGCGGGCAACGAGATCGACAAGGACCAGGCGATCACGGTGTCGGTCTCGGAGGGCAACGGCGGTTTCCCGTTCCCGACGACCACACCCACCACACCCTGACGCACTGACGAAGAAAGGGCCCGCACGGTTCGCCGTGCGGGCCCTTTCTCGTTGTTCAGGCTTTGTCGAGGAACCCCTGGACCGCGCCGAGGACCTGGTCGGCGTCACTCGCGGCGCCGCAGTCGAGCTCGAGCTCCTCGGCGGCGCCCGAGCGTTTGACCTTGAGGAAGACGCGGGATTCGCGGTAGCGCCGCAGCCACGCGAAGAGCGAGCGGCAGAAGACCCCGGCGGAGTTGCTCGTCACGCCGACGAGCACGGCGTCGAACAGCTGGACGCGGCCGCGGAGTTCGTCTTCGTTTCGCAGCCACGCGGCGAGCCCGGGGAGCTCACCTTCGGAGTTTGGCACGGTGATCGCAACGATCCCAGCCGTCACCCGGTCTCCCTTCGCCCAGAATCGGAGAGGACCCGAACCTTAGTCGGGTTCGTGGCCACTCAGGAAGCCTGTCGAGGAAATTGAATTCTGCAATGTGCAGTCAGGATCGGCGCTGCACGAGCCGCGAGACGACGGCGAAGCTCGCGGCCAGCACCACCACCGACGTCACCACCGCCAGAACCAGCGGCCCGCCGACCGGTTCTTCGTCGGTGAGGGCGTGCAACAGGGGGTGGACCAGCGGAATCTTCGCCAGCAGCACGACCACCAGCGTGACCACGGCGGCGAGCACCGTCCAGCCGATCCGCTGAACCAGCAGCCGCGAGCACGGCAACGCGATCGCGATGCCCAGCAGCGCGCAGGCCAGGTGGGCGAGCAGCCCGACGCCGAGCGCCGACGGCTGGACCTTGAACGACTTGAGCGCCGACCACGTCTCGGTGATCACGGTGAGGACCAGCGAACAGGCCAGCACGGTGAGGATCGCGCCGGTGATCATCCGCCGCCACTGCCGCGCGTGGCTCAAGGTGACCAGCCGCTGCACCGGGTCCTCGATGTCGAGCAGCGCGATCGTCAGCCAGCACGACACGACCAGCAGCCCCCCGGCGCTCACCCCGAACAGCGGCAGCGGCGGCGAGTGCGGGTCTGCGTAGAGGATCACGCACAGCGCCAGGTACGCGAGCAGCGCCGGCAAATACCGCTGTGAATGGCCGAGCAGCGCGAGATAGTACCGCGTCAGGGCGAGCACGGCGCCACCTCCCGCACCGACCAGCCGTCCTTGAGCGCGCGCAGCAGCACGGCGTCGACGTCGGCGACCTCGACGGTGAGCACCACCTGGGCGCCCTCGGTGACGGCGTGCCGGACGCCGGGCTCGTCCGCCCAGCCGGTGCCGTGCCCGCGCAGGACGATCCGCGTTGTCGGCTCGGCGCTCTCCGCGGTGAGGCGGCCGTCGTTCATGAGGTGGACGACGTCGGCGTGGTCGTGCACCACCTGCGGCCGGTGGTCGGTGAACACGACGCTCGCCCCGCGCGACCGCGTCTCGGCGACGAGCTCACCGAGGATCGTGTGCGTGCCGACGTCGAGCCCGGACCACGGCTCGTCGAGGATCAGCAGGTCCGGCCGGACCAGGACGGCCTGCGCGAGCCCGACCTTCTGCGCGTTGCCCTTGGACAGCGTCCGCAGCGGCGCCGTCGGGCCGCCGACCAGCGCGAGCCGTTCGAGCAGCGGGTCGATCGTCGACAAGTCGGTGAGGCCGCGGATGCGCGCCATGTGCCGTAGGTACGCCCGCGCGCCCATGCGCTGCCCCGCCGGGAAACGGTCGGGCAGGTAGCCGATCCGCGGCGTTCCGGTGACGGTGCCGGTGGTGGCGTGCGAGACGCCGGCCATGATCCGCAGCAAAGTCGACTTGCCGGAGCCGTTGCTCCCGAGGACGCCGACGACGTGGCCGGGCTCGACGCTCAGGTCGACGTCGTGGAGGACGAAGTCACCACGCCCGTACCGCTTGCCGACTCCCTCGAGCCGGATCACGCAACAGCGGCCTTCTGAAGCGCCTTCGTCGCCCGCTCGAGCTCGTCCACTCGGGCCGGGTCGACCGGGTGCCCGGCGGCGGCCAGCCAGTTCGCGAGCATCCGGTGCCCGCCCTCGGTGAGCACCGACTCGGGGTGGAACTGGACACCTTCGAGCGGCAGCTCACGGTGGCGCATGCCCATCACGATGCCCGAGTCGGTCCGGCCGGTGACCTCGAAGACGTCGGCCGGAATGGTCTCCGGCAGCACGGTCAGCGAGTGGTACCGCGTGGCCGTGAACTCCGCCGGCAGGTCCTTCAGGACGCCGGCGCCTTCGTGGTGCACCTGGCTCGTCTTGCCGTGGAGCAGCTCGGGCGCGCGGTCGACGGTCGCGCCGTAAACCACGCCGAGCGCCTGGTGGCCGAGGCAGACCCCGAGCATCGGCGTGCGCGTCTCGGCGCACTTGCGGACGACGTCCATGCTCTGCCCGGCGCGTTCGGGAGTTCCGGGACCGGGCGAAACGAGCACGGCGTCGAACTCGGGCACGCGGTCGAGGTCCACGACGTCGTTGCGCCAGACCGTGCAGTCGGCGCCGAGCTGGGCCAGGTACTGGACCAGGTTGTAAACGAAGCTGTCGTAGTTGTCGACGACCAAGACGCGCATGGCCGCGAGCTTACCGGCTCCCACCTGGTGGACCGTACTGCAGATCACATTTTAGGTTAGGGCAACCTAACTTACGGTGGAGGGTGTGAGCCGATCCCTTCGCGTAGCCGTCGTGGGCGCTGGTCCCGCCGGCATCTACGCCGCCGACATCCTGGACAAGTCCGACGCCGACGTGACGATCGACCTCTTCGAACGCATGCCCGCGCCCTTCGGGCTGATCCGGTACGGCGTCGCGCCCGACCACCCGCGCATCAAGGGCATCGTGACGGCGCTGCACAAGGTGCTCGACAAGCCGAACATCCGCCTGCTCGGCAACATCGACTACGGCACCGACATCAAGCTCGACGAGCTGCGCGAGTTCTACGACGCGGTGATCTTCTCGACCGGCGCGTCCGCCGACCGCGCGCTCGACATCCCGGGCGCCGGCCTCGAGGGCAGTCACGGCGCCGCGGACTTCGTGTCCTGGTACGACGGCCACCCGGACGTCCCGCGCACGTGGCCGCTGGAGGCGACGTCGGTCGCGGTGCTGGGGGTCGGGAACGTGGCGCTGGACGTCGCCCGCGTCCTCGCGAAGACGGCGGACGAGCTGCTGACCACGGACATCCCGGACAACGTGTACCAGGGGCTGCGCACGAGCCCGATCACCGACGTCCACGTGTTCGGCCGCCGCGGCCCGGCGCAGGCGAAGTTCACGCCGCTGGAGCTGCGCGAGCTCGACCACTCCCCGAACGTCGAGGTCATCGTGTCCCCGGAGGACATCGAGTTCGACGACGGCAGCATCGCGGCGCTGCGCGCGTCGAAGCAGATCGACATGGTCGTGAAGACGCTGCAGGAGTGGGCGATCCGCGAGCCGGGCACCCGCCCGCGCCGGCTGCACCTGCACTTCTTCCACTCCCCGTCGGAGATCGTGGGCGAGAACGGCCGCGTGACGGGCCTGCGCACGGAACGCACGGAGCTCACCGGCGACGGCAACGTCCGCGGCACGGGCGAGTTCCACGACTGGGACGTCCAGGCGGTGTACCGCGCGGTGGGGTATCTGTCGTCGCACCTGCCGGAAATCCCGTTCGACCACGTCGGCGGCGTGGTCCCGAACGAAGCCGGGCGGGTGCTGGACCTGGACGAGAACCAGCTGCCGGGCGTGTACGTGACGGGCTGGATCAAGCGCGGCCCGATCGGCCTGATCGGCCACACCAAGGGCGACGCGGCGGAGACGATCGCGAGCCTGCTGGCGGACGCGGACACGCTGGCGGCCCCGAAGTACTCGTCACCGGACGCGATCCTGGATTTCCTTGACGCACGCGGAATTCCGTTCACGACTTGGGAGGGCTGGGGGAAGCTGGACGCGCATGAGAAGGCGCTCGGTTCGGCGGCCGGCCGGGAGCGGATCAAGGTTGTGGAGCGCGAGGAGATGACGCGGGTGTCGCGCGGATAGGTTTTCTCAACGCCGTGGCGGCCATTCCCGGGTAGGCCGGGGTGGCCGCCACGGACCATCAGACGCGTTGCGGCAAGGCGAGTCAGCTCGCGCCGAGGTAAGCGAGGACCGCCAGCACCCGGCGGTTCGTGTCGTCCGAGGCGGTGATCGTCAGCTTGGCGAAGATGTTCGCCGTGTGCTTGCCGACCGCTCCCTCGCTGAAGTGCAGGCGGGCCGCGATGGCCGCGTTCGAACAGCCCTCCGCCATCAGGCCCAGGACTTCGCGCTCGCGGGCCGTCAAGGCCGCCAGGGGGTCGGAGGTGTTGCCCGCCACCAGTTTGGCGATCACCTCGGGGTCCATCACCGTGCCGCCGGCCGCGACGCGGCGGACCGCGTCGATGAACTGGTCCGCGTTGAACACGCGGTCCTTCAGCAGGTAGCCGATCGCGCCGGTGCCGTCGGCCAGCAGTTCTCGTGCGTACAGCTGCTCGACGTGCTGGGACAGCACCAGGATCGGCAGCCCGGGCAGCTCGCGGCGGGCCGCCAGCGACACCTGCAGGCCCTCGTCCGTGTGGGTGGGCGGCATCCGGACGTCCACAATGGACACCTCCGGCCGGTGGGACCGCAGCGCCGCCGCCAGTTCCGGGCCGCTGCCGACCGCCGCCACGACGTCGAAGCCGTGGGCGGCCAGCAGGTGCGTCAGGCCGTCTCGGAGGAGGTACTGGTCTTCCGCGACGACGGCTCTGAGTCGATCTGGCACGGAATCTCCACGGTCGCCCTCGTCGGCCCGCCGATCGGGCTGGTCAGGGCCAACCTACCGTCGAACGCGCCGAGCCGGCGCTCGATTCCGCGCAGTCCCGAACCGAGCGCCGGGTTCGCGCCGCCCGGGCCGTCGTCGGTCATCGCCAGGGTCAGCAGGTCGTCGGCGAAACCGATTTCGATCGACACGCGCCGTGCGCCATGTTTCGCCGCGTTTCCCAGCAGCTCCGACACCGTGAAGTACGCGCACGCCTCCACCGGCTCCTCGACGCGGCCCGGTAGCGCGCCGTCGACCTGTGCCTTCAGCGGGCTGTCCAGCGCGAGCGCGCGCACGGCGTCGAGCAGGCCGCGCTCGGACAGCACCGGCGGGTGGATGCCGCGGATCAGCACCCGCAGTTCGGTGAGCGCCTCGGACGACGACGCGCGCAGCTCGGCCGCGAGCCGCTTCGCCGCCGCCGGGTCGGTGTCCACCAGCGCCTCGACCGCGCCGAGCTTCATCCCCATCGCGACCAGGCGCGACTGGATGCCGTCGTGCAGGTCGCGTTCGATCCGCCGCAGCTCCGCCGCCTGCGTGACCGTGACGTCGGTGCGGGTCTGCTTCAGCCGTTCGACGCGCGCGGCGAGCCGGGTCGCGTCCGTCGGCCCCAGCCAAACCCGCGCGAAGCGGGCCTGCTGCCGGGCCAGCCACGTCGCGGGCGCCACCCCGGCGAGGATCATCACGAGTGCCACCGGGGTCTGCACGGCGGCGCCGAAGTGCGTCGAGACCTCGGGGAACGGCCACCACGTGACCGGAGACGAGACGAAGGGCCGCCACACCCACAGCGTGAAGAGGCCGACAGCGCCACGGCCGACCAGCGCGACCGTCGGCACCACGAGCAGCAGCGAGACGAGCGGGATCAGCGCGCCGCCTGCCATGTCCCGCCAAGTGGCCCGGTCGCGCAGGACCCATCGCGAGCGCGCGTGCTGGACGGGCCAGAACGGCTCCTCGTACAGCTGCTTGCCGACCTGGTAGAGCCCGTCCGGGCGGGGCACCGGCAACGCGGGCGGCGGCAGGTAGGGCCGGGCGATGCGGACGCCGGTCCAGTTGCCGGACTCGCGGCGCAGCGTGTCGGTGATCGTGCGGCTCCACAGGATGATCGGCGCCGCCACCGGGTACGCGCCCACGATCACGACCAGCTGCCACACCGAGAACACGAACAGCACCGCGCCCAGCGCCAGGATGCCCATCTGGTGCCCGAGCGACTCGAGCCGGCGGTGCAGCCAGCGCCCCTGGCCGCGGACGGGCGCCGGCCGCGGGCCGAGCCACCAGCGTGTCCACCGGCCGTAGCCGCGCAGCACGGCCGGGCCGCCGAGTAGCACCGCGACCGGCAGGAAGAGCGTCACCAGCGGGTTCACCAGCTGCCAGCCGAACTCGCGGCCGGACGCCGGGTCCTCCATCGCCCAGGTGAACCGGCGGTTCCAGCGGATCCAGAACGCGCGCTTGTAGAGCGTGTTGCCGTCGCGGTACCAGCCGTCGCGCTCGCG
The DNA here is from genome assembly GCF_055583645.1 of Amycolatopsis sp. NPDC104587. NCBI lineage: Bacteria > Bacillati > Actinomycetota > Actinomycetes > Pseudonocardiales > Pseudonocardiaceae > Amycolatopsis > Amycolatopsis sp. NPDC104587. The sequence goes on from NZ_JBVJNO010000004.1 coordinate 413,612, forward strand.
CTGCGGTTCCGGCGGCTCGGGCCGGTACGGCGATCCGATCTCGACGTCGCACCAGCGCGCGGCCAGCAGGCGGGCGGTCGCCGAGCGGCGCCGGGTCCATTCGATCACCGGCCCGAGGAAGAAGACCAGCCCGACGCACAACGCCGCGAACGCGATCATCTCGAGCAGGACGTCCAGCCAGCTGAGGAACGCGTACACAGCCAGCGCGCACGCCCGGCCCAGCGCTCGCAGGTACGGCATCCGGCACCTCCTTCCCCCGAGATCCTCGCCCGGACACCGCGGGCGGCGCACTCCCCGCGGCCCCACGACCGGGGTGGGCCCAGCCCCACCCCCGCGTCAGCAAAACCCTACTTGAGCTGGGGATTCAGCGTCATTCTGCGCGCGGCCCGCAGTTCGTAGCTTCGTCACCATGCCACTCATCGAAGTCACCGACCTCCACAAGCGCTACGGCACCCGGGTCGCGGTCGACGGCGTTTCGTTCACCGTCGAGCGCGGCGAAATCTTCGGCATCCTCGGCACCAACGGCGCCGGGAAGACCACCACCGTCGAATGCCTGCAGGGACTCCGCCGCGCCGACCGCGGCACGATCTCCGTGCTGGGCCTCGACCCGGTGACCGACCGGGCGGCGCTGACCCGCCGCGTCGGCGTCCAGCTGCAGGAGAGCGCGTTGCCCGCGAAGCTGCGGGTCCGCGAGGCGCTGGAGCTCTTCGCGTCCTTCTACCCGGACCCGGCCGACGTCGACGTCCTGCTCGACCAGCTCGACCTGCGCGACCACCAGCGCGCCTGCTTCGGGAAGCTCTCGGGCGGCCAGAAGCAGCGCGTCTCGATCGCGTTGGCGCTGGTGGGCAACCCCGAGCTGGCCGTCCTCGACGAGCTCACGACGGGACTCGACCCGCACGCCCGTCGCGAGACCTGGCGGCTGGTCGAAGGTGTGCGCGCCACCGGCGTCACGGTCCTGCTGGTCACCCACTTCATGGACGAGGCCGAGCGGCTCTGCGACCGCGTCGCGATCTTCGACCGCGGCCGCGTGGTCGCCACCGGCACCCCGACCGAGCTCCGCGCGACGGCCGGAGCCTCCACTTTGGACGACGCCTTCGTCTCGCTGACCAGGAGCTCGCTGTGAACACCTTCACCAAGATCACCGCCACCGAAACGAAGCTCTTCCTCCGCTCGCCGGTCATGGCGGTCGCGGGCCTGCTCCTGCCGTCCGCCGTCCTGCTGGCGGTCGGCGCCATTCCCGGGATGACCGAGCCCAGCGCGGTCGCCGGCGGGTCCCGGTTCATCGACGCCTGGGTGCCGTCGCTGATCGTCATCAGCCTCGCGATGCTGGCGCTGCAGTCGATCCCGAACGCGATCGCCACCTACCGGGAGCAGGGTGTGCTGCGCCGCCTGGCCACCACGCCGGTGCACCCGGCGAACCTGCTGGGCGCGCAGCTGCTGATCCACGTCGTCGTCGCGCTGGCGGGCATCGGCCTGACGCTGGTCCTGGCCGACGCGGTCTACGACGTCCCGATGCCGAAGCACCCGCTGCAGTTCCTGGCGACGCTGCTGCTCGGCACGGTTTCGATGTTCTCGTTCGGTCTGCTGGCGGCGGCGGTCGCCCGCACGGCCAAGGCCGCGGGCGCGTTCGCCTTGATCGCGTTCGTGCCGACGATGTTCCTCGGCGGCGTCTACCTGCCGCGGGTGTTCCTGCCGGAGGTCCTCCGCCGGATCGGCGACTACGTCCCGCCGGGCACGCAGCCGTTGCAGGACAGCTGGGTCGGCTCGGGGGTGCAGCCGCTGCAGCTGGTCGTGCTCGGGGCCTTCGCGGTGGCCGGGACGGCGCTGGCGGCGCGCCTCTTCCGCTGGGAGTGACCAGGCCTTCCGCCATATTGGTGATGATCATCGTTTTCTCTTGTGGCTTGGCGACCCGCCCGGTAGCCAAGAGGGTGGCCCTGCTCAAACTGGAGGTTCGATGTCCCTGGACGTGTCACCCGCGTTGCTGGAGAAGGCCGAGCGCGGGGAGGTCACCGACGCCGAGTTCGTCACCTGCGTCAAGGAGTCCCTGCCGTACGCCTGGGAGGTCATCACCGGCGTCATCGCCGACGCCGAGGGCGCCGCGGACGGCTTCGCCGACAACGAGACGCCGCCACCGAGCGAGGCCGCCCGCGGACAGCTGCTGCGGGCGCTGGCCTCGGACGCGATCCGCGGCGGGCTCGAGCGCCACTTCGGCGTCAAGCTGGCTTTCCAGAACTGCCACCGGGTCGCCGTGTTCAAGACGTCCGAAAACGGCACAGTGGACGGTGACCGCTACCGCGCGTTCGTCTCGCCGCGTGGCCAGCTGCTCAACCAGAGCCCGGAGCTGCGGGACTGCTAGCCCGCAGCGCGGGCAGCACCTCGGTGCCGATCCGCGCGATGTTCGTGTACGTGCCCTCCGGCGTGCCCGACGCTTCCACGAGCATCAGCACGTGGGTGACGCCGGTGCGCCGGAGGCTCGTTTCCAGGGTCCGCACGCAGTGGGCCGCGTCGCCGACCGGGTGGATCGCGCAGAGCCGTTCGGTGTACTCCCCCGGGTCCCGCGCCGGCCCCGGCCGCCCGTCGACCGTGACGTGCGCGCCGAGCCCGTCCTTCAGCCAGCCGGGCAGCGCCGTGCGGACGACGTCGGGGTCACCCACCTGGCAGAGCACGGTCGAGACGTGGCCGGCGGGCTTCCCGTAGGCGGCGACCGTCGCGGCTTTCTCCTCGTCGTCGGCGTGCAGGCCGAGCAGCAGCGGCAAGTTCCGTTCGGCGGCCTGCCGCACGGCAGCCGACGTCGGACCGCCACACGCGACGACGACGTCCGGCCGCCGTTCCGGCGACGGCACCACGGGCACCTCCCGGAAGGCGAAGTGCCGGCCCCGCGCGCCGATCCGGCCGGTGGTGGCCCTCAAGAAGACGTCGAGGGTTTCCTCGAAGCCGGTCTCGTAGCGGTCCAGCCCGGCGCCGAACACCTCGAGGTCCTGCCATGGACCGCCGCGCCCGACACCGAGCCGCAGCCGTCCGCCGGAGACGGCGTCGAGCATCGCCCACTGCTCGGCGAGCGCGACGGGATGGGTGGTCGACAGGACGCTGACCGCGGTCCCGACGCCGATCCGCGACGTCCGGCCGAGCACGTGCCCGGCGAGCGTGATCGCCGACGGGCAGACGCCGTAGGGCATGAAGTGGTGTTCGGCGAACCAGACGTCGTCGAAGCCGGCTTCTTCGGCCAGCTCGGCGGCGCGGACGGACCGGCGGAGGACGTCGCCGTCCCGCTGGCCCGGGAAGCGGCCGCTGACCAGGAAGACGCCGAACCTCAGTTGACCGCGACCTCGTTGAACCACAGGCGCGGCTCCAGCCACGGGAACACCACGAACATCAGCAGCGCCACCACACCGAGGGCCAGGACCACGGCGATCGTCAGCTTCACCGGGAACGGGCCGGGGAACTTCCGCCAGAGCCAGGCGTACATCAGGCCTCCCCGATCTTCGAGAGCAGGTCGCCGTAGTCCTTGACCTGGTTCTTCGGCACCTGCTGGGTGAGCACCGAGGTGATGATGAGCCGCTCCTTGGCGGAGAACTGCGGGTGGCACGTGGTGAGCGTGAGCAGCGCGGCCTGCTGGGCCTTCGGGAGCACGTCGGCGTCCTTGTACGGGACCGGGTTGACCGCGGTGCCCTGGCTGGGCAGCACGACCTTGCGGCCGAAGGTCTCGCTGTACGCGCCGCCGTCCTCGGCGCCCTGGTCGCGCAGGGTCGAGACGCCCTTGCACTTCGGGTCGGCGCCCTTGCCGCCGGCCCAGTCCTCGACCTCGTCGTCGTAGGGCAGCACCTTGTAGATGTAGAAGTCGGTGGAGGTTTCGATCACGATCTGGTCACAGGAGGAGACGTTGTCCAGGTCGTTGAACGGGGCGCCCTTGCCGACGCGGTGGCCGGCGACGGCGAAGTTGCCGGGTTCGCCGGGCAGCGACGTGCCCTTGTAGTGGCCGGGGCCGACTTCGAGGGCCTTGTCGTCGGTGCCCTCCTGGATCGTGAAGTTGTAGTCGACGCCGAACGTCGGGATGTGGATGCGGGCGAACGCCTTGCCGTCGATCAGCTCGGGGTGCAGCGTGCGGTCGTGCGCCCACTCGCCGTCGAGCTGGTCGCTCGCCTCGGACTGCTTGCCCGCCGAGAACAGGTCGGTCACGTAGAGCTCGTAGACCATGAACAGCAGCACGACCAGGCCCAACGTGATGAGGATCTCGCCGGCCGTCCGGATCGCGACGCCGCTCTTGCCGAGCGGGGCCGGGGCGGGCTTCTCCTTGGTCGCGGTGCCGCTCTTCCCGACCGGGGCGAAGACGACGGTCTCCTCGGCCGAGCCGGGCGGCGGGACGGGGCCGGTGTAGCGGCGGGGCGGCGGGCCCTGCGGGCGGCGGGGCGGCTGGCCCGGGCCCGGCCGGGGCGGCACCTGGCCGCGCGGGGGTGTGGCGGGGCGGCGCTGCGGCGTCGGCCGCTGTCCGGGGTGTCTGCGCCGGTCGTCATCCGGTCCTTCGCGCATCGTCACGCAAGCTCCTCTCAAGCCGCGTCGAACCCTGGGTGACGCCTACATCACGGTGCGGGAAAATCCGACCACTCCCGGCCGCTGCTTTCCTGCGGGCATTTACGTTAACGTGTGCACGTGGCGCTGGTTGCGCACCCTCAGCGGGACATCGCCACCAGACGAGCCCGAAGAGCACCGCGAGGAACACACGATGCCCAAGTCCAAGGTCCGCAAGAAGACCGCTTACACCCCACCTGCCGACCGGCGCACGCCGGTGAAGGTGCGGGCCGCCGGCCCCACGGGCCTGGCCTGGAAGATCCCGATGTTCGGGTTGATGCTCCTGGGCCTGGTCTGGCTCCTGGTCAACTACATCGCCGGAGACAAGATCTCCTGGATGGCCGACCTGGGCAACTGGAACTTCGCCGGCGGGTTTGCGCTGATGATCGCGGGTCTGCTCATGACTATGCGTTGGCGTTGATTATTAGTCCAAATGGCGGCTTGACACCGAATTACACCGGTGTGACTCATCCCCAGTGTGGATAACCCCTGTGGATAACTACCCCACCTCGTGGGCTCCGCGTCAGGCCGTTGTGGTATCGGCCTGGGCGGTCACCCTGCTGCTGCTGGCCGGCGTGGTGGTCGACGTCCTGACCGGCGACCGCGGCGGGCTGGTGCTGTTCGCGCTGGCGGCCGTGGCCGTCGGGGCGTTCGCGGCCCACGCGACGCTCGTCCGGCCCCGGCTGGCCGCCGACGCCGAAGGACTGGTGACGCGGACGCTGAACGGCTCGCAGCGGCTGCCGTGGGGCCAGACCCGCACCCGGCTGCGCACCACCCGGCGGCTGGGCCGCGACGGCGTCACGCTCGAAATCGAGCACGACGAGCAGCTGTTCGTCTTCGGGTGGCTCGACCTCGGCGAGGACCCCCGCGACGTTCTGGACGTCCTCAGCACGCTGCGCGCACAGAGCTAACCGCAGCTGTAGAGCTCCTGGCCGCGGTACTGGACGAAGTGACACGTCTGGTCCGCCACCTGGGCGTCCTTGAAGATCAGCAGCCCGACCATCGCGACGACGAGGATGGCGATCCCGGCCACCTGCCACTGCGCCTGCCGCGCGCGGGGCGCGTAGAGGATCGCCACGGTGACCAGCGCGCCGGTGACCAGGCCGCCGACGTGGCCGAGGATCGAGATGTTCGCGACGCCGAAGGTGATGAACGCGTTCAGCGCGAGCGTGATGATCAGCCCGGTGGGGTTCAGCCGCAGCTTGAGCACGATGACCGCGTACGCGCCCATCAGGCCGAACAGCGCGCCGGACGCGCCGGCCGTGCCGCCGTCGAGGCTGTCGAACAGCAGCACCGCGGTGGACGCGCCGAGCATCGAGACGAAGTAGAGCGCGAGGTACCTGACCTTGCCGAAGACCGGCTCGAGGGCGCGGCCCATCATCCACAGGGAGAACATGTTGACCGCGATGTGGATGGGCCCGTAGTGCAGGAAGCCCGAGGTGAACAGCCGCCACCACTCGTCGGCGCCGAGCGTGGCCTGGCCCCACAGCACACCGACCTGGAAGACGCCGGAGACCTGGTTGTCGTTGAGGCTGCGGGCCTGGAAGACGGTGACCAGGAAAACCAGGACGTTGACCGCGAGGATGGCCTGCGTCGCGAGGAACGACTCGGACGGGCGCGCGCCGGCGATCGTGCGGACGCCGAAGCCGGCGCCCTGGTAACCGCGGTGCAGCCGGCGTTGCTCCTGGCCGCCCGCGTGGACGCAGTCGGTGCACTGGAAGCCGACCGGGGCCTCGCGGAGGCAGTCCGGGCACGCCGGACGCCCGCACCGGGAACAGCTCAGCCCGGTCGGGCGGTTCGGGTGCCACCAGCACCCGGGAAGCGCGGCTTGCGGTTCGGCGGCGGGGTTCGGCGGTTGGTTCACGATGTCACCAACCTACCGAAACCCGGCGCGCCGCACGCCGTCACTGCTCGATGGTGACCTTTTCGATCACGATGTCGGACAGCGGACGGTCCGCCGGTCCGGTCGCGGTCCGGCCGATCGCGTCGACGACCGCGCGCGACTCCTGGTCGGCCACCTCGCCGAAGATCGTGTGCCGGAAGTTGAGGTGGGTCGTCGGCGCCACGGTGATGAAGAACTGCGAGCCGTTCGTGCCCGGCCCGGCGTTCGCCATGGCCAGCAGGTACGGCTTGCTGAACTGCAGCTCCGGGTGGAACTCGTCGCCGAACTTGTAGCCCGGGCCGCCGCGGCCGGTGCCGGTCGGGTCGCCACCCTGCAGCATGAAGCCGTCGATGACGCGGTGGAAGATCGAACCGTCGTAGAAGGGACCGGAGTTCGTGCCCGCCGCGTTCGGCTGGGTGTACTCCTTGGTGCCCTCCGCCAGCCCGACGAAGTTCGCGACCGTCTTCGGCGCGTGGTCGGGGAACAGGTTCAGGTTGATGTCACCCTGGTTGGTGTGCAGCGTCGCTTTCACGCGGTTCATCGTGCCATCTGCGGCGGGCGGCGGCGAAAAGGGGCACGATAGGTTACGGGCAACAGAGCAGTGTCAAAACGAATGATGAGGTGAAGTCCATGTCCCGGGCGACAGCCCAGGCCGCCGAGACCGCCGACAAACTCGTTTCCGAGGGCGTCAAGCACGGCCGGCGCGCGCAGAAGCAGCTCGCGAAGAAGACCGAGCTCACCCGCAAGGAGCTCAAGAAGAGCTCGAAGGCCGCCCGGCAGGAGGCCCTCAGCCGGCTCTCCGAGCTGCGCAAGCCTGGTCGCAAGGCGAAGAAGGCCGCCATCAAGGCCGCGAAGGCGGCCGGCGATTCGAAGCGCCGCGGCAAGAAGGACTTCAAGGCGGCGAAGAAGGACTTCGCCGCTGCTGTCGTCGAGGCGAAGGCCGCGGCCAAGGGCACGCGCAGCCGTCGCAAGTGGCCGTGGCTGCTCGGGCTGGTCGTGGTCGGCGCCGGTGCCGCCTACGCGCTCCGCTCGAAGCAGGAGCCGCCGGTCGCGCCCGCGCCGCCGAAGGCCACCCCGCCCGCGCCGCCGAAGCCCGCCGAGGCGGCCAAGCCGAGCCCGTCGGCGAACGGGAAGGCGCCGTCCGCGGCACCGGCCGAGAAGAAGAACTGAACCCGACGCGAAGAGGCCCCCGGCGTGCACCGGGGGCCTCTTCAGTCGTGCTCGGGGGTCAAGCTCACGCGGTGGCGGCGTGCTTGTCGACCAGCGCGCCGAGCCGGGGCAGCGCCTCTTCGACGTTCTTCTTGCCGTTCGGGCGCAGCTTGCCGTAGACCTTCTTGATGCTGTCGCGGCTGCTCTTCTCCGCGCGCGAGTCGGTGACGCTCAGCAGCGCGTCGGAAGCCTCGTCCGAGCGGCTGGTCAGGTAGGCGCCGAAGTCGTTGCCGCCCTTGGCGCGGTAGTCGCCGTAGAACGGCTCGAGCGCGACGACGAAGTCGGGGAGCAGCGTGTCGACGGCCGAGGGGATGATGCCCGGCTTGATCTTCTTGACCGCGGCGAAGCCGGTCTTGACGACGGCACCCGAAACGCCGCCCTTGTCCGAGACCTCAGCGTCCACGAGGCCTTCGAAGTCGGTCACGACCGCCGGGCGGCGGCTGGAGTCGAGCAGGATGTCCTTGAGGGTGTCAGCCACGAATCTTGTCCTTTGTCGTTGCAGAGTTGGTGCCCCGCCCCGGGGTGGGGATCCCCCGGTGGCTGCGGTGCGCGAGTCCACGAAGCCTGCGCGTGACGCACAGGGTAATACAAGATCAACATCACTCACCCGTGTGGAGGCACTACCTAGAGCTTCAGGGCAGCGATAGCCTTCTTCGCCACTGTGCGTGCCTTCACGCTCTGCTTCTGGTTGGTGGTCACGACGACCGCCGAAGCCCCCTTCGAAACCGCGTAGACGGCGCCGTCGTCGCTGGACTGGTAACCGCCCTTCCAGCCGGTCGGGTCGGACGCCGGGTTGGACGTGTCGACCGGCGCCGCCTTGTTGACCAGCGCCGTCGCTACGTCCGGCTGACCGACGTAGACCTGAACGGTGACTTGGACCTTCCCGTCCGGGCGGTAGAAGAAGCACGCCGGGTGCGGCTGGTCGGCGGACACGCGCACCTTCGACACGTGCTGGCCGTTCGAGTCGGCCACGAACTCGCTGTCGAGGTACGGGCAGTCCTCCGTCGCCCCCGGCTGGGGATCCGGGGGGAGCTGGGCGCCCGCGGCCGCGCCGGTGGACGCCGAGGGCGGGCTGGGCGCCGCGGTGCCGGACACGATGGTGGCGCCGCAGCCGGCCAGCAGGACCACGGCGGGCGCGAGAAGTACGAGTCGTCGCATAGCGCGCACAGTCAACCATGAAGCATGTGTGAAAACCGCTGGCTGAAAGCGCCGGGACGGCAAGGCGTGCGACGATGGCGCAGTTGGTTCACATCCAGGGAGGTCGCCGCGTGCTCACCCCCGAGCAGTACCTCGGTGTGGTGGCCGAGCGCGTCCAGCGTTCCGGCGGCCGGCTGAACTCCGTGCAGATCGGGCCCGCGACGGCCGTGGTCGGCCTGTTCACCGAGTCGGTGATGCTGACGACGATGAACTACTGCGTCGTCGCCGCACCCGTGCCCGACGTCAGCGCCGCGGCGTTGTACGACTTCACCGCCCGCGCCACGCAGCACGCGCGCGCGAACATGATCGGCACCATGGGCTGGACCGCGGGATCCGTGGTGATCGCCGGGCTCGTCGGCCCGGTTGTGTACCCGGACGCCGCGCAGGCCGCGTCGGCGAAGACGAGCAACCAGTTCGGCGGCGAGACGCGGATGGTCGCCGTGGACCTCACCGCCGGGCAGACGTACGCCTTCACCGGCGGGAAGATGTGGGGCGCCGCGATGCACGGCGCGATCCGCGCCAAGCTGACGTTCTGCTTCCCGCAGCCCGCCGAGGCGTGGGAGCAGGTGCAGTGGCAGCAGGCGCAACAGCCGCCGCAGCCCCCGCAGCCGCCCCAGCAGCCGCCGCCGGGCTGGCAGCAGCAGCCGCCGATGGCCGCGCCGCCGGTGCCGCCCCCGCCGTACGCCGGGCCGGCCGGTCCGCAGCCACCGGTCTACCCACCGCCCGGGCACCCTCCGCAGCAGGGTCCGTACGGTTACTGACATGGTGGCGTTGCGCGGCTGGGCCTCGTTCCCCGAAGAACTTCCCGTGTTCACGCCGGAAACGGCGCCCGCGGACCCGCAGGCGCTGTTCCTGGAGTGGCTGACCGAAGCCGGCGAGCACGTGCTGGCGCCGCACGCCGTCACACTGTCCACAGTGGACGCCGATGGCGCGCCCGACGCGCGGGTCGTGGTCCTCAAGGACGTCGGCCCCGGCGGCTGGGCGGTCGCCACCAGCTCGGAAAGCCCGAAAGGGTTGCAGCTGCGGAAGGATCCGCGTGCGGCGTTGACGTTCTTCTGGCCCGGCCGAGGCCGTCAGGTGCGGCTGCGCGGGCCGGTCTCCCCTGCGGCGCCCGAGGTGTCGGCCGAGGACTTCCTGGCCCGGCCGCCCGCGTCCCGCGTCGAGGCGTTCATCGGGCACCAGTCGCAGGTGCTGCACGACCCGGCGGACCTCGACGCGGCGGCCGCGGAAGCGGAGCACTGGGTCGGCGAAAACCCCGGCGTGGCCCCGGAAACGTGGACGCGGTACCTGGTGGACCCGGACGAAGTCGAGTTCTGGCAGGCCAGTCATGATCGGCGGCACGTACGGCTGCGGTACCGGAAGTCCGACGGCGGCTGGGTCACCGAGCGCCTCTGGCCTTGACGTCCCCGGCGCGGAGCGCCGATCCCTGTCCCGTCTACCGCGTCGCGGCGGCTGGCGGCCCGGCCACGCCGACACCGTGGCGTCGTTCGTGCCGGACGCGGCGAACCCGCCGTCGGCGACGGTGTTCACCAGCGGTGTCTCCGGACGCGAACGGCCTCGCGTTCGCGTTGTAGATCCCGGACGGCGGCACCGGGCAGGGCCGGGTGTGGCGGGCCGGCGCGGAGATGTTCCGCGTGCAGCCGATGGTCAGCGACGTCGTCGCCGGCGGGGTCGGCCGCGACGTGCGCGGCCTGCCGCCCGGCACGGTCACCATCACGCCGAGTGGCCGCACCGCGGCGGACACCGCGGGCTCGCAGCACATCGTCGCGAACAGTCTCGCGTTCACCGCGGACGGCACGTTGCTGGTCGCGGACACCGCGAGAGGCGCGCTCTGGCGCGTGCCGATGGACCGCGCGGGCCGGCCGCGCGCGGCCACCGGGTGCGACGTCGCCTTCCCGGCCGACACCCTGTGCCTGGACGACGTCGACGTCCAGCACCCGTACCTCGAAGGCGCCGACGGGATCGTCCTCGACCGCGCGGACAACGTCTGGACGGCGGCGAACGAGCGCAACGCGATCGTCCTGGCCCGGCGCGACGGCCGCGTGGTCGAGTACTTCCGCAACCCGGCCGACCCGGCGACGAAGCTGCGCAACGGCGGCCCGCTGGAGTTCCCGACCAGCCCCGTGCTGCTGCCGGACGGCCGCCTGTGTGTCACGCAGTCCGACGGCAGCCGCAGCGACAACGCGCCGAACACGGCGGGCGAAGCGAACCCGGCGGGGCCGGTGCGGGGAAGATCTCCTGCGTCAAGCCCTGATCGGGGGTAGACCGCACCCGTGCGGCTGTGCGCATGATGCAGGCATGCGCTCGAAGTTGCTGACCGCCGGGCTGGTCCTGGCGCTGACCGCCGCACTCGGGGGTGTGGCCGTGGCCGACGCGCGTCCTGGGGGACGACCGACGCTGACGGACCCGCATCCGTGCCCGGGCCAGCCGGGTTTCACCTGCTCGACGCTGACCGTGCCGCTCGACCATGCCGGCCGGGTGCCGGGCGCGCTCGCCCTGCCCGTGGCGACCGCCGACAACGTGACCGCGCCCAAGGGGGTGCTGCTGTTCCTGACCGGCGGCCCCGGCCAGGGCGGCGTCGGCACGATCACGCGGATCGCGACGCAGCGGCTGCCGGAGGTCGCGAAGGACTACCGGTTCGTCATGCTCGACCAGCGCGGCACCGGCGCCAACGCGCTGAACTGCCCGGGTCTGCAGGCGCAGATGGGCAGTTCGGACATCGCGACGCCCACGCGCGACGCGGTGACGGAATGCGCGCGGATCCTCGGTGCCACGGCGCCGTTGTACTCGACCGACCAGAGCGTCGCGGACTTCGACCAGCTCCGCCAAGCGCTGGGCGTGCCGAAGATGGTGGTCGACGGCGTCTCGTACGGCTCGTTCACGGCGGCGCGGTACGCGATCGCGCACCCGCGGAACGTCAGCAAGGTCGTCCTGGATTCGGTGCTGCCACACCATTCGACGGCGTCGGCCACGCTGTACTTGACGGGCTTGACGGCCGAAGCCCGCGTGCTGCGCGCGGCGTGCGCGGTGGCGCCGGCGTGCGGTTTCGACCCGGCCGAGGACCTGGCGTGGGTGGTCCGCCACCGAAGCACGGCGGACGGCGTGAAGATCTTCGACGCGGTCGTCGCGTACGAGTTCGCGGACCCGACGTACCGCAACCCGTCGTCCGGCGACATCATCGGCGCCCTGCACGCAACCCGCGGCGGCGCGCCGGAGTGGCTCGACCAGGTGGTCCAGGGCTACACGACGGAGGACGTCGCCCCGGCCGACTACAGCTCCGGCCTCCATTCGGCGACGCTCTGCGCGGACCAGCGGTACCCGTGGGGTTCGTCGGCAACGCCGGTGGCGCTGCGGCAGCCGCTGCTTTCCTTGGCAGCACGCACTTTGCCGCCCCAGGCGACGTGGCCGTACACCATGGCGGTGGCGACGCAGCAGGGTTTCATCCAGGGCTGCCTGCCGTGGCCGGCCGAGCGCGTCGGCTCGAACCCGGCTTCGCGGCTGCCGGACGTTCCGGTCCTGCTGCTCAACGGCGACCGCGACCTGTCGACGCCGCTGGAGTGGGCGAAGGAGGAGGCGCGTGGTGCGCCGCAAGGGAAGCTGGTGATCGTCCCGGGCGAGTCCCACTCGATCCAGAACCGCGAGCGCGGCCACGCGGGCCGGGACGCCCTGATCAGCTTCCTGCGCTGACAGTTGTGGAGCTGAGGGGAATCGAACCCCTGACCCCCGCCTTGCAAAGGCGGTGCTCTACCAATTGAGCTACAGCCCCGGGCGCGGGCGGCGGACCGCCCGCGGGAAGACTCAGTTGTGGGACGCGCCCGCCGGCTTGGCCGGGGTCGTGCCGTTGCTGGAGGGGACCGGCGCGGTCGCCTCGCGCCAGAGGTCGGCTTCGGCCTTGGCCGCCTTGTTGCGCTTCACGACGAACAGGACGCCGCCCGCGATGACCGCGAGTGCCAGCAGCTTCTTCACCGAAGCCCCCTTCTCAGCTTGCTTCCCTTACCCCGTGATGTTACCTGCACCGGCCCACGCCGGTGTCAGGGGCGGTGGTTCCACGTGGAACCACGATCTTGGTGGTAACGCACGTCACACGCGGTGGGAAATACCGGACCCGGTCGTCCTGTTGTACCCACTGGTCGGTGTGCCCATCGTGTCCCCCGGGCTCACTCATCGCCTTCGCGGAGTTCCGTCCGGCTGGAGCCGCGTCGCGCCCATCGCCGAGAGGCGACCGTGGTGCGCGCCGACTGTGACTGCTCAGCCCTGCCGGTCTTCTCTTCCCGGCAGGGCTGACCTGTATCCGGGACATCTCAGGGTCGGCCCCCGATGTTGCCGCCTTCCGTCGAAGACACCCTCGGACGGGTAAGTCGTCAACGGAAGGAGTTCCCCATGCGAGCCGCGCTGATCGCCGGTGCCGCCGCCCTGCTCGTCGCGACCGCCGCGTGCAGCTCGTCGACACCGCCGGCCGCCCCGGCGCCGCAGCCGCACGCCGTCGACCAGGCGGGCGCCGCCCGGATCGCCACTCAGAAGTACGGTGGCCGGTCGCTCGGCGTGGAGCAGGACACTGCGCGAGGCCAGGCCAGCTGGGAAGTCGAGCTCGTGGACAGCAACCAGGGCCGCATCGAGGTCGACGTCGCTCAGCAGACCGGCGCGATCCTGACCATGGAGCGCGACTGACCTCACGGGAGGTTCAGGTAACCGCCCTGGTCCCCGACCTGCGGGTTCGGGTTGACGTCGGTCCGGCGAGCGTCGCCGAGACCGCCGGCGATCCGCTTCCCGCCGCGGCCGCGGTCGCGCAGGTCGACCACCACCGCGATGCCCAGCAACGCCACGACCACGATCCCCAAGACGATCCAGCCCATGTCTGCCTCCTTCGTCTCCTTTCACGGTAAGCCCGGAACGGCGGTGGAGATCCCCGTCTTGATCGAGACTTAGGGACAAACGACAGGGGGCTTCAGGACGAGATCCGTCCTGAAGCCCCCTTTTCACGACCCGGCTACCTCATGGCGCCACGGGCGCGGGCCGGTTGTAGAGGTCGTTGCCCGCCCAGTCCACGATGTCGTTGACCGGGCGTGACGGCGGTGCCGCGACGAAGTTCGCAGCGTCGTCGATGCTGCCGCTCCCGTCGTACTTGGCCTGCACCGGGTACGGGAACACGGGCCGGGTGCGCGCCACGTTGCCGGCGGCGTCACGGCCGACGGCGATGGTGCGGGTGGGCGCGGTGCCGCGTTCGACCCAGCCGAAGAGGCCGGGCAGGGGGTTGTACTCGGTGAGCTTGTTGCCGTTGTTGCCGCAGTGGTAGAGGCCGGGGACCACGAACAGCCGGGCCCAGCTCTGCGTCGCGGCGACACCACCGGAGGCCTGGGTGAGCCGCTGGTAGTAGTCGAGCGTGCCGGCCGTCGGGATCGCCTGGTCCGCCCAGCCGTGCCAGAGGATCAGCTTCCCGCCGGCGCGACGGAACTCGCGCAGGTCGGTCGACATCGCGTTGGAACGGACGCCCTCCGCGGTGAGGCGGTTGAACTCACTGGAGGTGAAGGAGAACTGGTCGACCGACGAGGCCGGCGTCCCGATCGGATAGGCCATGTACTTCAGGTAGCTGTCGGCCAGCAGCCGCGCGAACGCGACACCGCCGGTGTCCGGCGACGGCAGGATCCAGTCGCCCCAGGCCCAGGCGAGCTCGGAGCCGACGGTCTGACCGCCGGGGTAGAGCTTGCGGCCGTTTTCGTCGGTCGGCGGCGAGTAGAGCTTCTTGGTCGCCGCGACCTGCGCCGGCGTGAGGCAGCCGACGTTGTCGGTGCCCGCCGGGCAGGTGAGCGTCGCGGGGTCGAAGGTGCAGACCCGCGGGTCGTCGATGGCGCCATCGACGAGCCCGTCGGCCCCGTCGCACGAGGCCACCGCGGCGGTGTGCAGCGCGGGGAGCTTGTCCCTGGTCAGGATGGGCTGGCCGTCGGCACCGGTGTTCGCCTTCGCCAGCCAAGTCTGGTAGACGCCGAAGAGCGGACCCCAGTAGCCGGCCTGCGCGCCGGTGACGATGCCGTCGAAGTCGTGCGGGTAGCGCTGCGCCAGCAAGAGCGCTTCGCGCCCGCAGCCGCTGAAGTAGGACTTCGTCGGCGGAGCGCCGTAGAAGGCGTTGATCAGGTGCTTCGAGGCACGGGACACGACGTGCGAGGCCCGGAACGCGAAGTCGTCACGGGCGGCCTGGTTGTTCTCGGCCCACTTGCCGTCGTCGAAGGCGAACGGCGTGGTGCCGATGTGGCCGCTGTCGGTGGCCGCGACCGCGACGTCGCCACCGTGCGGCAGGTCGCAGCCGGCGAACGCCGGGATGGCGATGTAACCGCAGAAGCCACCACAGCCGTACTGCAGGTAGCGGCCCACGTACGTCTTCGTCGGCAGCTTCAGCTCGAAGTGCACGGCCGGTTCGACGTACCCCTGGACGTCGCACATTTCGGATTCGGTCGCGGTCGCGGGCACCACGGTCGCCGAGGTGACGTGGGTGACCGCGTCCGCCAGCGGGTAGGTCCGCACGAGTTCGGCGCAGGTCCGCACCGGACGGATGGCCGTGCCCCCGGCGGAGGCCGCCGAGGGTACGAGTATCGGGACGGCTACTAAGAGTGCCGCCACGCCGAGCATGGACAGTCTTCGCATAGTTCTACCTCAGTTCCCAGTTCCCCCGATTGGGTCATTGCGATACACCCTTTCTCACGGTGCGTAGGCTGTCTTCCGCGATCGTGCTATTTACATGCAAAACGCAGAATTGTTGGAAAAATGGCGCGATCCACCGAATCCACTTAGGACCGAGTTGGAAATTTTCACTCGTGTCGACTGTGGACCACCGCAGGTCACAGGGGTTGGAAAATCCCAGGATGGCCGGAGCTGGTTCCTGACCGAGAATTCTTACAGTCAGAAATCGACCGGATTCGACCGGTAGTACTCGGGGTTGGAAATCGATTTTTACGCACTACTGGAAGCAGATCGACTACTGAAAGTGACGAGGCACCCGACGCAAGGACAAGGCCACCGCTCGGCGAAATGCGACTACTCAAGGTAACAACCGTTAGGCGACTGGTGGGCCGGACAGCAAAAAGCGGACTCGCCCCCGACCAATCGTTCATGAAGCCACGTGAGGAGGTCGTCGCTAAGCGAGCGACATCGCCCCGAGGTGACCTGAGCTAAGTCTCGGGACACTCAACTTTGTCATGCGTCAAGGAGTTGGCAGGATTTGATCTTGATAGAGCTGGGCTCAGCACACGTACGTTCAGGCTCGACGGCGACCTCGCGTGGCTGACCGTGCGGGAGGCGGCGACATTGCGCGATCTGGTGTTCGCCGGCGCGGCGCTGCACGACGCCGTCGAGCGGGCAGACACCGAGGTGGCGGGCGATACCGCGCGGCTCGCCGCACTGCTGCGCTGCTTTCCCGCAGCCGTGCGGTATCCGGCGCCACAGGACCCCGGGCCGCCGGATCCCGTGTCGCCGGGCCCCGTTTCACCTAGCCCCGGGTCACCGAACGCCGAACACCCGGATCCCGCCGTCAGCGCAGGAACTCGTCGGGGGTGAGCGGCAGTCCGCGGACCCGGACACCGGTGGCGAGGTTGCGCCGGCGACAGTTCAGACTCCGCGGGCTCGCGGAACTGATGAGGTACACCTGTCGCGGCGTCCGGTCGTTGAGGGCTTGGTGCGGTCGCAACGTGTTGCAGGTGTGGCGAAAGCAGTTGATCTCGACGGCCAACGCGTTGCCGTCTCGGATCACCGCCCGATACAGGTAGGTGCTTACCCGACCGCAGCGGCGGAGAGCTGAGGACGTGTCGCACAGGAGGCTGAGCCAGCCTCGCTCCCGCGCGAAGCCGGTAGCCAGGCAGGCAGCAAAAAGCCCGGCTCACCGAGAAGGTGAACCGGGCTTGTCTTGCGTGGGCCTACCAGGACTTGAACCTGGGACCTCTTCGTTATCAGGGCAGGTCAGGGCATCTGCGATCTTGAAGGCAGAGTCACTACCAACGGAGTCCTCGTCCGGCGGCGTCCGCCAACGTCCGCTCCGTATCTCCTCGGTTGTCACTCACTTTGTCACTCGCTCTGGCCTGACGGCGAGAGACTGAGCACGGACTCTTTGTGTCCGGCGACAGTTGAGAACCGCCGCTCGTCAGATGGCTACGACTTGCCAGGCGCTCGCGATGACGAGTGCGTGGTGCGCAGAGTTACCGTCACTGTCCGTCTACGTAACCGCATACAGTGAGTACGACAAGGTGGGTGTCACCACCGGCTTTGTCGGACCCAAGGCGTAGCGTTCCTGCAACGCGGTTCGAGTGTAAGGAGCCAGGCATGGGCGGGAGCGGGATCAACAAGCGCGGTATCGCGAAGTTCACGAAGGACCTACAGCGCGAGTTCGACAGGCAGGGGCCGATCCGGATTCCAGTGGAGGTCGAGACGCCAGCGCTCCCGTCCCTGAGGGCGGGCTCGACCGTGAACAACTACCACGGGCCCGTGTTCAACGGCGACGCCAACGGCGCACAGATCGCCTGGAACAACGACACAGTCACGCAGAATCAACAGAATGTTGCAGCCAGCGACGTCGCACCGGGTTTCGAAGAGCTGGCCAAGTTGGTCACTGAGCTACTCCAGCAGCTGCCGCAGGTCGGTCTCGCCGAGCAGGAGCGCCATGATGCCGAAGAGGCAGCTAATGAGGTGCTCAAGGAAATCACCGGCACAGCCGCGCCTGAGCCAGGCAGGCTTCGTCGTGCGATCAACCTCCTGCGCGGAGTGTTGTCCCCGATCGGCGGCGGGCTGATCAGCGGTCTGGCCGACGGCGCCCAAGAGTGGGCGAAGGCGGCGATCGCCGCACTCACCACCCTTTTCTGACCCCATACGAGCGGAGACCCCGGGGGCGACCTCCTTCGACGATCACTGCGACGCCCTGCTCCTGCACCTTCACGAGACCGGAAGCCGTGAAGCGGACGACTTCCTCGCTCTCCGCGGGTTCGAATACGAAGAGACCTTGAACCTGGTGCGAGATTTAGAACACCGCGGTCTGGTGAAGCCGATTTATTTTCTCGCCGCGACGCACTGCAGCCTCACAGGCAATGGCATTCGCCGAGCGGAACAGCTGTTTAAGGAGCGGCCTCGGCGTCGCGCGAAAACGCTGCGCTATCGCATGCTCGGTTGGCTTGAGGAAAATCCTGGCGGGAACTGGGACGACTTCCTGACTGGCGACCAAGCCAGCTACGACGGAACGACCTTCACCGAAGCCGAGCTCGCTCGTGCCGCTGGATATCTTTACGACCGCGGCTATATCGACGCACAGACGATCGAAGAAGCTGTCGACGGCTTGGTGTGCCCTCGTCTTACTGCTGCCGGCCAGGACCTCCTCGACCAGGGAGACAAGCCCCAGGACAGCGTGAGTGCGGTGAACAACTTTTTCGGACCGGTGTTCACCGACCCTGTCACCAGCTCCCAGTTCGCCTGGCACAACACCACCGCCCAACAGGACCAGCACAACACGAGCACCGAACCCGATCATAGGCACGACCACTGAGGTAGTAATGTCGGCCTTGGCTGTGAGGCGCGCAAAAAGAGAGCAGCAGGATGAGTGAATCCGGAGATCCGCGTGGAGATGACGAAATAGTTCGGCCGCGCGGCCCGGGCAGACAGGCTGAGATTCCAGACACGCGGCAACCGGAGCGGGCTTGGTTGTCCCGCAACGCTGCCACCGTCCTGATCCCCGTTATCACCGCAGTGTTTGCCGGTTTCGCCACGTACCTCGGTGCCAAGACTGCGAACGATGGCGCCGCCGCGAACCAGGAGCGTGCGATCACCGAAGAACGGGCCAAGGCCAGTCGCGACCGCCGCGCGACGATCTATCTGGACTTTCTTGACAAAGCTAACGCCTTCGCCTACGCCGTGGATGCAGCCGCTACCTGCACCAAGAGGGAGACCCAGGAACAAGTGAAGCCCGGCGCGCCGCCTGTGACCGTGACCTTCAGCGACACCTGCCTCGCCGCTCTGACAGCAATCACGAACAAGAAGTACGAGTTCCAAGGCGCCCGCAACGAGGTCTACGTCTTCGGCAGCGACAAGGCGGAGGCGAAAGCGAAGTACCTGGCACAAACCTTGCCGGCTGCGGTCGGTAAAGCCGAGAAGCTCGACCTCTCCGTCAACCTCGTCGAGTTCGGGCGAAGGTACTCCGAGTTTCTACAGATCGTCTGCGGCGACCTGAACACTGACTCCAGCTGCGGGTAACGGCTACTACGACAGCAGCCTGGATATTTGGCACACGATCACCACCGGCAAGTCGGCTTAAAGCGCACGTCAGGATGCCTTGATCAAACCCATTCGATCGGCCATGCCGCGAACCTCACGGGCCACCCCTTCGCGCCGAGCCCGCGCGAGCATCGTAGAGATGATCTCCCGGACGAACGGGTTCGTCCGGGTGCGGATGTGCCCCAGCTTCTCGGCCTGGACCAGGAGCGCCAGCACCTCTTCGTCCGGCCGGCGGACGCCGTAGAGCGCGCGGGCGTGCTCGATCAGGAACGTCGTGCGGCGCGAGTCGATCGTCAATTCGGCCGGATCGACGGTCGCCGCAAGCTGCGCCGCCTCGGCGTGGTCGCCTCGTTCGAGCGCGGAGGAGATGCGCCACAGGACGACGTTGACCGGGCTGAACAGCAGGAAGTTGCGGTTCCCGTACTCGACGTGTTCAGCCAGGCCGGCGGCTTCGTCGAGCGCGGCGGCCGCATCTCCGCCCAGCACGGACTCCGTGTACCCCGTGGTGAGCGTCAGCGCGCCACGCACGTCGTAGGCGTCGGCCGGTACGAGGTCCAGAGCACGTTCGGCGAGCTTGCCGGCTCGCCGATGCGCGCCGAGCCCGGACAGGGCCTGCGTGCGCGCGAACTCGGCGAGCGCAATCCAGCCGGGCTCGCCGAGCCGCAACGCGGCCTCGTGGCCGCGGTCCGCGGCGATCCAAGCTAGCTCGAAAGCGCCAAGTCCCTTGGTCAGCAGCGCAGTGGTGTGCGTCGCGGTGACGAGCGACCGGAGCGCTTCCGGCTTGCTCACGTGAGTGTGCAACGCCAGCAGCAGGTCAGGAAGCCGGGCACCGACTTCAGCGTCTTGGTTCGCCTGACGCAGCGCCGCGAGCAGCTGCGTCTCGGACAGCAGCTGACCGAGGTCGCCGGTCGGTGGTTCGGTGCCGTCGAGGTCCGTGCTGAGCAGGGCGTCACGAATTGCCGGGATGGCGGTACCCGCTTGCGGGTCGCGGATCTCCAGACCGTCACCGGTGATGTCGAACAGACTGACGCGCAGGGCGCCGGCGATCGCGACGAGCGTCGAGCGCTTGTCGATCGCGGTGCGCTCGTTCTCGATCTTGGACAGGTACCCCTTTGACAGGCCGGACAGGCCGGCGAGCTGATCCAGGGACATACCGCGCCAACGGCGAAGGCGGCGGATCGTCGTGCCGATCGGGTCCATGGGTCCAGCGTACCTACCTGGGTTTCCCAGGAGGAAACCTTTGTGACCTGCATCTTTGTACGGTCACTCACCATGCGTGACCCACTACGTACCCGCAGAGCGACAGAAGGAGTCGACCTTCGAGACGCCAGGGCCATCGTCGAAGTCGAAGTTCGAGAGGACGGCCGGATCAGGCTGACGAGCTCGACCCAGCCAGGCGAGCCGATCTTCCTCACCGCCGAGCAAGTCGCCCAGCTGCGGAATCAGCTTGCCGAAGTGTTGACGATCTCGCTGCGGGACGCGCGGACTGCGCGCCCGAGGCCGACCTCATGACCAGCGGTTCCGGCCATGATCGGCCGACGTTCTGGTGCGGCGGCTCGCTGTTCAACACCGGCGGCCAGCGGCTCAACGAGATCGACTTCGAGTCTCGCCAGCACCCGAAGAAACTCGCCGACATGACCGATGACGACTGGGCGCAGGCCGCCGCAGCGCTTCGGAAGTTCGAAGTCGAGCGAGGAATCCGATGACGGCACTCGACGACCGGCCACTGAGAAGCGTCACCGGACTTCGGGGTGACTTCTGGGAGTGGCACGAGTTCACCGGCGGCGACGGCTGGGCCCACCTGTACCTGCACTCGGAGATGTCCGACTTCCGGATCGTCATGCTGCTGCCCTGGTGCCTGGTCAACGACCGGTTCCCGCTCGAACACGACCGGCCCAGCGTCGGCCGCCGCCGGGTCATCCCGAAGCCAGGACGCATGTGTCCGGTCTGCGGAAGCCAGAACGAGCACCGGCGAATCGAGGTGCCGCATGCTCGCCCGTGACCGCGCACTGCTCCTCGGCCTGTCGAAGGTCAGCTCCAAGATCGGGAGCGTGACGGTCGAGCTGCTGACCTTGCAGCCGGACGACGCCGACTACGCGGCCGGCTTGCGCACGCTCGCGCGCCAACTCGTGCAGATCGGCGCAGCGCTCGCCCAGCGCGCCGGCGAACTGGACGGGACAACCCTTGACCCCGCGGCGCTGTTCAACGATCCAGACGAAGAGAACCAAGACCGAACGGAGCACCGTCAGCTGTGACCGATGCAGTACTCCGACCAGCTCTCATCGTCCTGTCGAACGAGCTCCGCGCGGCCCGCACCCAACGCGGCATCGGCCTTCGTCGGCTCGCCGGCATGGCCGACCTTCATCCGTCCCTGCTGTCGGCCTTCGAACTCGGCAAACGCATACCGGAGGACACGACCGTGGCGCACCTCCTCGGGGTCCTCCGGTCGCCGAGCCTCGTGCGAAATCAGCTGGTCGACCTGGCCCGCCGCGCTCGCGAATGCGACTTCATGGACCACACCGGACGCGCCGTAGACCTCCTGCGCGCAGCGTACGAACAGCAGTCCAAGCACGTGTTCGAGTGGTCGCCGTGGCTGATTCCGGACGCGCTGCAGACCACCGAGTACGCGCGTGCGCTCCGGAAGGGTGGCCTGTTCGAGGTCGAGGACGTCAAGGTGCGCCCGCTCGCCCGAACGGTGCAGCAGCTCGCTTCGCCCGGCACGCCGGGGTTGCGGTACACCTTCTTGATCGGCGAAGCCGCGACACGTTCTGGCGTGTGCTCGTCGGACGAGCTCCGTGACCAGGTGGACGCCGTGGCCGCCGTGACACGGCATCCGCGCATCTCCGTGCGCCTTGTCCCGGCTGCCGGCTACGCCCCCGGCCTGCTCGAACCGTTCACGTTGTACGAGAGCAGCGCCGGTGCCGTTGCGGTCGCGGTACGGCATCACCTCGGTGCGATGTTCCTGACCGGCGACGCAGCCTTGGAGACCTACCCGAAGATCGCCCGGTCGTTGAAAGGCCGCGCCGCGGACACGTGGCCGTGACAAGCCTCCGGCCGGCGCGTCCTGTCCTCCCTCCAGGCGGCGCGTCGGCCGGACCCCACATCGCTGTTCGCCAAGCACACGTTCCCGCCGAAGCTCTAGCCTGGCTGAGGCGTCCCGATAGAGGAGTCTGATGACCACGACGAAGGCCTTCACGTCCGAGCGGACACAAGCCGTCTTCGAGGCTGCGTGCGCCTTCGCCGGTCTCGACTCGGCCGGCGCGAAGCGGGTCCGGTTTGGGGAGAACGCCATTTTCCGCCTGGCCGATGCCTCTGCTGTCGTCCGCGTCGGTCGGTCGATCCCGGCGGCGACCAAGGAAGTGCTCGTCGCCGGCTGGCTGGCGGAGAACGCGTTCCCTGCCGCCACGTCGTTGCGCGGCGCCGAACAGCCGTTCATCGAAGACGGGCTACCCGTCACGTTCTGGAACTGCCTCGAAGAGGACGACACTCCCATCACGCCGGCGGAGTTCGGGAAGCTGCTCCACGACCTGCACGCACTCCCCCACCCGACGGACTTCCGTCTGCCGGCGTTCTCCCCGATGCCGAAGGTCGAACCACGCCTCCAGGCCTTGAAGGGCAAGCTGCCTGAGGCCGACCTCGACTTCCTGCGCGAGCGGTACGAGGAACTGTCGGAGAAGTTCCAAGGCCTTGAGTTCCCGCTGCCTGCCGGTCCCGTGCACGGCGACGCGCATCCCGGGAACGTCATGCGCGCCCCGGACGGGACGCTGAACCTGATCGACTTCGAGGACTTCGCCTTCGGGCCGCGCGAGTGGGACGCGGCCGTGCTTTCGGTCCGTCACCAGGCGTTCGGATGGGCCTCCGAAGCCGAGTACGACTCCTACACCGAGGCATACGGGTTCGACCCGATCAGCTGGGACGGATTCCCCGTGGTCAGGGCTACCCGCGAGCTGAACATGACCATGTGGCTCTCGCAGACCGTCGACGAGTCCGCCGAGGTCAAAGCCGAAGTACAGAAGCGGATCGCCGACCTACGCGACGACCAGGCGCCCCGCCACTGGAAGGTGTTCTGACGGCAGGTGGATGCTGGCGAAGTCGAGGAACTCCTTCACCAGCGGGTCGCCGGCGTGCCCGCCCAGCCGCCCGCGGAAGTCGTCGAGGTACGACAGAACGCGGAAGGACTTCAGCTTGGCCGCCGTCTCGACAACGGACCTGGCCACGTCCAACGCCTCTTCGAGGTTTCCACCCTGGAGGTGCGCCGTGGCCAGCACGGTCCGGCAGAACGAGAGACTCCTGACGTAGGTGGACGCCGAGACCGCGATGGACGCGGCGGCGTGGTGGTTCGCCAGCTCGGCGTTCCCGATGTCGCGGAAGCAGTGCGCGAACTCCGCGTGCAGCTCGGCTTCGTCGAAGTAGTGAATCCACTCGGGGTCGTTACCCCGGTTGCCTTGACCGTGCCAACGCTCGGCCGTGAGCAGCGCGGCAGTGACGTCCTCCTGCCGGCCGAGCGACGCGAGAGCCCTTGCTTCCATCGCGTGGAAGAGCGCCATCGTCGTCGGAGTGGCGTAGCCGTTGGCGCCCTTGTACGCGGCTCGCGCCAGGTCGACGGCGCGTTGGAAGTGCCCGAGGAAGTTCGCCTGGTGTGACATGCCCGCGAGGATTCGGCCGCAGAGCGGCTTGTCACCAGCAGCCTTCGCCAGGCGGAATGCCTGGGTCAGGTATCGCTGCGCGAGTCCGTGCGCGCCCGTGTCGTACGCAGTCCAGCCGGCGAGCCGTGTGAGGGCCGCGACCTCCCGAAAGTACTCCCGGCCGACCGGGTCGTGCGGCGACACGTGGCCGATGTTCGGCAAGATCTCCTGGTCGAGGAACGACGCGACGAGCGACTTCGGCCGGCCGCCGCCGTACTTGTAGTCGAAGCTGCTGAACATCGCGGTTGCCTCGCGAACCGCCTCGACGTCCACGACGGTGATCGAGCGCGGCTCGGCCGGCGGCCGCGATCCTTCGTTGTCGGAGTCGGTCAGCCAGCGGATGACCAGGCCGCTCCATGCCTCCGGCACGACGGCCAGTGGGCCGCCCCGCTTCGGCGTCCGCAACTCGAGTTCGGTGATGGCGCCCAGCGCGACCAGGCTGTGGGCGATCTCTTCGGGGTACTCCAGGCCGAGGTCATCCGACGCGATCTCAGCGCCGCCGAAGCCGAGCTCCTCCAGGCTGACGGGCCGGCCGAGCAGCTCGCCGAGGACGCCAGCGATCAGCTGGCAGGTGCGCGGGTGCGGCTTCGTGCCGTCGAGCCAGCGTTTGACCGACACGTGGTCGGCGCTGACCAGCTCGCCGCCGTCCTTCTGGCTGCGTTCGCGGACACGGCGGGCGAAGCCCTTGTTCGTCGCCCCCGCCTGTCGCATAACCGCAGCTAGAAGTGCGTTCGGCTGCTTCCCCTTGTCGACCACCGGTACCTCCGAAGGTCATTAAAGCACCCCCCGTGCACCCCCCACGTGCAAAAACGCACCCCCGCGTGCACACTGCTGCACCCCCGCCCCTGCGCGGTTTCCTGAGTTCATCAGCGACAAAGCCGGATCGAAACCCCGAGCCGGACCGGCCTCCCGGGCCAGTCGCAGACGAAAGGAGACCGTTGTGGCGAAGAGCAACTTCCCGGTCATGAAGAGCGGCGGCGGCATGCTGTGGAAGGTGGTCGGCCTGCTTCTGGGGCTCGCCGCCATCGTGCTGGTCGTCAAGCATCCGGCCGACTCGGCTCGGTGGGTCAGCGGCCTTTTCGGCGGCGGAGTCGACGTCGTCGACAGCGTGGCGACGTTCCTGAGCAACCTGTTCGGCTAGCCGGCATCCAGCTTCCGCTCGATCTCGCCGAGACGCTTCCTGATCTCGGCAATGGCCTGCCAGACCCGCTCATCCCCCGAGGCCTCGGGGCGAGCCGCGGAGTCACCTTCGACCGGCTGGGTGCGCACAAACGAGCCCTTGCCGTGCCGGATCACCACCAGGCCTTCTTCCCTGAGGTGGGCAACGGCGCTCTTGGCCGTATTCACCGCGACCGCCCAGGTATCGGCCAGTTCCTGGTAGGTCGGCAATTGGGCTCCCGGGGCGTACTCCCCCGACAGGATGGCGGCTCGCAGACCGCCGGCCACTTGCAAGAACGGCGCACGCGGGTCGTCCGGGTTCAGGGATGCCATGCCAACAGGGTAGGCCAAGTCAGTTGGCTAAGTCAGTTCTCCCAAGTCAGTTGACAGAGTTAATAGACAGGACTTACGTTGGGTTCCGGCCGACACCGGCCGCTCCCGAGCGGGAGACCTACAAGTCGTTGGAGTTCACACCAATGGATGACCTCATCCCTTTGCCCAGCTACGCCCCGGACGGACTGACCGAGCCGGACATCGACGCGATGATCGCCGAGTACTTCGTGACGGCGCTTGACCAGGAACCGGCGAACACCGGCTCGGCGCCGATCGCGGATCGCGCCGCCACGCATCGACACGTCCGGCGCATCAGCCGCCAGAACATCAGCTCGACCCTCCGAGGTCGGCCGGACTGCCCCGGCGCGGCTGCTTGAAGTCGCCCCGGCCCGGCGCACGGAACCGCCAAGAACCACCCGCCGGACCGGGCTTCTCCCAACCACTTCGAACCCAGTCAGGAGAACACCCATGGTAGGGCTCGACACGCCCACGAACACCCGAAGCGCGTACCCCGCTTCGGTCGCCGACCTCTTGCCTCGCGTCCGCAAGCTCGCCGCGGACCTGGGTGAGCTGCCCTCGCGGAACCGGATCAAGGCCGAGTTCAAGGTGGGTGCACCGAAGGCGCGCGCCATCCTCGCGGCGCTGACCGAGGACGCCGATACGAAACCCGTGCGAAAGCTGCGTGCGGTGACCGAACCCGCCGAGGTCGAGGAACCGGCTCCGGCGTTCGAGACTCCCGAGGGACCGACCGCGGACGACGAAGAGCCGCAGGTCAGGGCCACCGCGGACCCGGGTGCAGAACTGGGGAAGGCGCAGCGAATCAAGCTGTGGCCGGTGCTCCTCCTGGCCCTGCCGGCGTTCGTCGCCGTCTGGAGCGGCTGGGTCGGTCTCGGCAGGCTGACCGGGTTCGGCCCGATCCAGCTCCTGCCGGGGATCTGGGATCACCTGACGATCAACTCGGCGATCACGCTTCCGATCGGGGTCGAGACCTACGCGGCGTTCGCCCTGCGGGTCTGGTTGTCCCCGGCGACCCGGACCCACCGGGTTCGCAGCTTCGCGAAGTGGTCAGCCCTGGGCTCGCTCGTCCTCGGAATGCTCGGCCAGGTCGCCTACCACCTGATGTCCGCCGCGGACGTCGAACGCGCCCCTTGGCCGGTGACCACGCTCGTCTCCTGCCTGCCGGTGGTCGTCCTCGGCTGCGGCGCCGCCCTTGCACACCTCGTACGCGACACCACCGACCAGGAGGTGAACGACTGATGAGCACCACCAACGAACCCCACGGCGGGCGCGTGATCGCGTTCCCCAGCACGACCTCCGTCGAGGCCGACCCGTTCGTCATCGACGCCGAGCCCGGCGACGAGACCCCGGAGCAGTCGCCGACGGTCTCGGTGGACCGCCCGATCACGGATGGCTCGTCGTGGCTGGACCGCCTCCGCTCGCAGAACCGCCAGGCGATCATCCCCAGCTACCTCAAGTCCAAGGCGGACGCGAAGGACGCCGCGAAGTGGGTGGGGAAGCATTACGCGCACAAGGTCGGGTACCACGCAACCCGGTCGCCGCTCTACGCGCTTCGACTCGCGGTCCGCTCGCCGCGCGGCCTTCTCCTCCTGCTGGCAGCAGCCGGGCGGTACGTGACCGACGCCGAGGGGCGCCCGGCCCGCTCGGAGACAGCAACGGCCGACAAGGCCGATCTGTACCTGAAGCTGTCGCAGCAGCGTGACCGGCGAGTCGTGCTCCGGCTGATTCAGCTCGGTCTCGTGTCGACGGTCGGCCTGGTCCTGGTGTTCACATTGCCGAACGTCCTGCCGGAGTGGGTGATCTGGGCTTGCGGCGCTGTCGCGTTGGCCCTACTGGGGAAGCTCGGGTCCACACGGGACAACCCGGTGATCTCCTCGCGAGCCGTTCTGTCCACGCAGGTGCAGAAGCTGACGAGCGACAACGTCGTTCAAGCTCTGTCGGTACTTGGTGTCGCTCGCATCAACCAGGCGCTCGCCAAGGACCCGAACGCGATCGGCTTCACGGCGCCGATCACGCGCGACGGGCCAGGCTGGCGCGCGGACGTCGACCTGCCTCCGGGCGTGACGGTCGCCGAGGTGGTCGAGCGCCGCGCCAATCTCGCGTCAGGCCTCGGCCGGCCGCTGGGGTGCGTCTGGCCGGAGGGCAACGCCGAGGTGCACCCGGGACGCATGGTGCTGTGGGTCGGCGACCAGGACATGTCCAAGTCGCGTCAGCCCGCTTGGCCGCTGCGGAAGGTCGGCACCGTCGACCTGTTCAAGCCCCAGCCGTTCGGCACCGACCAGCGCGGCCGGTGGGTGGACGTCACCCTGATGTTCATCTCCATGGTCATCGGCGCAATTCCGCGGATGGGCAAGACGTTCACTCTGCGGGAGCTGCTGTTGATCGCCGCGCTGGACCCGAGGGCCGAGCTGCACTCGTTCGACCTCAAGGGGACCGGTGACCTCTCGCCGCTGGCGCCGGTCTCCCACCGGTACCGCGCTGGCGACGAGCCGGACGACATCGCCTACGCCGTCGCCGACCTGCGGGCACTCGCCGACGAGCTGCGGCGGCGCGCGAAGGTGATCCGCGAGCTGCCGAAGGACCTGTGCCCGGAGAACAAGGTCACGCCGGAGCTGGCCGGCAAGAAGTCCCTCGGTCTGCACCCGATCGTGATCGGCGTCGACGAGTGCCAGAAGTGGTTCGAGCACCCCGACCACGGCGCGGAGATCGAGGAGGTCTGCACCGACCTCGTGAAGCGCGGTCCGGCTTTGGGGATCGTCATCCTGCTGGCCACCCAGCGGCCGGATGCGAAGAGCATCCCGACGGCGATCAGTGACAACGCCGTGTTGCGGTTCTGCCTCAAGGTCACCGGTCAGCAGGCCAACGACATGGTTCTCGGGACGTCGTCGTACCGGAACGGCATCCGGGCCACCACTCTGTCCTTTCGGGACAAGGGCATCGGGTACCTGGCCGGCGAAGGCGACGAGCCGCGCATCACCCGCGGCGTCTACATCGACGGCCCGGACGCCGAGAAGATCGCCGCTCGCGCTCGAACGGCACGGCTCGCGGCCGGACGACTGACCGGCTACGCCGCCGGCCTCGACCTCACGCCGGAAGAGGACGAGAACACAAGCACGTTGCTCGCCGACGTGCTGACCGCGATCGGCGACGCCGAGAAGGCGTGGTCGGAACGCATCGTCGATCGGCTTGCCGAGCTGCGCCCGGCGGTCTACGGCCCGTGGGCCGAACTGCCGACCGGAGCGGCGAAGGCAACCCAGCTCTCCACCGCGCTGAAGCCGCTGGGGATCACCACCAAGCAGGTCTGGGGCAACGACGTCGACACCGGCAAGGGCGCCAACCGGATGGGCGTCAAGCGCGAGTGGATCGCCGAAGCACTGACCGAGCGTGATCGGAACCCCAAGAGCGGCTAGCTCTCGCAGGGCTCTAGGTCTAGAGCCTGTTCCCTCTAGACCTAGAGCCCTCCCTAGACCATCACAACACCGCTGATCAGCGCCCTAGCGCCTAGAGGCGCGGGCCGAGTGCGGCCGAAAACAGCCCCGGAGGCTCCGTTGAACCCCCTCAGCAGCCCAACCGCCGTAATCCTGCTCCTGCTCACCTTTGTAACTCTTGGTTACTCCTGGTCGTGCGCGGTCTACCCGTACAAGCCGTGCCGCTCCTGCCGAGGCTATGGCTCCTTCCGCTCGCCGTTGCTCCGCGCGATCCGGCTGTGCCGTCGCTGCAACGGGACCGGCCGCACGCTCCGCGCCGGCCGCCGCGCCTACAACGCCTGCCACCGCACCCGCCGGTCGTACCGCGATCTCCGCGACCGCGACCGCCGCGACGACAACCGCTGACTTGCAGCTCGACCGAAAGGCCACACCCATGAAGACCACGTTGCTCGACCCCGAGCGTCAGTTCCTCGGCTGCGTCATGCAGGTTCGTATCGCGGCCGCGCGGCGGCTGCTCGCCGGGATGCGCGCCGACGACTTCGGCTCACCAGTGGCCGCGTACGTGCTCCAACTCGTCATCGAACTGGTCGCCGCGGACCAGTCGCCGACGCCGATGGCCGTGCTCGACCACGCCCGGGAGAAGACCCCGGCGGAGCTGCGTTCCGGCCGGGCGAACCGCCTGCACCACGTCGGTCTCTGGATCCTCGAGACCTATTCGGACGGTCCCGTCCTGCCGCCGTCGTACTACGGCACGTGGCTCAAAGCGCTTGTCCTGAAGGACGCCTACCGCCGCGCCGTTCGTGAGCACGCCGTGCGCCTGGTCCAGGCCGTCGACAGCGACTCGGCGACGGACGTTCTCCGTCGCCGTCTCGACGACACCGAACAGCTCGACGATCTCTGGAGGCGCTACTGCGAGGCCGGAGGCGACGACGAACCGACCACGCGCCTGGAGGTGGCTGCCTGATGTCCGAACTCGACGACACCCTGTCCGTGATCGACTTCGTGATCTCCGACGAGCCAGCGCCCCACTGCCAGCAGTGCGGCCGACCGCGCGGCGACTCGCCGTCCGGCGACTTCTGCTCGGAGAGCTGCCAGCGCGTCTGGCGCGGCCGCCGTACCGCGACCAAGCCAGCAGAGGACGGCGGCGCCCAACCGAGCCGGACGCTTCCGGAGACCGCGCCGGTCAACCCGCTCACCTGGCTCGGACCGGTGCCGGCCGGGGCCTTCGCGAAGCCGGGTCACGAAGTCCTCGACGCGGTCGTGACGTTCGTGTCGCGCTTCTCGGCCTTCGCCAACGAGCACGCCGCGCCGACGCTGGCGCTTTGGTACGCCCACACCCACGTCGCCGAACGGCTCTACGTCACGCCGAGGCTGATCCTCGACTCGGCGGAGCCGGGTAGCGGCAAGACGCGGGTACTGGAGGTCGCGCAGTACCTCGTCGCCAAGCCGGAGATGACGATCAGCATCACGCCGGCCGCGATCTTCCGCATGCTCGCCGACGGGCCGATGACGCTGCTGTTCGACGAGATCGACGCGGTGTTCAACCCGAAGACGGGCGGAAACAACGAGGACCTCCGTGCCCTGCTGAACGCGGGCTACAAGCGGTCGGCGACCGTGACGCGGTGCGTCGGTGACGCCAAGAGCATGAACGTCACGCGCTTCCCGGTCTACGCGCCGGTCGCGCTCGCCGGGATCGCCGGTGGCATGCCGGACACGATCACCACCCGGGCGATCACCGTGCACATGCGCAAGCGCCGCTTTGACGAGGTCGTCGAGGAGTTCATCGAGGAGGACGTCGAGCGGGAGTCGGCGCCGGTGCGCGCCGAGCTGGCCGGGTGGGTCGGTCGGGTCGGTGACGAGGTGAGCCGCGCACGACCGGAACGCCCGGACGGCGTGCGGGACCGTGCCGCGGAGATCTGGCGGCCGCTGCTCGCAATCGCCGATGCGGCCGGCGGGCACTGGCCGGAGACCGCCCGGCGGGCCTGCCGTCACTTCGTGCTCGAAGCGACCGCGCAACCGGCCTCGATCGGCGTGCGGCTGCTGGCGGACGTCCGGCAGATCTTCGCCGCGGAGAACACCGACCGCATGGTGACGGCCGAGCTGATCCGCGAGCTGCACGCCATCGAAGACGGCCCGTGGACCGACGTCCAGGGCAAACCGCTCGACAGTCGCCGCCTGGCGAAGGAGCTGGACCGGTACCTGGTCCGGCCGAAGGACCTCAAGGTCAGCGGCAAGACGCTCAAGGGTTACCGCATCGACGGCGACGGCGGACTCGCCGACGCCTGGAGCCGCTACCTCCCACCGCTCGAATCGCCCGCGACCTCCGCAACCAGCGCAACCCCGCAGGTCGGAGCCCGATCGGGCGCCGCGGAATCGTCGGCCGCTGCCGCGACCTCCGCAACCCGGGTCGCGGACGGTCGCGGCACCCAAGAGCCACTCGCACCCGTTCTGACCAGCTCGGTCGCGGAAGTCGCGGACGTCGCGCCAGCCAAGCCCGACCACGACACCGAGGGGGATCGATGAACGCAGTACCCATGCCGGTCGCCGTACCCGAACGGCACCTCTACCGGATCACCGAAGCCATGCGCCTGCTGTCGATGAGCCGCTCGGTCATCTACGAACAGCTCCGCTCCGGGCGCCTGCAGTCGGTCAAGCAGGGGCGCGCCCGGCTCGTGCCGGCCGTCGCCATTCAGCAGTACGTCGAATTGCTCATGCAGGAAGCGGAGGTCAGCTATGTCGAGTCGGCGTAGCCGCGGAGACGGTGGCCTGTACTGGTCCGAGGACCGACAGCGCTGGATCGCAGAACTGACGATCGGTTACCGGCCGAACGGGAAGCGCATCACGCGCAAGGCCAGCGGTAAGACGAAGACGGAGGCGAAGGCTGCCCTCGACCAACTCGTCGAGCGCAAGAAGGAGGGCACCGCCACTGCGGCCCGCGGGCTCACGGTCGAGAAGGCAGTTCGAGACTGGCTGCGTCACGGCCTCAACGGTCGAACTGCGGCGACCGTCGAGAAGCTGACCATCCTGTCCGAGACGCACATCGTCCCCTCGCTCGGCGCGCGTTTGCTACTGGACCCGAAGCAGTCGAAGGAACTGACCGCTGATGATGTTGACGCCTGGCTGGAGGAGAAGGCAGAGGTTCTCGCCACGCGCACGCTTCAGGACCTCCGTTCGATTCTCCGGCGCGCGATCAACCGAGCGGCGAAGCGGACCAAGGGCATCCGGAACGTGGTGCTGTTGTGTGACGAGCTGCCGGTTGGCCGCGACGGACGGCCGTCGAAGTCGCTGACTTTCGCCCAGGCGGTAGCGGTGCTCGCCGCCGCGGAGGCGGAGGACTCCACGTACGGCGACTACACGGTGGTCTCGCTGCTGACCGGCGCGCGGACCGAGGAGGCGCGCCCGCTGGCATGGCCGGAGGTCGACGTAATCGGGAAGCTAGAGGCGGAGCCGCCGATTCCTCCACACGTCAACGTGTGGCGGTCGGTACGGACGGGAGGGGACACGAAGACCAAGAAGTCACGGCGTTCGCTCGCGCTTCCCGGTCGGGCGGTCGACGCGCTCGAACGCCAGAAGCTCCGCCAGAGGCGTCAGCGCGAATCGGCCGGCGACCGGTGGCAAGAACTCGGGATCGTGTTCGCGTCGGACGTCGGGACACAGCTCGACGCGGCCAACGTCCGGCGCGGCTTCCGGCGCATCCTGAAGCTTGCGGGCCTCGAACCGAAGGACTGGACGCCGCGCGAGCTGCGCCACAGCTTCGTGTCGCTGCTCTCCGACAGCGGTCTCACCATCGAGGAGATTTCGCGGCTCGTGGGGCACTCGGACACGAAGGTGACCGAGCTGGTCTACCGACACCAGCTGCGGCCGGTGATCCAAGACGGAGCGAAGGCGATGGACGCGATCTTCCCTGGATGCAGCGGCGTAGCTGTCTAAGTCAGGGCAAAGTGCAGTTGCACCGTGCGGACCGCCGCGTAGTCGCATGCTGCAACCTCATCGGCAGACGGCCTCGGGGCGAAGATGCCTGTCAACCTCACGCCTCGAACAGCCAGAGTGAACGGCTGCGTACGTTGCGGCACGCACTAGCTGTCCGCGCCGTCACTATTTTCTAGGTTTCGGCGTACGTAATCGAGGTTGTTGCGGGTGGCCAGGGTGTCGGGGTGATCGGCGCCGAGAATTCGCTGGCGGTCGCTGAGCAGGTGCTCGAACTCGACCACCGCACCCGCGACATCCCCACCCTCCGCCCGCCAGTAGGCGAGATTGCTGCGCGCGAGCAGGGTGCTGGGGTGGTCGGCGCCCAGGACTCGGGTTTGTTCGTTGAGCAGGTGCTCGAACTCGACCACCGCACCCGCGACATCCCCGGCCCTTGCCCGGCAGGAGGCGAGGTTGTTGCGGGTGGTCAGGGTGTTGGGGTGGTCGGCGCCCAGGACTCGGGTTTGTTCGTTGAGCAGGTGCTCGAACTCGACCACCGCACCCGCGACATCCCCAGCCTCCGCCCGCCAGGAGGCCAGGTTGTTGCGGGTGGCCAGGGTTTTGGGGTGGTCGGCGCCGAGGATGCGCTGGCGGTCGCTGAGCAGGTGCTCGAACTCGACCACCGCACCCGCGACATCCCCAGCCTCGCCCCGCCAGGAGGCCAGGTTGTTGCGGGTGGTCAGGGTGTCGGGGTGATCGGCGCCCAGGACTCGGGTTTGTTCGTTGAGCAGGTGCTCGAACTCGACCACCGCACCCGCGACATCCCCACCCTCGCCCCTCCGGGAGGCGAGATTGCTGCGCGCGAGCAGGGTGTCGGGGTGATCGGCGCCGAGGATGCGCTGGCGGTCGCTGAGCAGGTGCTCGAACTCGACCACCGCACCCGCGACATCCCCACCCTCCGCCCGCCAGTAGGCGAGATTGCTGCGCGCGAGCAGGGTGCTGGGGTGATCGGCGCCCAGGACTCGGGTTTGTTCGTTGAGCAGGTGCTCGAACTCGACCACCGCACCCGCGACATCCCCAGCCTCCGCCCGGCAGGAGGCGAGGTTGTTGCGGGTGAGCAGGGTGTCGGGGTGATCGGCGCCGAGAATTCGCTGGCGGTCGCTGAGCAGGTGCTCGAACTCGACCACCGCACCCGCGACATCCCCAGCCCCTGCACGCCAGGAGGCGAGGTTGTTGCGGGTGAGCAGGGTGTTGGGGTGATCGGCGCCGAAGATGCGCTGGCGGTCGCTGAGCAGGTGCTCGAACTCGACCACCGCACCCGCGACATCCCCAGCCTCCGCCCGACAGGTGGCGAGGTTGTTGCGGATATGCAGGGTGTCGGGGTGGTCGACGCTGAGAAGGCCGTCAGCCTTGCACCGCAGGTCGTGGAAGTAGTTCGTTGCCGCCGATACGAGTCCTGCGTCGCGCAACGACCGGCCTGTCTGGAACAGCACCGGATGCCCACCGGGCATCCACAGCGCCGGGAACGTGGTGGTGTGCAGGGTGGTCGCCGTTGAGCGCAGTGCCAGTGTCAGTTCCGGATCGCTGCCGATGCCGGGCCAGATGGCCATGAGTGCGTCTGCGGCGGTGCGGGCGATATCGGCGAGATGTTCAGGCGGGACGGTGTCGCGGACGGCGCGTTGAACCAGGGCATGCGCCTGGACGGCACGTTCGGGCTGGTTGCGGTCCAGCGTGATCAGGCTGAAGCGGTTCAGGCATCCCAAGGCATCTTGGATGATTTCGGGATCTGCTTCGGTCGACGTGGCACCAGTCAGGAGGCTGAGGACGGCGTCGCTGGTGAATACCGCGGCGGGGACGCCCGCGGGGTCGAGCACGCTGATTAGTTCCAACAGCGGCTGTGCGAAGCCCTGCGGTGTCAGTGCGTTGGCACGTTCGATCGACAGCGACCAGGTCGCCGCGACGGTGGCTTGATGCTCGTCCGGAAGGCTGCCATCATCCGGCATCGCCTGAGCGAGTCTCTTGCGGTTAGCCAGCCGCTTACGGTAGTCGGGGACCGACAGCAGAGGATTATCGGCGATAAATGCTGCAGCTTGGGCCAATGCCAGGGGGAGATGCCCGAGGTCGACGGCCAGCGCCTTCAGTTGCTCTCGGTCGGACCCAGTCGCCGCATGACCTGGCAATTTCGCGATCAAATACGCCAGTGACACCTGTTCGGTGAACACGTCGACCTCTATGATGCGCCGATCCTCGCGTCCCAGCGCTGCGTCGCGGCGCCGGGTCGTCACCACGATATGTCCTGCAGAGCTGGCAGGCGGCCAAAGACCGCGCAGGTCCGCAGGATCTTGGAGATCGTCGAGCACGATTAGCCACCGTCGTTCGGTGGAGGCCAGCCAGGTCAAGAACGCTCGGGCAACGTCCTCCGGCGGCCGCTGCCCTAGCGAGGGGTCGACGTCTCGCAGCACCTGACCTGCGGTGTCTGCGTAACCGGTGAGGATCCCGTCACGCGACGCAGCATTGATCCACACCACCAGATCCACCGACGTGTCCGGCCACGCCTGCCACGCGTGGTTCGCAGCCAGTTGCGACTTGCCGACCCCACCCAAGCCCGAAAGCACGACGCCGCTGACCTGCGCGGCGCCCACCAGCACCGCTGTGTCTCCTGACGCCAACACCCTGGACAGTTCCTGCTCAGCGTCACGGTGCTGGTAGCGGTCGGCCTGCCGCGGCGGGACTCCAACACGCACCGGCCACTCGACCGACGGCAGCGGCGGCTGGACGATGTTCACGGTATTGCCGTCACCTACCTGCGCTGCGATGTTGCCGCGCACATCGCGGGTGGCGTGAGATGGCTGAGGAGTTCGTTCGGTGTCGGGTTCGCGGTCTTTCCGCTGACGCATGATCAGGATTGCGCGCCGAAGTTCAGCGTCATGGTGTTGCCGTCGCCGACCTGGACGCCCTGGTTGTCGTGCACGTCGATGCGGTACTTGCCGGCGCTGGTCCCCTCCGGATCGGTCAACGTAAGCACCCGCTGCGCCGCCGCCACCAGTTCCGCGTTCTCGCCGGCGTTTACCGCGGCCAGCGCCTTCCTCAGCTCGTCCTGATGCGCTTCCGGATCCGCCAACTGCGCCACGATCACGGCCTGGTCCTCAGGATCTTTTCCTTTGCCGTGCAATGCCTTGCTGGTCAGGGTTTTCAACCCGGTGTAGGCGTCCTTGACCGCTGACGAGGCGGTGTCCTTCAAACCAGCTGCAGCTCCCGCACTCAACGCTGCGACCAGAACATCGATCGACTCGATCACCCGTACCACTCCTGCCTCACGACACTTTCGTCACAGTAAATATCGACGACATCGGTCTCGCCGGTACGGCAACCGCGCGTGCATACCCGAATGGCCCAGCCGCGCGGCACCCCGCCAATCTCTAAACCGCCAAGGCAGTCCCGGCCAACTTTTGGGGAGCGTTGCGCTTGGCGCATACAGGCGGCCGGCTCGGACAATTGCCACATGACGTTCGCTCGGCGCCGACCTGCGACGCGACATCGCTGCCCGTACTTGACGTTTTCCTTCGGCCCGTTCGGTTTGGCAGAACGCTTCGACGCGGGGCAGCTCACTGGCTCCGCGACAATGTCGGACCGTGATCGGAGCGGTTCGTAGCCGAGCAGGTGGCGGCCAGCGAGGGCGGGACTTCCCCGGAGGGGCAGTCACTCACATAGTCACCCCGGTCACGCAAAAGCCCGGCTCGCACATCGCGAACCGGGCTTGACCTGCGTGGGCCTACCAGGACTTGAACCTGGGACCTCTTCGTTATCAGCGAAGCGCTCTAACCGCCTGAGCTATAGGCCCTTGAACGAGGAGAACTTTACAGGACCCCCGAGGGGGCCCTGCAACCGGGTTACTCCCGCTCCGACAGCGTGACCTCGAGGCCGCCCGCGAGGTCGGCCGACACGTTGTAGATGAACGCGCTGACCGTGGCCAGGGCCGACACCAGGACGATGTTGATCGCGCCGAGAATGGCGGCGATGCCGAAGACGCGGCCGGCGCTGATCAGGGGCTCGGACGACGCGTTGGCGCCTTCGCCGCCGACCAGGGACGAGTACGTGCCGTTCAGCTTGTCCCAGACGCCCATGCCGTCGAGGACCGTGTACAGGACTCCGACCGCGACGAGCCAGACGAAGAACATCGCCACGCCCAGCACCAGGGACAGCTTGAGGACCGACCACGGGTCGAACCGCTTCACCTGCAGCGACGCGCGGCGCGGGCCGCGGCCTGGGCGGCGCAGGGCGCTGGGGCGGGCTCGCTGGGTGGACGCCGACGGGATCGCCGCCGCCGAGGGCTCGCCGCTCGGTGGGGTGTCGCCGCCGCCGAAGAGGCGGGGGGCGGCGCTTCCGGTCACCACCGGGCGCTGGTCCGGGGAGACGGGCTGCGTCTCCCCGGCCGGCGCTTCGGTCTTGAACAGCGCTTCATCCGTGGCCAGCTTGACCGTCGCCTCGGAGTCGCCGTCCTTGTCGACCCGCTGCCATGGCGGGCTCGCCGGAGTCCCGTTCGAACCCGCTGCCTCGGGATTCTCGGATGGTGTCACGAAGAGTCAGTCCTTACCCGTGCCGTGGGGCGCTGTCCGTAGTGAACTTACTGCTCCGACGGCGCCGTTGTTCCTTCACCCGCTTCGGATGCTTCCGGGGCGTCGCCGTCGACGTCACCATTGGCGACGTCCGAGGGCTCGTCGGCGTTGCGTGCGACGGCGAGAAGAGTGGTGCCTTCGCCGAGATTCATCAGCCGGACCCCCTTCGTCTGCCGTCCTGCCTTGCGCACATCGCCCGCCGGCGTGCGGATCACGCCGCCGCTCGAGGTGATCGCGTACAGCTCGTCCTCGGCGTCGACGATGAGCGCACCCACCAGCCTGCCACGTTTGCGGTCGTGCTGAATGGTGAGCACACCCTTGCCACCGCGGCCCTGCACCGGGTAGTCCTCGATCGGCGTGCGCTTGGAGTAGCCGCCGTCCGTCGCGACCAGCAGGAACTTGTCCTCCTTGACCACGCTGATGCCGAGCAGCTCGTCACCGTCGTTGAACCGCATGCCCAGCACGCCGGACGTCGGGCGGCCCATCGGCCGCAGCGCCTCGTCGGTCGCGTGGAAGCGGATCGACTGGCCTTCGGCCGACACCAGGAGCAGGTCGTCCTCGGCCGCCGCCAGCACCGCGCCGACCAGTTCGTCGCCTTCGCGCAGGTTGATGGCGATGAGGCCGCCGGAGCGGTTCGAGTCGAAGTCGGTGAGCTTGGTCTTCTTCACCAGGCCGCGCTTGGTGGCGAGCACCAGGTACGGCGCGACCTCGTAGTTCTTGATCTGGATGACCTGGGCGATCTGCTCGTCCGGCTGGAACGCCATGAGGTTCGCCACGTGCTGGCCGCGCGCGTTGCGGTTGGCCTCGGGCAGCTCGTAAGCCTTGGTCCGGTAGACGCGGCCCTTGTTCGTGAAGAACAGCATCCAGTCGTGCGTCGAGCAGACGAAGAAGTGCTGGACGATGTCGTCCTGCTTCAGCGTCGCGCCCTGCACACCCTTGCCGCCGCGCTTCTGCGAGCGGTACAGGTCGGTTTTCGTCCGCTTGGCGTACCCCGTGCGGGTGATCGTGACGACGACGTCCTCGACGGCGATGAGCTCTTCGTCGGTGACGTCGCCGCTGAAGCCGATGATCTTCGTGCGCCGGTCGTCGCCGTACTTCTCGACGATCGCCATCAGCTCGTCGCGGATCAGCGCGCGCTGCCGCTCCGGCTTCTCGAGGATGTCCTTCAGGTCGGCGATCTCGAGCTCGATCTCGGCCAGCTGGTCGATGATCCGCTGCCGCTCGAGGGCGGCC
This sequence comes from Amycolatopsis sp. NPDC104587, assembly GCF_055583645.1. Lineage (NCBI taxonomy): Bacteria > Bacillati > Actinomycetota > Actinomycetes > Pseudonocardiales > Pseudonocardiaceae > Amycolatopsis > Amycolatopsis sp. NPDC104587. The sequence goes on from NZ_JBVJNO010000004.1 coordinate 452,082, forward strand.
AGGCGCCGCAGCTGCATGTCGAGGATCGCGGTGGCCTGGATCTCGTCAACGTCCAGCAGCTCCATCAGGGCCGGCCGGGCTTCGTCGGCGGACGGCGACCGCCGGATCAGCGCGATGACCTCGTCCAGCGCGTCGAGCGCCTTGACGTACCCACGCAGGATGTGGGCCCGCTCTTCGGCCTTGCGAAGGCGGAACTTGGTCCGCCGGACGATGACCTCGACCTGGTGCTTCACGTAGTGCCGGATGATCTGGTCGAGCCGCAGCGTGCGCGGCACGCCGTCGACCAGGGCCAGCATGTTGACGCCGAAGTTCTGCTGCAGCTGGGTGTGCTTGAACAGGTTGTTCAGCACGACCTTCGCGACGGCGTCCCGCTTGATCGTGACGACGATCCGCATGCCCGAGCGGCTGTTGGACTCGTCGGCGATGTCGGCGATGCCGGTGAGCTTGCCGTCGCGGACCAGGTTCGCGATGTTCTCGACGAGGTTGTCCGGGTTGACCTGGTACGGCAGCTCGGACACGACCAGGATCGTGCGGCCCTTCGCGTCTTCCTCGACCTCGACGACCGCGCGCATCCGGACCGAGCCGCGGCCGGTGCGGTAGGCGTCCTCGATGCCGGACGTGCCGAGGATCATCGCCTTGGTCGGGAAGTCCGGGCCCTTGATCCGCACCAGCAGCGCGGCCAGCAGCTCGTCGTCGGTCGCCTCGGGGTTCTCCAGCGCCCAGACGACGCCTTCGGAGACCTCGCGCAGGTTGTGCGGCGGGATGTTCGTCGCCATCCCGACCGCGATCCCGGACCCGCCGTTGACCAGCAGGTTCGGGAACCGCGACGGCAGGACGTCGGGCTCCTGCGTGCGGCCGTCGTAGTTGTCGGAGAAGTCGACGGTGTCTTCTTCGATGTCGGCCAGCATCTGCATGGCCAGCGGCGCGAGCCGGGACTCGGTGTACCGCATGGCGGCCGCGGGGTCGTTGCCCGGCGAGCCGAAGTTGCCCTGGCCGTCGATCAGCGGGTACCGCATCGACCACGGCTGGGCGAGCCGGACCAGCGCGTCGTAGATCGCCGAGTCGCCGTGCGGGTGGTAGTTGCCCATGACGTCGCCGACGACGCGCGAGCACTTGTTGTACCCGCGGTCCGGCCGGAAGCCGGAGTCGAACATCGAGTACAGGACCCGCCGGTGCACCGGCTTGAGGCCGTCCCGGACGTCCGGCAGCGCGCGCGACACGATGACGCTCATCGCGTAGTCGATGTAGGAGCGCTGCATCTCCTGCTGGATGTCGACCGGCTCGATCCGGTCGTGGTCCGGAGCCGGCGGCAAGGTTTCCGTCATGAGGTCCTTCTCGGGTGCGGGGGTCCTGGCGGGACGAGGATCAGGGGACGCCTACACGTCCAGGAAGCGAACGTCCTTCGCGTTGCGCGTGATGAACGAGCGGCGGGCCTCGACGTCCTCGCCCATCAGGACCGAGAACAGCTCGTCGGCCTGCGCGGCGTCGTCGAGGGTGACCTGGCCCAGCAGCCGGTTGGCCGGGTCCATCGTGGTCTCCCACAGCTCTTCGGCGTTCATCTCGCCGAGACCCTTGTAGCGCTGGATCGCGTCGTCCTTCGGCAGCCGCTTGCCGGCCTCGACACCCGCCTGGATGACGGCGTCGCGCTCGCGGTCGGAGTACGCGTACTCCGGGTCCGTCCGCGGCCACTTGATCTTGTACAGCGGCGGCCGCGACAGGAAGACGTGGCCGTGTTCGATGAGCGGGGTCATGAACCGGAACAGCAGGGTGAGCAGCAGCGTGGTGATGTGCTGGCCGTCGACGTCGGCGTCGGCCATCAGCACGATCTTGTGGTAGCGCAGCTTCTCGATGTCGAACTCGTCGTGGATGCCGGTGCCCAGCGCGGTGATCAGCGACTGGACCTCGGTGTTCTTGAGGACGCGGTCGATGCGGGCCTTCTCGACGTTGATGATCTTGCCGCGGATCGGCAGGATCGCCTGGTACATCGAGTCGCGGCCCTCCTTGGCCGAGCCCCCGGCCGAGTCACCCTCGACGATGTAGAGCTCGCACTCCGCCGGGTTGGTCGAGCGGCAGTCCTTGAGCTTGCCGGGCAGGCCGCCGATCTCCAGCGCGCCCTTGCGGCGGACCAGGTCACGCGCCTTGCGCGCGGCCATCCGGGCCTGCGCCGAGGAGATCGACTTGTTGATGATCGTCTTCGCCTCGGTGGGGTTGCGCTCGAACCAGTCCGCCAGCCACTCGTTCGACTGCTGCTGCACGAACGTCTTGGCCTCGCTGTTGCCCAGCTTGGTCTTGGTCTGGCCCTCGAACTGCGGCTCGCCCAGCTTGATCGAGACGATCGCGGCGAGGCCCTCGCGCACGTCGTCACCGGTCAGGTTGGCGTCCTTCTCCTTGAGCAGCTTCTTGTCGCGCGCGTAGGAGTTGACGACGCGGGTCAGCGCGGCGCGGAAGCCCTCTTCGTGGGTGCCGCCCTCGTGGGTGTTGATCGTGTTGGCGAACGTGTAGACCGACGGCGTGAACCCGGTGTTCCACTGCATCGCGACCTCGACCTCGAGGCCGGTGCCCTTGGCGTCGAAGGAGATCACGCTGGGGTGGATCGGGTCCTTGCTGCCGTTGATGTGCTTGACGAAGTCTTCGAGCCCGCCCGGGTAGCAGTAGACCTTCTCCTTGACGCGCGCGACCTTGCCCTCGGCGTCTTCCTCGGTCTCCTCGTCGGCGACGCGCTCGTCGCGCAGGGACAGCGTCAGCCCCTTGTTGAGGAACGCCATCTCCTGGAGGCGGCGCGAGATCGTCTCGAAGTTGTAGGTCGTGGTCTCGAAGATGTTGCCGTCGGCCCAGAACGTCATGGTCGTGCCGGTCTCGGTCGCCGGGCCGAGGTCTTCGAGCGGGCCGGGGATCTGGTCGGTGTACAGCTGGCGCCAGCTGCGGCCGCCGTACTTGACCTCGGCGAGCAGCTTCGTCGACAGCGCGTTCACCACGGAGATGCCGACGCCGTGCAGGCCGCCGGACACCGCGTAGGAGTCGCTGTCGAACTTGCCGCCCGCGTGGAGCTGGGTGAGCACGACCTCGATGGTCGGCTTGTTCTCCTTGGGGTGCATGTCGACCGGGATGCCGCGGCCGTCGTCGACGACGCGCACCCCGCCGTCGGCGAGGAGGGTAACCTCAACCTTGGTGGCGTACCCGGCCATCGCCTCGTCCACGGAGTTGTCGACGACCTCCTGGACGAGGTGGTGCAGACCGCGTTCACCCGTGGAACCGATGTACATGCCGGGGCGCTTGCGGACCGCTTCGAGGCCTTCGAGCACCGTGATCGACGACGCGTTGTACTCGCTCTTGTTCTCGGTCACAGGCCTTGTTTCTCCTCGTCTCGCCCGAGCGGATACTCGCTCGCCTCCAGTGTACTTGGCCGCGTCCGCTGACATGCGGCAAGGACACCCCTGAACGCGTCACAGACGGACGAAATCGGTTCGAGCCGAGTCTTGACGTATCTCGGGAGGTCTGGATGCGTTCTCGGGGCATTCAACCGAGCATCGCGCAACCCGGGTCAGCCGTACGTGTCACGCGGGCCGCGCCCGGGCACGTGGCGGGGCCCTTTCCGCCAGCTCGGGGCGGTCGGACCCTGGATCCGCATGCGCTTGACCACGCCGTTCCCGACGCCCGCCGCGATCTTGGCCAGTAGTTTTCCCTGCAGCAACCGGAGCTGGGTGGCCCACGCGGTGGAGCTCGCGCGAACCGTCAGTTCACCGTCTTTCAGTGCGACCGGCTGGGCGTGTTCAGCGACGTCCTCGCCGACCAGCCGCGCCCACTGGGCGAAAACGCGGGCGCCGGTGACGCTCTCGCTCCAGCCGCGGTCGCTGACGAGCCGGGAGACGAGCCGGCCGAGCGGCTGCGGGTCGCGCGCGTCCGCGCCCGGTCCCGACCAGCGCCGGCGCCGCGGGTTCTGCCCACCGCCGACCGCGGGGCGACGGCGGCCCGGCGGGACGCCCCGCTCCTTCGCCTTGGCCTTCGCGGCTTCGAGGGCGGCGTGCGCGAGGTCGCGTCCGGTCGGGGGATCCTCGTTCGGCCTAGCGTTGGCGTCACGCTCCGTACCGGCGGGAGACTTGGAGTCATCGCGGGGCGTTTTGCGTCCCCCATTCGGCCGCGTGGTCACGGGCAGCGATAACTCGGGCACCGTGTTATCCACACTGTCCACAGGTTTGTCCCCAGATCGGGTGCGGTTTGTGTCGCCAGTCACACCGGGTGCTCGATCGGCCCTGTCAGCCACGCGTGACCTCACCATCCGCCACCACGAACCGGCTCCCCGCCAGCTCACTGGGCACGTCTTCGTCGACCGCAGCGGTCACCAGCACCTGTTCGGCGCTCGCGGCCACCTCGGCCAGCCGGGCCCGGCGCTTGCGGTCCAGCTCGGCGAAGACGTCGTCGAGCAGCAGCACCGGCTCACCCGCCTCGCCGCGCAGCAGCTCGTAGCTGCCGAGCCGGAGCGCGAGGGCGAACGACCACGACTCGCCGTGGCTCGCGTACCCCTTGGCCGGCGCTTCGCCCAGGATCAGCTCCAGCTCGTCCCGGTGGGGGCCGACCAGGCTGATCCCGCGCTCGAGCTCCGCCTTGCGGGCTTCCCCGAGCGCCTTGAGTAAGACGTCCTTCAGGACTCCGGGTTGCGCCCGTTCCCCGTCCGGTACGCCGTACGTCTCCGGCAGCGCGTCACCCAGCGAAGACCGGTACGAGATCTTCGCCGGCCGGGAGTCCGGCGCGACGCCCATGTACGCCGAAGCCGCGTACGGCCCGAGGTCCGCGACGAGGTTCAGGCGCGCGGCCAGCAGCTCCGCGCCCGCCACCGACAGGTGGTCGTCCCAGACTTCGAGCGTCGACAGCGCGTACGGGTCTTCGCGACCCGTACGGCGCTTCCCAGCCGTCTTGAGCAGGGCGTTTCGCTGCTTCAGCACCTTCTCGTAGTCCGCCCGAACCCCGGCGTACCGCGGCGCGCGCAGCACCAGCAGCTCGTCGAGGAACCGGCGCCGCTCGCTCGGGTCGCCCCGCACGAGCGCGAGGTCTTCCGGGGAGAACAGCACCGTGCGCAGGATGCCGAGCACGTCCCGCGGCCGGCCGACCGCGCCGCGGTTGACCCGCGCGCGGTTGGCCCGGCCGGCGGTGATCTCGAGCTCGACGGTCAGCTCGCGGTCTTCGTTGACCACCGCGACCCGCACCAGCGCGCGTTCACAGCCGTGCCGGATCAACGGCGCGTCCGTCGCGACGCGGTGCGAGCCCAGCGTCGCGACGTACCCGATCGCTTCGAGCAGGTTGGTCTTGCCGCGACCGTTCTGGCCGACCAGCACGGTCGGCCCCGGTTCGAGCGCGAGATCGGCCTGGGGCCAGGAACGGAAGTCGGTGACCTGCAAATGGCGCAGATACACCAGGAACTCCTTATCCGCCGACCTTCTTGACGGCGTGCCCGCCGAACTGGTTGCGCAACGCGGCGACCGCGCGCATCGCGGCCGAGTGCTCCTGGCGCGACGCGAACCGCGCGAAGAGCGCGGCCGAGATGACCGGCGCCGGCACCGCGTTGTTGATCGCCTCTTCGAGCGTCCACCGGCCTTCGCCGGAGTCCTCGACGTACCCCTCGAGGTCATCCAGCTCCGGGTCTTCGTCCAGCGCGCGCACGAGCAGGTCGAGCAGCCAGGACCGGACGACCGTGCCGCGCTGCCAGCCCTTGATCACCGCGGGCACGTCGTTGACGACCTTCGCGGCCTCGAGCAGCTCGAAGCCTTCCGCGAAGGCCTGCATCATGCCGTACTCGATGCCGTTGTGGATCATCTTCGCGTAGTGACCCGCGCCGACGTCGCCCGCGTGCGAGAAGCCTTCCTCACGCGGACCTTCCGGACGCAGCGCGTCGAAGACCGGCATCGCGCGCTCGACGTCCGCGGCCGTGCCGCCGACCATCAGGCCGTAGCCGTTGTCCTTGCCCCACACACCACCGGAGACGCCGCAGTCGACGTAACCGATGTTCTTCGCGGCGAGCAGGTCGGCGTTCAGCTTGTCGTCGGTGTACTTCGAGTTGCCGCCGTCGATGACCATGTCGCCTTCGGACAGCAGGTTGCCCAGCTCGGTCACGGTCTGCCGGGTCGGGTCGCCGGCCGGGACCATGATCCAGACGATCCGCGGGCCGTCCAGTTTGGACACCAGGTCCTCGAGCGACGTCGTGTCCGTGACGTCCGGGTTGCGGTCGTAGCCGACCACCTCGTGACCGGCCGCACGCAGCCGTTCACGCATGTTGAAGCCCATCTTGCCCAGGCCGATCAGACCGAGCTGAACCATGAGATCCCCTTACGTGCTAACGAAAGTTCGCGGGTCAGCCCGGCAGGCGGACCGGCATCAGGAGGTAGAGGTAGCCGGGGACGACGTTGCCCTCGGGGTCGGCGGGCTTGATCAGCGCGGGCCGGTTCGGCGTCGTGAACGTCAGCTCCGCCCGGTCGCTGTGGAGCGCGCCCAGGCCGTCGACGAGGTAACCCGGGTTGAACGCGATGGTCACCGGCTCACCTTCGTACTCGACCTGAAGCTCTTCTTCGGCGCTTCCTTCGTCGTCGCCGCCCGCGGACAACCGCAGTGTGTTGTCCCCGAACTCCAGTCGTACCTGAGTCCCCCGCTCCGCCACCAGGGAAACGCGCTTGATGGACTCGGTGAGAGCGGACACGTCGATGACCGCGCGTGAGGTGTGCGACGCGGGCAGCAACTGGCGGTACGGCGGGAACTCCGCGTCGAGCAGGCGGGTCGTCGTGTAGCGCCCGGAGCCGGAGAGGCCGAGCAGGCCCTCGCCGCTGGCGAGCGCGAGGCGGATCGTGGCGCCGCTCGCGCCGAGCGTCTTGGCGGCTTCGGCGAGCGTGCGCGCCGGGACGAGCACCGCGGCGTCGGCCAGGCCCTCGGCCGGCTGCCAGGTGAACTCGCGCATGGCGAGCCGGAAGCGGTCGGTCGCGACGAGGGTCAGCGAGCTGCCGGAGATCTCCAGCCGCATGCCGGTGAGCATCGGGAGCGTGTCGTCCTTGCCCGCGGCGACGACGACCTGGGTGACGGCCTGGCCGAACGCGTCGCCGGCGAGCTCACCCGCGAAGGCGGGCTGGGACGGCAGCTGCGGGTAGTCCTCGACCGGCATGGTCGGCAGGGAGAAGCGCGCGCTGCCGCACGTGATGGTGGCGCGCGCGCCGTCGACGGAGATCTCGACCGGCTGCGCGGGCAGCGCCTTGGTGATGTCGGCGAGCAGACGCCCGGAGACCAGGAGCCGGCCGCCGTCGGCGATCGTCGCGGGGACGCCCACCGTGGCGGACACCTCGTAGTCGAAGCCCGAGACGGTCAGCGCGTCGGTTTCGCCGTCGGAACCGGCGTCGAGCAGGACACCGCCCAGTACCGGCACGGGAGGCCGGGAGGGGAGGCTTCTGGCCACCCACGCGACGGCGTCGGCGAGCCCGTCACGCTCGACGCGGATCTTCATGCGCGCATCCTTTCGACGACCGAGCCGCGATCGGCTCGGGCCAGGCCTCGTTCTGGCTGGGCAGTGACCGGCTGCCTCGTCCGGCCGGTCCGCCCTCCGCGTTGAGCGGCCGGAGCACGGACCAGGTGCAGGCGTCCACGTTAGGCCGTCGCGGCGGCCCGCGTCACCTCGGCCTCCCCTTGACTTTGTCGACTTGACGACACGTTCTCGCGGCTGTCCCCAACTTCGTCCTTCGCCTGTTTTTATCTTTTTCTCTCTTAGAAGAGATCTAAAGGCAGTAGCAGTAGTAAGCGTTGTGGATTGTGTGGATTGAGCTCGTTCGCGCTGGTCGGAGCGGTCGCGGGCGTGTGGAGAACCTGGGTGGCGATCCTGTGGGCAACCGAGGGCGTCCGTGGATGGTTTCGGGCGACCCCCGATTCGTCCACAGCTGTCCCCAGTTGTCCCCACGGTTGTCCCCAGGTGTGGGGCGATCTGTACCCAGGGTCTGGGGGTGCCCGGAGCGGTCCGGTTCGCCCTTCCGGGTGATCGGCTCCCGCTGTGCACAAGATGTGGGCAACCTGGGGATTCAGCGTGGACAGAGGTGTGGATTCCCTGTGGATCGCCTGTGGGCGGGGTGTGGACGGATTCGGCGTCGTCGCTGATGGGAGACCTGTTGGCGCTGTGGGCAATCCGCCCACACCATGGGGAAACTTCCTTGTGTACAAACAATTTTCGCGAGTTTGCGAAGCGCGCGTAGGCGGCTTCGCTGCTTCGCGTGCTCCGTGCGCTTCAGACAGTCCAAACACGACAAAGGGGCGTCCACTGTGCGTGGACGCCCCGAAGTCGTTGCGGGATAAGGGATGTGCTACTGGCGGGCGCGCTGCTTGATGCGCGACGTCAGCTCCTGCACCTGGTCGTAGATGCGCCGGCGCTCGGCCATCTCCTTGCGGATCTTCTTGTCCGCGTGCATGACGGTCGTGTGGTCGCGGCCGCCGAACGTCTGCCCGATCTTCGGCAGCGACATGTCGGTCAGCTCGCGGCAGAGGTACATCGCGATCTGGCGGGCCGTGGCGAGCGCCTTCGTCTTGCCGGGGCCGCAGAGGTCGTCGAGCGTCACGTCGAAGAACTCGGAGATGACCCCCATGATCGTGGGCGCGGTGATCTCCGGGGCGTGCGAGTCGGGGATGAGGTCCCGCAGCACGATCTCGGCCAGGCCGGCGTCCACCGGCTGCTGGTTGAGCGACGCGAACGCGGTGACGCGGATGAGCGCGCCTTCGAGCTCCCGGATGTTCGCCTCGACGCGCGAGGCGATGAACTCCAGGACGTCACCCGGCACGGCGAGCCGATCCTGCGCCGCCTTCTTGCGGAGGATCGCGATGCGCGTCTCGAGCTCGGGCGGCTGGATGTCGGTGATCAGGCCCCACTCGAACCGCGTCCGCAGCCGGTCTTCCAGCGTCTCGAGGCGCTTCGGCGGGCGATCGGAGCTGACGACGATCTGCTTGTTCGCGTTGTGGAGGGTGTTGAAGGTGTGGAAGAACTCTTCCTGCGTACCTTCTTTGCCTTCCAGGAACTGGATGTCGTCGACGAGCAGGATGTCGATGTCGCGGTAGCGCCGCTGGAACGCGACCTTGCGGTCGTCTCGCAGCGAGTTGATGAAGTCGTTCGTGAACTCTTCGGTCGAGACGTACCGGACGCGCATGCCGGGGAAGAGCCGCTGGGCGTAGTGGCCGACCGCGTGCAGCAGGTGCGTCTTGCCGAGCCCCGACTCACCCCAGATGAAGAGCGGGTTGTACGCGCGGGCCGGCGCTTCGGCGACGGCGACCGCGGCCGCGTGCGCGAAGCGGTTGGACGCGCCGATGACAAAGGTGTCGAAGGTGTACTTCTCGTTCAGCTTCGTCTTCGACGTCTGCGGCTGCGCCGGCGCGGTGTAGGGCTGGCCGGCGATCGGCTGGCCGGAGAACGTCGGCCAGATCTCGTGCACGGCGGCGAGCGCCTCGCCCTCTTCGTCGACTTCTTCGTCGGTGTCGTCACCGTCGTCCGGCTTCGTGGCGACGGCCTGGGGCAGCGGCGGGGCCGGCTCGGGGCGCGGCGGCGGCAGCATCGGGCCGGGGCCCGGCATCGGCGCGGGCGCCGGTTCGGGACCGGCGCCGTTTTCCACCCGGCCGGGTGACGGCACGTACCGGGGCGCGGCGACCGGGGCGACGGCTTCGGCGCTGTCCACCTTCACCGCGAGCGAAATGGCGCGGCCGAGCCGCCGGGAAAGCGCGTCGGTGATCGCGCCGCGCAGCCCGCGTTCGATCGCTTCCTTCGCGAAGTCGCTCGGCGCGGCGAGGAGGGCGGTGCCGTCGAGCAAGCCGATCGGGCGGGTCACCCGCATCCAGGCGCGCTGCTGCGGGGACAGGGTCCCGTCGGACAGTTCGCGTACCACCTGTTCCCAGATGACACCCAGATTGTGCTGGTGATCCGACACCTGGCTGGCTCCCCTCCCCTCGTCGGTGTGGACGGACCGAACGTTCCCGCTCACGCGGTCCGGCGCTCCCCGGCGGACCGCGTGCGTTTCGGCACAGCGAATATCCACATAGTTGTCCACAGCTGTGCACTAATGTACGGCGACCCGCGGCGACGCCACCTGCGGGCTCGTCGTACGCCGGTGGGCACTCCACCACCCGGATACTCGTGCACCTCGACCGGTGACCCGAGAGAGGCACGCTAACAAGCCCCGCCCGCGGCCACAAGGCATCCTGGGCCGCAAGCATTTCACGGTGTACGGCGTGTTGCCATTCGGTGCCGGGGCGTCGTTGATCTCGACGAAACCAGGCGGTCGCGGACCGTGGCCGAGGGGGTGCTTACCGGCCGCCCGACGGGGGTGCGTACCCTCGTAAGGTCTCCCGTATGCGACGGGTGCGTTTTGCGCGCCCACGTTGTCGTCGCTCGTCGTGACGAGGCCACACGTTGGTAGGAGACACCAGAGACTGCCGTGCGCCCGCACGACACGCCAGGCGACGGGGAAGCTTTCCCCGCGTCCGACGCGACACACAGGAGAAGCAGTGAGCAAGGGTAAGCGCACCTTCCAGCCGAACAACCGCCGCCGCGCGAAGACCCACGGGTTCCGCCTCCGCATGCGGACCCGCGCCGGCCGGGCCATCCTGGCGGCCCGCCGTCGCAAGGGCCGCGAAGCGCTGTCCGCCTGATCCGGCACGTCGGGGCGCGCCGTGCTGCCGGCTGCCGCACGTCTGCGGCGGAGTGAGGACTTCCGCGTGGTTCTCCGTCGCGGATCCCGGGCAGGCAGGCGCCGTCTCGTCGTCCACGCGTTGACCACGGACCCGTCCATGGCCGCCGATGCCTCGTCGGCGACCAGGGCGGGTTTTGTGGTGAGCAAGGCCGTCGGGAACTCGGTGGTCCGCCACCGCGTCACCCGGCGGCTGCGTCATCTCGTTTCGGCCCGGATCGGAACCCTGCCCGCCGGAACTTCGTTGGTCGTACGGGCATTGCCGCCGGCGGCGACCGCGTCCAGCGCCGAGCTCGGCTCCGACCTCGAGGGCGCACTGCGCCGGCTGGGTCTGCTGTCTTCGCGCCGTCCGGCCGGGGATGTCCCCCGCCCGACGCGTCCCGCGGACGCGGCCCCCGACCACGGATCAGCGGTGTGACCGGCATGCGAGCCACCCCCGAGCACGACCACTCCGAGCACGACGTCGAGCCCTCGCCCCCGCGGCCCGGCCCGGTCGCCTGGGTGCTGCTGCTCCCCATCAAGCTCTACCGCAAGGCGATCTCGCCCTTCCTCCCCCCGGCTTGCCGGTTCTACCCGAGCTGCAGCGCGTACGCAGTCGAAGCCCTCACCCGGCACGGCGCCGGCCGCGGCTCCTACCTCGCGCTGCGCCGGCTGCTGCGCTGCGGCCCGTGGACACCGCCCGGCCGTGACCCGGTCCCCGAGACGTTCTCGTGGCGCCACCGCAGACCTGAAACACCGATCGAGGAGTAGCAGCAGTGCTCGATTTCATCTACTACCCCGTGTCCTTCATCCTCTGGTGTTGGCACAAGGTCTTTGGGTTCGTCTTCGGTGAGGCCGCGGCGATCTCCTGGATCCTCGGCATCATCTTCCTGACGTTCACGGTCCGCGGCATCATGTTCAAGCCGTTCGTGAACCAGGTCCGGTCGATGAAGAAGATGCAGGACTTCGCGCCGGAGATGAAGAAGCTCCAGAAGAAGTACGCGAACGACAAGCAGCGCCAGGCGCAGGAGATGCAGAAGCTCCAGCGCGAGCACGGCGTCAACCCGCTGGGCAGCTGCCTGCCGATGCTGCTCCAGATCCCGGTCTTCATCGGCCTGAACCACGTCCTGCGCGCGTTCACGATGCCGCCGCCCGGTGGCGGCCCGAAGACCGAGAACTACTTCTTCACGCAGCACGACGTCGAGTCCTACGTCAACGCGAAGCTGTTCGGCGTCAACCTCGGTGAAGCCGTCTACAACGGTGTCGGAGTCGTCAGCGGTGGTGCCACGAACGTCGGCTTCCACTGGAGCGTGCTCCCGGTCGCCCTGCCCCTGATGATCGTCGCGTCCATCGCCACGCACCTCACCGCGCGGCACTCGGTGGCCCGGCAGAACGCCGCGTCGGCCACCCCGCAGACCGCGATCATGAACAAGCTGACGATGTACATCTTCCCGCTCGGTGTCCTCGTCTTCGGTGCGCTGTTCCCGCTCGGCCTCCTCTTCTACTGGCTGGCGAACAACGGCTGGACCCTGATGCAGCAGCGCCTCGTCTACACGAAGATCGACAAGGAAGAGGCTGCCCGCAAGGCGGAGGCCGCGGAGAAGCGCGCGTCGCTCGGCCCGAAGCCGGGTCAGAAGCCGACCGCGCCGAAGGTCGGGCAGAAGCCGGTCCAGCAGAAGAAGAACCAGCCGGCCCAGGGCGGCTCGCAGAAGAAGGTCACCAAGGCGGGCTCGGCCCACGGCTTCGCGCAGACGGCGCAGGAGAAGGCCGACGCCGCGAAGGCGGACGCCGCCACGGCAGCAGAGCAGACCCCGGCCGTGGCCGAGGCGAAAAGCCCGAACGGCCAGAACGGCTCGAAGGAGAACGGCACGGGAGTGCCCGGGCTCCTCAAAGACTCGACCAGGAAGTCGGGCCGGAAGCGCCGCTGAGGCGCGACCGGTTCGGAGAGGAGACGAATGATGTCGGAGACGATCGACAAGATCGAAGCCGATCAGGACGACACAACGCCGGGTGCGGCCGGCGAGGAGGCGGGAGAGCAGAAGGCGGGAGGTGGCGACGACGTCCTCGTCCAGGAGGGCGACATCGCGGGCGACTACCTCGAGCGCCTGCTGGACCTCCTCGACTACGACGGCGACATCGACCTGGACGTCGAAGCGGGCCGCGCGATCGTGAGCATCGATGGCGGCGAGGACCTCGAGAAGCTCGTCGGCCCGCGCGGCACGGTGCTCGAGGCGTTGCAGGAGCTGACCCGCCTGGCGGTCCAGCAGGAGACCGGCTCCCGCAGCCGGCTGATGCTGGACATCGCGGGCTGGCGTGCGGACCGCCGCGAGGAGCTGCGCGAGCTCGGCCGTTCGACGGCGGAGTCGGTGCTGTCGAGCGGCGAGCGGGTGCGGCTCCAGCCGATGAGCCCGTTCGAGCGCAAGGTGGTCCACGACGCGGTGGCAACGGTCTCGGGCGTCACGAGCGAGAGCGAGGGTGAAGACCCGAAGCGGCGCGTGGTGATCTTCCCGGAGTCCTGAGCTTCGGTTCTTGGAGCGGCCCCATCCGACTGGTTCGGGTGGGGCCGCTTTTTTGTGCCGGTGCCGGTGCCGGGCGCACGGGTGAATTACAGCCGTGAGGTTTCACGTGGAACGTGAGCCGGGTGGGTCGGCGTCGCACGCAGCCGAGCGACCGCCGGCGGGGCGCGTCGCCGCGATGTTTCACGTGGAACGGGCTCCCGGGCCTCCGGCGAGTGCACTGCGCGAGTGGAGTTGTCCACATCTGCGGTCTGTCGGCTCGTTTTCGACTCGACATCAGGGACAATCGAACGAGCGCCGTTTCACGTGAAACGCGCGGACGAGGAGTAGACGGAGTGAGCTTGGAGCAGGCCGCGGTGGCGGTGCGGGCCGCGGCGGAGCGGGTGTTCGGTGCGCGGGTGGACCAAGCGGCTGGGTATGTCGAACTCCTGGAGAGTCACGGGGTCGAGCGGGGGCTGATCGGGCCGCGGGAGGTCGAGCGGCTGTGGGAGCGGCACGTGCTCAACTCGGCGGTGATCGGCGAGCAGATGCCCGAGGGGGCTCGGGTCGTCGACGTCGGGTCCGGCGCGGGGCTTCCGGGTGTACCGCTCGCGATCGCGCGACCGGACCTCGATATCGTCTTGCTCGAACCGATGGCCCGCCGGGTGGACTGGCTGGCCGAGGTGGCCGAGAAGCTGGAACTCCCGATCACCATCGTCCGTGGACGCGCGGAGGAGCGGCCTGTGCGTGAGCAGCTCGGTGGCGCCGACATCGTCACCGCTCGCGCGGTCGCCCCGCTGGCCCGGCTCGCGGACTGGTGCCTTCCGCTGGTCCGTCCCGACGGCTTCCTGGTCGCCCTCAAGGGCGCCAGCGCGGCGGACGAGATCGAGCGGGACGGCGCCGCCATCAGTAAAGCCGGCGGGGCCGCTCCGCTGATCGTCGAATGCGGCACCGCAGTACTAGAGGTCCCCAGCACGGTCGTGAAGATCCGCCGCCTGCCGCCGAAGGCGCGGAGTAGGAAGCGCTAACGAGCCGCGCCATGTTCCACGTGAAACGACGCGACTCGACCACCGACCAGACGTCTAAATGGAGGAGGTGTCGAGACCGGTGAATCCCCCGCCGTCCGACTCCACGGAGACCACCCCCGACGTGGGCTGGACCCCGATCGCCGAAGAAGCCGCCCGCGCCGCACGTCTGCTGCACCCGAAGGAGGGGGAACTCCCCCGCCCCGGACGCCGTCGCGTGCTGACCGTCGCCAACCAGAAGGGCGGCGTCGGCAAGACCACGAGCACGGTCAACCTCGCAGCCGCGCTCGCCGTCCACGGGCTCAAGACGCTCGTGGTCGACCTAGACCCGCAGGGCAACGCGAGCACCGCGCTCGACGTCGACCACCGGTCCGGGACGCCCTCGATCTACGAAGTCCTCATCGGCGAGGTGACGCTCGCGGAGGCGGCCCAGCCCACCGAGCAGTCCCCGAACCTCTTCTGCGTCCCCGCGACGATCGACCTCGCAGGTGCCGAGATCGAGCTCGTCTCGATGGCGTCGCGCGAGTCGCGGCTCAAGGAGGCGATCTCCTCGGAGATCCTCAACGAGATCGGCGTCGACTACGTCTTCATCGACTGCCCGCCGTCGCTCGGCCTGCTGACGGTCAACGCGATGGTCGCCGCGCAGGAGGTGCTCATCCCGATCCAGTGCGAGTACTACGCGCTGGAGGGCCTCGGGCAGCTGCTGAGCAACATCGAGCTCGTGCAGCAGCACCTCAACCGCGAGCTCCGCGTCTCGACGATCCTCCTCACCATGTACGACGGCCGGACCAAGCTGGCCGACCAGGTGACGAACGAGGTCCGGAACCACTTCGGCGACACCGTGCTGAAGACCGTCATCCCCCGCAGCGTGAAGGTGTCCGAGGCGCCCGGGTACGGCCAGACCGTGCTCGCTTACGATCCCGGTTCGCGCGGCGCGATGAGCTACGTCGACGCGGCGAAGGAGATCGCCGAGCGCGGCGCACAGATGGAGAGGGGTAGTTCGACATGACCGAGCGCAGAGGTGGGTTGGGGCGTGGCCTGGCCGCCCTCATCCCGACGGGACCGGCGGGCGGCGGTTCCCTGCCGGCGCCCGCCGACGGCGCTGCGGCGGACGCGAAGGCGGCCGAGGACAAGGGCTGGTTCGCGGCCAACGGTCAGGCGAAGCAGCACAGCGGCGAGGTCGCCGGCGCGGTCTACCGCGAGATCCCGGTCGGCTCGGTCAAGCCCAACCCGAAGCAGCCGCGCCAGGTCTTCGACGAGGACGCGCTCTCCGAGCTCGAGCACTCGATCCGCGAGTTCGGGCTCATGCAGCCCATCGTGGTCCGCGAGCTCGGCGAGGGTGAGTACGAGCTCGTCATGGGCGAGCGCCGGCTGCGCGCGTCGCAACAGGCCGAGCTCGAAGCGATCCCGGCGATCGTCCGGCAGACCGCCGACGAGTCGATGCTGCGCGACGCGCTCCTGGAGAACATCCACCGCGTCCAGCTGAACCCGCTCGAAGAGGCGGCGGCGTACCAGCAGCTGCTCGACGAGTTCGCGGTCACGCACGAGGAGCTGGCGAGCCGGATCGGCCGCAGCCGCCCGGTCATCACCAACACTATCCGGCTCCTCAAGCTCCCTCTGCCGGTGCAGCGCCGGGTCGCCGCGGGGGTCCTGTCCGCCGGGCACGCGCGCGCGTTGCTCTCGCTGGAGGACGCCGACAGCCAGGAAGAGCTCGCCGCGCGCATCATCGCGGAAGGCATGTCGGTCCGGGCGACCGAGGAAGCCGTCACGCTCAAGAAGAGCGAGAAGCCGGCCAAGCCGAAGCCCGTGGCGCGCAAGCCGATCCAGGCGCCGGGTCTGCAGGAGCTCGCGAACCGCCTCTCGGACCGGTTCGACACCCGCGTGAAGGTCGACCTCGGCCGGCGCAAGGGGCGGATCACGCTCGAGTTCGGGTCGGTCGACGACCTCGAGCGGATCGTCGCGATCATCGATGCGAATGGGACGAATCAGACGCCGAAAACCGATTAGGGATCACCCCAGGGCGTTTCGTCACGGTGATGATTGCGGACCGCCGACACCGTGGCGACGCTGAGCTACGAGGGGGAAGCGTGTGAGATCCGACCGGAACGCTCGGCCGTGCGCTCTGGATCGGGGCCGGGCAGTGGGCCGGGAAGTCGACGGTCGCCCGGCCTGCTCGCGATCCGGCACCCGTCGAGCGCGATCCGGAGCGGAACCGGGTCCGCCGCTCGCCGGAGGAGATGGCGGCCGACGCGCGTGAGATCTTCGCGCAGCGGTTCGAGTGAGCGGTCGACGACCTGCGTGCGCATCCGGGTGCTCGAAGTCGACGGCTCCCAAGACACAGAAAAAGTGGCCGACCAGGTGGCCGACCACTTCCGTCCGTACTGGGAAAGCTGACTCAGCGGGAGATCGCGCGCCCGATCAGGTCGGCGAACACCGTGCCGAGTGACTTGCCCGCCGCCTCGATCGCCATCGGCACCGTCGACGTCTCGGTGAGCCCCGGCGACGGGTTCACCTCGAGGAAGTGCACCGTGCCGTCCGCGGCGACGATCGCGTCCGTCCGGGAGATGTCACGCAGCCCGAGGACGCGGTGCGCGGCGACGGCGAGCTCGGCCGCCGCCTTGGCCGCGGCGTCGTCGAGCCGGGCCGGCGTGAAGAAGTCGGTCAGGCCGGCCGTGTAGCGGGCCGTGTAGTCGTACACGCCGCTCTCCGGGACGATCTCGACCGCGGGGAGGGCCTCGGGCCCGTCCGCGCCCTCGATGACCGTCACGGCCACCTCGACGCCGTCCACGAACCGCTCGGCGAGCACCGTGTCGCCGTACGCGAAGCAGCCGACCATCGCCGCGGGCAGTTCCGCCGCTTCGCGCACCACCTGGGTGCCGAGCGCCGAGCCACCCTGGTCCGGCTTGAGGATCAGCGGGAGGCCGAGCCGCTCGACCATCGCGTCGAGCACCGCCTGGGCGCCGAGCTCGCGGAACGTGCTGTGCGGCAGCACCGCCCACGCCGGCGTCACGAACCCGGCGTTCTCGATCAGCGCCTTGGCGGTCGGCTTGTCCCACGCGCGGCGGCAGCCCTGGGAGCCGGTGCCGACGAACGGCACCTCCAGCATCTCCAGGACCGTCTGCACCGAACCGTTCTCACCCTCGCCGCCGTGGAGGGCGACGACCACCGCGTCCGGCCGCTGCGTGCGCAGGCGCTCCAGCAGCCCCGCGTCGGTGTCCCACTCCTCGATGCCGAGGCCCTCGGACTTCAGCGCCGCGGAGAGCCGCCGCCCGGACCTCAGCGAGACGTCGCGTTCGTGCGAAAGCCCGCCGGCGAGCACGGCAACGGTACGGTCGACCACCGTGGAAACTCCTTAGGTAGAAACTCAGACCGTGTCCGGGGACGGGTTCTGCGGTCCCTGGATCTGGCGCGAGCCCACGCTACCGAAGGTGCGCGCGAGGTCCATTTCGGACTCCAGCACGGCGGCCAGCCGCCGGACGCCCTCGCGGATCCGCTCCGGCGTCGGGTAGCAGTAGGACAGGCGCATCTGGCGGCTGCCGAAACCGTCGGCGTAGAAGCCGGTCCCGGACGCGTACGCCACCCGCGCCGTCACCGCGCGCGGCAGCATCGCCTTCGTGTCGACGCCTTCCGGCACCGTCACCCAGACGTAGAAACCGCCGTCCGGCTTGGTCCAGGAACAGCCCGCGGGCAGGTACTGGTCGAGCGCGGACAGCATCGCGTCGCGGCGCTCGCGGTAGTTCTCGCGGAACTTCTTGATCTGGCCCTTCCAGTCGTGCGTGGCCAGGTAGCGCGAGACGATCATCTGGTTGAACGTCGGCGGGCAGAGCGTCGCCGACTCCGCGGCGAGCACGAGCTTTTCGCGCACGGCGTGCGGCGCGAGCACCCAGCCGACGCGCAGGCCCGAGGCGAACGTCTTGGAGAACGAGCCGAGGTACACGACGTTGTCGGGGTCCGTCGAGCGCAGCGCCGGGTAGGTCTGGCCGTCGAAGCCGAGCAACCCGTACGGGTTGTCTTCGACCACGAGCACGCCGTGGTCGCGGCAGATCTCGAGGATCTCCGCGCGGCGCTCGACGGCCAGCGTGACGCCGGCGGGGTTGTGGAAGTTCGGGATCGTGTAGAGGAACTTGACCCGGCGCCCGGCCTTCTCCGTCTGCGCGAGCGCTTCACGCAGCAGCTCCGGGACCAGGCCGTTCTCGTCCATGGCGACGTGCACGACCTGCGCCTGGTACGCGGCGAACGAGCCCAGCGCGCCGACGTACGAGGGGCCTTCGGCGATGACGACGTCACCCGGGTCGCAGAACAGCCGCGTGACCATGTCCAGGCCCATCTGGGAGCCGACGGTCACCACGACGTCGTCCGGGTGCGCCTTGATGCCCTCCAGCGCCAT
Source organism: Amycolatopsis sp. NPDC104587 (assembly GCF_055583645.1). NCBI lineage: Bacteria > Bacillati > Actinomycetota > Actinomycetes > Pseudonocardiales > Pseudonocardiaceae > Amycolatopsis > Amycolatopsis sp. NPDC104587. Next base: position 470,653 of record NZ_JBVJNO010000004.1, read on the forward strand.
GATCTCGCAGATCTGCTCCCGCAGCACCGGGACGCCGTGCGCCGAGCCGTACTGCAGGGCGACGAGCCCGTCTTCGGCGATGATCTCCGCCACCTGCGCCGAGAGCGTGTCGAGCGGGAGCGCGGCCAGGTTCGGCATGCCACCGGCCAGCGAGACGACCTCGGGCCGGCTGGCCACCGCGAACAGGGCCCGGATCTCGGAAGCGGTCATCCCGGCGGTGCGCGCGGCGTACCGCTCGAGGTGCGGGTCGAGGTTCTGGCGGCCGCTTTGCGGCTTGCTGGGGCGGTTCTCGGTCATCGACGATTCACCCGGGGCTCGGTGGACACGGTCACTCCCGCGGGAGCAGATGGATCCCATCGAGTGTAACCGGGCACCCATCCAGGCCCCCTGGCCTTTCGGTGCTTGTCACATCGGCCTACCATCGGTGCTGGCTCCCGTGTTCGTGCTGTGGTTCCGCGCGGCTTGACGGCCGGGCAGCCCGTCGGGAGCGCAGGTCAGGGAGGTCGCGGGTGTCACGTCGCGTCGTGGGCGTCACACTGGACAACCTCGAGCACCTGCCGAAGAGCTGTCGGCAGTGTGTGTACTGGGAGCTGGCCCCGCACCTGAAGAACCAGGCCGAGGAGTTCGGCGCCACCGAGGTCGAAAAGGAAGCCTGGGTCTCCAGCGTCCTGCTCGAGTGGGGCTCCTGCGGCCGCATCGTCTACAGCGACACGCTGCCGGTCGGGTTCGTGCTGTACGCCCCGCCGAACGCCGTCCCGCGCTCGCTGGCCTTCCCGACGTCCCCGCCGAGCGCCGACGCGGTGCTGCTGACGGCGTTCCAGGTCCTTCCCGAGTTCCGCGGTGGCGGGCTCGGCCGGATGCTGGTCCAGGCGGTCGCCAAGGACCTCACCAAGCGCGGTGTCCGCGCGATCGAGGCGTTCGGCGACGCGCGTCCCGACGAGACGGACCCGGACGGCGGGCACAGCTGCGTGCTGCCGGCCGCGTTCCTGCAGAGCGTCGGGTTCAAGACCGTCCGACCGCACCAGAAGTGGCCGCGCCTGCGCCTCGAGCTGCGCTCGGCGATCACCTGGAAGGAAGACGTCGAGGCGGCGCTGGAGCGGCTGCTCGGCCAGGTGACGATCACCACCGCCGAGCCCAGTCTCGGCCGCGCCTGACCTCGGGCACCGCTCGCGCTGCCTCCCGCTACGACCGCGGCGAGGCCGGCGGTCAGCTCGGGCAGGTGCCGGTCCGTACGGCGTTGGTCACCATGCCCCAGTCCCCGCCCACGTTCCTCCCTCGGCCAGGGAAGTTCCGGACATGCGGTACTACCCCCGGCGCAAACGTTTGCGCCGGCGGTCCAGCAAGGGCGTAACAGCGGATTTCGTCGTGCGTGCACAACTGTGGAAGAAGTGCCGAGTTATCCACAGAGCGCTGATAGGAGCGGTGGACAAGCTGTGGAGAACTGCCCGAAAACCTGGGGACGCACGTGCTGCGTCCCCAGGTGTGGTGGGGCAGGTGAAGGTGAGCCGCTAGGGGTTGTGGTCGGGCCTACTCGGCCTTCGCGAGCTCGTGCGCGAGGACGTCCGCGAACGTGAACGTGCCCGTCGGCTGGTCGCCCTCGCCGAGCAGGTACAGGCGCTTGACGGCGATCAGGATGCCCTCGGCGACGATGTCGCGGAAGGCCGGGTCACCGAGCTTGCGGGCGTCGTCCGGGTTCGTCAGGTAGCCGATCTCGATCCGGACCGCCGGGCAGCGCGTGCGGGTGAAGATGTCCCACGACTTGTAGTGCGTGCGGTTGTCCTGCAGGCCCGTGCGGGCCGCGACCTCACGCTGGATGAAGCCGGCCAGCAGCTCGCCCACCGTGGACGTCGTGCCGTTGCCGTTGCCGAAGTGGAAGCTCGCGACACCCTGCGCGCGTGGCGACGGGTTCTTGTCGCTGTGCAGGGACAGGAACAAGTCCGCGCCGGCGTCGTTCGCGAACTTGGCGCGCTCGAGCTCGGTCGGGCTGTGGTTCGGGCCGCGGGAGATCAGCGCCTCCATGCCCGTGGCCTTCATCCGGCCTTCGAGCCGCCGCGCGAGGTCCCACGCGATGTCGGCCTCACGCAGGCCGCCGGCGACCACACCGAGGTCGTCACCGCCGTGGCCCGGGTCGATCACGATGCGCTTGCCGCGCAGGCGCGGGCCGGCCTGGCGCACCTGCTCCTGCTCGCGCAGGAACACGGGGCGCCCGCCGCGGGCCCGCGGCGAGGACAGGCGGTGCAGCTCGCGGATGGTCGCCGGGCCGCACATGCCGTCCGGCGTCAGCCGCATGTCGCGCTGGAACGTCTTGAGCGCGCGCTCGGTGGCGGGGCCGAAGTACCCGTCGGGGCGGCCGGCGTCGAAGCCGAGCTCGGTCAGCCGCTCCTGCAGCGTGAAGACGTCGTCGCCGTGCACCGGCGACGCGATCATGTACGACAGCGGACGGCTGCCCAGGTGGTAGCTGGCGCCCTTGAGCGCCTGGAACGTCGCCGGGCCCACGATGCCGTCGGTCATCAGCCCACGGCGTTGCTGGAAGGCACGGACGGCGCCTTCGACGGCGACGTCGAACGTGTCGTAGTCGTCGGTGCCGGAGACCGGCGGGAGCAGGTCCATCCCGGCCAGGATGGACCTGATCTCGGCGACGTCCGGACCGGCGTCACCGCGGCGGAGTACCCGCATGCACTCCTCGCTCTTCCTAAGGCACCGACTCGGGGGGTTCGGCGCGGGGCAGAAAACTTCGGGAAAACCATCACTGAGACGTGCTCAGGTCTTCTATTGTGCCTTGCCAACTCTCGGTGACAGCGCAGGCCCGGTAGGTACGTCAAGCGCCCGATCGTGGCGCACCTTCAGTGGCCCTCGTCACGCAGCATTCACCCACACGGGCGGGATTACCCCGAACGGCGACGGACCCGGGGTCCACAGGAGGGGTTCCTGCAGGCCCCGGGTCCGCCGGGTGGGTCTGCGCTCAGAGGACGTCGGCGAGATCCGACAGCAGCGCGGCCTTCGGCTTCGCGCCCACGATCTGCTTCACCGGCTTGCCGCCCTGGAACAGGATCAGCGTCGGGATCGACATCACCTGGTAGTCACGCGGCGTGTTCGGGTTCTCGTCGATGTCGATCTTGGCGATGGTCAGCTTCTCGCCGTTCTCGGCCGCGATCTCCTCGAGCACCGGGGCGACCATCTTGCACGGCCCGCACCAGGTGGCCCAGAAGTCGACCAGAACCGGCTTTTCGCTGGTCAGGACCTCGTCGACAAACGTCGCGTCGGTGACCTTCACGGTGTTGGTCATGGTTTCTCCTTCAGGTGGTTTGTACGCCGGAAAGTCAGTTGGTGCCCGCGCCGTAGCCGCCGCCGACGAGCTCGGCCGCTTCGTGCGCGTCCGATTCGCCGTGCTCCGCCAGCCAGCGTTCCGCGTCGATCGCGGCGCTGCAGCCCGAACCCGACGCGGTGATCGCCTGGCGGTAGGTGCGGTCCACCAGGTCACCGGCGGCGAAGACGCCGTCCAGGTTCGTGTAGGAACTGCGGCCCTGGGTGATGACGTAACCGTCCTCGTCCAGGTCGACCTGCCCCTTCACCAGCTGGCTGCGGGGGTCGTGCCCGATCGCGACGAAGAAACCCGAGACGTCCAGGGTCGACTCGGAGCCGTCCTTGGTGTCCTTGATCTTCAGGCCCTCGACCTTGCCGTCGCCGACCACGCCGGTGATTTGCGAGTTCAGCTGCCACTTGATCTTCTCGTTTGCGCGGGCACGCTCGAGCATGATCTTCGACGCGCGGAACTCGTCGCGCCGGTGCACCACGGTGACGGACTTCGCGAACTTCGTCAGGAAGGTCGCCTCCTCCATCGCCGAGTCGCCGCCGCCGGCGACCACGATGTCGTGGTCGCGGAAGAAGAAGCCGTCACAGGTCGCACAGGCCGAGACACCGCGCCCGAGCAGCTCCTGCTCACCCGGCACGTTCAGGTACCGCGCCGCGGCACCCATGGCGAGGACGACCGCACGCGCGGCGTAGCGCTTGCCGTTCGCGTGGACGTACTTCACGTCCCCGGTCAGCTCCAGCGACTCGACGTCCTCCGCGCGCAGCTCGGCGCCGAAGCGCTCGGCCTGCTTGCGCATCTCCTCCATCAGGTCCGGACCCATGATGCCGTCACGGAACCCGGGGAAGTTCTCCACCTCGGTCGTCGTCATCAGCGCGCCGCCGAACTGCGTGCCCTCGAACACCAACGGTTCCAGCTGGGCCCGTGCCGCGTAAACGGCAGCGGTGTATCCGGCAGGACCCGACCCGACGATGATCAGGTTCCTGATTTCCTCGGCAGCCACCCGTGACCTCCGCTCGTAGTGACCCGTGTACCAGGGTTAACACGATCGTAGGTGGCCATGTTCCCAGGGGTGACAGCCGCTACTCGTCTCCTCGGTGGTGCGGTTACTTCTCGCCGACGATCTTGTCGAACAGCACCGCCGGGTTGCCCGGTCCGCAGTCCGCGCCGAACGCGACCAGGCGGAACTGAGCCAGCTTCCCGGTGGTCAGGATGATCATGACGCCGGCCTTGCCGCCGACGTTGACCGGGCGGATGCCCTCCGGCCGCACCTTCGGGTCGAGCCCGGCGGCCGCGATGCACGCGTCCAGCCGGTCTTCGGTCTGCAGCGGGCCGAAGTCGCGGACGCCGACCGCCTTGCCGATGAGGGCCTGCGCGCCGCTGCCGTCGCTGCCGACCGTCGGACCCGACGGCGGCGGGGCGGCGACGTTCGGCGTGCCCGTCTGCTGCGACGTGCTGGGGATGGCGACCGTCACCGCGACGACGGCCGCCGCGGCCGCGGTCAGGATCCCGGCGCCCCAGCCGAGCCGCTTGTTCCGGCGTCGCCGGGCCGCCGCGAGGTCCACCACCGGGGCGTGCCCGGACCCGGCCTGCTCCGGTGCCGTGCGCGGCGACGGAAACTTGGCGGCTGCTTCGGCGGCCAGAGCCGCGTCCAGCCGGGCCGCGAACTCCGCGGGCATCGGCGGGGCCGGCGCGTCGGCGAACGCCGCCAGGTCGGCCTGCGTGGCGTCGAGGGCGTCCAGGATCGCGCGGGCTTCCGGGTCGGCGTCGACCAGCGGCCACAGTTCCGCCGCCTGGGCGTCGTCCAGCACGCCGGCGTGGAGGTCGGCGAGCACGTCGACGGACCAGGGCGGACCGACGGTCCCCCCGATCCCCCGGCTTTCGTCCGTCATCGTCCCTCCCCGCTACCCGGCTGGCGCCCGGCCCGTTTGCTTTCGTGAGTTGGGACGTTCGCAATCGCATCGGGGTTCCGCAGGTGTCCGAGAACCTTCGCGAGTTTTCCGCGGCCCCGCGCGCACCGGCTCTTCACGGTGCCTTCGGCGATCCCGAGCATCTTCGCGGTCTCGGCGACGGAGTACCCCTCGACGTCGACGAGCACGATCGGGGCCCGCTGGTCCTCCGGCAGCTGGTCGAGCGCCTCCCGGACGAGCAGGCTCGTCTCGCGCTCGGCCATCGAGTCGCGCGGGGTCGCCGGCTCGTTGAAGCCCGTCTCCGGCAGCGGCACGGTCGGCCGCGCCTGGCGGCGGCGGATCCGGTCGAGGCAGGCGTTCACCACGATCCGGTGCAGCCACGTCGTGACCTGCGACTCCGCCCGGAACTTGTCGGCGGCGCGGAACGCCGAGATGAACGCGTCCTGCAACGCGTCGGCGGCCTCCTCCGGGTCCCGGACCGTGCGCAGGGCGACCGCCCACATGCGGTCGCGATGTCGCTGGACGAGTTCGCTGAACGCATGAGGGTCCCCCGCGGCGTGAGCCGCTATCAGATCCGCATCCGTGGGAGCTGCAGCTGTCACCCGGGAGAGCCTACTGACCTCCCCGGGCGCGTCACCCCGCAGGCAGGAAGGTCAGGTCGGCGATTTCCGTCTGGAACTTGCCGTCCTCACCACCCAGAGCGGTGATCCAGACGATGAAGTACTCACCCTGCGTGGGCTGGGCCAGTGCGATCGTCGTGTCGCCGTCCTTCAGGTCGCCGTTGCCGACGACCTTCGTGTCGGCCAGGTCGGGGTTCTTCTCGGTCGCCGAGCGGATCTCGACCTTGGTGCCCGGCGTGCCGCCGCCGATCTTCACCTGGCTGAGGTTGATCGGGTCCTTGAAGGTGACGACCAGCCCGACACCCGGCTTGATGACCGGGAACTGCTGCTTGTACTGCTCGGTCCGCCACTGCGTCTCGGGCTTGTCGTCGGTCGCGTACTTCGCCCGCGCGGTGTTGTCGCCCTTGCCCTCGGGGTTGTAGACCGCAACGGCCTGCGGCTTCACCGCGGCGCCCACGGCGGGCGACGGCGGCGGCGCGGGCTGGCTCGACGCGGGCGGCTGCCCGGCCGGCTGGCTCGACGCCGGCGGCGCGGCGACGTTGATCGTCGGCCCGCTTGCCTTCGAGTCGCCCTGGAAGACGTTGATCAGCATCAGCCCGCCCCAGGCGAGGATGACGACGGTCGCGACCACCAGCACGGTGACGCCCAGCGCGAGCTTGCGCCGCCGGGCGACGTCCTTGACCGGCTTCTTCGTCGTCCAGACCGTGCCTTCGCCCTCGGCCGGGTCACCGCCGACGGCCTTGATCAGCTGGGTGCGCTCTTCCTCTTCGGCCACCTGGTCGAGCATCCGGAGGATGGCCGCGCTGGTGCGGATGCCGCCGTTGCCGCCGTCCTCGATCGTGCGGACGGCCAGCGACGACAGGTCGGCCGGCACCGTCGGGATCAGCTGCCGCGGCGGCACGATCCCGCCCTGCGGGGTGGTCGGCGCCGGCTGGATGGCGGGCGGGCCGCCGGGCAGCGCCCAGCGTCCGGTGAGCAGCAGGTAGAGGACCGCGCCGAGCGCCTTGACGTCGTCGCGCAGCGTCGCCTCCGGCAGCGGGCCGGGGAACGCGAGCTTCAACGCGCCGTTCGGCGTCAGCCGCAGCCGCTGGGGGTGGTCGAGGCCGAGCACGAGCCCGTTCTGGTGGGCCTGCTCGACGGCTTCGGCCAGCGCCTGCACCATCCGCGCGGCCGCGGCGGGCGCCACCGGCCGCTGCGCGACGAGGTCGACCAGGTCGCTGCCCTTGGTCCACTCCGCGACGACGACCCCGAGCAGGCCTTCGCTCGAGGTGATGCCGCTGCCGAGCGCGAGCACGTCGAGCACCCGGGCGACACCGCCGTGCCCGAACTTCGACGCGTGTGTCGCGCGTTCGAGGGTGCGCCGCGCGAGCCGCGCCGCCTCCGGGTCGGCGGGGTCGCCGACCAGCAGCGTCAGCGCGACATCACGCTTCAGCTGCCCGTCCCGCGCACGCCAAAGGTGCGCGTCCCCCCGCTCGTCCACGCCGAACTGCGCGAGGAGGCGGTAGCGGCCGTCGCCGACCACACGCCCGGGGGCCAGCGATCCGACCTGGGCCTTGCCCACGTGGTTCGCACCCCCCGCCTGTTCGCTCCGCCTCGTGTCCACCCGCACTCTCTCCCGTTAGCTCCCCCGCCAAGGTTACCCAGAATACGACGCGGGAGTCGTCGCCTTCCGTACCGGAATCGTTACCCGCGCTTGATCAACCGGGTGAACCTGGATGTGGCCGGTTTCAGCTCCTCCACCTTCAGGGCCATCAAGATCCCGAACGAGACCGCGATCCCGACGATGCCCTGCAGGAAAAGCTTGACCCAGGCCCCCAAAGTCGGCCCGAACGAGTCCGGCACGACCTGCCCGACGACCCAGGCCGCGCCAACACCGAGCGCGCTCGCCACGACCGTGAACAGGATCACGCCGATCACCCGCTTGCTCCGCAGGTTGCCCAGCGTCACCCAGAGCCACACCTGGCCGAGGATCGCGCCGACGACGAACGTCAGCGCGTTCACCATCATGACACCGAGCACGACGTTGTCCGGCGACAGCAGCACCGGGCACAGGTACAGCAGCGGAACCTTGACCAGCGTCATCACGATCATGATCAACGTCGGTGTGCGGGCGTCCTTCATCGCGTAGAACACGCGCATCTGGAGCATGACCAGCGCGTACGGCAGCAGCGCGAACGCCGAGATCGCGAGCGCGTCGCCGAGCCGCTCGGCGGTGTCGACAGTGCCCTTGCCGAAGGTGAACAGCGCGATGCCGATCGAGCCGCCGACCACGGTCATCACCGCGGAGATCGGCACCAGCATCACCGTCGACATGCGGGACGCGTACGAGAGGTCGCCGATCAGCTTCTTGTGGTCGCCGTCGGCGGCCGCGCGGCTCATCCGCGGCATGATCGCGGTCAGCAGCGAGACGCCGATGACGCCGTACGGGAGCTGGAAGAGCAGCCAGGCGTTGCTGTACGCGGTCACACCACCGGGTGAACCGCTGGTCAGGACGCGCGTGTTGATCGTGTACCCGACCTGGCTCACCGCGACGTACCCGAGGATCCACAGCGCGAGGCCGCCGAACTCCTTCATCTGCTTGTCGATGCCCCAGCGCCACTTGAACCGGAAGCCCGACCGCAGCAGCGGCGGCACCAGCAGGATGGCCTGGGCGACGATGCCGCCGGTGACGCCGATGCCGAGCGTCAGCACCTTCGGGTCGAAGATCGACGGCTGGTCGGTGTTGATGTCCCCCGGCATGATCCACACGACGAGGATCGTGAAGATGACGACCAGGTTGTTGATCACCGGCGCCCAGGCCGTCGGGCCGAAGATCTGCTTGGCGTTCAGCACCGCCGAGAGCAGCGCGAACACGCCGTAGAAGAAGATCTCGGGCAGCAGCAGGTAGGCGAACGCCGTGGTCAGGCCGGAGCTGGCCTTGCCGGAGCCGTCGACGTAGAGGCTGGTGAACGCCGGCGCCGCGAGCACCGCGACCACCGTGCCCACCAGCAGCAGCGAGAACGCCACCGTGATCAGGCGCTGGGTGTAGGCCGCGCCGCCGTCGGGATCGTCCTGCGAGCGCACCAGCAGCGGCACCACCACGCTGGCGAGCACCCCGCCCATCAGCAGCTCGAAGATGATGTTCGGCATCGTGTTCGCGACGTTGAACGAGTCGTTCGCGATGCCCTGGCCGATCGCGCCGACCAGCAGCAGCTTCCACAGGAAGCCGGTGATCCGGCTGATCAGCGACGCGATCGCCATCCGGCCGGACGCCTTCGCCAGCGACGGCGCCTTCGCCGGCGCCGCCTCCTTGCCGGGCTCGACCGGCTTGACGAGCGGCGTCTTGAGCGCCGGCATGACCTGGGTGGCCAGCGCGTCGTACGGGCGCATGACGTCCGGGTCGGCGACCGGCCAGCGCGAGTTCATGGGGACGCCGGCGGTGCGCGGGATGAACCGCGTCGCCTCCGGGTCGGGTGGCCGCTGGGCCTCCTCCTGCCACGGCCGGACCGGCGCCGGACGCCGTGACCCGCGACCGCGCGGCGGCACGGGAACACCGGACGCCGGGGTGCCGGGAGCGGGGACGCCGGGCGCCGGGGTGCCCGGCGGCGGGGTCGCGGGCGGCGGCAGCGGCGGCGCGGGCTGCGGCAGGCGGCCCTGCGCCGACGGCGGTCCGGCGGGCGGCTGGGCCGGTGGCTGACCGGGCTGACCGGGCGGGGGCGGCACGGGCTGGACGCGGGTGGGCGCCGGACCACCGGCCGCCCGGGGCGGCTGCCCGCCGCGCGGGGGCGGGCCTTGCGGCGGTGGCCCCTGGGGCGGCGGGCCTTGCGGGGGTGGACCCTGCGGCGGCGGGACGCGCCGGGCCGGGCGGCCGGGGGCGTCGTCGCGTACCGGGGCTTCGTCGTTGACGGGCCACGCCTCGCGCGGAGGCCCGTCGTCTCGGGCGGGCCTGCCGTCGCGAGGAGGCATGTCGTCGCGAGGTGACCTGCCCTCGCGGACCAGGCCGTCGTCGCGGAGGGGACGACCCTCGCGGACGGGACCGTCTTCGCGGATCGGTCGGCCGTCGCGGGGCGGCATGTCATCTCGGGGTGGGCGGCCGTCGCGGACGGGACCGTCTTCGCGGATCGGTCGGCCGTCGCGAGGCGGCAAGTCGTCCCGTGGCGGGCGGCCGTCGCGGACTGGGCGGCCTTCGCGCACAGGACCGTCGTCGCGAGCCGGGCGGCCCTGGCGGCGCGGCGGACCGTCCTCACGGACCGGCCGCCGGGGCGGGGCGTCGTCGCGGGCGGGGCGCGGCGGAGCTTCGTCGCGGGGTGCTCGCCGGGGCGGAACGTCCTCGCGCCGGGCGCGCTTGTCGCGGGCCGGGGGCTCGTCGGGGGTCGGCAGGTGGCGGGTGTGGCCGTTGCGCGACGGCTGACGGCGGCCGCGCTCCGGCGGCGGCTGCTGCGGCGGAGGCTGGCGGCGGACCGGCTGCCCGGCACGCGGCGGCCCGTCACCCCGGTGCGGGGGCGGAGCGCCTTCGCGCCGAGGACGACTCGCACGCTCGGGTGGTAAGCCCGGCTCTCTCTCCAACGCGTGCCCAATCCTCGGTGCTCGAACCCCGCCGCCGCGGCCCGGTGCCGCGCACGTGCGGACCAAGGGTAATCGGGAACCGGCCGAAGCACTCAAAGGCCGACGGATCAGTCGACGACGTCGCGACCCGTCCGGGCGTCCTTCACCCTCCGGTAGATGCGCCGCGAGGCGAGCAGAAGCAGTGCCACACCTGCGGCGACGGTCGCGATGATCGTGATCGCGCCGTACTCCGTGGACGTCAGTTCGAACCGCGCGGATGACCCGAGCGGGGTACCGGTGGGCGTGCTCAACGACACATCGACGCTGAACCGGCCGGCCCGCAGCGCTTCCACCGGGAGGAAGTACTGCCGCCCGCCGCCCGCCGGGAACGACACCTCCTTGCGGTCGTCCGTGCGCAGGCCCGTGTTGTTGTTGAGCGAGAACCGCGCGGTGATCCCGACCGGCAGGTCGTTCACCACGTACACCGGCAGCGGGGAGTTGCCGGACGCCAGCGCGATGGTCTGCTGCGGCTGCCGGACGCTCACCCGGTCGCCGATGGCCGCGATCTCGGCCCGCGCGTTCGCGGTCGCCGCGTCGGCGGGCAGGCCCCGCCAGCCGGTGGAGGCGCCGCGCAGCTCGGCCAGCCGGACCGACGCGACGACGTCCTCCGGCTTCACCCGCTTGGTCGGGTCCAGCTGCATCGCCGACGCCATGCCGGTGGCCTGGTCGTCGAGCGTCGCCAGCGTCGAGACGACGGCCGGGTCGATGCCCGCGTCGGGGTTCTGACCGCCGTCGCCGACCGCGCCGGAGCCCTGCGGATCGGCGTCCAGCAGCGACGGGAGCGAGGCCGCCGTGACCACGCCGGTGTCGAGGAAGCCGCCGATCTGCTGCAGGTACGCGGTGAGCTCGGCCGCCGGGGCGTCCCACCGCCGCGGCGGCGCGACGAGCAGGTGGTTCGGGCGCTCCTGCCCGGCCGGCACACCGAGGCCGGCCCGGAAGGCGAGCGCGCCGAGCCCGTTCTGGCTGGAGATCGCCCGTTCGGTGTTCGCGGCGACGGTGACGGAGTCCGGCACGCTCGGCACGCCGGTCATGGCCGCGGAGATCAGCGAGTCCGTCGGCTGGGCCCGGACGGTGCCGCCCTGCACGGTGACACCGCCACCCGCGCCGGCGGGGGCGAGCTTCGCCGCGTCCGTCAGCACGGTCTTGACGCCGGCCTGGGTCAGCGCGGTCAGCACGGCTTCGTTGAGCGTGCCGTCCGGCCAGAGCACGCCGGTCTGCGGGGTGACCCCGGCCAGCTGCTGGATCGTGGCGGCGGCCGCGGCCGCCTGAGCGACCAGGATCGGGTCGCCGGGACGGATCCGCGAGACGGTGTTGAGGTCGGCGTCGGCGAACGGCAGGGCGACCGCGCACCGGCCGGTCAGCAGGGAGCGCAGCTCGGTCAGCCACGTCTTCGCGCTCTGGACGCCCTTGCCGTCGATGTTCCCGTTCTCCGTGTGCACCTGGTAGCCGCGGCCCATCGCGTCGACGGTCGCCAGGAGGTCCGGGTCGAGTGCGAAACACATCGACTTCGCCAGGCTCGCGTCGCCGTGCACGGCCTTGGCCGCGGCGGTGACCAGCGCGTTCAGCCGCCCGTCCGGGGCGATCTCGTCGGCGAGCCGGTCGTCGCGCAGCACCAGCGGCTGGCCGTACGGCGCCGCGTAGACCTGCGGGACGCTGCTGGTCAGCGGCCAGAGCAGGGTCATGCTCGGCGCGCCGCCTGCCGCGTGCCCGGCCGGCTTGCCCGGCCCGGCCAGCACCGGCATCAGCATGCTGACCGCGCCGAGGCGGGCCGCCCCGCCGAACTCCGGGGTGCCGTTGACGTTCACCAGCAGCGGGTAGACGCCGGGCCGGCCGAACAGCGCCTTCGAGCCGGTCAGGTCGACCGAGATGTCCAGCGGCGCGCTCTGGCCGGGCTCCAGCGCGTCCGCGACCGAGCTGAAGTCGGTCAGCGGGGTGTCCTTGATGACGGCGCCGGACAGCACGTCGTTGACCCCGCGCGAGGTCGTGACCCGGTCGCCGACCTGCAGCCGCACCTGCGGCCGGTTGACCTTGCGGTCGCCGGTGTTGGTCACCGTGCCGGTGACGGTCAAGGTGGTGGTCGAACCGGTGATCACGCGCGGGTTGAGCGCGTCGAGCTCGACGCGCAGTCGGGCGCCTTCTTCGGCCTGGGCCACCGTGGCTCCGGCGAGGGCGGGGACGGCCAGGAAGAGGACGGAAAGGAAGGCTGCGGCGAACCGCTTCACTCGGGGGCTCCCTCAGGGGCGTGCTCGTCTCGTCCGTGGACGTCCGGGCGCGCGAAAAGTTCCTTGGCCTTCCGGACGAGCTTGCGTTCGTCGGAGTAGGCGAGTTTGGTCTCCAGCTCGGCCAGCGGGACCCAGGCCACCTCGGTGACCTCGACGTCTTCGTCGGAGAGTTCCCCGCCGAGCGCTTCGAGCAGGAAGTGGTGGACGGTCTTGTGGATGCGCCGCCGCTCGGCCACGAACCAGTAGTCGATGGTGCCCAGTGGCCGCAGGACGCGCGCGGAGATGCCGGTTTCCTCCTTGACCTCGCGCACGGCCGTCTGTTCCACCGTTTCACCGTCCTCGATGTGGCCCTTGGGCAGCGACCACAGCAGTCTGCCGTGCCGGTCGAGCCGGCCGATCAGCACCGCCTGTTCGCGCGCCGCGTCCATCACGAGGCCACCGGCCGACGTCTCGTCGACCGTGGTCAGGCGCCTGCCGCGCTGACGCCTCCGCCGCCTCCGCGGCTTCGAGGCGCCGGGACGGCCGGCTGATCCAGACATGCTGCGATGCTAGAGCAAACGGTTGCCCCGGTAGGCTGGCTCTCCGTGTCCTGTCCGGTGGTGCCTGTAGTAATCGCACCCGACAAGTAGTGGGATCTTCGTGAACGACGTGGTCGCCAAGGAGAACGCGGTGGTCGAGCTGATGCGGCTCTCCCCCCTGGCGGACGAGCTGGCCGAGCGGTTCGCCCGGGCCGGGCACCGCCTGTACCTCGTCGGCGGGAGCGTGCGCGACGCGCTCCTCGGCCGGCGGTCCGGCGATCTCGACTTCACCACCGACGCCCGGCCCGACCGGGTGCTGAAGATCGTCAGCGAGTGGGGCGACGCGGTCTGGGACGTCGGGATCGCCTTCGGCACGGTCGGCGTGACGAAGAAGGGCATGCAGCTCGAGATCACGACGTTCCGCGCGGACAGCTACGACCGCGTCGGCCGCAACCCCGAGGTCACCTTCGGCGACAGCATCGAGGGTGACCTCCTGCGCCGCGACTTCACGGTCAACGCGATGGCCGTCGAGCTGGCGACGAAGACGTTCATCGACCCGCACGACGGGCTGGGCGCGCTGCGGGAGAAGGTGCTGGACACCCCGGCGACCCCGCAGGAGTCGTTCGCCGACGACCCGCTGCGGATGCTGCGGGCCGCCCGCTTCGCCGCGCAGCTGGGCTTCACGGCGGCGCCCCGGGTGGTCGACGCGATGGCGTCGATGGCCGGCGAGATCGACCGGATCACCGCCGAGCGCGTGCAGGCCGAGCTGTCGAAGCTGCTGCTCGCGGACGACCCGCGGCCGGGCCTGGAGCTGCTGGTCGACACCGGGCTGGCCGACCGGGTGCTGCCCGAGGTGCCCGGGATGCGGCTGGCGATCGACGAGCACCACCAGCACAAGGACGTCTACCAGCACTCGCTGACCGTGCTGGCCCAGGCGATCGAGCTGGAGAAGTCGCACGAGCCGACGTCGGAGCCGGACCTGATCCTGCGGCTGGCGGCGCTGCTGCACGACGCCGGCAAGCCCGCGACCCGCGAGTTCCAGCCGGGCGGCGGGGTGAGCTTCCACCACCACGAGGTGGTCGGGGCGCGGATGGCCCGCAAACGTTTGCGGGCGCTGAAGTTCTCCAAGGAGATCATCGACGACGTCTCCCAGCTCGTGTTCCTCCACCTGCGGTTCCACGGCTACGGCAAGGGCGAGTGGACGGACTCGGCGGTCCGCCGGTACGTCACCGACGCCGGCCCGCTGCTGACCCGGCTGCACAAGCTCGTCCGCGCCGACTGCACCACGCGCAACCGCCGCAAGGCGGCCGCGCTGCAGGCGACCTACGACGACCTCGAGGCCCGCATCGCCGCGCTCAAGGCCAAGGAGGACCTCGACCGCGTGCGGCCGGACCTCAACGGCGAGCAGATCATGGAGCTGCTCGGCCTGCGGCCGGGGCCGGACGTCGGCAAGGCGTGGAAGTTCCTCAAGGAGCTGCGCCTGGACCGCGGCCCGCTGGAGCACGACGACGCCGTGGCCGAGCTGAAGAAGTGGGCTGCCGAGCAAGGAATCGGCGACTCCTGATCATCCAGGCCGTCAATTCGTCGGAAAGCTGGACCAGTTCGCCACGAATCGGTGATACTCCCCACCTCGGCTCACCGATGTGATCAGGGGGTGTCCGCGCCATGTCCACCGAAGCGCCCGACGCCCCCGAACCGGTGACCTCGGGCAGCTTCTTCGTGGCGCTGCTGCGGCAGGGCGCGCCCGCCATCGCGACGGCGACCAGCGAGCTGTCCGACGAGGTCGGCGATCCCACCCCGATCCACGCGCTGAAGCGCATCTCGAAGATAGCCGGGCCGATCGACCCGACCCGGCGTGACGGCTTGCTGCTGCGCGCCACCCGGTACGTCGTGCTCATCCCGCTGGCCTTCCGGCTGCTGGCCGTGCCCGGTCAGTTCGGGGTCTTCCTCTTCCAGCACGGCTCGACCGGGCTGCTGCCGGTCGGGGTGTTCACCCTGCTGTCGGTCGCGCTGAACGTGATCGGCTTCCGCTGGATGTTCCGTTCGGCGCCGTTCCGCGGCCGGGACGCCGGGAAGCTGCTGGCCGTCGACCTGGTCTTCACCGTGCTCTCCCCGCTGGTGCTCGCGCTGACCGTGCCGTCCGAGGCGTACTTCGACGCGCTGGCGGTCAGCAGCGTCCACCTCCTCGGCGAGGCCGGACTGCTGACGCTCGCGGTCGGCGCGCCCAGCGGGCTGGTGTTCGGGTTGGCGAGCTTCCCGCTGCGGATGCTCGCGAACTGGGTCAACACCGGTCAGTTCCACGTCGGAGCGGCGTTCTCGACCTTCTCGGCGTTGCTCGCCGAGCTGTTCTTGGCGGCCGCCGCGCTGGTGCTCACCGGCCTCGGCACCCGGCTGGCCCTGGCCTACGGCACGCGCAACGGCCGGCTCGCCGAGCGCGCCCAGCAGCACCGGATGCTGCACGACACCGTGCTGCAGACCCTCGAGGCGATGGCGCTGTCCGGCACCACGAACCCGGAGGAGCGGCTGGTCGAGATCCAGCGGCTGGCCCGTGCGCAGGCGATGGAGATCCGGCACACGATCGAGTCGGCGGCGTCCGAGCGGGCCGAGGCGGGCGCCCGGCCGCTGGGCGAGAAGCTGGCCGCGCTCGCCGCCGAGATGGCGCGGGACGGGCTGCGCGCCCAGCTCGTGGTGGCCGAGCTCGACGACGACACGCTGTCGGAGGTCCGCCAGATCGCGATCCGCGACGCCGTGCGCGAGGCCCTGCGAAACACGATGAAGCACTCGGGCACCGACCGGGTCGTGGTGCGGGTCGAGGAACGCGAAGGCGGCATCGCCGTCATCACCCGCGACCACGGCACCGGGTTCAGCCCGGCCGAGCGCCCGGCCGGGTTCGGCATCAGCGAGTCGATCACCGCCCGGCTGGCGGAGGTCGGCGGGACGTCACTGGTCGAATCGGGCCTCCCCGGCGGGGGCACCCGGGTGACGCTCTGGGTGCCCTTCTGATATCTCCTGAGCATGACCTCGATCGAGCTGCTCGCCGACGCCCTCGCCGCCCACCGCGCCGGTGACCGCGCCCAGGCCGCCGACTTCGCCGTGCGGGCCGGCCGCGCCGGCTCCTCCCTGGCCGACGAACTCCACACCTACCTCGCCGGAGACGCCACGGCTTCGGTGTACGACCAGCCGAGCGCGTTCACGGCGTTCATCCGCGGCGGTGGCAACGTCGGGCTGTACCGGGCGCTGAGCGCCGCGCTCGCCGCCCGTTACGACGAGGCGAAGCCGGAGTCCCTGCTCGACCTGGGCTGCGGAGACGGCCTGGCCGTGGTGCCCGCGCTCGAGCAGGCCACGCACATGCCCGCGCGGATCGACCTGGTCGAACCGTCGGCGGCGCTGCTCGAAGGTGTCCACGAACGGGTGCCGTCGGCGCAGTGCTGGCAGTCGACCGCGCAGGAGTTCCTGGCCCGTGACGACCTCGGCTGGGACTTCGTCCAGTCGACGTTCGCGTTGCAGTCCATCGAGCCGGAGCAGCGCGCGGAGGTGCTTCGCGCGCTTCAGCTGCGCACGGGGACTCTGGTGATCGCCGAGTTCGACATCCCGGAGTACGTCGAAGGGTCGCCGGAGCACCTTTGCTCCCTCGTCGAGCGCTACGAGCGCGGAGTCGCCGAGTACGGCGAAGACGCGTCGCTCGTCGCGCAGGGCTTCCTGCTGCCGGTGCTGCTCGGGATCGTCGACGGCCACGAGCGGACGAACTGGGAGCAGCCGGCGAGCGGCTGGGCCGAGCAGCTGGAGACGGCGGGCTTCACCGAGGTCGACGTCGCACCGCTCGCCGACTACTGGTGGTCACCCGCCGTCCTCATCACTGCCTGCTGAGCGAGCCCGTCTCGAGGTGCTGGGCGAGCGGCCGCGGCAGCAGGTACGCCACTCCGCCGCCCGGCATCGTGGTCCACGGCGCCGTCACGCCGGTCAGCACCCGCAGCGCGCGCTGCACCCGGTAGAGCCGCTTCTCCCGTTCGCGTTCGAACGCCAGCGACGTCTCGGCGAACCGCGTCCCGTCCGCGTGCACCAGGTTGCCGGTCTCGTTGCCGAACCGGACGACCGTCGTGCCCGGCGCGAGCACGACCAGGCGCTTGCCGCGGTAGAAGTTCAACGGCGGCTCGCCGCGCATCGGCAGGATCGGCCAGTCGGTGGGCTGGTCGGACTCCTCCGACGGTGGCGGCGGCGGCAGCATCAGCAGCACGCCGAGCAGGAAGCGGGCCGCGTCGGCGAGCGAGCCGAACGCCACCGGCTCGTCGGCCGGCGGCCTCGAGACCTCCCAGCCGTTCTCGGCGCGGCGCAGCGTCCAGACGTCTTCGGCCGGAACCTCGCCGGCGCCGATCCGGTAGGTCGCGGGCGGCACGCCGTGCTCGGCCAGCCGCTGCTGGAGCAGCTCCAGCGTCTCCGCGCCTCGCAGCGTCCGCACGTTTTCGCCGCGCGCGACGCGGGAGAGCGCGCTCTCGTCGGGCAGGTCGGCGGACGTCTGCGCCGGCCGCGGCTGGCCCAGGATCTCCGCCTCGGCCGTCGCGCGGACGAGCTCCCCGACGAACGGCGGGCGGAACCCGGCCGCCCGGATGTGCTCGACCAGCTCCGGCTCCGGCGGCACCCCGTACTTGCGCAGGTAGTGCGGCACGGCGGCGGGCCAGATCCAGGTGCCGTCGGTGTGGAACGCGTTCGGCACGTCCGGCTTCGCGCCCGGCGCGCCGAAGATGTCCGGCAGCGGGGCGGGCCGGTGCAGCGCGACCGGCGCCCGGAACAGGTAGTCGAGCACCCCGCGGACCTGGTCCGGCGGCACCGGCGGCCGGTTGACCACCGGGCGCTCGCCCTCGGTGTGCGAGTCGGCGGCCCGCGCCTGCCGGAAGACGACGTCCAGCGGCAGCCCGGCCTTGGCGGTCAGCCAGGCCGGCATGTGCTTCGACGAGCGCGGGAAGTTCGCCAGCTCCAGCTCGTAGGCGGCGGTCGACGGGCGGCCGCCGTCGTTGGGCGGCACCCGCCAGTCCGGCTCGCGGTCGGCGTCGAAGTCGAAGTCGAACTGCGACGCCGAGTCGAGCGTGAACGTGCCCTGGAACCAGGTGCCCGCCTCCGCCTGGTACATCGCGGCACGCAGGCGCGTGAAGAGCCCGCCGAGCCGCGGCACCGCCGGCAGGGACACCGAAACCGGCCCGTCCTCGTCGCCGACCGCACGGAGCTCGATCTCCGAGTAGTCCCCGACCTGCCGGAACTGCGCGCCGACGCGAGCCCAGCCGCCCGGCACCGTGTGCAGCAGCGTCCGCCCGATCGCGCGCAGCAGCGCGTTCTGGTCACCGGCGCCCGGCTGCGGCCGTGCCTCCGGCGCGTCGGTGAAGTCCAGCCTCGTCTGCCACAACGCCGTGACCTGCTTCGCCGGCACCGTGACCGAGAAGTCGGTCAGGCCCAGCTGCGCGGCGCGCGCGGCGTCGTCGTGGATCCAGCGCAGGGTCAGCTCGGGTCGCGTGCCCGGCGCGACCTCGAAGACCTCGTCGTCGTACTCGCCGAAGGTGCGCAGTGTGAACGTCGCCGGCACTTCGCTCGCCGGCACCACTCGCGCGGGACGCCCGTCGTGCTCCTTGTCGAAGCCCTCCGGCGCCTCTTCCTCCGGCAGCACCGAAAGCAGCACGGTGCCGTCCGTCGTCGAACGCTGAGCGCGGAACGTCCCCTCGCCCCACGTCGCGTACAGGCCGTCCGGGCGTTCGGCCACCTCTACCCGGTAACGCACGTTTTGTCCTCCCCTGACCCCAGTGACCCCAGAAACTTAGTCGACCGGGTACCGAGCGAACCACCGGTCATCACCCGGCGCATCCGGGCCGAACTCGGTGAGCGCGTCGTCCGCCAGGCCGACGATGACATCGCGGAGCTCCAGCTGCTCGAGCCAGCCGGCCCGCAGCGCTTCCTCGCCGTACATCGCGCCGACGAGGTTGCCGCAGACCGAGCCGGTCGAGTCGCTGTCCCCGCTGTGGTTGACCGCCGCGAGCAACGCTGTGTCGGCGTCCTTGGTGGTCAGCGCGACGTACACGGACATCGACAACGCCGTCTCGCCGACGTTGCCCTGGCCGAGTGACTCGAGCTTCTCCGGTGTCGGCGGCCCTTGCTCCGCCAGCGCCAGAGCCGCGTCGAGCGCCGCGCTCTGCTCTTCGTGCCCCGGGTGCTTCACGAGCTCGTCCCGCGCGGCCGCGAGGGCGTCGAGCAGCGGTTTCCCGTGCAGCAGCCCGTGGACGAGCACGGCGAAGCAGCCCGAGGACAAATACCCGCTCGGGTGACCGTGGGTCAGCGCCGCGCTTTCGGCGCCGAGCCGGAACACCTCGGCGAGGTCGACGGACCACAGCGCGACCGGGGCCGCGCGCATCACGCCGCCGCAGCCCTTCGAGTTGTTCACCGGACGTTCGATGGTGCCCCGGACGCCCGAGCGGCCGTACGCCTCGAGCTCGCCGAAGCAGGTCAGGCCCGGCGCGCGGCGGCTGAACAGGTCCTGGTGGGTGACCAGCCAGCCGTCCGGCGCTTCGACGTGGGACTGCGGCCCGCGCGCCCGGTCCCACGCGACGCCCTGCGTGTGCAGCCAGCGCTGGTAGGCCAGCTGCAGCGAGTGCACGACGTCGGCCGAACCGGTCCGCCGCTGCTGCGCGTGTGCCCTGATCAGCGCTTCGAGCGTGAAGAGCGTCATCTGCGTGTCGTCGGTGATCCGGCCGACGCCGCCGTACGCGGGGATGAAGTCGGTGATGCCCGCCGGGCCCGCGATTTCGCGGATCCGGTCGATCGAGTCGAACTCCGTCTTCGCGCCCAGCGCGTCGCCGATCGCGCCGGCCAGCAGGCTGCCCCGGAGACGTGATCGCAAGCCCGGTCCCTTCGGTTTCGGGGTGAACCGGCCGCTCGGGTACCGGCGCTCCCAGCGTGCGTGCTCCGCGGTCTCCGTCTGGAGGCCGTTGCGGTTGAAGTACCAGAAGACGTCGCTCGCGACGTCGTCGAGCAGGCCGAGGTCGGGCAGCGCCGCGACCCACGCGGCGGGCAGGCCCGGCACGCCGAGCCGCGCGCCGACGAGCGCTCCGGCGACCGCGCCCGCGACCGGGCCGGACCGCGCGGCGAGCGTGATCGCCGCGTGCGGGTCGTAACCGCGCTTGGCCGCGGCGAACAACGCCCGGCCGAGCACAGACCGCACGCTCTCGCCGTCACCGATGCTTTCCAGCTGCTCGACGTCGTCGGCTTCGCGGTCTTCGCGCAGCTCCAGCACGGACGTCGCGAGCTCCCCGCCGATCTCCTGCAGCCTCAGGTGCACCGGCAGTGCGAACGCGTCCCGGGTCAGCACGGCCTGGAACAGCGCTACCAGCAGCTCGACGCCTTCGGCGTCACCGCCGGTCAGTGCACGGGCGACATCCTTCGCGTACTGCTCACCGTCGACGTCCGCGAGGGCGACCGCACCCGCCGGCGTCGCGGCCAGCGCCGTGGCCAGCAACGCGGAGGCGCCGGTCGGCGCGGGGCCCGCGTGCCGGGTCGCGACGGCGAGCCAGCCGACCGGGTCCGGCTCGGGCAGCGGCGGCACCACGCCGTCCGGGACCGGTGGGAGGCCGCGCAGCACGACGTCGGTGTGGAGCAGCAGGTGCCGCGTCAGCCCGCCCAGCGGCAGCGGCCCGGCGGGGTCGGCGCCGCCGCCCAGCGCGTCACCGATCGCGAAGCCGACGTACGCGCCGACGATCCGGTGCCACGCGAAGCGCGCGGCGAGGGTGCCGTAGGCGGAGAACTTCCCGAACGTCCACGGCACCGGACGCGGGCGAGCGTCTTCGTCCACGTGCGCGAGCAGGCCGTCGGCGCCCAGGTCGGCGGGCCATTCCGGCTCCTGGCCGGCCCGGCGCCGGACGCCGTTGCGGTACTGCCAGGCGAACCCGCGCAGGTACCGGACGCACTCCTCCGGGGTCAGCTCGAAGTGGTAGTCGCGGGCGTGGTCGGCCGCGTACCGCAGGTGCCGTTCCAGCAGGTCGGGCGGCTCGACGCCGAACTCGGCGACCAGCGCGGGCAGCGCCTCGGCGACCTCCGGGCCGGCTTCGGGCGCGGGCTCCTCGACCTTCGGGTGCGGCTCGCCGTCCCCGAGGTCGGCCAGCTCGGCCGCGGTGAGGCTGCGGACCAGCCCGGTGCCGGGATCCAAGGTCAGCCCGGTCCCCAGCCGGTCGCGCAACAGCTCGCGGACGCCGATCCGCCACCGGCGCGGGTAGCGCCCGGGCACCTTCGCCGACGAGCTGTAGGCGATGACCTCGTGGCTGCTCGTGCCGGGAACCGGCCGGACCAGGGGCTCGCCGTCCGGGGTCGGCACGAGGACTTCGCAGTCCAGGAGCGCGCGCACGAAGTCGGCGCGGCTGATCCAGTTCGCGCCCAGGTAGTTGAGGAGCTTCTCGACGTCGGTCACCGGCACCGGGAATCCCCGCCAGACCGGCCCCGGCGTGTACTGCCCGCCGGTCCGGATCGCGCGCACCGGGACGTCCAGCCGCGGAAACGCCTTCTCGTCGAACTCCGGGTCGACGTCCGGCCGCGGGCCGGCCATCGCGGCCAGGTCGAGCGTGATCTCGCCGCCGTCGTCCGGCACGACGGCCACCGGGCTGGGGAACAGCCCCGAGCCGACGTCGGTGCCGTCGAGGTAACCGGCCGTGTTGACCGTGAAGCTCCAGCCGTCCGGACGGCGCGCGGTGTGCCGGATCCGCAGCTGGTCGCCGTCGGGCCGGCTGCGGAACCACTCCCGCACCCGCGCGACGGCTTCCTCTTCTGTCATTCTCCCCATCCTCGGGCTAATGCCGCGGGTACCGCTCGATCCACTGGTCACCCAGCGCGCTCAACGCCGAATGCCGGTCGAAGTGCCAGTAGGCGTCCGAAGCGACGTTCTCCACCAGGTGCCGCAGCTCCAGCTGGTCGACCCACTTCTGCGGCAGCCCGGGGATGCCGGTGCGCGCGCCGAGCAGGGCCCCGGCCAGCGCGCCGGTGAGCGCGCTGCGGCCGGAGTGGTTGACGGCGCGAAGCAGCGCCTGCTCCGGGTAGTTCTCGAAGCCGGACAACGCGGCGAAAGCGCGTCCGAGCACCGAGAGCGTCGTCTTGCCGTCGCCGATCAGCTCGGGCATCCGCAGGTCGGGCAGCCCGTGCTCGCCGAAGAACGGCACGGACTCGGCGACCATGTCCTTGATCGCCGTCCACTCCGGACCCTGCTGGTACTGGTTGTCCGGGTTGAGCACCTCGCGGCTGAGGTTCCAGATCGGGAAGCTGAACGCCTCCTTGGTCAGCGCGTGCTCGAACAGCCAGGTCAGGTAGGTCGTGGCGGCCAGGTCAGCCTCGCCGGGGTGGGTGACGCCGGCGAGGTCGCGCGCGGCCTGGCGCGCGCCGCCGCTGAAGCCGCTGCCGGGCCCGGCCATGGTCAGGGCGGCGGGCAGCGCCGGGATCAGCGCGGCCGGGCCGGCCATCGTCACCGCGCCCGCGGCGCCGGTCGCGAGCTGGTGGTAGGCGTTGAGCTCGGCGTCGTCGGCGTCCCGCCGGGCGTGCAGGTCCGTGACCTGCACGAGCCAGCCGTCCGGGTCGTCGAGCGGTGCGCCCTGGGTGCGCAGCCAGCGCTGCAACGACCCGCGGACGACGTCGGGGAAGAGCTGCTCGGCTTCACGCGACTCCGGCTGTTCGCGGTGCGGGCTGCGGATGACGGCCTCGGTGTAGAACAGCAGCCGCTGCGTCAGCGAGCCGATCCGGCCCGGCTGGTCGAACGCCGGGATCAGGTCGGTGACGCCCTCGATGCCCCACTTCGCGTGGATGTCGTGGAGCGGCATCCGGTCGACCGCGGCGCCGAGCGCTTCGCCGAGGGCGAAGCCGACGTACGCGCCCGTGACGCGCTGCCAGCCGTAGCGGAACCCGTCGAGGTCCCGCTCGAAGTACTTGCCGAACGTGTCCAGGCGCGGCACCGCGCGCCCGGCGTTGTCGTACGTCGGCGCGAGGCCGTTCGCGCGCAGGTCGTTGGGCTTGCTGCGCGGCGGCTCCGGCATGTCCATCCGCTTGAGCCAGGACTCGCCGAGCACGGTCTTCGCGCACTCCTCGGCGGTCAGCTCGTAGCCGCGCCGCCGGGCCTTCTCGGCCGCCAGGAGCGGCGGCTTGACCGGGTCCGGCAGCCCCATCCGCGACGCGGTGTCGGCGGCGACGCGGATCAGGTCCTCCTCGGCCTCCGGGCAGCGGCCGTGCACGTCGATGCGCGGCTCGTGCCGCGGGAACCGCTTGACGATCTCGGCGAGCTCACCGCTGGAGACGTCCTCGATGGTCGTCGGGCCGCCGTTGATCACCAGGTTCGGCGGGTGCTCGAACTCGGCCAGCGTCGCGACGTCGACCTTCCACCAGCCGTGCTCGCGCGAGGGCAGGTGCCGGGTCGAGCTGAACACCTTGAGCTCGTTGCGCTCCTCGGCGAAGTAGAACCGGTCGGTCTTGCCGGTCTCCAGGTCGAGCGGGATGAACACCTCGCACCGGATCAGCCCGATGAGCAGCAGCTCCCGCGTCAGCCAGCCGACGCTGGCGAACGACAGCAGCGTCTCGAGCGTGTTCTCGGGCTTCGGGTAACCGCGGCGGATCGGCCCGGCCTTGTACTCGGGGTTCTCGCGTTCTTCGCCGGTCTGGTTGCCCTCGGCGTCGACCTTCACCCAGCCCGCGACGGCCTGCAGCGGCACGCCCAGCTCACCGAGCCCGGCCTTCACGTACTCGGGGTCGACGACCTCGCGCCAGTTCTCCTGGCCGGGGAACGCCACCGGCACCGACAGGCCACCGGGGTGCGGGTGCGCCTGCCGCAGCTCACCGTCCGGCTCGCGGACGACGACCGACGGCGGCGGGAAGATCTCCTTCTCCGGCCGTCCCTCGTCGAGGAACGCGATGGTGTTGTAGGGCACCGACCAGCCCTCGGGGATGCGCAGCACCTTCTCGGTGTCCACCCGGAGCCCGGCGGGACCGGAGACGTCCGGACCGTGCACCGCGCGCAGCCACTGGCCGACCTTGGCAATCGCTTCCGCCGCTTCCACCTACTCGATCCTCTCCAGGCTTCCGTCGGACTCGTGCTCGGCGATCGTCTTCGGCAGCACGAAGGCCACCGCACCACCGGGCAGGTTCGCCCACGGGACCGTGATGCCGGTGATCACGTGCAGCGGGCGTCTCAGCCGGTAGCTCCGCCGTTCCCGCTCGCGTTCCAGCGGCAGCGACGTCGTGGCGAACCGTACCTCCCCGTGGTGGACGAGGTTGCCGGGTTCCTCGCCGAAGCGCAGGACGACCGTACCTGCCACCAGCCGGGTGATGCGCTTGTTGCGGAGCAGGGTGAGGGGAGGCTCACCCGGCGCCGGGTGGACCGGCCAGTCGTCGAGCTCCTTGGCGGTTTCCAAGGGCGTTTCGTGGCCGGCGGTCATCCGGGCGGGGTGCAGCAGCAACGCGCCGAGCAGCTGCTGGGCGGCGTCTTCGAGGCGCTCGAAGTACTTCGGCTCGCGAGGCTTGCCGCCGGCGTGGGCGGCGACCTCCCAGCCGTCGGGTGTGAAGTTGAGGCACCAGGTGCCGTCCGTGCGGTCGCCGACGCGGTAGGCCTCCGGCCAGACGCCGTGCTCGCCGAGCCGCTGGACCAGGACGATCAGCAGCTCTTCGTCGCCGAGCCGCGGGTCCGGTGTGGTCTCCAGCTCCGCGACGACGTCACCGCTGGTCTTCTTGACGTCGGCGCGGCTCGGCTTCGGCCGCGGCTGGCCCAGCAGGTCGGCCTCGGCGGTCCGGCGGACCAGCGGCTCGACGTACGGCGGCTGGAAGTGGTGCCGGCGGATGTGCGCGACGAGGTCCGGTTCGGGCGGGATGCCCTGCTCGGCCAGCTGGTCGGCCACTGTCGACGGCCAGATCCAGGCGCCGTCGGTGTGGAAGCGCTCATCGCCGTCTTCGTGCACGACGGCCTCGCGCTCGAGGTACTGCAGCACGAGCGGCGCCTCGGTGTCGGTCAGCGGCGGCCGTTCGACGTCCGGGCCGCCGGGCTCGGCGTGCCGGAACACCACCCCGAGCGGCAGCTGCGCGCGCAGCCGCCACCAGTCCGGGACGTGGTCCTCGGCGCGCGGGAACTCGGCGATCTCCGCCGGGTAGGCGGCCGACGGCGGCGAGTCCGTCCACACCGGATCGTCGTCGAGCGCGAAGTCGAAGTCGAAGGTGCCGTCCGGGGTGAGCGTGAACCGCGCCTGCAGCCAGGTGCCGCGGCCCTCGGCGTACATCCCCTTGCGCAGCTCGGTGAACAGCTCGGCGATCGCGGCGGACGTCGTCGCGTTGTGGCCGTCGAGCTCGCTGTGCCCGCCGACCTGCCGGAAGTCGACGGCGGCGGGCCCGGTCGGGTCGGTCCGGTGCTCGCGGACGAGCTTTCCCAGCTGCACCAGGAGGGTGCGCTGCTCTTCGGGCGAAAGTCGTTGTTCCACGTGAATCATCGCGCCAACGTCGAGGTGTAGCTGAAGGTCGGGGCTTCGCCGGCGTCGCGGCGGGCGAACTCGTCCTCCCACATCTTGAAGGTCCGCCGGTACAGCGAAACCTTGAGCGCGGCCTCCTCGCGGCTCAGCGGCCGGCCCTCTTCCCGGGCCACCGAGTGCAGGGCGGAGATCGTGTCGTAGAGCGCGAAAAGCGCTCCGCCGCCGCGCAGGTATTCACGGCGCAGGTCTTCGGTCCGGACGACGAACTGCTGCTCGGTCAGCGGGCCGATGTCCCCCTCGCGCGCGAACAGGACGTCGTCGATCTTGAGGTTGTCCTCGACGAACCGCCCGGTCCGCCAGTCCAGGATGTGCCCGGTCAGCTCGCCGTCCGCCGTGGTGTCCAGCCGGTACGGGCTGTCGTGGTGCCGGAAGTACGCCGGCGTCTCGATCGTCATGACTCCGGCCTCTTGTTCAGCGCTTCCCAGAACTTCTCCCGCTCCCGCTTCAGCAGGGCGTTGATCAGGGCTTGCTCCTCGGGGGTGTACGGCCTGGCCCGCTTCTTGTTCGTCACCGGGTCCGGGCCGGGGCCCTCGTCGACGGCGCGCGCCTTGATGTCCCGGCGCACCTCGTAGAGCGAGTGGTCGTAGGCCGACACCGCGTCGACGGCCTTGAGGTGCAGCCGGAACTCGGCGACGTGCCCGTCGATCCGGACCTTCATCTGCAGGTCGCTGTACCCGGCGGGCTGGGGTTTCACGAACCGGTCCTCGAACTCGACGATCTCGATGTCGTCGCGCGCGCGGATCTTCTCCAGCGCGGCGTAGAGCATCTCGATCTTCTCGAACCGGACGATGCCGCCGGCGATGTCGGTCAGCCGCGACGGGTCACCGCCGTAGTTCGACTCGATCTTGTCCTCGGCCCGGCCGCGGCCCTTGAGCGTCTTGCGCAGGTCGGGCTCGCCTTCGGTCTCGGCCGCGATGTCCGGCACGACCTCGCGCAGCTTCCGCATCGCGACCTCGGCGCGCGTGTAGACGTGGTCGAGGTACCGCTCGAACTCCGCCCGGTTGCCCAGGTGCTCCGCCGGGTAGTGCGGCTGACGGCGGTCGGCGTCCTCGTACCGGTCGTTGTCCGCGGTCGCCTCCGCGGAGAGCCGCAGCTCGGTTTCGCCCAGGTCCAGGCGCTGGGGCTCGTCGGGGATCGCCTCCGGCACGGTGCCGTGCTCGCGCTGCGCCTCGACGTCGTGCAGGGAGTCCTGGAAGATCCGCACGGCTTCGTCGTGCGCGAGCAGGTTGCCCAGCGCGAGCGGCCGCTTCGCCAGCGAGTCGGCGATGTAGGCGTTGGCCTCGTCGCCGAGCAGCCGGACCAGCTCGGGGTGCCGCGGCAGCTGGGCATCGAGGTAGTCCCGCAGCGGGCCGAGGTCGTGGGCGTGGCCGAGCGCGTCCTTCGCCTCGACACGCGCGTCCGCCAGGTCCGGGTGGGCGAGCGCGGCCTGCAGGTCTTCACGGCCGAGGAAGCCCGCGCCCGGTTCGGTCATGCCGTAACCGCCGTGCGTCCCGCCGGTCTCGGCGTGCTCGGTCCGGACGTGCTCGGTGTCCGGCGTCCCGACGTGCAGCAGCCGGATGTCCTTCGGCGGGTGCGGCAGGCGCATGAGGTCACCGGACTGCGGGTCGATGAACGCGACGCCGTCCCGGGTGTGCACGACCATCGCGACGTGCCCGTGCTCGACACCGTCCGGGCCGTCGTACTTCACCGCGACGACGGCGTGGTGGTCGACCGGCCGCTCGCGCATCTCGCGGATGACGTCGTCGTAGCTCGCGCGGCCGGAGAACGTCTCGCCGAACCGGCTCTCGATGTGCTCGAGCGTGCCGCGGCTGCCCATCTCGTGGAGCAGGACGGGCTCGGCCGTCATGTCCCCGCCGTGCAGGCGGTCCCAGTACGCCTCGGGGGCACGGGTGCAGTTCGAGACGAAGCCGTTTTCCAGCGCGCCCGGCTCGTGGAAGCCCGGGTTGACGTCACGCAGGTGCGGGTGGCGGTCCTGGACGTAGGCCGCGCGCTCCGCCGGCGTCGCCGCGCCGGCGTGGATGGCCGGTTCGGCGGGCGGGTTCGTCGCGCGGGCCAGGCCCGAGTAGTCCGGCGCCGGTTCCGGCACGAGCGGCGGCTCGGCCGGCCCGTCGAGGACGTCGCTGACGGACTTCGGCTCCGGCTGGGGGTGCTCGCCGAGCCCGCCGAGGCGCTCGGCGATCGACTCCTGCTTGCGGCGCTCGAACTCCGCCGCGTTGTGGTCGTTCTCGGCGCGCCGCTCCGCCATCTT
Organism: Amycolatopsis sp. NPDC104587; assembly: GCF_055583645.1. Taxonomy (NCBI): domain Bacteria; kingdom Bacillati; phylum Actinomycetota; class Actinomycetes; order Pseudonocardiales; family Pseudonocardiaceae; genus Amycolatopsis; species Amycolatopsis sp. NPDC104587. Next base: position 498,577 of record NZ_JBVJNO010000004.1, read on the forward strand.
GCGCTGCGCGGCCTCGGGGTCGAGGTACCGCGGGTGGCCGGGGCCGATCTCCTCGGCCTCGATGATCCACTTGCGACGGCCCTCGGGGGTGATCACCAGCCGCTTGTCGTGCACCAGCAGCTGGGTCCCGGGCGGCGACAGCGACTCGCGCTCGCCGGGGTTCTCGGCGAGCTTCGAGATGTCGCGGAGGTTGTCCGAGCGGACGTGCAGCTCGACGTCGTCGCCGAACTTCGTCGTCGAGAGCTCGCCGGTCTTGATCGAGGCGCTGGAGAACGCGGGCTCGACGACCACCTCGCCCTGGCGGTAGGGCCCGGCGACGAGCTCGGCCAGCCGCGGGTCCCCGCCGACGTCGTACCCGCGGACGGTCTCCCCGGACGTCCGCGGAACCTGGTTGAGGCCGTCGGTGATGGCGCGGGTGTTCTCCTGCGCGAGGTCGAAGCCGGGGTGGCCCGGGCCGCGGCGCAGGGCCTCGTTGACGTCGTAGGCGTACTCGCCGCGGGTGTAACCGTGGACCGCGACGGCGCCTTCGTCGGTCAGGTGCAGGCCCGCGGCGTCACGGCGGGCGAGCGCGCGGTCGTGGATCTGCTGGTAGATGTCGCCGTCACCGACCGCGCGGCGGATGCTCTCGTGCTCGGCCGGGGTGGCGCGGTGCGCGTCGTCGAAGAGGTAACCCTCGTCGTGCCGGACGTGCTCGGGCGCCGGGTTGAGCCGGTCGGTGATGGCCGGCGTGGTGTCCCCGCCGAGGGGCAGCTCGTGGATGTGGGTGGCGCCGGGCGGCAGCTCGGCGAGCCGTCCGGTGACGGGATCGGCGAAAACGACACCGTGCTCGGTGTGGACCCCGGCGACCAGCTGCGTCTCGCCGTTGCCGTGCTCGAAGGCGACGGCCGAGCGCGCGCCGACCGGACGTTCACCCAGGTCGTGAGCGACGTCGGCAAGGCTGTCGCGGCTGTTCCACGGTCCGCCGAGCTGCTCGCTGACGCTCCGCCCGGTCGAGGGAGCGGCGCTGACGTCCTCCCCGTTCATCCGCCGCTCGAAGGCGACCATCGACTCGGCGGCGTTGGTGCGGAAGCCGTTCTCGAGGGCGCCGGGGCCGTAGTGGTTGCGGGTGTTGACGGCGCCCAGTTCGGGAACGGCGTCCCGGACGAGGCGAGCGTGCTGCTGCGACGTCTCGACGGACCCGGCGTGCAGCACGGGCGTCCCGCCGGGCGCGAGCGGCTCGGCGAGCTGGGACCAGCCCCCCGCGGGCTCCCCGGTGGCCGGCGCGGGCCGCTCGGGCGGCAGGGAATCGGGGTCGGCGCCGAGCAGCTTGGCCATGTCCCCGGTCGGCTTGAGGTGGGGATGCTCGGCGTAGAACTGCTCGAGCTCGGCGTCGGCCTCACGCTGGAAGCGCTCCTCGTCGGCCCGCTCCTGAGCCCGCCGATCCTCGATGGCCTGGCGTGTATCGGTCTCACCGAGGTGCCGCGGATCCCCGGGAGCGATCTCCTCGGCGTGCACGATCCACTGCGGCTCGCCGGGCTTGCGGTTCGGGTTGTCGGGATGCCCCGGACCCTTCTCGACACCGGTGATCTCGAACTGCGACCCGGCCTTGAAGAGGACCTCACGCTCGTGCCCGATGCTGGCCATGGACTCGACGTCCCGGCCGGTCTTGGACTGGATCCGCATCTCGACCTCACCGGCGAAGGTGCTGCGCGGATGCTCCGCGTCGACCTTCGACGAGCTGAGGAACGACGGTTCGGTGATGTGCGCGTCCTGGTGGAAACGCCCGAGGAAGGCCTGCAGCCGAGCAGGGTCGCCGTGGAAGTCGATCCGCCGCGAGACGACCCCGACATGCGGCGGCAGCTCGTTGAGCCCGGAAACAAGCGCCCCGGCCTGCGGAGCGAGCTCACGGAGCTCAGGCCCCCCGAACCGCAAAGCGTGGTTGAGCGGCCCGACCATCTCCTGGCGCGTGTAGGCGTGCACGGCGAACGCGCCGTCGTCTGACATGCCGGGATGGAAGTCGTCGCGCTTGGCGAGCGCCTCGCGCCGGACCTGCTCGTGACGCCACTCGCCGGTCTCGGGGCTCTGGCGCCCGGAGTCCATGAAGGTGTCCTCGATCCGCCGAGCCCCAGCGGGGTCATCGGTGCGGAAGTGCTCGTCGGTGAGGTAGGGCTCGTGAGGCGCGTCGTGCTCGGGCTGCCCGTAGCTGAGCGGCTCGTCGGGTCCTTGGGACGTCGGCTCGGCAGCGTGCGTCTGTTCGGCAGGCTGCTCGTGCTCGGCCGCAGGCGTTTGCTCGGCAAGCGGCTTTTCGCCCGCGGGCGTCGCCTCGGCGGGCTGCTCATGCGTCGGCTGTCGCTCGTTCGAGGGCGCTGGCTCGTCAGGTCGCTGGTGCTCGGCCGCGGGCCGCTGCTCGGCGACCGGCCGTTCCACGGGCGGCTGCTCGAACGGTCGCTGCACCGCCGGCTGTTCCGGCGCACGCTCCACCGGCCGCGGCTGGTCAAAGGGCCGGCCCGGCAGGTTTTCCTGCGCCGGCCCGAACCGCGGCGGCGGTACCTGCGGCGGCCCACCCGGCCCCACCCGCGGATCGTGCGTCGGCCGTCCCCCGGGCGGAGGCGGCATCGGCGGCCGCCCACCGGGACCCTGCGGTCCACGCGGCTGACTCGGATACCCAGCCGGCCGCTGCCCACCAGGCACCGGCGGCCGAGGCCCACCTTGCGGCGGCCCCGACGGCATCCGCCGCGGATCATGCGGCGCCATCCCACCTTGCGGCGGCCCCCCGTGCCCCATCGGCGGAGGCCCACCCGTCCACCTGCCTTGCGGCGCCGACGGCTGTCCGCCGGGTCGTTGTTCACCTGGCCGAGTAGGTGGTTGCCCGTTCTGCGGTGCCGGCGGTTCCCCGCCGGGCCGCTGTTCGCCCGGCCGAGTCGGCGGTTGTCCGCCTTGCGGTGCCGGTGGTTGTCCGCCGGGTCGTTGTTCGCCTGGTCGAGTCGGCGGTTGCCCGGCCTGCGGTGCCGGCTGTTGCCCTCCGGGCCGCTGTCCGACCGGCGGTTGCCCACCCGGCCGCTGTTCGCCGGGCCGAGTCGGCGGTTGTCCGGCCTGCGGCGGTTGCGCTCCGGGTCGGTGCTCGCCCGGTCGGGCCGGCGGTTGTCCACTTTGTGGTGCCGACGGTTGCCCACCGGGCCGTGTCGACGGCCCGCCAAGTGCCGTGGCGGGGTGCACCGGACCGCCGCCCGCCATTGGCTGGCCGCCCGGTCGCGCCGGGAACTGTCCGCCCTGGGGTGCCGGTGGCTGGCCGGCTGGGCGTCGGGGCGGCTGGCCGTTCTGCGGTGACGGGGGCTGACCGTTCGGATGCACCGGAGGTTGCCCGCCATTCGTGGCGGGCCGACGCTCGCCCGGCCGCGCGAACGGCTGCCGGCCGGTCTGGGGCTGCGCGCCGCCGCTTGCTGGGGGCATGCGGCGCGGGTCGTGCGGGGGCTGGCCTCCGCGTGGAGGCATTGGCTGCTGGGGTGCTCGCGGTCCCGCCCCGCCGGCGGTGCCCGGCATTCCCGCGGAAGGAGGCGGCGGTGGTGGTGGTGTGAATCCGGCCGACGGTGGGGTCTGCGGTGCCGACGGACCGTTCTGGAACTGGCCCGCCTCCGCCGCGAACGGCTGGGTTCCGCCGGTGAAGCCCGCCGCTCCGACAATGTCCTGCGGACGCCCACCACTCTGCCGCCCCTGCTCCGGGCCGAACGCCGGCGGAGCCATGCCGTAGCCGCCGCTGCTCGGCATTCCGCCGCCTGTCGGTGCCCCTTCGGCGCGGGGCGCTTGTGCGACAGCTTGCTGCTCAGAGCTCGGCCGTGGCGCAGGCGGCTGGTCTGCCGCGGGCCGAGCGTCGACCGGCTGGCGTTCCGGACCCTGCGGCTCGGCCGTGTGCTGAGGGCTAGGCGATTCCGGCGCCGGCGGCTGGTCTGCCGCGGGCCGTGCCCCGACGGATTCGCGCTCAGGAGCCTGGTCTGCCCTGGACGATTCCGGGGTCGGCTGGTCCGCCGCCCGTGGCTCGGCGGACTGCTGCTCCGCGCGCTCGGGTTCCCGCCGGGTCTCCGGCTCGGAGTCCGCCGAAGCATGACTCGGCTCTTCACCGCGTGACTCGGGTTCCGAAGACGGCTCCGGCTCCGGCTCCGACGACTGCCGCGACTCCGGTTCCGGCGACGGCTCCCGCCGCGACTCGGGCTCCGACGATGCCCCCGACTCCTCGTCCGAACTCCGCCGCGCCTGCTCGGAATCCCCCGAACCAGAGCGAGAGTCCGAGTTGCCGGAGTCTCCCGAACCAGAGTCCGAGCCCCGCCCGGTTTCCTCGGAATCCGCCGAACCAGAGCGAGAACCCGAGTCGCCGGAATCCCCCGAGCCGGAGTCCGAACCAGAACCCGAGTCCGAACCACCGCCCCCATCCGACCCCGCCCGCGGAATGTTCGCCTCATGGACCGAATGCATCTGCGCCTTGGCGCCATCAACGGCCCCACCGACCGCCCCGCTCGACGCCCCGGTCAACAGCTGCTCCGCGGTCAGCGACCCCAAATCCCCGGTGACCGCCGCCTGCCCGACAGTCTGCGCAACCCCCTCGACCGCCCCCCGAGCCCCCGCGCGCATGGCGGCGTCCGCGATCTGACCGCCGGCGCTGTGCGAAAGCCCCTCGGTCGCCCCGCGCCCGATCGCTCCGCTCCCCGCGCCGACCACTCCGCCGACCGCGCCCGAGATCGCCGAGTCGGACGTCTTCGACCAGTCCCAGCTCTGACGGTCCCCCTTCGCCATCTGCAGGCCCTGGATCCCCGCGTCCATCCCCAGGTTGATGGCCTCGTTCTTGAGGACCTCCATGCCGATCTTCTTCAGGCCCTGCTTGAGCAGCTTCTCCAGCAGCTCCTTCGCGACCTGCTTGAACCCCTGCTGCGCCAGCTTCTCGAGCAGCTGCCGGAACAGCATCTGCACGGTCATCCGCGTCGCGATCTGGGCCGGCGCGATGCCGGCCGTCGAGCCGCCGAACGTCACCGCCGCCGCCGCGATCATCGCCGCGATCTGGGCGGCCAGCACGATCAGCGAGATGATGATCATGTACTTCGTGTACTCGACGTCCAGGGCCGTCTGGTCGCACGAATCCCCGAGGGCCTTCGTCGCGTCGGCGAGCTGCTTGAAGTACGCCTCGTCGCCCTCGACGAACTTCTTCCACTGCTCGACGAACGCGTCGGCGCCGTCACCGGTCCAGTTGTCGCGGATGCCGCTGGCGGCCTGGTTGCCCGTCTCCGACGCCGGGGCGATCGCCGACGACGCCGTGTGCCAGGCGTCCCTCAACAAGCGCAGCTTGGTTTCGTCGCCCTCGGGCCAGCTTTCCCCGACGACGATCGGCAGCAGCCACTTGACCGCGTCGGGCATCTCCATACCCACGCGTCATTGCCCCTTGCTCAACTGGGACGTCACGTCCTCGTCGACGCCCGACAGCGCCTTCATCGACTGCGCGACGTTCTGCTGCATCCCCCGCAACCCCTGCACGAGGTTGGTGAACCCTTCGACGGCGCCCTGCGAGCCGGGCACGTAGTCCTTCGCGAACTCCTTGCCGGAGTCGTCGCCGCCCCAGCACTCGCCCTGTGCGGCGAGGGCGCCCTGCAACGTCTTCAGCGCGTTGTCGAGGCCGTCCGCGGCGGTGACCAGGCCGTTCGAAGCGCGCAGCACCGCGTCCGGTTCCGCGGTGAAGCCGGAACCCCCGTCCGGCATCAGTCGCCCCTCGTCATCCAAGATGCCGGTGGCTCCTCGTCCTCGTCACGCGGCGGGCGGACGCGCTTGGGCGCGGGCTTCGGGGCGGGCATCGGCGGCGGCGCCTGCTCGTTGCGCATGATCGACCCGCCGTCCTCGAACGACTCCGGCCGCGGCGCCTCGACCGGCTCCTCGACGAACTCCGGGATCGGCGGCACCAGCCCGGCCAGCGACGGCGCGCCCTCGACGAGGTCGGCGAGGTCGGGCAGGCCTTCGGTGATCGGCGCCATCAGGTCCGCGATCTTCTGCTTGACCTGCAGGGTTCCCTGCCGCACCACCGTCTGGACGGTGGTCGCGAGCTGGGCGGGGGTCGTGCGCTCGAACGCGTTCGGCGCGAACTCGAGCTTCGCGAGGCTGCCGCCGGCGTCGATGGTGGCGCGGACCAGGCCGTCGGGCGACGTCACGTGGGCACTGGTCTCGGCGGCCGCGGCCTGGGCGTCCCGCAGCTGGGCGGTCTGCCGCTCGAAGTCCTCCAGCAGGGTGTCCATCTGGTCCTTCATCGCGGCATTGCGTGCTTCGAGCCGTGCACGGTCGTCGCCCGCGGTGGTCACAGGTGCCCCCGGTGTCCCTCGAACCTACTAATGACTTGCCGTCACCCTAATGCCAATGGAGCAGTGCCCGTGACCGGTTCGGCGGTTTGCCTCAGCGAATCGTGCGCCGCCGGGCGACCAGGTACCCGGCCCCGCCGACGAGGTAGCAGGCGGTCGCGGCGATCAGCAGGCCCGGCGAGCGGCCGTCGGCCGGCACCACCAGCGCGCCCAGCGAAACCGCCGCCACCTGCGTGATGTTGAACAGCGTGTCGTACAGCGCGAACACCCGGCCGCGGGCTTCGTCGGCGACGTCGAGCTGGATCGACGAATCGACACAGAGCTTCAGCACCTGCCCGGCGCCGGTGATGACGAACGACGCGAGCAGCGCGAGCGGCAGCACCATCGGCAGGCCGAACGCGGACTGGGCGATCGCCGCGAGCAGCAGGGAACCGAGCACCGCGCGCAGCCGGCCGAACTTCCGGATCAGCCGCGCGGTCAGCAACCCGGCCAGCAGCAGGCCGGCCCCGGCGAGCGCGGCCATCTGCCCGAGCCCGGGCAGGCCGGCGCGGAAGAGCCCGTGGTCGGTGAAGTAGTTGCGCATCAGCAGCACGGTGACCAGCAGCGACACCCCGAACGACGCCCGGTGCGCGAACAGCGCGACGAACCCGGCCGTGACGCTCGGCGCGCGCCACGCGTGCTTCGCGCCGTCGGCCAGCCCGCGCGCGACGGCCAGCACGGGGTTCGGCGGCTCGTCGACAACCGTGGGCCCGAGCACACCCCGCGTGAAACCGCGCGCGAGGAACGCCGAGACCAGGGCGCCGATAACGGCGAACGCCGTGGTCTCGGCCGAGCCGACGTCGTTGCTGCCGAAAAGCGCGCGAAGGCCGATCGCGCAGCCGCCGCCGATGACGGCGACCACCGAGCCGAGCGTGGTGGCGAAGGCGTTGGCCGTCACGACGCTCTCTTCCGCCACGACGTGCGGCAGCGACGCCGAGAGCCCGGACCCGATGAAGCGGCTGATCCCCTCCGCGGCCAGGGCCAGCGAAAACAGGCCGATGCCACCGAACCCGAAGCCGACAGCGGCGGCCGCGCAAACGATTGCGAGCCCCCGCAGCAGGTTCGCGAAGATGAGGACCTTCCGGCGGTCCCAGCGATCGAGGAGCGCACCCGCGAAGGGGCCGACAACCGAGTACGGCAGCAGCAGTGCGGCGAACCCGCCGGCGATCGCGAGCGGGTCGGCGGCACGCTCGGGGTTGAACAGCACGGCGCCGGCGAGACCGGCGCGGAAGACGCCGTCTCCCCAGCTCGCCGCGAAGCGGGTGAAGAGAAGACGGCGGAAGTCCGGGTCCTTGAGCAGCTCCCGGGGGCCTTTTCGCGTCGCCACACCGGCGCTGGTCGTCACAGGCCAAGAGTAGGTGGTCGACGCACTGAGGTCGCCTCTCGGCGGCTATGCGCAGTGTGGCTCCAGCCGGACGGTATTCCACAAAGGCGGTTCTTCAGTGAGCCCGGGGGACACGGAGTGCGCCGACCAGTGTTTCAAACGAGGCGGGTGGGGCGATTGTTCCCGAGCCGAAGTAATTCACCGGGCCAGGAGTGAGATCATGGGTCGCGTGCCAGCGGACGCCGAGGTTGAACCGGGAACGCTCCTGGTCGCCGCCCCCACGATGGTCGACCCCAACTTCCGGCGGACCGTCGTGTTCGTCATCGACCACCGCGACGAGGGCACGCTCGGCGTGGTCCTCAACCGGCCGAGTGACGTCGCCGTGCACGACGTGCTGCCCAACTGGGGCGGGCACGTCGCCGAGCCGCAGGCGGTGTTCGTCGGCGGGCCGGTGGAGAAGAAGACGGCGCTGTGCCTGGCCGCGCTGCGCACCGGCGAGACGGCGGCGAGCGTGCCGGGTGTCATCGCGGTCCGCGGGCCGGTCGCGCTGGTCGACCTGGACACCGATCCGGAAGTGCTCGTGCCGAAGGTGCGCGGCGTACGCGTCTTCGCCGGCTACGCGGGCTGGGACTCGGGCCAGCTGGCGAGCGAGATCGAGCGGGACGACTGGGTCATCGTCCCCGCGCTGCCGAGCGACATCCTGGCCTCGCCGAACGGCGACCTGTGGAGCCAGGTGCTGCGCCGCCAGGGTGTCCCGATCGCGTTGCTGGCCACCCACCCGGGTGACCTGCAGCGGAACTAGGCGTCTTCTTTCTTGAAGACCCCGCAGCCGCCGGCGCCGCACGCGCAGCCGCTGCAGCCGGCGGGCGCCGCCGGAGCCGGCGCGGGCACGGTCAGCGCGGCCCGGTTGCCGAGCACCCCACCGCCCATGACCAGCACGAGCATGGCGAGCACCCCGGCGACCGCGGCGGAAACCAGCCCGGCGGTCGTCGGCATCGCGAGCCCGGCCAGCCCGGTGAGCACGGAGATCGCGCCGCCGGCCATGGTCGGCAGCCCCGCGACGCGGTTGGCCAGCTTGAACGCTTCTTCACTGCGCAACGCGGCCTGCGTGCGCACGCCGGTGCCGCCTTCGCGCGTCAAGCGCTCGCGGAAACCGAGGAACCCACCAAAACCGACGAGCAGACCCAGCACGACCGGAACCAGCGCGATAGCGAACACGGCTCAAGGATAAGCGTGACGTCCCGGCAACCTGCCGGATACCCTGGTCGACTGTGCTACAGGCCATGTCACCACGCGTACTGCCCACAGTGTTGACCGCTGCCCTGATCGGGGGACTCGTCGCCGCAGCGCCGGCGAGCGCCACCGAGAGTCACCAGCGGCCGATCCGCCTGCTCGGCGAGCAGATCGTCCCCAACTCCCTGCAGTTCCAGGGCACGACGGTCGGCGGCCTCTCCAGCATCGACTACGACCCCCGGACCGGCGGATACGCCCTGATCTGCGACGACCGGTCGGCGATCAACCCCGCCCGCTTCTACACGGCGACCTTCCCGGTGTCGGCGCACGGTGTCGGCCCGGTCACCTTCACCGGCACGAAGCCGCTGCTGCGCCCGGACGGCACGCCGTACCCGCCGCTCACGCAGAACGACCCCTCGAAGCCGCAGAACGAGCAGACGATCGACCCCGAAGAGCTGCGTGTCGACCCGTGGACCGGCGACTACTACTGGTCGCAGGAGGGCGAGCGCACCGCGACGACGTTGATCGACCCGTCGATCCGCGAGGCGCGCCGCGACGGGAAGTACGTCCGCGACCTGCCGATTCCGGCGAACGAGAAGATGACGCCGACGACCGGCCCGCGGCAGAACCTGGTCCTCGAAGGCCTCACCTTCGCCGGCTTCGGCGCGCTGATCGCCAGCGAGGACGAGGGCCCGCTGCTGCAGGACGGCCCGGAGTCGACGCTCACCACGCGCGGCGTCTCCCGGATCACGCTGCAGGGCCGCTACGGCCCGGTCCTGGCGCAGTACGCCTACCAGCAGGAGCCGATTTTCGCGTCACCGGTGCCCGCCGGCGCGTTCGCCACGACCGGCGTCTCCTCGATGCTGGCGGTCGACCAGGCCGACCCGACGAAGTACCTGATGATGGAACGCTCGTTCGTCACCGGCGTCGGCAACAAGGTGCGCGTCTACGAGATCGACACCAAGGGCGCGACGAACATCCTGAACGTCAAGTCCCTGGCCGACGCCCAGCACGTCAAGCCGGTCAAGAAGCGCCTGCTGTTCGACGCCGCCGACCTCGGCCTGTCCACTGTGGACAACCTCGAGGGCATGACCTGGGGCCCGAAGCTGCCGAACGGCGAGCGCAGCCTGGTCATCGTCAGCGACAACAACTTCGCGGCCACCCAGGTCACGCAGTTCGCGGCAGTGGCGGTCCCCTCGGAACGGCTTTGACCAGCAAGTTACGATGAAGGTATGAACACGGCTCGGCTGCTCCTTAGCCTGCCGCGCTGACCGGGTCCGGCCCGGCCGGCGCGGCGACCCCTCATGCCCTGGTGGCTGAGGGGTCGAGTTGTTTCTGGAGTAGCTCCGACGGAGGAAGACGGCGATGACTGAGGCGACCGGGACCGACGTCCCCGCGCACCGCTACACGGCCGCGCTGGCCGGCCAGATCGAGCAGCGCTGGCAGGACCACTGGGCCGACCAGGGGACCTTCCACGCGCCGAACCCGGTCGGGCCGCTCTCGGTCGAGGGGCAGCCGGTGCCCAGCGACAAGCTGTTCGTCCAGGACATGTTCCCGTACCCGTCGGGCTCCGGCCTGCACGTCGGGCACCCGCTGGGCTTCATCAGCACCGACGTCTTCGCCCGGTACCACCGGATGATCGGGCGCAACGTGCTGCACACGATGGGCTTCGACGCGTTCGGCCTGCCGGCCGAGCAGTACGCCGTCCAGACCGGGCAGCACCCGCGCAAGACGACCGAGGAGAACATCCAGACGTACCTGCGCCAGATCCGGCGCCTGGGCCTGGGGCACGACGAACGCCGTCGCATCTCCACGATCGACCCGAACTACTACCGCTGGACGCAGTGGATCTTCCTGCAGATCTTCAACTCCTGGTACGACGTCGAGGCGGGCGGCGCGCGGCCGATCGCCGAGCTGGAAGCCGCGTTCGCCGACGGCTCGCGCCCGGTGCCCGGCGGCAAGGACTGGGCGTCGCTGAGCGCCGCCGAGCGCAAGAAGGTCATCGACGACCACCGGCTGGTCTACATCTCCGAGGCGCCGGTCAACTGGTGCCCGGGCCTGGGCACGGTGCTGTCGAACGAAGAGGTCACCGCCGACGGCCGCAGCGAGCGCGGCAACTTCCCCGTCTTCCGCCGCAACCTGCGCCAGTGGATGATGCGGATCACCGCGTACGCCGACCGCCTGGTCGACGACCTGGACCTGCTGGACTGGCCCGAGAAGGTCAAGTCCATGCAGCGGAACTGGATCGGCCGCTCGCACGGCGCCCGCGTCACGTTCAAGTCGGGTGACCACGGCATCGAGGTCTTCACGACCCGGCCGGACACCCTGTTCGGCGCGACGTACATGGTCCTGGCGCCGGAACACCCGCTGGTCGACGAGCTGACCACGCCCGCGTGGCCCGCCGACGTCGATTCTCGGTGGGCCGGCGGCGCGGCGACCCCCGCCGAGGCCATCAAGGAGTACCGCGTCGCGGCGTCGCGGAAGTCCGAGCTGGACCGGCAGGAGAACAAGGAGAAGACCGGCGTCTTCACCGGCGCGTACGCGACGAACCCGGTGAACGGCAAGGAGATCCCGATCTTCGTCGCCGACTACGTGCTGATGGGGTACGGCACCGGCGCGATCATGGCCGTGCCCGGCCAGGACGTCCGCGACTGGGAGTTCGCCGAGAAGTTCGGGCTGGAGATCATCCGGACCGTGCAGCCGTCGGAAGGTTTCGACGGCAAGGCGTTCACCGGCGACGGGCCGGCGATCAACTCGGGTTTCCTGGACGGCATGGACGTCGCCGAGGCCAAGAAGACGATCATCGAGAAGCTGGCCGAAGACGGCACCGGCGTCGGCACCGTGCAGTTCAAGCTGCGCGACTGGCTGTTCTCGCGCCAGCGCTACTGGGGCGAGCCGTTCCCGGTCGTCTATGACGAAGACGGCGAAGTCCACGCCGTGCCCGAGTCGATGCTGCCGATCGAGCTGCCCGAGGTCGCCGACTATTCGCCGGTGACGTTCGACCCCGAGGACCGCGACTCGATGCCGTCGTCCCCGCTGGCCCGCGCGACCGACTGGGTCGAGGTCGAGCTGGACCTGGGTGACGGCCCGAAGACCTACCGCCGTGACATCAACACGATGCCGAACTGGGCCGGCTCCTGCTGGTACCAGCTGCGGTACCTGGACCCGACGAACAGCGAAACGTTCTGCGCGCCGGAAAACGAGCAGTACTGGATGGGCCCGCGCCCCGGCGAACACGGCGCGGACGACACCGGCGGCGTCGATCTGTACGTCGGCGGTGTCGAGCACGCCGTGCTGCACCTGCTGTATTCGCGGTTCTGGCACAAGGTCCTGTTCGACCTGGGCCACGTGACGTCCAAGGAGCCGTACCGGAAGCTGTTCAACCAGGGCTACATCGAGGCGTACGCGTACACCGACTCGCGCGGTGTCTACGTCCCGGCCGAGCAGGTCGAGGAGCGCGGCGGGAAGTACTTCTTCAACGACGAAGAGGTCACCCAGGAGTACGGCAAGATGGGCAAGAGCCTGAAGAACGTCGTCACGCCGGACGAGATGGCCGAGAACTACGGCGCCGACACGTTCCGGTTCTACGAGATGGCGATGGGCCCGCTGGCGATGTCCCGCCCCTGGGCGACGAAGGACGTCGTGGGCGCGCACCGGTTCCTGCAGCGGCTGTGGCGCCTGGTCGTCGACGAGACGTCCGGCGAGCTGCGAGTGTCCACTGAGGACGCTTCGGAGGCGGACCGGAAGGTGCTGCACCGCACGGTCGCCGGCGTCCGCGACGACTACGCGGAGATGCGGTTCAACACGGCCGGCGCGAAGCTGATCGAGCTGAACAACCACGTCACCAAGGTGTACGGCGCGGCCGCGTCGACCCCGCGTGAGCTGGCCGAGCCGCTGGTGCTGATGCTGGCGCCGCTGGCCCCGCACCTGGCCGAGGAGCTGTGGCACCGGCTGGGCCACGCGGATTCCCTGGTGCAGGGCCCGTTCCCGGTGGTGGACGAGAAGTACCTGGTGGAGGACACGGTCGAGTACCCGATCCAGGTCAACGGCAAGGTCCGCTCCCGCGTGACGGTGGCGGCTTCCGCGTCGTCGGACGACGTCCAGGCGGCCGCGCTGGCGGACGAGAAGGTGTCCGCGCTGATCGGCGACGGGAGCCCGCGCAAGGTGATCGTGGTGCCGGGCAAGCTGGTCAACATCGTCCTGTGACATCCAGGGCTTCGCCCCGGGCCGGGGGCTTCGCCACCCGGACCCCCGAAAGCCGGCGGTAGCGCGCTGTCGGAAAGCCGCCGGTGCTCGTCGGTCATCCCCGATTTGATTGAACGGTCAAGGAAATCCGTTCGATCGAAGGAGAACCGGGGATGACCCTCGACGGCAAGGTGGCACTGGTGACGGGCGGCAGCCGCGGCATCGGCGCGGCCACCGCACTGCGGCTCGCCGAGGACGGCGTCGACGTCGCGCTGACCTACCAGCACAACGGTGTCCTGGCGGCCGAGGTGGTCGAGCAGATCAAGCACCTCGGCCGTCGCGCGCTGGCGATCCAGGCGGACTCGGCGGACGCCGCCGCGGTGTCGGCGGCGGTCTCGGCGACCGTCGCCGAGTTCGGCCGGCTGGACGTGCTGGTGAACAACGCGGGCGTCGGGTTTGTGGGCGCCTTCGCCGAGACGGCGCTCGAGGACGTCGACCGTGTGCTCGCGGTGAACGTCCGCGGCGTCTTCGCGGCGACCCAGGCCGCGGCCGCCCACCTGGGCGAAGGCGGCCGCGTGATCACGATCGGCAGCTGCGTGACCGACCGGGTGCCCGGCCCGGGCATGGCGCTGTACGCGACGAGCAAGGCGGCGATGGTCGGCCTGACCAAGGCGCTGGCGCGGGAGCTGGGGCCGCGCGGCATCACGGTCAACCTCGTCCACCCCGGCCCGACCGACACGGACATGAACCCGGCGGACGGCCCGTACGCGGCGGACCAGCGGGCGTTCATCCCGTTCGACCGCTACGGAAAGCCGTCGGAAGTCGCCTCGGCGGTCTCCTACCTGGCCGCGCCGAGCAGCGCCTACGTCACGGCCGCGACCCTTTCGGTCGACGGCGGCCACGCGGCCTAACCGGAGTAGAGCCCGATCTCGCGCGCCAGGTCGATGAGCATGGACTCGAAGAGGACGTCCGGCTTGGACATCGGGATGGGGTAGTTGCCGAAGACCTCGAGCGTGACGTGCCCGTAGAGCCGGGCCCAGAACTGGATCATCAGGTACGTCACGCCGAGGTCGATCTTCTCCACCGGCACGTCCTGGTCGGACTCGACGAGCACGGCGACCAGCGACTCCTGGAACGTCTTGAGGTCGTCGCGCAGCTCGTCGGGCACCCCGCTCGCCGACGGCAGGACGACGTCGGTGCGCGCGAGCACCCGCCCGGCGGCGGCCAGGAAGATCCGCCCGAACGGCTCGTCGACCCGGCTCAGCGCGGAGCCGGCAGCGGATCCGACACCGCCGGTCGGCGACGCGAAGACGAGCGTGAACTCCTTCGTGTGGGTGAGCGCCCACCGCCGGAAACCCTTGCAGATGGCGAAGAGCTGCAAGATCCCGTCGTCCGGCAGCTCGGCGATGTCCTCGGCGAGCTCGTCCGCCAGATCCGCGCAGACGTCCAGCCGCAGGTTTCCGACGAGATCGTCCCGCGATTCGTAGTACCGGTAGAGCGCGGGCGCGGTGATCCCCAGCTCCCGCGCGATGGCACGCAGGGTGACCGCCTCCGGCCCCTGCTCGACGAGCAGCTTCCGGGCGGTCCGCCGGATGTCCTGTTCGGTAGCCGCTCGCGCGCGACCCCTCCGAGTGGGGTGGCTCATCCGAACAGTCTAGGCGCTTACTACGACAAGTCTTGCATTAACGCGGCCCCGGGCGGTCACGGAAAGGCGCAGCTCAGGCCCTCGCCTTGAGGTTGGTCAACACGGTGTCGGCCACCTCGGGCGCGGCGTCGAAGCAGTCCTTGCCTTGGGCCGCGGACTTGTCGCCGAGCGTCAACGCCATCGAGAACGCCAGCTTGTCGGACACACCGACGACGACGACACAAGAGCGCTTGTTGTCGGTGTTCGTGTAGGCGACGGCCGGAAATCCCTGGACCGCTTCGAGCGGCTGCCAGCGTGCGGCTTTGGGCTGCACGTTCTGGTAGGCCAGGCCGATTCCCTGATCGGACTTCGTCTGGTAGGCGACGGAGATGCCCGCTCCCGATCCGGAAGCGCTGCTCCACTGGCAAAGCGGGCCGAGCTCGGTGTCCGTCGGCTTGGCCGGGGTCGGCTGCCCGAGGAAGTGGGTGAGCTGGCTGCTGGTGAGCGCGCTGTCGCAGGGACTGCCCTCGAGTGCCGTCGCCGGAAGGGGACTCGCCACCGCGGGCACGTCGCTGCCGGCGGATGCGGTGCTCGAAGGTGCGGTTGTGGTGGTCGCCGGTGCCTGGGGGGTGCCGCCGCACGCGGAGATCAGCAAGCCGCCGGCCATGATCGCGGCCATGCTCATCGTGGATCGCTTTGTCATTCGAGGGTCCCGTTCGTGTCGTCTGCCGCTTGCCGGTCGGCCGCCACGACCATGCCGAGCGCCTTCTGCAGACGTGTGATCAACTCGGACAGATAGTTGTACTGGTAGTCGAGATGGCCTTGGTAGAAGCGACCGGTCTCGTTGACGCCGTTCGGACCGAGGACGGCGCTGGTGCTGGCCGGCTCCTGCGCCGGCGGCGTCGCCTGCGACAGCACCTGCGCGGCGTCGCGCTGCTGCTGAATCGAAATCCGCAGATCCGTTGCCTTCTTGAGCATCGCGCGCATCTCTTCGCTGCTCATCGCGAACCCCTGCCCACCAGCCGGCCGCGACGCGCCGCTGGGCAGGTCCGTCGCCCAGAACCCCAGGCCGCCGAACATCGAGCTCGTCATCGTCCTCCCCCTAACCCGTTCAGCGTCGCGTACAGCTCTTCGGTCAGCGCACTCCGGGTCCCCGGCTGGAAACTGACCATCCGCTCCCGCCCGGGATACACATATGTCAGCACCCGCCCGGTGCCGGCGACGTCCACCGCGGTAATCGGCGCGCTCCGGACTCCCCGGTTCACCGCGTAACACTGGTGCAGGCCCGTGCGCTTCGCCGCCATCAGCCGTCGTGCCCAGACCAGGGGGTCGGGGCCGCGGTCGTCGGTCGGGTCGCTGAGGTCGTACGAGTCCTCCCGGGCCGAAAACCGCGACTCCGGGATCGCCACCGGCGAAATCCGGGCGGGCGGGACCGGCGGCAGGACGTCGACCATCGACTCCGCCAGGTACGACGGCTCCACGACGTCGATCCGGATCGAGCCGTCCTTGCGGATCAGGCGGAGCGCGTCCCGGCCGGTCGTGGAGACGAGCACCGCGCCCGACTCGTCCGCGTTGATGTCGCCGAGCCAGGCCGTGAACTGGTGGGCGCCCTTCGCCAGCACCCGCAGGACGTCGCGGAACTCACGCGTCAACGTGCCGCCCGCCGCGAGACGGAGTGACGTGAGGACATCGAGGACCTTCTCCTCGAGCCGCTTGCGGGTTTCGTCGCCGAGCCAGAGGTTGTCGCTGCCGAGGACCGCGGGGGGTGGGCCGTGCCGCTCCCACTCCCACGCGGTGAGCAGAGCGGCCTTGGGCAGGAAGATCACAGCCCGATCACCGGCGGCACGGTCCGCTCGTCCGACCCGCCGAAGACGCTCTCCGGGTCGGCTTCCACCAGGTACGACGCGCGCTGGTGCTCTTCGTCCTCGGACTTGCCGCCCTTGGCGCCGTGGCCCATGCCGCCCATGCCCGGGGAGCCCGGCTTGCCCGCCGCGCCGCCGCGCATCCCGCCGGGTGCGCCCGGACGTCCTTCGCCCGGGACCGACGCTCCGGTGGACGCGCCGGGGCCGCGGACGCCGGATCCACCGCCAGACGACGAGCCTGGCCCGAAACCACCGCTGCCTGGGCCGAAGCCGCCTCCGGGACCGAACCCTGGCCCGAAGCCGCCCACGCCGGAACCCGGCCCGGAGCCCGGGCCGAAACCGCCGCCCGGTCCGGTCCCCGGCGGCTGATAACCCGGCGGGAACTGCGTCGACGGCGGCACGTAACCCTGCGCCCGGACGCTGTCGTCCACGCCCGGCGGCGACACGTGCGGCGTGACCTGGCCCGGCGGAGGCGGCGGCTGCTGGACGTTCGGCGGGTGGACCGCCGGAGGAGGCTGCACCTGCGCGCCGATCGGCCGGCCGTCGTCACCACCACCGTCGTCGACCCGCGGCCGCCTGCCGGGCGGCTCGACCGGCTTCTTCGGGTCGTTCACCGTGAAGTCGCCGCCGGTGTACTCGCGGAGCTGGCCGTAGTCGATCGTCCGGCCCGCGGTGTTCGAGCTGGATTGGTGCGAGTACGCGGTGTACCGCTCGACGTTCTCCTGGGCCTTGCGGTTGAACTGGTTGATCTTGTCTTCGGTGTCGGTGTCCCACGGCGTCGCGACGTCCCAGGCGCTGCGCGTCGGTGGCTGGTCGGTGACATCCGGGTGCAGCGAGTTCTTCAGCTGGTGGAACTGGTCGATCTGCGTCTGCGACAGCGTGGAGTTGCGGTCCAGGGTCGTGGACGCGGAGGTCGCGGACGCCGTCAGCGGCTGGAGGCGCTCCCGGGCCGCGTCGGCCGAACCGCCGGTCCACGCCGACTCGAGGCCGGACGTGAGCTCGCGCGTGCCCTGCTCGAGCTCACGCTGGTACGTCGACTGGTCCACGCCCGCCTGGTGCACCTTCTGCAGCGACTCCGTGCCGGGCCCGGACATCACGGCCTTGACGAGCTGACCCGGTGACATGCCCGCGGCCTGCAGGTTGTCCGCTCCGGTGCCGGTCTGCGAACCGATGTACGCCCCCGCGACCGCGCCGGGCAGCCCGCCCGCGAGCAGGCCGACACCGGCGCCGGTCAGTACCTTGCCGAGCCCGTCGGACCCCGACTGGACGGCGTGCGCGATCTCCGACCCGACGTGCTTGGCAGCGTCGATCATGTCGCCGAACAACCCGCCGAACTGCGCTCCCCTCGCGGTTCGACCTCCCCCTGACGTTCACGGACGATACCGCACCGGTCACTGAACGTGGAGCGGATCGACCTGGTCAGGGGTCCGCACCTGGCACCGCGTCAACGGCCGCAGCAGCCACATGCACACCACGACCATGCCGAGTGCGCAGAAGAAGTGCACGATCCACGCCCCGGCGAGCGAGGGCCCGCCCCAGGAGTTCGCCGCGGTCGGGTCCGACGCCCAGAAGATCCCGTAGGTGGCGACGCGCCCGACGAGGTACCAGACCAGCAACGCCACCACGAAGGAAGCCGCGCTCGCGGGCAGCGCGCCGCGTCGCGGCTCGGCACCGAGGCAGCGCCGCGAGAGCCGCCGTCGTGCCGCGGGGCCAGCCAGGTACGCCGGGAGTGCGAGGAGGGCGTAGACCGCCCGTTTCCAGTCGGAGATGCTCATGAAGATCACGCTAGGAGCCGCTGAGCTGCCGAAACACCCGGCTGACCACCCGGCCGGGTGGGGAAAACCGCGGGGCCTTCGTCACACCGAGCGGAAAGGCCCGTAACTGTCGGTGCGGTGTGCCACACTCGGTCGCCGTACGGCTACTGACGTGAACGGGGAGGTTCGCGTGACGAACCCTGAACAGCTCTTCGCCGGCTTCGAAGCCAGGATGGCCGAGGCGCAGCAGAAGGCTGATCGGATGCGCACCGAGATGGCGACCGTCTCGGTGGCGGAACGCAGCAAGGACGGCCAGATCGCGGTCAAGGTCAACCACCTGGGCAACCTGGTCGGCCTCGAAATCGGCCACGCCGTGCGCGACAAGCCGAACCTGGCCGACCAGATCCTGCGAACGGTCCAAGCCGCGCAGAGCAGGCTGGCGACGGCGGTCCAGTCGGCCGTCCCCTCGCTGGCGGGCACCGAGACGATGACCGAACTCGTCGACCAGCTGCACCGCGAGTACCCGGAGCCGGCGCCCGAGGGAGGTCGTGAGACCGCTGACGACGGCGCCCGGTTCATCGCGGAAGAGGAGCCACCCGCGCCGCCCGTTCCCGAGCCGCCGCGCCCGGCCCGCCCGTCGGCGGACGACGGCACGGACGACGACTACTTCGGCGAAGGCGACTACCTGCGCTGAGCCGCGGAACGGGGAGGGAAAGATGGCCGGGCAGAGCGGTCCGGGGTTCGACGAGAACCCCGAGGCGATCGACGAGCACGCCAAGCAGATGGAAGCGACGTTCGACGTCCTCAAGCAGGCGTTGGCGCTCGCCCACGACCAGCCGGCCGGGCCGGACGCGTTCGGCCTGATCGGGCAGCTGTGCCAGCTGAGCACCTGGTGCGGCCACGTGTCCGGGCAGGCGACGGACACGCTCCAGGCCGCGGTCGACGGCGCCGACTACCACGTGGAAGCCGTCCGCAAATGGGCGAAGCAGCGCCGGGTGGACGAAGAATCGGCCTCGGCACTCGTGAACCGGGCTTCGGGAGGCGGAAATGGCTGACAGCCCCATGATGACCGAGGCCAAAGGCCAAACGGATTCCGAGAAGTACGTGGTCGACAGCGCCCTCGAAGGCGCCGGCGCGCTTCAGGACTACTACGGCGGCCTCGAAAAGGCCCTGCACGGGGACTGGACCGAGGGCCTGTTCAGCCTCGCGAACGCCGGCCTGGGCGTGAAGGACATGCTCAAGGACGGGAACCCGTTCGAGACGCTGATCAGCTGGGGCCTGGGCTGGGTGATCGAGCACGTCGACTTCCTGAAGGAGCCGCTGGACTGGGTCACCGGTGACCAGGACGCCCTCGACCTGGAGGGCAAGAAGTGGGAGGTGATCGGCGAGCACGTCCAGAAGACCGCCGAGCAGCTGACCGCCGAGGTGCGGAAGAACTGCCTCGACTGGAAGGGCAAGGTGGCCGACCAGTACCGCGTGTACGTCCAGAAACAGCTGGACGCGTACGCGGCCCTGTCGGATTCCGCGACGAGAGTCGCGCAGGTCATCGGGATGTGCAAGACGATCCTGGACGTCGTCCGGACCCTGATCCGCGACCTGATCACGGACACGCTCGCCAAGATCATCATGATCCTGTGCCGCACCCCGCCGCCGGGCTACCCGGCGGCGCTGGCCGCCGAGGGCGTGCCGTACGCGGTCAAGCAGGGCGGCAAGATGGTCGAGCAGTGCGGCAGGCTGGCTCGCGCCTTCGCCCACGCCAAGGAGTTCCTCCGTTCTCTCGGAGACTTCTTCAGCCGGGTGGTCAGTGCGGTCGGGACCGCGGGCAAGGAGATGTTCGAGGGGTTCGCGAAGGCCGCCGGGCGGGAGGCCGGCATGAAGGCCTTCGAGCAGCTGGCGACCTTGCCCGGGCAGACCGCGGGGGAAGATCAGCACGACCGTGACGAAACGTCGATCGTCCCGGAGGACCACTCGTCGAACTACCCGGTCGACCAGGTCCCGCGGTCCGGGCCGGTGACCGCGGACGACGACGGGCAGCCCTTTTCCGGCCGGCCCGGTGCCCAGCGGATCTCCGGCTCGATCGAGTGACCGGCGTCGTCGCGAGACCGCCTTCGCGGGTCTGGCTGGTGACGAAGATCGTGGTCCGGGGCGTGCTGGCGTACTTGTTGCTGATCATCTTCGGCATCGGCGGCCTGACCTTGGTCCGGCTTGTCGACGCCCCGGTCAGCAGCACCGAGCGCCCCGGCAGCGGCAGCGATGTGGTCGCCCGCGCCGGCGACTTCGCCGGGGCGTGCAAACGGCACGGGCCGCTGTCGTTGAAGGGCGCCGGTCACTACTGGGAGTGTTATGCCCGCATCTTCAACCCCGACGGCACGCAGACGACCGACAAGTTCGGCCCGGACGAGCTGACTCCGGCCGACGACGCCGGTCACCTGGTCAAGGCCGTGAAAGACCACAAGATCTGGCGGCGCGCCGTCGACCACCCGTACGGCTTCCTGGGCGCGCTCGGCGCGGTCGTCCTCGGAGCGGCGGGGGCGGTCGTGGCGAAGGTCGGCTGGCTCCGGGTCCTCGGGTGGATCGCGTTCCAGCCCGGTCCGGCGCCCCGCCCACCGGACGAGCCCGGCTCGCCGGTCCGGGTCCGCGTCCCGGTGGCCGCCGACGCCGAGCGCAGGCGCGCCGCGCGGCCGGGCGCGGTGGTGGTGCTGGTCGGCGGGCTCGCGCTGGTCGCCGCCTCGGTGACGATGGTCGTCGCGATGCGCGGGCTCGGCGACGTCGGGGCCCTCGGCTGGTTCTTCGCCGGGGTGTTCGCGCCGATCGGGCTGGTCGTGCTCGCCTTGGTGCCCTACGCCCATCGACGGCTGGTGTCGCCGGAGGTCGTCGAGATCTCCGTGGCGGAAGACGGCGTCCGGCAGCCGCGCGAAGACCGCCCGCCGGCCGTCGTCCCGTGGTCGTCGATCGACCGGCTCGTCCTCGAGGAGCGGGTGATCGGCAGCGACGTCGCCTGCCACCTCTCCCTGGCCGGAGGCGGCCGCGAATTCCGGCTCCTGCCCGGGTTCCGCACCCGCTCACCGCGCGGCTTCCTGCTGTCCCCGGCGCTGCCCGCGGACGAGGCCCGGCGACTGGCCGGGGCGTTCGAGCGGTACCACCCCGGCCGGGTCGAGTGGCCCGCTAGGGAGATTCGCCGTGGTGGGCTGGGGATCGTGCGCGTCGTCAAGCGCACCATCATCCGCTGGAAGGCCGGCCGCATTTCGGGTTCGATCGAATGACCGCGCCGCGCGGCGACCGTCTCGTCGTGTCGCGAACTGACGGACCGCATTGGGTCCTCGCCGGGGTGCTGCTCCTCGTTGCCGGCGGGTTCGTTTGGCTGACGCTCGCTTCGACGCGGAGTCCGGGCGCCGTGGGCTGGGTTTTCGGCGGCGTTTTCGGGCTGCTCGGCCTGATCCTGGTCGTCCGCTCGCTGCGCAACCCGTTGTCAACGAGCTGGTCCTGGACGCCTCGGGGATCACGCGCATCGTCGGCGGAGTGGTCTGGGCAGTGCGCTGGGACGAACTGGCCGCCGTCGCCGTTCCGGCCGAGCCGGGCCGGGAACACTCCTTCCGGGTTGTTCTCGAGCCGGCCGATGCCCGGTTCCGGGAGCACCGAGGGCTGACCCCGGTGAGCGAGGGCCAGTACCTGGTAGCCGGGATGACGCTGTCGGTCTCCGAAGCCGGACGCGTCCGCGAGATCGCCGCGAAGCACGCCGGAGTGGCCGAACGGGCGGTCACCCCGGTGCCGCGCGAACCGCCGCCCCGGCCGGCGCCGGTCGGCGGGTTCGGGCCGGCGACCGTGCCCGAGCTGGACCACGTGAGCATCCACGTCAACGGGTGGGACCGCCGGAAGGTGTGGTTCTTCGACTCCGCCATGGTCGTGCTCGGCATCGGGGCGTACGTGGCAGCCGAGTTCGGCCCGGCCGGTTTCCTGCACACCGTCTTCCGGATCCTGCTCGGCGCGGTCATCGTGCTCGCCGCCGTGACTCACGCCTTCCACATGAACACCACCACGCGCAAGCTCCGGACCGACCTGCGGCTTTCGAACGTGGGCTTCCGGTGGAAGACGTACTACCGGAAGCTCGAACTGAACTGGCGCGAAGTCGCCGAACTCCGGCTGCTCACGAACGGTCAGCTGGAGCTCCGGCCGGTGGACCTCGATTTCCCGTTGCGCCACGGCGACTTCGAAGCGCTCGCCCTGGACGACGGCTGGTACCGCTTGCCGCGGGCGCTGAGCCCGGCGGCCGCGCGGAAGTTCGGCGAGTGCGCGCCCGCCCTGCTTCCCCGCGACGTCGTGCTGACCGTCGGGCGGGGCGGGGCGCCGCCGACGCCGATCACTCGGGGGGCTACGTGATCGGCGCCGGCGACCCGATGCCCGGCCCGGCTCGCGCCGGTTGGGGCAACGTCATCACGTCTCCGTGATGACGCACCTGGAGAGCGGGACCGGTCCGTGAAGTGACGACCGGAGGAAGGACATCCCCCGATCGAGTGACGGGTGTCCGCTGCTCGCATGATTGTCGCACTCAGCCCCGGATAAGTTACAAAAACCTTCACTTTCCTCCCGGCCGCCCGGGCTGACCTGGCCCGGACCGGTTTCGTGGCACAGTGCGGGGATGAACTCCGACGTACTCGTTGTGGGATCCGCCAATGCCGACCTCGTGGTCGCGGTGGACCGCCGGCCGGGCGGCGGCGAGACCGTGCTGGGCGGCGACACCGTGCTCTCGCCGGGCGGCAAGGGCGCCAACACGGCGGTCGCCGCGGGCCGGCTGGGCGCGGACGTCGCGCTCCTCGGCGCGGTCGGCGACGACTCCTACGGCAGGCTGCTGCTCGACTCGCTGCGCGCCGCGGGCGTGGACACCGGGCTGGTCCGGACCAGTGCCCGGCCGACCGGCATCGCCTACATCACCGTCACGCCGGACGGCGAGAACTCGATCCTCGTGTCCCCCGGCGCCAACTCAAGCTTGGAGCCCGCTGACGTCGACGCCGTCTTCGACGGGGTGCGGGTCATGGTCGCCTCGCTCGAGGTGCCGCTGCCGGCGGTGGAGCACGCCGTCGCGCGGGCCGCGGAGAACGGCGTCAAGGTGCTGCTGAACCTGTCCCCCGCGGCGAAGCTCTCGCCGGAGACGCTGGCCAAGCTCGACGTCCTGCTGGTCAACGAGCACGAGGCCGCGTGGCTGACCGGGCCCGGCGCGGACTTCCGGAAGCTGCTCGACCTCGGTCCGCATGCCGCCGTTGTCACGCTGGGCGCCGCCGGTGTGGTGGTCGTCGAAGCCGGCGAAGCCACCGAAGTCGCGTCGCCGAAGGTCGAGGCTGTCGACACCACCGGGGCCGGGGACGCCTTCGCCGGCGCGCTCGCGGCGTCCCTCGCCGACGGTGCCGACCTGGTCACCGCGGCGCGGCGCGCGGTGCGCGTCGCGGCCTTCAGCGTGACGCGACACGGTGCGCAGCCGTCCTACCCGACGGCCGCCGACCTGGGGGAATGATCACGCGGCGGCCCGTGTTGGACGTCACATGGGCGATTCGTTCGGTTCGGCCTGGTGGCGCGGCTACGCCGCTCAGCTGAGGGCGATCGCGGAGGCGCGGCGACCCGACCACCTCGCGATCATGCCCCTCGACGAGACCCTGCAGGCGCTCGGCAAGCAGACCGAGGTCGACGAAGGCGTCTACGACGTCCCGCTGGCGGGCGTGGTCGGGACGGTCGCCCGTGCCGGTGACTTCGACCGCGAGTTCCGGCCGCGCAACCGGGCGCTGCGCGACCGCTGGGACCACCTGACACGGACGTCGGCGGACCTCCCGCCGGTGCGGCTCGTGCGGCTGTCCGACATGTTCTTCGTCGAGGACGGCCACCACCGCGTCGCCATCGCCCGCGCCCGCGGCGCCCGGACCATTCCCGCGCGGGTCCGCTGGATCAGCACCGTCGCGTGCGCGCTGCGCTGCCTGACGCTCGCCGACTTGCCGTCGAAGTCGGCCGAGCGGATGTTCCTCGAGCGGGTGCCGCTGCCGGACGACGTCCGCCTCGGGCTGTGGCTCGACGACCCGGCCGACTGGTTCCGGCTCGCCGACAGCGCCGAGGCCTGGGGTTTCCGCCGTATGCTGGCCGGACGGCCGGTGTCCAGCCGCGACGAACTGGCCGAAGCCTGGTGGCACGAGGAGGTCCGGCCGGTGCTCGAACAGGTACGTCGACGCGGCTTGTGCCCGCCACCACGAGATATCCAGACCTATCTGAGCTATGGTCTAGACCATGCCGTCTGAGCTTGCTGCCGTCTCCGCCGAGGGACGCCCGTCGCCGGAGTCGCTGTCCGGGGTCGCCGTCAGCCCCGGCCGCGCGAGTGGTCCCGTCGTCCGCGTCGCGGAGCCGCTCGGTGAGCCCGCCGCCACCCCGGCCCCGGCCGACCCGGCTGCCGAGGCCGCCCGGATCGCCCCCGCGGCGGCGATCGTCGCCGGCCGGCTGGAGAAGCAGGCCGAGACCGCGACCGGTGAGGCCGCGACGATCCTGATCACGACCGCCGCGATGGCCGCCGACCCGGCGCTCGCCTCGCAGGCGGAACAGCTGGTGAAGACGCAGGGACTGCCCGCCGCGCGCGCCGTCTACCAGTCCGCGGAAGGCTTCGCGGAGGCGCTGGCCGCTGCGGGCGGGTACATGGCCGAGCGTGTCCGCGACGTGCGCGACGTGCGTGACCGGCTGATCGCCGAGCTGCTCGGCATCGCGCCGCCGGGGGTGCCCGAGCTGGCGTCGCCGAGCGTGCTGGTCGCGCGCGACCTCGCGCCGGCCGACACCGCGGGCCTCGACCCGGCCAAGGTGCTCGCCCTCGTCACCGAAGAAGGCGGCCCGACCAGCCACACGGCGATCCTGGCGCGTGCCCTCGGCATCCCGGCCGTCGTCGCGGTGCGCGGGCTGCTCGCGTGGGACGCGCAAGCGCTTGCGGTCGACGGCGACACGGGTGTCGTCGAGGTCGCGGACCCGTCGGCCCCGGTCGTCACGGCGACGGTGGCGCAGCTCGCGGAGTGGAACGGCACGGGCGCGACGTCCGACGGCCACCGCGTGAAGGTCTACGGCAACGTCGGCTCCCCCGCCGACGCGCAGGCCGCGGCCGACGCGGGCGCCGAGGGAGTCGGCCTGTTCCGCACGGAGTTCTGCTACCTCGACGCCTCGGACGAGCCGTCGGTGGCCGACCAGCGCGCGGCGTACACGGCGGTGCTTTCGCCGTTCCGCGGCAAGCCGGTGATCGTCCGGACCCTGGATGCGGGCGCCGACAAGCCGCTCGCCTTCCTCTCCCCGGACGTCGAGCCGAACCCGGCGCTCGGCGTCCGCGGGCTGCGCGTGGCGTTCGACCGCCCCGAGGTGCTCGACCGCCAGCTCGAAGCCATCGCGGGCGCGGCGGAAGACTCCGGCGCCGAGGTGTCGGTGATGGCCCCGATGGTCGCGACGGTGGAAGAAGCGGCGTGGTTCGCCGACCGCGTCCGCGCGGCGGGCATCGCCCGGGCGGGCGTGATGATCGAGATCCCGGCGGCGGCGCTGAGCGCCCGCGAGATCCTCGAAGTTGTCGACTTCGTGTCGGTGGGCACGAACGACCTGGCCCAGTACACGTTCGCGGCCGACCGCCAGCTGGGCGCGGTCGCGAAGCTCAACGACCCGTGGCAGCCGGCGCTGCTGCGCCTGCTCAAGCTCATCGGCGACGCGGCCCAGGCCACGGGCAAGCCGGCGGGCGTCTGCGGCGAAGCGGCGGCGGACCCGCGGCTGGCGCTGGTCCTGGCCGGCCTGGGCCTGACGAGCCTCTCGATGAACGCCCCGGCGGTCCGCACGGTGGGCGCGAGCCTGGCGAGCGTCACGCTGGCGGAGTGCCAGTCGGTGGCCGAAGCGGTACTGGCCACGTCGGACCCGACGGCGGCCCGCACGGCGGCGCGCCCCTGACTCGACTTCGACCGGCACGACGAGAAGGCGCCGGTCGAAGTCACGCAGGGCCTGGGCGCCGGGGCCGGCGGCAGACCTGTTCGCGAAGGGTGCGGACCCGCGGCAGGCCCGCCTGCCGACCAATCAACCGACCCCACCGCAGGGGCGCCCCCCCACTTTCAGTCTATCGGTGATCACCGACGGTGCTGATCTGTGCGACCCTGACCAGGCGCAGTTGTCCACATTGACCGAGGGGTGTGGACAACCCGCCCCGTGAAGGCCACCACGAGACACCCGTGGTGGCCTTCACGGAAACTCGGCGACAAAGACTGTCGATCCGGCGCCGTCCCGCTCGACGCAGTGGTGAGCACCGAAGACCACCGAGCCGAGGGGACGCCGTCATGACCGCCACCATCGAAGCCCGAGCCGCCGCCGCGCCGGGCGTGGAGAGGGCCGGGCGCCGGGAGTGGGTCGGCCTTGCCGTACTGGCCCTGCCGGCCCTGCTCGTCTCGCTGGACGTCTTCGTCCTCGTTCTCGCCCTGCCGAGGCTCGCCGCCGCGTTGCACGCCGATGGCACCCAGCAGCTGTGGATCATGGACACCTACGGCTTCATGATCGCCGGGTTCATGGTCACCATGGGGACGCTCGGCGATCGCATCGGCCGCCGGAAGCTGCTGCTCATCGGGGCGGCCGCCTTCGGGGTCGCCTCCGTCGCCGCGGCCTTCTCCACCAGCGCCGGCATGCTCATCGCCGCGCGGGCCGTGCTCGGGATCGCCGGGGCGACGCTCGCTCCCTCGACCCTCTCCCTCATCGGGACCCTCTTCAAGAACCCGCAGCAGCGCGCGCAGGCCATCGGCATCTGGGCCGGCTGCTTCACCGTCGGCGCCATCATCGGCCCGATGGTCGGCGGCTTCCTGCTCGAGCACTTCTGGTGGGGCTCGGTCTTCCTGCTCGGCGTGCCCGCCATGGTCCTGCTGCTCGTCATCGGCCCGAAGCTGCTCCCGGAGTACCGCGACGAGACCGCCGGCCGGCTCGACCTGCCCAGCGTCGGCCTTTCGCTCGCCGCGATCCTGCCCGTCGTCTACGGCGTCAAGGAACTGGCTCGCGACGGCTTCCACCTCGTTCCCCTCGTCGCGCTCGCTGCCGGACTGGCTGTCGGGTACGTCTTCGTGAAGCGGCAACGCGCCCTGGAGGAGCCGCTGGTCGACTTCAGCCTCTTCGCCGCGAAGGCCTTCCGGACCACGCTCGGCGGGATGCTCCTCTTCAGCATGCTCGGCGGCACCACGATGCTGTTCACCGCGCAGTTCCTGCAGATCGCGCAGCACCTCTCGCCGGTCGGGGCCGCGCTGGGGCTGCTGCCCGGGATGGCCGCCTCCACCGTCAGCTTCCTCGCCGCGCCCGCGCTCGCGCGCCGCGTGAAGCCGAACGTCCTGATCGCCGGTGGGGTCGCGCTCGCCGCCGCCGGCATGGTGATTCTCGCCCTCGTCGACCCGGCCGCCGGGCCCGCGTGGCCCGCGCTCGGGTTCGCCGTGACGTCGCTGGGCGTCGGGCCGATGGTCGCGCTCGGCACCGACCTCGTGGTCGGCTCGGTTCCCCTGCGCAAGGCCGGCGCCGCCGCTTCGCTGGCGCAGACCGTCAACGAGTTCGGCTACGCCTTCGGCATCGCGACCGTCGGGACGCTGGGCAACGCCGTCGTCCGCGCGCACGGTCTGCCCAGCGGCCTGCACGTCGTCGCCGCGCTCGCCGCGGCCGCGTTCGCCGTGCTCGTCTGGTTCGTCGCGCGGAACCTGCGGACCGCCTGACGTGCGAAGGCCTCCCCACCCGATGCCTGGGTGGGGAGGCCTTCTTGACGCCGGGGGCAGAGGGCCCCGGCTAGCCGAACAACCCCCGCCGAGGGTGCCGGATGACCAACGAGCCGCCGTGGACCCGGCCGCTCAGCACGAACCGCGGGTTCCCCAGGTGCCCGTTGCTGCGCGTCTTGTCCTCGAGCGAGCCGAACTTGACGTCGGTGATCGAGTTGACGTCGACCGCCGCGTGCTCCGGGATGATGACCTCGACCGAGCCCCACTTGGCGTCGAGCTCGATGCGCACCACCGGCGACTGGACCTGGGCCTCGGTGAAGTCGAGCTTCGTCGAGCCGTACTTGTTCCGCACGACCATCTCGGGCGGCACCACCCACGGGCCGCTGCGGACCAGCGACGAGTACTTCGCGTTGAGCTCGAACCGGCGCCCGGTGGAGGAGTAACCGCCGTAGCCCGCAGGAGGCGCGTACGCCGGTGCGGCCGCGGCGGCCGCCGACGGGTGGAAGAGGCCGGCGAGGTCGGCCAGCACGGCGTTCAGCTCACCGCGGGTCCGCGACGCGAGCGCGCGGTCGGTGCGTTCGGTGAACTCGTCGAGGTCGATCATGCCGCGGCCGATCGCCTTCTGCAGCACGCCGACGACGTGCTCGCGCTCGTCGTCGGAGACCCGGAGGTCGCGCTCGCTCAACGGCTTGGTCTCGGTCACCGGTTCCGCCGCCTTGATCTCTTCCTCGCCCATGGTCACGATGGTAGAACCGGAATTCACCAGGGAGATCGGGGGAAAACCCTGAACGGACCCGTATTCCGCGGCGCCGCCGTCGGCGCGGCCCTCCTGCTGCTGTCCGGGTGCACCGGCGAAGCGCCACCACCGCTGCCGCCACCGGAGCCTTCGGCAACCGCCCCGCCGACCACGCGGTCGCTGCCGGACGGGCTCCTGGGCGTCCAGGCGACCGGCGGCATCGGCGTCACCGCGCTGCTGCCCACCTCAAGCCCGACCGTCTTCGACTCCGACGGCGGTCCCGCGGGCACACCGCCGGGTTATCCGGGCGGTGACGTCGACTTCGCCGTTGTCCGTGTCGGCAAGTCCGCGGTGCTGACCGCCCAGCCGAGGGACGCGAACAACAAGGAGCCGTTCGAAGTCCTGGTCTACACCGGCCCGGCGGCACCGCCGCGCCCGCTGGGCCGTGCGTGGTCGGTCGCGCCGGATGCCGACGGCGCCGGGGTGTGGGTCGTCCGGCAGGACTCGCCCGACAACTGCCGGCTGCAGCACGTCACGCTCGCCGGCGGCGAGGTCGGGCACGGCCAGTCCGCCTCCTGCCGCACCCTGGTCCGCGGGGAAAGCGCGCACGGCCTGCTGATCACCATCAACGCCGAGGTCGCCGAGTCGACCGACGCGCTCATCGAGCCGGAAACCGGCCGCACGGTCCAGCAGGCGCCGCGCATCCTCGCCGTCGCCGGGGACCGGATGCTGCTCGACGGCCTCGTCGAGCTCACCCTCGTCGACCTGCGGACCGGCGCCCGCAAGCAGCTCAGCCGGCCGGCGGTCGGGTCGACACCCACGGTGGTGCCGTCGCGGGACGGCGCCGTCTGGGCCGCCGACTTCCCCAACCCCTCCTACCGCGGCACCAGCACGCAGACCCGCGACATCTGGCTGCTCCACCCGGACACGCTCACCTGGGAGCACACGCCGGGGATGCCGTTCATCACCGAGCACCTCGGGCGGGGCGGCGGGATCGACTGGACGGACCAGGGCGACCTCGTCCTGGCCGACGGCGTCCTCGCCGCCACGCACCCGGGCGAGCCGTCGTGGCGGATGGGCAAGGCGGCCCTGCCGAAGGGCGACTGGGGCGGCATCACGGTGCTCCCCTGAGGGTCACTCCTCGTCGAGGCCGTGTTCGATCGCGTACCGGGCCAGCTCGACGCGGTTGTGCAGCTGCAGCTTCCGCAGCGTCGACTGCACGTGGTTCTCCACCGTGCGGTGCGACAGCACGAGCCGCTCGGCGATCTGGCGCGCGGTCAGCCCCTTCGCGACCAGGCGCAGGACGTCGGTTTCGCGCTCGGTGAGCCGGGGCGGCTCGGCCCCTGCGGTGTCCTCGGTCGACGCGTCGGCCATCCGCCGGTACTCGCCGAGCACCAGCCCGGCGAGGCCCGCGGTGAACACCGGGTCGCCGGCGGCGGTCCGGTGCACGGCGTCCACCAGCTCGGCCGCGGACGCCGACTTGACCAGGTAGCCGGACGCGCCCGCCTTCACCGCCTCCAGGACGTCCTTGTGCTCGCCGCTCGCGGACAGCACCAGCACCTTCGTCGACGGCAGCGCCGCGGTGATCTCGCGGGTGGCGTCGACACCGGAGGTGCTGCCGAGGTTGAGGTCCATCAGCACGACGTCCGGGCGCACGGTCCGCGCGATCCGCAGCGCCGCGTCGGCGTCCGGCGCGGTCGCGCGGACGTCGAAGCCGTGCTCGGTCAGGTCGCGGGCCACGCCGTCGCGCCAGATCGGGTGGTCGTCGACCACCATGACGGAAATCATTTCGCACCCCTTGTGCTCGGCACCCTGACCTCCCACTCCGTGCCCCGGCCGGGCGCGGTGTCGAGGGACGCGCTCCCGCCCAGGTCGCGGACCCTCCCCCGGATGGATTCCACCACGCCGAGGTGCCCGGCCGAAGCCGCTCGCTCGAGGACGCCGTCGGCGATGCCGGGGCCGTCGTCGCGGATGCTGACCACGACCTCGTCGCCGAGGTCTTCCAGCAGCACCCACGCGTGCGCGCCGGGACCGGCGTGCTTGTCGACGTTCGCGAGCGCTTCGCGGGTGACGGCGAGCAGCTCACCGGTGACGTGCGCGGGCAGCTCGACGTCATCGGCGGGGGTCGAGACCTGCACGGACGACGTCGCGAGCAGCTGCAACGCGGCGCGCAGGCTCGCCGTGCCGCGGTCGTTCGGCGCCAGCGGCTCGGTGGTCACCAGCGCGCGCAGCGCGATCTCCTGCTCGCCGGCCAGCCGGGCCAGCTCGGCCGCTTCGCCGCCGACCTCGTTGCCGCGCTTGCGGACCCGGGCGAGCACCTGCAGGACGCTGTCATGGATCGACCTCGCCAGCCGTTCCCGCTCGGCCGTCGCCGCTTCTTTCCGCAGCGCCTGCTCCAGCCGGCCGGCGGCCTGTCGGCTCAGCGTCGCCGCCATCCCGACGAGCAGCCCGGCGGCGGCGAGCAGGACGCCGTCGCGGGCGACGTCGAGGTCGAACTTCTCCCGCGCCAGCCCGGTCGCCACACCGACGACGAGCCCGGCGAGCACCCCGCCGACCGCGCCGAAGCGCGCGCCGGCGGCCACCGGCGGCACCGCCGCCCAGACCGTCGTGATCAGCGGGACGTTCAGCGCGAACTGCGCGTCGCTCAGCACCAGCGGCGACGTCAGCAGCAGCCCGGTCCCGACCACGAGGTCCACGACGACCAGCCACGGCGGCCGCGTGCGCTCGCGCAAGTACAGCAGGCTGATCACGACCGACCAGCCGGCCATCGCGCCCAGCAGCGTCCAGGCGAGCCACTCGCGGCGGTAGTGCTCGTGCTGCACGATCACCGTGCCGCAGGCGAACGCCCAGGTGAGCACGCGGAACGCGACCACTCCGCGCCACAGCGGCGTGATCGGGTCCGGGGCCCGCCGGACGGTCACGGCTTGTGGTTGCGCTTTGGCGGTTCGGCCGTCGAAGCGTCGGCTTCGTCTTCGCCGACCGTGGCGATCTCGGCTTTCGGCCCGCCGGGCTCGGCGTCGTTCGGCTGCGCGGCCTGGTCCTTGAGGACGTCGACCGCGGCCGGGTCCGGGTTGGTTTCGTGCAGCAGCGACCGGACGCCCGCGTTCAGCACGGCCAGCAGCGGCACGGCCAGCAGCGCGCCGGCGATCCCGCCCGCGACCAGGCCGGCGGTGATGGCCAGGACCACGGCCAGCGGGTGCAGCTTCACCGCGCGTCCGAGCAGCAGCGGCTGCAGGATGTGGCTCTCCAGCTGCATCACGCCGATCACGATGGCCAGCACGATCACCGCGCCGATGAACCCGTTGGTCACCAGCGCGATGAGCACCGCGACCCCGCCGGTGATGACCGCGCCGATGATCGGGATGAACGCGCCGATGAAGACCAGCGTCGCCAGCGGGATCACCAGCGGCACACCCATGATCCACAGGCCGACGCCGATGCCGACGGCGTCGACCACGGCCACCGCGGCCGTCGCCCGCACGTAGCTGACCAGCGAGGCGAACCCGCGGCGCCCGGCGACGTCGACCCGGTTGCGGACCCGCCGCGGCGCGGCGCGGACCAGGAACGTCCAGATGCCGTCGCCGCCGCTGAGGAAGAAGATCGTGATGAACAGCGTCAGCAGGAAGCCGGTGAGGATCTCGCCGACGGTGCTCGCCGTGGTCAGCGCGGTCGTCGTGATGGACGCCTGGTTGTTCTGGATGAACCCGATCGCCTGGTTGATGAAGTCCTGGATCTGCTCCTGCCGCAGGTGCGGCGGCCCGTTGAGCAGCCAGTTCTTGATCTGGTCGAGGCTCGCGTTCACCTGCTGCTGCAGCTGCGGCAGGCCGGAGGAGAACTGCGTGACGACGAACGTCAGCAGCCCGCCCAGCACGGCCAGCCCGGCGATGAGGACGATCGCCGTCGCCAGCCCGCGCGGGAACCGCACCGCGACCAGCTTCTGCACCGCCGGCGCCAGCAGCGCGGACACCAGCAGCGCGATCGACAGCGGGATGACGACCACCGACAGGTAGCCGATCACCCACACGACCGCGTACAGCGCGGCGACCACCACGATGAACCGCCACGCGAGTGCCGCGCTGATGCGCAGGCCCCGCGGGATCAGGCTGGTGACGTCTTCGTGCTCCGTCAGGAACGGGGTTTCGCGTCGCGCGTGGCTCACCGGATCACCGTACTGGCTGGAGTGTCCGTTTCGCGGGACTGCCAGGAATGATTGCCGAGTGTCACTCCGGGCTACACGCTGTGTTCGTCACACGATGGGGGCATCAAGTCGTGTCAAGGGTGCGCGACGCCTTCCGAGTTTGGTTAGGTCGCTTCCGCAACGGCAAGTTGCCGATTGGTCACGGAACACACACGAGGAGACAACGGGTGCCGAACACCGCGGCGAACGAGGGGCAGGGCGCCAAGCGCTCGAGCCGGCTCGTGACGCGTGCGCTGTTCGTGCTCGGTGGCGCGCTGGCCGGCACCGCCGCCGCGTGGCTCGTCTCCTCCGCCACCGCGTCCGCCGACACCGTCGAGGTGGGCACCTCGTCCGTCGTGCCGGTGACCGACGCGACGGCCGGTGACCTCGGCGACGTGAACCACGGTGTCGCCGGCTTCTCGGACGACGTCGCCGCTTCGCCCCAGGCCGCCACGGCGTGGAGCGAGCCGGAGCGCGTCCGCGACTCGGTCTCGGACCTCACCGAGAAGGCCGTCGTGAGCCCGGCGCACCGCACCCTCGGCGCGGTCGAGCACATCGTCCGCAAGCCGCAGGACACCCGCCAGGTCCTCGAGCAGACCTTCACGCCCGAGCCGGCCGCCCACGACGTGTGGCAGCTGCTCGACCCGGCCGGTCACGAAAACCTGGTCCAGCTCCCGGGGCTCGCCCCGGTCGCGCAGGAGCCGGCGACCCCGGTCGCCGCCCCGGCCACGGCCCCGGTCGCCGTCTCGACCGTCCAGCTCCCCGCCGCTTCGCGAGCCGCGCTCGTGCTGCCGACGGGTGTCCAGCACGAAGACGGCACCGGTGCCGCGGGCGAGTCCCGTGACAAGCACCGCGACCTGCCGTCGCCGCTGGTTCCGGTGCAGCTTCCGGCCGCACCGTCCGTTCCGACCGCTCCGGGTGGCTCCTCGGCCCCCGGTGGTCACCTCGACGGCCTGAACTTCGGCGTCCCCTCGTGGGTCTCCTCGGCCGTCAGCGATGCCGCCGCCAGCGCTTACCGCAGCGGCCTGCGCCACGTGGCGCCCACCCCGGGCGAGCAGCCCGGTGTCACTCCTGACTGAACACCTCCCTTCACGGGTCGCTGACGCGCCCAAGTCCGTCTGCATCTGACGGCTCTGCGTCCGCGGATATCCCGTGACACGGCGGTGCGCTTTTGTGCGCCCGCAAGAAGTTCCTTTCCCCCCTCGGTGCGTATCGACGCACCCCATAAGCCCGCAAGGGAACCCGAAATAAAGGAGAAAAACCCCATGCAGACGTGGGCAAAGCGCGGACTCCAGACCGCACTTGTCACCGGTGGGTTGCTGATGCTGGGCACCGGCATCGCTTCGGCCGACGAGAACGTCAACCCGGACGCCCCGGCCTCCCCGCTCGACCTCAACGTGACGGTCCCCATCCAGGAGGCCAACAACGCGGTCGGCACCCCCTTCGGCCAGCTGGACCTGCCCGCCGGGCAGACGGAGCTGAGCACCAAGCCGGTCACCAACGCCGCGAACGAGGCTGCCAAGCAGCTCGACGAGGCGAGCCCGATCAGCCAGAGCACCCTCGGCGGTGCCACGAAGGCCGACGGCGCGGGCGCCTTCACCCCGGGCCACCGGAACCTCAAGGGCAACAAGGTCACCGGCGACGTCGTCGTCCCGATCCAGATCGTGGACAACGCGGTCGGCGCGATCGGCGACGCGAACGTCGAGGGTGGCAACCACTCGCAGACCTGGGAGCACAACCAGGACATCGCGACGACGGGTGAGGACTCCAGCCTCGCGGGCAACGCGGTCGCCCTCGACTGGGCGCTCCCCGTGCAGATCGCGGGCAACGGCGGCGGCGTCGCCGGCGGCACCGGCCGGGTGACCGGTGGGTCGGCCGACCAGAGCGCCACCGAGACCGGGAACGTCGACACCAACGGTGACGGCTCGGCCTTCTCCGGCAACGTCGTGGCGGGCCAGTTCGCCACCCCGGTCCAGGTGACCGGCAACGCCGCTTCGTACCTGCTCGGCAACGGCCAGAGCCACGGCTACACCGCCGACACCGTCGCGACCTCCGGCGGCTCGCTGTTCAGCTCCGGCGACAACAGCTCGGCCTCGGGCAACGTGGTCGGCGTGCCGATCGCCCTGCCGGTCAAGTTCAACTGCAACTCGGGCGCCGTGTGGGGCTCGCTGTCGAACTCCGACGGCTGCACCACCGCCGCCGACGCCACGGCCGGGGACACGCGCGAGGGCAGCCTCGGCATCCCGACCTACCTCGAGACGAGCGGCAACGACTCGTTCCTGTCCGGCAACGGCGGGGCGGCCTCGCTGTCCCCGATCGCGAACGTCGCGGGTGTCGCCGGCTCGTGGATCGCCAAGGCGTCCTCGGGCATCCCCGAGGGCAGCAGCTCCTCCAGCACGGTCGACTCGGGCGGCTTCGTCAAGACCGCGGGTGACGACGGCAGCGCTTCGGGCAACGTCCTGAACCCGTCGGTCGCCCTGCCGGTCGAGGCCTTCGGCATCGGTGGCACCTACATCGGCCAGGCCGACGCGGCGCACGACAACACCACCGACGCCAACGCGGGCAACGGCAGCTACACCCGGGGCAACGGCTCCGTGCTGGGTGGCAACATCGTCAACACCCAGACCGCGGGCGCGCCCGAGGTCTTCGGCATCGGCGGCAGCCACATCGGCAACGCGACCGGCTCGGCGACCGAGGACAAGGTCGTCACCGCCGGGGCGTACGACGGCACGCAGGGCAACGACTCGTCCGGCTCGGGCAACGTCGTGCAGGTGCCGGTCGGCCTGCCCGCCGAGGTCTTCGGTGTGGGCGGCTCCTTCATCGGCCAGGGCTCCGGCTCGGCCGACGAGACCAAGGTCGTCTCCGGCGGCGGCGGTGGCAGCACGCACGACGACAACGGCTTCCTGAGCTCGAACCTGGGCACCGTGCCGGCTTCGCTGCCGGTGCAGGTCGCCAACATCGGCGGCGCGTTCGTCGGCCAGGGCCACGGCAAGGGCTCGACCGACACGACGTCCAACGCGGGCGGCGACGTCACGGCGAACGGCCCCGCGGGCGCCGGCGCCGGCAACATCGTCGAGGCCCCGGTCTCGCTCCCGGTGCTGGCCGCCGGCAGCGGTGCCGCCCTCGCGGGCATCGGCACCGGTGAGAACGACAACATCACCGACTCCTCGGCGGGCGGCGACGCCCTCACCGACGGGCAGGACGGTGCGCTCGCCGGGAACATCGTGAAGGCCCCGGTCGCCGGTGTCGCGCAGCTGTTCAGCGACGGCGTCGCGGGTGGCGCCCTTGGCCACGGCCTGGGCACCAACGACACCACGTCGACGGCCGGTGGCGACGCCACCACCAACGGTGACCGTGGCTCGGTGGCCGGCAACATCATCGGCGCCGACGCGCTGCCGGTGGCGCAGGTCTTCGGTGACGCGGTCAGCGCAGCGGGTGTCGCGACCGGCACCGGCGCGAGCATGACCTCGGTGCAGAACGCGGGCGACGACACCACCTCGGGTGTCGAGGGCGCCATCTCCGGCAACATCCTCGACATCCCGGCCACGGCGATCGCGCAGCTGTTCGGCGACGCGGTGACCGTGGGCGGCGTCGCGCACGCCGTCGGCGACAACACGCTGACCACCGAGAACGGCGGCGAGCCGGTCACCGAGGGTGACGGGTCGAGCCTGTCGGGGTACAACTTCTACCACGACATCGTGGCGCCGGTGCAGATCTTCGGGGTGCCCCTGGAGCTGCTCGGGGTCGCGACCGCCGACGCGACGGACACGACCATCATCGACGGGGAGGCCACGGACGCGGCCGACTCGATCGCGAACCCGGTCGAGGGTTCGGAGCTGGGCGCCGGCGAGCTGCCGTCGCTGACCTCGCTGGCCAGCGGCCTGCCGACGGCGGGGCTGCCCACCCAGGGCCTGCCCGCGCTGCCGACGGCCATCCCGGCCCAGCGTGCCGACGTGCCGGTGAGCACCCCGATGTCCGGGCTGCTGCCGCACCTGCCCACCGCCGGCCTGCCCGGCCTCAGCGCCCTCTCGGCGCTGGGTGGCGGCAGCACGCAGCGTGCGGACCTGCCGACCGGTGGCCTGCCCGGCCTGAGCAGCCTCTCCATGCTGGGTGGTGCCCTGCCCGGGCACGGCACCGAGCGTGCGGACCTGCTGACTGGCGGCCTGCCCGTCGCGCTGCCGACGCTGCCGGCCCTCGGTGGCGTCCCGGCCCTGCCGGTTGCCATCCCGGTGACCCCGGCGCTGCCGACGACCCCGGCGCTGCCGGTCGCGGTGCCCGCCACCCCGGCCCTGCCGACCGCGATGCCGGCCCTGCCGGTCAACGCGAAGCTGCCGGTGCTGGACAGCGCGGCCCCGGCCGCGCAGGTCCCGGCCATGTCGGGCCTCGACTCCACCGGCTTCCTCGCGAAGCTGCTGGGTCTGGTCAAGCGCAAGTAGTTCGGTGACGCCGGGCGGGTTCAGCCAGAGCCCGCCCGGCCCCCAACCCCCGTCCGGCGTTCCACCGCGCCGCGAGGTTTCCTCGCACGGAACGTCCGACGATCGCGAGAACGCTCCTTCCCTGGAGACGGCGAGCCCCAGGAACCGATCAGGTTCCTGGGGCTCGTTCGTGTCCGGGGCCCGGTCAGGAGAACTGGAGCGACCGCTTCGCCAGGCCGTGCCAGAAGCCGTCGATCACGGTGCGGCCTTCCGCCGAGCTCGCGCCGAGGGAGACGAACAGCGGTGCGAAGTGCTCAGTGCGCGGGTGCGCGAGTGCGGCCGCCGGCGCCTTGTGCCGGAAGTCGAGCAGCGTGTCGACGTCACCGCTGCCCAGCACCTCCGCACCCCAGTGGTCGAACTCGGCCGACCACGCCGGCGGGGTCCCGTCGGTGGCGCGGGCCATGCCGCTCAGGTTGTGCGTGAAGAAGCCGCTGCCGATGATCAGCACACCTTCGTCGCGCAGCGGCGCGAGCTTGCGGCCGACGTCGAACAGCTGCTGCGGGTCGAGCGACGGCATCGAGACCTGCAGCACCGGGATGTCGGCGTCCGGGTACATCTCGACGAGCGGCACGTATGCGCCGTGGTCGAGGCCGCGGTCGGACGCCTCGTGCACCGGCGTCTCCGGCGTGCGAAGCAGCTTCTTCACCCTCGCCGCCAGCTCCGGCGCGCCGGGCGACTCGTACTTCACCGCGTAGTAGCGGTCGGGAAAACCCCAGAAGTCGTAGACCAGCGGCACCGTCGTGGTGGCCCCGATGGTCAGCGGCGCCTCCTCCCAGTGCGCCGAGACGACCAGGATCGCGCGGGGCTTCGGCAGGTCGGCCGCCCAGCCGGCGAGCTGGCGGGTCCACGTGGTGTCGTCGGCGAGGGGCGGGGCGCCGTGGCTGAGGTAGAGGACCGGGGTGCGGGTCATCAACGGCTCCAGTGCTTGAAAGTTCAACTAATGGAGTCTACGACGTCCCCGCGGTCCGGGATATTCCTCAGGCGGCTTCGAGGTTCGCGGCGCAGCGCTCCAGCGTCCGGACCATCGTGCGGTAGTCGTCGTCGCTGATGCCCTCGGTCACCGCGGCCCGGAACGCTTTGACGCGCGCTTCGACCCGGGTGTGCGCCGCGCGGCCGGCGTCGCTCAGCGCGCCGTCTCCGGCAACCCAGCCGCGGCCGCGCAGGTCGGCGATCTTCGAGGTCATCGACCCCTCGGCGGCGACGAACGGCGCCAGTGCCGCGTCGACCTCCTCCGGCGTACGCGCGCCGCCGGCGATCGTGTTGAGTACCTGCCAGTGCCGGCGGGTCAGCGAGTCCGCTTCGAGGGCCTGGGTCATGGAGGATTCGAGAAGCTCGTGGACGTGGCGAAGCCACCAGCCGAGGGGTTTCATGGATACTCCGACATGTGGATGAACAACTACATGTAAAAGTACATGTAGTGCGAAGGTGGGGCAACCATGACGGACGCCGTGGCCGAGGTCGAACGCGGGATGATCGCGATCCGCCGCAGCCAGCAGCGGCGCGCGCTGAGCCGGATCGGCAAGGCCCGCGGCCAGGGCGCGCACGACCCGGTGCACGAGCTGCTCGACGTCGTCGAAGAGCTCGCCGAGCGCGGTGAACCCAGCACGGTGACGGCCCTGAGCACAGCGATGGGCGTCGATCAGCCGCGCGCGAGCCGGCTCGTGGCGCGCGCCGTCGAACAGGGCCTGCTCCGCCGCGAAGCCGACCAGCACGACGGACGGCGTGCGGTGCTCGTGCCGACCGAAGCCGGTCAGGCCCACCTCGACCGGACCCACGCCTTCCGGCGCTCGGTGTTCGCCGAGGTCATGGCGGACTGGCCGGACGAGGACCGGGCGGACTTCGGCCGGCTCCTCACGGCGTTCGTCCGCGGGTACAGCGCTCTCGGTTAGTCGTGCGAGAGGTCGACGAACCGGCTGTAGTGCAGCTGGTGGGCGACGGTGATCGTCGCCGTCGGCCCGGCACGGTGCTTGGCGATGATCAGGTCCGCCTCGCCTGCGCGCGGGTCGTCCCGCTCCCAGGCGTCGGGGCGGTTGACCAGGATGACGAGGTCGGCGTCCTGCTCCAGCGAGCCGGACTCACGCAGGTCCGACAGCATCGGTTTCTTGTCCGTCCGCTGCTCGGGACCACGGTTCAGCTGGCTGATCGCGATCACCGGGACCTCGATCTCCTTGGCCAGCAGCTTCATCTGCCGCGAGAACTCCGAGACTTCCTGCTGCCGCGACTCCACGCGCTTGCCGGACGTCATCAGCTGGAGGTAGTCGAGGACGACGAGCTTGAGGTCGTGCCGCTGCTTGAGCCGCCGGGCCTTCGCGCGGATCTCCATCATCGTCATGTTCGGCGAGTCGTCGACGAACAGCGGCGCCTCGGACACCTCGCTCATCCGCCGCGCCAGCCGCGTCCAGTCGTCGTCGGACATCTTGCCACCGCGCATGTCGGACAGGCGGATCTTCGCCTCGGCCGAGAGCATGCGCATGACGATCTCGGTCCGGCTCATTTCCAGCGAGAAGATGACGCTGGTCAGCCCGTGCTTGATGGAGGCCGACCGGACGAAGTCCAGGCCCAGGGTCGAGTTGTGCGTCGGCACCATCGACGGCCCGGCCAGGTAGAGGTGGTCCGGCGCGTCGACCTCCACGCACCGGACGGGGACGGACGGTACGGGCCGGACGTCGACGACGTAGTGCAGGTGCGGGCGGCAGGCCACGCCGGTCAGCCGCTCCTTGTGCAGCAGGTGCTTGCGCTGCAGCCGGAACACCCGGTCCTGGGTCGTGAAGCTGACGACGTAGGCCGTGGAGGTCGCCTCGCTGCGCCCGGCGACCTGACGGGTGGCCATCGAGCACCGGTAGCCGAGGCTGACGATCAGCTCGCGGGTCTGCTCGGCCAGGACCTTGTTCGTCACCGAGAACTGCGCGGCGCCCGCGTGGTTGACCGTGCCGTCGGTGTCGAGCAACCCGGCCAGCAGCGCGCGCCGCTGTTCGACGGAAGCTCGCAGGTATTCGGCGGGAATGTGCTTGTTCCCGAGCACACCCAACGTCCGCAGGATGGCTT
This sequence comes from Amycolatopsis sp. NPDC104587, assembly GCF_055583645.1. NCBI lineage: Bacteria > Bacillati > Actinomycetota > Actinomycetes > Pseudonocardiales > Pseudonocardiaceae > Amycolatopsis > Amycolatopsis sp. NPDC104587. The sequence goes on from NZ_JBVJNO010000004.1 coordinate 539,052, forward strand.
GCACGCTGCCGTGGTGGCTGCGGCACTCCTGGCACAGGCGCAGTCCGGTGGACGGCTTCCCGCAGTCCGGGCAGGTCGGCGAGGCAGCCGGCGCGCTCCGGAAGCGCACCTTGCCGCCACAGGCGCGTCCGCAGGTGCGCACCTGCGAGGTCTGCGGGGTGAACGGGGTTCCGCACACTTCGCAAGCCCGGTACGCGACGGGTTCCGGGGCCGGGAGCCGCAAGGTGTACAGCAGGTCGCCGTGGCTCTCGGCCAGCAGGCCGCCGTCCCCCTCGATGAGACAGATGATCTCGGGGTCCGCCGTGGTGAAGCGGGCGCTGGCCGAGTGCCCGTCGCCGAGCCAGGCGCCGAGGACGTACGGGTGCAGCGGCAGTGCCCGCTCCGGCAGGTCCAGCGCTCCGGCGTGCTTGATCGAGTGGTTGGCACGGTGGTCCGCCGTCTCGCAGCGCAGGGTCCTCGCCAGCTCCTCGGTCGTCCGCACCGCGGCCTCGACGACGGGGTGCCGCCGAGCACGACGAGCCTCTTGGGCGGCACGCCGCGAGGCACGGGTGTCCGTGAGCCATTGATGTTCCGCGTCGGCGACGATCACCGTGCCGTCCGAGAACTCGACCTCGTAGCACGGCCGGCCGGCCATGGCGTCGGTGGCCGCGACCACGGTTGTCGGCCGTCCGTTCGCGCCGATCAGCTGGTCACCGGGCTGGACTTCACCCATGGTCGTCCAGCCGTCCGGGGTGGGCAAGTGGGTGTCCAGCGAGAGGGCCTTGCCGACACCGGGGCGCGCCGCGACGATGATCATCTGCCCCGGGTGCAGGCCGTTGGTCAGCTCGTCGAAGTCGGAGAACCCGGTCGGGATGCCCTGGGACTGGCCGCCGCGGGAGGCGATCGCGTCGATCTCGTCCATCGTCGGCTGCAGCAGCTCTTCCAGCGCGACGTAGTCCTCGCTGGTGCGGCGCTCGGTGACGTCGTAGATCGCGGCCTGCGCGCGGTCGACCACCTCGTCGATGCTCGCGCCGTCGCCGGCGGCCGCGCCGTAGCCGTACTGCACGATGCGGGTGCCCGCCTCGACCAGGCGGCGCAGCACCGCCTTCTCCGAGACGATCTCCGCGTAGTAGCCCGCGTTCGCCGCCGTCGGGACCGTCGCGATCAGCGTGTGCAGGTAGGGCGCGCCGCCGACGCGGCCCAGCTCGCCGCGCCGCTCGAGCTCCGCCGACACCGTGATCGGGTCGGCCGGCTCTCCGCGGCCGTAGAGGTCGAGGACGCAGTCGTAGATCGCCTGGTGCGCGGGGCGGTAGAAGTCGTCGGGGCCGAGCGCTTCGATGACGTCGGCCACCGCGTCCTTGGACAGCAGCATGCCGCCGAGCACGGACTGCTCGGCCGCGATGTCCTGCGGCGGCTGGCGGTCGAACCCGCCACCGGAGCCGGGGTCGCTCGGACCCGGGTCGTTTTCCGCATACATCGGACTGCGGTCGTCGGTCAGCGCCACCGCTCCGGACACCTCCTCATCGTGTCGAACACCCGTTCGAGTATGCCGGATCTTCGCTCTCGAAGCACGCGGCTCGATCCGCGCCACCCGTCTGCCGGGCCTCGTCCCCGATGATCGGCGAGAACGCCGCCCGACTCTCGGAGGCACGCCGGGCACCACCGTGAGTACAGGCCCGAGCGGGCACGCTAGATCCCCCGGAAGGCCGAAGGCAATTCAGCATGGGGACCCATCTGTGGACAACCTGGGGATGAATGGGGGTAACCAGTCACAGGTGCCCTGAGAGCTGTGGACAAGTTGGGGACAAGCGTGATCGGCTTCGATGAATGTGCAGGTCAGCGCCTGTGAACAAGGTGTGGAGAACTCTCCGAAAACTCGTGCGGCGTGTCGCGCCAACTCCGTTGTTCGGCGTGTCGTGGACCAGCTCGGGCCCATTGAGCCACCGGGCCTGTGGATGAATATCACTGTGGGTAGAGCCGCCACCCGGTGGGCTGAACGGCCGGAGAGTCAGGCCGCGGTGAGCCGACCCTGTGCGCTGCGTAACCGCTCGGCGAGAACGCGCTGGTCGGCCGGGGTGAAGGCGATCCGGTTCTCCCCGCGCCCCGGAACCTCCTCGGTCAGCCAGCGGCCTTCCGACGTATCGATGTAGTTCACCGGGCGTTCGATCCGCTGCCAGGCACCCGTTCGGCTGCGGGCCGCGACGTAGAGGCTCCCACTCCCCATTCGGCGTAGTGCCAGGATCCGCCGGAGCTCTTCGACCTCGTGCGACCCCTCGGCCGGGCGGTCGTTGCGGAGCACCGCGAACCCGCCGTCATCGCTGCCGCGGGCGGTGCCTTCGAGCTGGCTCTTCGGCACCGCGAGGGGCGTCCCGCGCCCCGGCGCCAGCTTCGGGATCTGGCCGAGGAAGTCGTCGAGCAGCGAGCCGGGGCGGGACGACTCCAGCACCACGACGTCGTGCTCCTCGTGCTTGGCCAGCACGAACGCCTCACCGCCCGCACTGCCGGCGAGCAGCCGGTAGCTGACCGGCTTGCCCTGGAAACCGCCGTCGACCCAGCCGTAGTACTCCAGCTGCGGGCGGGCGATCGCTTCGACCGTCGCGACGAACCCGGGGTGCATGCCGCGCGGGCCGAACAGCCCGGCCTTGCCGAGCTCGGCGTTGACGCGCTCGTCCTCGGCGTGCTGGGCTTCTTCGCTGTACCAGGTCGGCGTCTCGGACAGCACGGTGTGCGGCTCGCCGCCCCGGCGCCGGATCAGGTTGACCAGGGTGCCGGTCGTGATGGTGACCTGCCTGTCCAGCACCGCTCTTCCCCCCAGGTGAAGACTCGAAATCGGTGAACGAAATCCGGGCGCGCCCATCTTGGCACGCGCCCGGGCCTCCCGCGTGCGCTACTCGCCGATGACCGGCGGCGCGGTCAGCTCGTCGGATCCGAAGATCTCGTTCGGGTCGTCGCCGAGCAGGTACTTCGAGGTGCGTTCCTCGTCCCCGCCGCCCTGGCCCTTGGCGCCGTGACCCATGCCGCCCATGCCGCCCATCCCGGTGGCGCCGCCGCGGCCCGCTCCCGCGCCGCCCGCGCCCGTCGCGCCGCCGGCCCCCGCGCCGCCGCGGCCCATGCCGCCCGCGCCCGCGCCGGCCCCGCCCGGCACGGCCGCACCGGTCGAGCCGCCGGGCCCGAAGCCCCCGCCGCCCGGGCCGAAGCCCGCCGTCGGGTCGCCGATGCCACCGAGCCCGCTCGAGCCGCCGGGGCCGAACCCGCCGCTACCACCGCCGCCGGAGAAGCTCGGGGTGCCGCCGGGGCCGAAGCCCGGCACCCCGGGCACGTCCGAAGGCGAGAAACCCGAGGCGTTCGTGCCGTCGCTGAAGTTCGGCGGGGTGTAGCTGCCCGGGCCCGGGATCTTCGACGGGTCGTAGCTGCCGCTCGGCACCTTCGACGGGTCGAAACCCGGCACCTTGGACGGGTCGAAGCTCCCGCCGGGCACCTTCGACGGGTCGAAGCTGCCACCGGGGGTGTTCGGCGGGCCGCCGAACGACGGGACGCTGCCCGGCCCCGGCATGTTCACGCCGCCGGGCCCGCCGCCCGGGGCGCCGCCGCGCTCGCCGCCGCCGTCGTTCCCGTTCTTGTCGCCCGGCTTCTTCTTGCCGTCCTTGCCGTTGTCGACGTCGACGTTCTCCTGCTGCCCCTTCAGCGCGGAGTACGCCGGCATCTTCTGGCCGTTGTCGTTGCTCGCCTTGTAGTAGGTGTTGAAGGCGTCGACGTTGGCCTGGCCCTTGGTGTTGTAGTCGCGGATCGCCCGGTCGGTGTCGGTCGTCCACGGCGTCACCGCGTTGAGCAGGTTGTTCTTCGGCGGGTCCTTCGGGACCTCCTGCACCTGCGCGTGCACGGTGGTGAAGGCGTTGTTCTGCTCGCCGAGGTACTTGTCGGAGTCGGTCAGCTTGGTGCCCGAGTCCTCCATCCAGACCCGCAGCGGGTGCGCGCCCGCGTTCTGCGCCGCGTCCGCGCCGCCGCCGGTCCAGGCCGCGTCCATCTCCTTGGCCAGGCCGTCGATCGTGCTGAGCCGCTCGGAGTAGGCGCCCTTCAGCCGGCTCGCCGCGGCCTGACCGTTCTGGATCGAGCCGGTGCCGGGGCCGGTGGTGATCTTCTGCCAGATGTCGTAGCAGTCGATCTTGCGATCGCCCTGCGTCGACGTGTGGTCGTCCGAGTGCGTGGTCGCCATGTTGTACGCGGCGAACCCGCCGAGGAGCACCAGTTCCAGCATCTCAGCCCTCCTTCAAGGTCTGGATCATCGCTTCGGCCACCTTGAGCGTGCCGGGGCACGGGTCGCTCGCCCCCGGCCCGCTGCCGATCTGGCTGAAGACCTGCACGGCCTGGGTGTCCGTCACGCCCACCAGCAGCTTGCACTGGCCCTTGCCGCGGAAGTCCTTCGTCGCGGCGTAGACGCCCGGGTACCCGGAGACCTCCGTCGGCTCCCAGTACTCGTACTGGTCGGTGCCGCCCTTGGCGTAGAGGTCGTAGATGCCCGCGAGCCCGTCGGTGTTCGGGTCGGCCGCGATGTCGACGCGGCTGCTGCGGGTTTCGTCGGCGGTGTAGACCCAGGCGCAGGTCGAGCCCGCTTCGCCGGAGCGCGGGGTGCCGTCCTCGACGCCGAGCGCCGAGCGCTGCGAGGCGGAGAGGACGGAACAGGGGTCCGACTTCAGCTTGGCCGGGTCGAGCGGGCTGGCCACCTTGGGCGCCGAGCTGCCGCCGGCCGCCGAGCTGCTCGCGGTGTCGTCCGGACTGGACGCGGCCGGGTTGGCGGTGCCGCCGGTGGTGCTGCTGCAGCCGGCGAGGGCGAGCGCCGCGAGGGCCAGCCCGGGCAGGACGAGCCGGCGGTTCACGCCTGCGTCCCCGCCTTCGAGATGTCGCCGGTGTGGTCGGCGTCCGCGGCGCTGATCTTCTTCTTCGCGTCGAGCAGGGCCTGGATGTAGTTCTTCACGTATTCCTGCATCTTCTGGTTCTGCTCCAGGAACGCCTTGCCGGACGGGTTCGCGAGCTTCTCCCAGTCGCCGCTGGCGAACTCCTTGCCCGGCGCCTTCACGTCGGCCATCAGGTTGGCGTCGGTCGCGTCGTTCTGCAGGTCGGTCTGCAGGTCCTGCCACTTCTTGATGACACCGTCGATCTTGTCGGCGTCGAAGGTGAAACCCCCACCGCCGGACGGCGCGGACATGTTGACCTCGTTACCCATCCCGCTGCGCTCCCTTCGCGTCCCGCTCCATTGTCCTACGACGACGCCGGTGTGTCCGGGGTTCCCCCGAAACGCGTGAAGGCGGGCCGCCCACCAGGGACGACCCGCCTTCCACGACGTACTTGCCTTACTGCGAGGCCTTGACCTCGAGGCGCACGTCGACCTTCACGTCCGGGTGCAGCCGGGCGCCGACCGAGTGCTTGCCCACGGTCTTGATGTGGTCGCGCAGCTCGATGACGCGCTTGTCGAGCAGCGGGCCACCGGCCGCCTTGATCGCGTCGACGATCTCGCCGGCGGTGATCGAACCGAAGAGCTTCTTCGAGCCCTCGGCCGCCTTGCCGGTGAGCTGGATGGCGCCGAGGCCCTCCAGCGTCGCCTTGATCTCCTTGGCGTGGTCGAGGTCGCGGATGCGACGGCTCTCCTGTGCGCGCTGGATGGTGCGCACGTTCTTCTCCGCGCCCTTGGACGCCGCGATCGCGTAGCCCCGCGGGAGCAGGTAGTTGCGCGCGTAACCGTCCTTGACCTCGACGATGTCGCCGGGGCCGCCCAGGTTGGCCACGTCCGTGGTGAGGATGATCTTCGCCATGTCAGTGCCCTCCCTTAGCGCGCGGTCGAGGTGTAGGGCAGCAGCGCCATTTCGCGGGAGTTCTTGACCGCGATGGCGATGTCACGCTGGTGCTGGCTGCAGTTGCCGGTGACCCGACGGGCACGGATCTTGCCGCGGTCGGAGATGTACTTCCGCAGCAGGTTGGTGTCCTTGTAGTCGATGAGCTCCGGGCGGCCCTTCTTCTCGGCCTTGCAGAACACGCAGACCTTCTTCTTGGGCTTGCGAATGGGTGGCTTGGCCACTGTCTACTCCTGGTAATTCAAATCTTTTGTGGGTGTGTACGAGATCAGAAGGGGGGCTCGTCCGAGAAGCCGCCGCCACCGCCGCTGCTCGCGGCCGGGGCGGAACCCCACGGGTCGTCGGCCGGCATTCCGCCGCCACCGCCGCCGCCGCGGTTTCCACCGCCACCGCCGCCGCCGAAGTCACCACCGCCGCCGCCACCGCGGCTGACCTTGTTGACCTTGGCCGTGGCGTAGCGCAGCGAGGGCCCGATTTCGTCGACCTCGAGCTCGACGACGGTGCGCTTCTCGCCTTCCTTCGTCTCGAACGACCGCTGCTTCAGGCGGCCCTGCACCACGACGCGGGCGCCGCGGGTGAGGGACTCGGCGACGTTCTCCGCCGCCTGCCGCCAGATGTTGCAACGCAGGAAGAGCGCCTCGCCGTCCTTCCACTCGCCGGACTGCCGGTCGAGGGTGCGCGGCGTGGACGCGACGGTGAAGTTCGCGACCGCCGCACCGGACGGGGTGAAGCGCAGCTCCGGGTCGGACGTCAGGTTGCCGATCACCGTGATGACGGTGTCTCCAGCCATCGGGATTCCCCTTCGGCTCAGGCCTTGGCGGCGGCGGGCTTGGCCGCGGCGCGCTTGACCTCGCGACGCATGACCTTGGTGCGGAGCACGGTCTCCTGCAGCGAAAGCTGGCGGTCCAGCTCCTTCACCGCGTCCGAAGACGAGTTCAGGTCCAGCAGGGCGTAGATGCCCTCCGCGTGCTTCTTGATCTCGTACGAGAGCCGACGACGGCCCCAGACGTCGACCTTCTCCACGGAACCGCCCGAAGTGCGGATCACGTTGAGGAAGGTGTCGAGGGTCGGGGCGACCGTGCGCTCGTCGAGCGTGGGGTCCAGGATGACCATTACCTCGTAATGGCGTGACACAACCACTCACCTCCTATGGGCTCGCGGCCACGGACTGTCCGTGGCAGGAGGGTTTGTCCAGGTAAGGCTACCTGGGGGTGCCGGTGGACCCGGACGGCGGGGTCAGCTCGCGCGGCGCAGGACCCAGGTGCGGACGAGCCCGGCGGTGACCCCGGCGAGCACGATCACCGCGAGCAGCATCGGCAGCTGGACGTCGTTCGCCGAGCCGGGAGCCGACAGCGACTGCGCGTTGCCCGCGTCGCGGATGTCGGCGCCCTGGCCGGTCGGGTCGCCCTGGCCGGCCTGCGGCGCGGAAGCGTCCCCGGGCAGCGTGCCGTTCGCCGGGTAGCGGACCCCGGGGGCGACGGCCGTGCCGGCGGTCGCGGTGGGGATGCCGCCGTAGTCGCGCATCGGCGCGGTGCCGCCGTTGCCGCCCGCGGTGCCGGGGTTCAGGTTCGAGAGGTTGCCGGTGCTGCCGCCGGGGACGGTCCCGGTGCCACCCTGCGGGGCGCCGGTGCCCGCGCCGGGGGTGGTCGGCGGCGCGTAGTTGCCGGCGACGGTGGTCAGACCGCAGGCGCTGGTCACGCCATCCTTGATGAACTGCAAGGTCTTCGCTTTGGTGCCGAGCAGAGCTTCCCCGAGCGCACCTTCGTTCTGCAATGACTGGGTGACCACCGAGGCGATGCTCGCACCGTCGATCGACCCGCCGGCCGAGTTCGGGACCTGGCCGATCGTCAGCGTGCCGCGAGCGGCGATCGCGCTCCCCAGCTTGGCCGGGTCCACCCCGTTGAGGTGAAGGAAGATCTCGTTCTTCTTGGCTGCCGCCTGCACGATCGTGCTGAGCGATTTGCCGGCGACCGCGACGGTGTCGCCCATGTTGCCGCTCACCGAGCCCGAGCAGGTGCCCGCGAGCGTCGTCGCCGCGGAGGCGGTTCCGGCGGAAAGAAACGCGCTACCGGTCACGAAGGCGGCCAGGGCGGTCACGGTCAAGAACTTCCGCACGAGCACAGTCCTCCGCAGGGTTATGGAGACGTCGTCCTGAACACCAGGGTCAACGAAGAAGATACGTGAAAGATACTCGGCAGTCGGGTCAATTCGCAGCGGCCATTCGGCGGAGCACCCAGGTCCGCACGAGCCCCGCGCTGACTCCGGAGAGTGCGAGAACCGCGATCAACATCGGGAGGTTCGACCCGTTCGTGAAGCCGCCGGACGCGGACGGTAGCGCCTGAGCCTCGCCGGCGGTCTGGATGCCGGCGTTGCCGTCCGCGGTGCCGTCCGGACCGGTGAGGCCGTACTGCGGCGCGTAACCCGGGATCTGGCTGCCGTACCGGATCGCGGGTGACGGCGTGAAGAGCCCGGCCGTCGCGAAGGGGATGCCGCTGTAGTCGCGCATCGGCGCGTACCCCGTGCCGAGGGTGAACGGGAAGCCGCCCAGTGCCGAGCCACCGCCCGGGAAGAAGCCGGGCAGGAGCGGGCTGTTCGCGTCGGGGATCGGGGTGGTGCCCTGCGGGGTGCCGCCCTGCTGAGGCGCACCGCCCTGGGACGGTGGGGTCTGCTGCGGGTTGCCGCCGGAGCCGGGCGCGGGCGACTGCTGCTTGTCGCCGCCGGTCACCGCGCTCAGGCCCTGCTGCGCGCCGCTGGTCACGCCCTGGACGCCTTGGTTGATCGCACTGGCGGCGGGCGCGCCGATCACCGGCACCGGTGAGACGACGGTGTTGACCACGTTCACGGTGACCTGGCAGAGCGTGCCGAGGATGGCGTTGATCGTCCCAGTCAGCACCTTCGTGCCGTCGGTGACCACACCGAGGTTGAGCGGGATGCCGAGCAGCGGGGTCGTGCCCTTGACCGTGTCACCGGGCTTCGCCGTCACTGTGCTGCCGCAGGGCACAGTCTTCGTCTCGCTCGCCGACGCGGTGCCGGGCATGCCGAGCACAGCCGAACCAGCGAGAACAACCGCCGTCGCGCCGACCGCCGTAGCCCTCCGTGCCCGATCCTGCATCCTCGCCGCCCTTGGTCTCGTGGCCTCTCCCCAGGACAACGACGTTAAGGCAGACGAGTAACGCCCGCTCACTCAAGAATGTCCGGCATTCGAGTGGAAGCGGGCGTCACCGTGGGTGAGATCAGGCGGGCTTGCGGCGGATCCAGGCCCGGACGAGGGCCGCCGCGACGATCGCCAGCGCCAGCACCGCGAGCAGCATCGGCAGCTTCGCCGGCGGCGTGACGCCGGGCAGCGCCTCCGCGGTGCCGGACTTCTGCTCGTCGACCGTCGGGACCTGCTGGCCGGGGATGATCTGGGCGATCACCGGCGCCTGCACCAGGCTGCCGGGCAGGAGCGCAGCGTTGGTGAAGATGCCCGAGATCGCGTCACCCGGCAGGCCCGCGCTCCCGGGACCGCTGGTCACCGGGCCGGTGCTGTCGCCCGGCGGCGGGGTCTGCCCCGGCGGCGGGGTCGGGCCGGGCGGTGTCGGGCCGGGCGGGGCCGGAGGCACCGGCGGGGCGGGAGGTGCCGGCGGGAGGACCGGCGGCAGCTGGCCGGTGACGCCCTGCAGCGTGTCGCCGACCGTGTTGACCGTGCCCTGCGCGACCGGGCAGACGCCGTGGGTCGCGAGGTCGCCGACCACCGGCACTTCGCCGACGCCGAGCGCCTTCACAGTGTCGCCCACCGGGAGCGTGAGCAGGGGCGCCGAGCCGTTGGTGTTCCGCGCGCTGGAGTCGAGGCCGACGGTCAGCCGGTCCGGGGCGTTCAGCGGGGCGCCGGCGTCCAGGAGGAGGCCGGTTTTCGCGTCGCGGGCCTGGCCGTTCTGCAGGGTGGCCCCGCAGTCCCCGCCGAGCGTCGGGCTGGGGTCCGCGCTCGCGACGCCCGGCGCAGCGAGAGCGGCCGAAGCGGCGAGAGTGAACCCCAGTGCGGTGATCCGGGCGACGTGCTTCCCCATCGATGCCCTCCGGCAGTCGGACCAATCTGGATCACGGAACGCGCTCACGGTACTCCACGAGCGTCACCAACCGGTGCCGCAGGGGAAAAGAAAACCCGGAGTAGCGTGCTCGGCATGCTGATTGGCGCCCATGTCCGTGACGACGACCCGTTGACCGCGGTCGCCGAGCGCAAAGCCGACGTCGTCCAGTTCTTCCTTTCCGACCCCCAGGGCTGGAAGGCACCGAAGCCGCACCCCCACGGGGAGGCGATCGCGGCCGACCCCGTCGAAGTGTTCATCCACTCCCCCTACCTCATCAACGTGGCCTCGCTGAACAACAAGATCCGGATCCCGTCCCGCAAGAACGTCACGCAGCACGCGGACGGCGCCGCGGCGGTCGGCGCGAAGGGCCTGATCGTGCACGGCGGGCACGTCGGCGCGAACGACGACGTCGAGGCCGGCCTGGACAACTGGCGCAAGCTGTTCGAGCGCGAGCAGGAGAAGGGCGGCTTCAAGGTCCCGATCCTGATCGAGAACACCGCCGGCGGCGAGAACGCGATCACACGCGACCTCGAGGTCATCGCCCGGCTGTGGGACAAGGTCGGCGAGTTCGGCGCCGGGTTCTGCCTGGACACCTGCCACGCGTTCGCCGCCGGCTGGGACCTCGCGACCGCCGTCGAGAAGGTCAAGGCGATCACGGGCCGGATCGACCTCGTGCACCTCAACAACTCCCGCGACGAGTTCGGCTCGACCCGCGACCGGCACGCGAACGTCGTCGAGGGTGACGGCACCATCGACCCGGACGCGCTGGTCGAGGTGGCCAAGGCGGCGGGCGCCCCGGTCGTCGTCGAAACCCCGCCCGACGGGCAGGCCACCGACATCGCGTACCTGCGGGAGAAGCTCGGTTAGACGGCCGCGGCCTTCCGGCGGTGGCGGACGGCGTTCGGGACGATCACGTCCCGGGCGCCGTCGAGGAACCCGCCGGCCGGGTCGTCGTCGCCGGCGGCCCGGACCAGGTCGGCCGCCGGGCGGTAGATCTCCCGGACCACCAGCACGCAGAGCCCGGCCACGGCGAGGTCGCGCAGCACGACCGTGCCGAGGAACCAGCCCTCGGGCAGGCCCTTGTGGTCGACGCCGAGGTAGTAGAACATCCGCGGCACCCAGACCAGCGCGTCGAGCAGCATCCAGCCGAGCAGCAGCCGCCAGCGCGGGATCGCCAGCACCGCCAGCGGCACCAGCCACAGCGAGTACTGCGGGCTCCACACCTTGTTCGTCAGCAGGAACGCGGCCACGACGAGGAACGCGAGCTGGCCGACGCGCGGCCGTCTCGGCGCCGCGAGCGCGATGTACGCGATTCCCGCGCAGCAGGTCAGGAACAGCACCGCGACCGTGAGGTTCAGGTACGTCGGGCTCTGGTTCTGCTGCAGCACGCCGTCGAACCCGGCCCAGCCGGTGGCGTACGAGATCACGTTGTACAGCGAGTCCGGGTCCATCGGCCGCAGGGTGCTCATGCGGAAGAACTCCCACCAGCCGCGCGTGGCGGTGAGGATGAACGGCGCGTTCACCACCACCCACGTCACGACGGCCGCGGCCGCGGTTTTCCAGAACGGCGTCAGCTTCCCCGCGCGCAGGCACAGCACGAACAGCACGCCGAGCAGGAACAGCGGGTACAGCTTGGCCGTCGCGCCCAGCCCGAGCAGCAGGCCGGCGAGCGCGGGCCGCTTGCGCGCCCAGGCGAGCAGCCCGGTCGCGGTGAACGCCGTCGCGATCGTGTCGAAGTTGGTGAACGCGTGCACCAGCACCAGCGGCGAGATCGCCACCAGCACCATGTCCCACGGCCGGCGTTTCATCGTCCGGCCGGTCGCCCACACGGTGACCAGCCAGGCCAGCGCCAGGAAGAACGCGGTGATGTCGAAGTAGACCGCCACCGGCAGCGCGCCCGGCAGCCAGCCGCTCTGGGCGACGTTCAACCAGCCCGCCGCGAGCTTCGCGTTCGCCCACTGGAACAGCCCGGTGAACGTCGGGTACTCCATGTACCGGGTGTTGTTCTCCGCGGTCTGCGAGCTTTCCTTCCACGACGTGTAGTACGGGAAGGTGCTCGGCCGGTCGAGCCGCTCGGAGCTGTAGAGCGGCACGATGTCGGAGTAGCACATCGCGACGAACGGACGGCCCGCGCGCCAGTCGAGCTGGGTGGCGCCGCTGGAGTCCTGGTACTGCTGGATGCACGAGCCCTTGCCGAACCAGCAGAGCATCAGCGCCAGCGTCGCCAGCAGCAGGCCGACCCGCTGGGGGGACCAGAACCAGTGCCTGCCGACCGCCGCGTGCTCGCCGAGCGGGCCCCCGACGGGTCTGGTCACCGCGGCCGCGAGGGGTTCGGTCCAACTCGGGACGACCCGATCCGCCCTGCTCAGCGTCACGGGGCCGGCGTCCGGCTCGCGGGTGGTCTCCTCTGGCACGAGGCGGATGTTATCGGTGAACGGCGAGCACTGTGGTGAAGCCGACGATCATGCCGGATTCGCGTAGTACGAGGCCAGGACCTCGGCGGCCGCGCCGCGCGTGACGATCTCTTCGCCGAAGGAGTCCTCGACGACCTCGATCCGCTGCCAGTGCGGCAGCGGCAGCAGCTCCTCCAGGCGGGCCGAGACGCCTTCCCGGTAGACGTCCGGTTCGTCCCGCACAGCGCGTCCGGCCAGCACGATCCGCTCGAGGTCGAGCACCTGCACGAGGTCGGCGAGCCCGATCCCGAGGAACCCGGCGGCGGCGCGGGTGTCGGGCGCCTGTTTGGCCATGATCTCGACGCAGCCGCGTCGCCCGCAGGCGCAGCGCGGCCCGTCGTAGGCGATCGTGGTGTGCCCGAACTCACCCGCGTTGGTCCGCGGGCCGCGGTAGAGCCGCCCGTCGATCAGCAGGCCGACGCCGATGCCGGTGCCGACGAGCACCACCGCGGTCGCGGTCGGCTCGCCGTGCGGCCAGAGCTGGGCGAACGCGGCGGAGTTGGTGTTCTTGTCGAGCGTCACGGCCAGCCCGGTGCGCTTTTCGAGCAGCTCACGCAGGGGGACGTCGTGCCAGCCCGGCATGTTGGTCGCGTCGCGGACGAGGCCGGCGAGGTGGTCCAGCGGGCCGACCGCGCCGAGGCCGAGGCCGAGCACGTCGAAGCCGTCGGCGAGCTCGAGCGCGGCGGCGCCGATCGCTTCGACGGCCTGTTCGGGCGTGAAGCCGACGGGCAGCGGGCCGCCCGCCGTCTCCTCGACCTCGCCGATGAGGTTGGTGCGCAGCACGCGGAACTCGTCGCGGTCGAGCCGGGCGCCGAGCGCGTGCTTGGCGCCGGCGCGCACGGTCAGCTGGGTGCGGGGTTTGCCGACGCCCACGGACGGCTGACGCTCCTCGTCCAGCAGGCCGGCGTCGAGGAGTTCGGGCACGATCTTCGAGACGGCCTGCTGGGTCAGCCCGGTCCGGCCGGCGAGCTCGACGCGGCTGAGGCCGCCGGCCCGCAGGATGTGGGAAAGCAGGAGGGCGCGGTTGTGCTCGCGCACGTTGCGCAGGTTCCTCCCGGTGGCCGCCATGGTGAGATCTTCGCACGCCTGGCCAATTACGCAACACTGTTGTTTAATGGGGGCCATGGCTGACGACTTGCGCGTGGGGATCCTCGGGTACGGCATCGGCGGACGGGTGTTCCACGCGCCGCTGGTCGCCGCGACCCCCGGCCTGACCCCCGCGGTGATCACGACGTCGAGCAACGCCGCCCAGGCGCGCGCCGACCACCCGGGCGCGGAGGTCGTGCCCGGCGCGGACGCGCTGTTCGAGCGGGCGGCCGACCTCGACCTCGTGGTGGTCAGCACCCCGAACCGCACCCACGTGCCGCTCGCGCTGCGGGCCATCGAAGCCGGCCTGCCGGTGGTCGTCGACAAGCCCTTCGCGCCGACCGCGCTCGAAGCCGAGCAGATCGTCGCCGCGGCGAAGGCGGCCGGTGTCGGCCTCACGGTCTTCCAGAACCGGCGGCTCGACTCCGACTTCCTCACCGTGCGCAAGGTCCTCGAGTCCGGCCGGCTCGGCGAGGTGTTCCGCTTCGAGTCCCGCTACGACCGCTGGGTGCCCAAGCCCAAGGACAACTGGCGCGAGTTCGGCGACCCGGCCGAGGCCGGCGGGCTGCTCTACGACCTCGGCGCGCACATCGTCGACCAGGCGCTGCAGCTGTTCGGCCCGGTCACGCAGGTCTACGCCGAGGTCGACCGGCGCCGCGCCGGCGTCCAGGTCGACGATGACGTCTTCGTCGCGCTTCGCCACGCCAACGGTGTCCGCTCACACCTGTGGGCGACCGCGCTCGCCGGCACCCTGAACCCGCGGTTCCGCCTCCTCGGCGACCGCGCGACGTTCACGAAGTTCGGCCTCGACGTGCAGGAACCGCAGATCAAGGCGGGCATGCGCCCCGGCGACGAAGGCTGGGGCGTGGAACCGGCGGCGGACACCGGGAAGATCGGCGTCGGCAACGACCTCAAGACCGTGCCGACCGAAACCGGCCGCTACGAGCAGTTCTACGCGCAGGTGCGTGACGCGCTGCGCGGTGAAGGCGAGTTCCCGGTCGACCCCGCGTCCTCGGTCGAGGCGCTGCGGGTGATCGAGGCCGCGCACCGCTCCGGCGTGGAAGGAACCGTCGTCAAGCTCTGACGACCCTGGACTGGCCGTGACGCCGATGTCCCCCAGCTCCGACGTCACGGCCACCTTCCTCGCTCAGCCGTCCGGGTCCGGGTCACCGCTCTGACCCGAGTCGTTGCCGTTCCCGTTCCGGTTGCGCTGGCGGTCCTGGAGCTCCTGCAGCCGTTGCTGGAACTGCCGCAGCTGGTCCAGCTGCTGCTGGCGGTTGCCGGGCTGGGCCTGCTGCTGGTTCCGCGGGTCGCGCTGCTGTTGCTGCTGCTGCTGAGGCGGCGACGGAAGCTGCACCTCCACCCGGTCCTGCGGTGAGCTGATCGCCGCCACCCGGTCGAAGCGCTCCGCCGGTTTGCCCGTCAGGTACAGCTGCATGAAGCGGTCCCAGATCGGCCCGGCGAGCGTCGAGCCGAACAGCGGGGTCCCGCCCGGGCCGCGCAACGCCTTGTCCCCGTCGCTGCCGACCCAGACCGCCGCCGACACCGACGGGGTGTACCCGACCATCCACGTCTGCGAGTTGGCGTTCGCGGCGGACGCGGGTTCGTCGTTCTGCGGCGTGTGCTGCTGCGTTCCCGTCTTGCCCGCGCACTCGTGGCCGGCCGGGCAGGTCAGCCGGGAGAACTGGATGACCGGCGCGAGCGCCGCCGTCACGTTGCCCGCGATCTGCGCGCTGCGGGACGCGTCGTTGTCGGCGAAGGCGTCGGTCGAGCGGTCCTTGGCCTCGTACGCCGTTTCGCCGTTCGCGTTGGTCACCTTCTGGACGAAGTGGCGGTCGCGCTGGACGCCGTTGGCCGCGAACGTCGCGTACCCCGAGGCCATGTCCGCCGCGGTCACCTGGGTGTCCCCGCCGCCGATCGAGATGTTGTTGTCGCCGGTGAAGAGCTTGCTGCGGCCGCCGTTGTCCGACGTCCGGATGCCCGCCTCCTGCGCGGCTTCCGCCACGCCGGACGGCTTCGTCACGTTGAGCACCATGTCGTAGAACACGGTGTTGGTGGACCGCTGCATCGCCTCCGCGACAGTGCACTCCTCGGAGCAGCTGCTGCTGTCGCCGGCGTTGCGGATCGGGAGGTCGACGCCGGGGAACGTGCGCGGGGACGTGCCGTCGAACCGCGCGTCCAGGCCGCGGCCGAGCTTGAGGAACGCCGCCAGGTCGAACGGCTTCATCGACGACCCGGGGTTGTGCGGTTCGTCGGCCCAGTCGCGGCCGGCCTGGTCCTCGCCGTTCGGGCCCTTCACGATCGGCTCGCCACCGTGGTAGGCGAGCACCCCGCCGGTCTTCGGGTCGACGGCCACCAGCGCGTTGAGGATCCGGTCGTCGGTCTGGTCGGCCATGCCCTCGGACACCGCCTGCTCGGCCGCCTGCTGCGCCCGCGGGTCGATGGTGGTGAACACCTGGAACCCGCCGGAGTAGTACTGCTTCTCGTCGATGCCCTGCGCGGCCAGCTCGGCCTTGACCTGCTTCTTGATGAACGGGTTCAGCGCGCCCGCGTCCCGGCTCTCCCGCAGCGGGATCGGCGTCGGGAACTTCGCGGCGGCGCGCTGGGCCTGGGTCAGGTAGCCGTTCTTCAGCATCCGGTCGAGCGCGGTGGTCCAGCGGCTCGTGGCGACGGCGGTGTTCTCGGACCGGCCCGGCTGCTGGATCAGCCCGGCCAGCAGCGCCGACTGGGAGTAGTCGAGCTGGCCGACGTCCTTGCCGAAGTAGGCCTGCGCGGCGGCCTGGACACCGTAGGCGCCGCGGCCGAAGTAGATGATGTTGAGGTAGGCGGTGATGATGTCCGCCTTCTCGTAGGTCTGGTTCATCTTGAACGACTTCGCGAGCTCGACCCACTTGCGCGTCAGCGTCGGGTCGTCGTCGCCGGAGGCGTTCTTGATGTACTGCTGGGAAATCGTCGACCCGCCGCCCGAACCGCCGGTGACCTGGTTGTACGCGGCGCGGAGGATGCCGCCGACGTCAAAACCGGAGTTGGTCTCGAACGACGCGTCCTCGGTGGCGATCACGGCTTTCTTGACGACATCCGGGATCTGGTTCGCCACGAGGATCTGCCGGTTGCCGCCGGTGGGCACGTCCTTGCCCATCTCGGTGCCGTCGCTGAACAGGTAGGTCACGGCCTGGCCCTGCGCCTGCGCGACGGTCTCCGGCGAGGGGACGTCGACGGCGAGGTAGGTGATCACGAACGCGACGGCGGGAACCACGAAGAACACGCCGGCGACGACGTACCCGATCCGCCGGATCCGCCGCCAGCGCCGTTTCCGCAGGTCCTGGGCGGTGAGCGGACGCGGCCGGCGCGGCGGCTGCCCGGGCCGCTGCCGCCGGATCGGCACGGTCGGCGGCTCGTCGGGCTCGGTGCCGTTGTGGGCGTGGTGGGTGATCAGCTCCGGCTCGGCGCCCAGCAGCCCGGAGCGTGGCGCCGGCCGGCGGGCACGACGACGTGGGTCAGGCTGCCGCCCGGGTGACGTGCGGTCGTTGCTCACGGGCCGTCCTCCACGGTGGGCTGCGGACGCAGTCCTCTCGTAGGCACACGGACCGCGGCCCACCGTGGTTCACCCGGCTAGTTCTCCTGTTCGTCGGTCTTCGACGGTGGAGTGTCCTTCGAAGTCGGCGTCTTCGTGTGCTTCGGCGTGGTGGTCGGCGACGAGTTCTCGTTGCTCTGATGGCCGCCGGGCTGGTTGCCGTCGTCGGGGTTGCCGCCGGTGCTCTCGTCCGTCGGGGGCGCGTCCGTGGTCGTCACGACGTCGGAGGACGGCGGGGGCGCCACCTCACCGCCGATGCGGTCGACCTTGTCGAACTTCTCACCCGGCTTGCCGGTCAGGTACAGCGACAGGAACTTCTGCCACATCGGGCCGGCGATCGTCGAGCCGTAGATCGGCGAGTTGTTCTTGCCGTGCAGCGGCTTGTTGCCGTCGCCACCGACCCAGGCCGCCACCGAGACCGACGGGGTGTAGCCGACCATCCACGTCTGCGAGTTCGCGTTCGCCGCCCAGGACGGCTCACCCGCGACCTTCGTGTGCTGCTGCGTCCCGGTCTTGCCGGCGCACTCGTGGCCGTTCGGGCACTTCAGCTTCGAGAACCCGATGACCGGCTTCAGCGACTCGGTGACGTTCCCGGCGATCTGGCGGCTCTTGTCCGCGTCGCTGTCGAACGCCGGCTTGGCGTCGGTCGTGGCCTCGTACGCGACCTCACCCTGCGAGTTGGACACCTTCTGCACGAAGTGCCGCGCGCGCTGCTCGCCGTTGGCCGCGAACGTGGCGTACGCCGAGGCCATGTCGGCCGGCGTGATCTGGGTTTCGCCACCGCCGAGGGAGATGTTGTTGTCCTTGGTGGAGATGATCGACTGGCCGCCGTCGTCGTTCTTGGTCTTCACGCCGGCTTCCCGCGCCGCGTCCTTGACCGGGCCCTGCTTGGTCTGGTTGAGGACCATGTCGTAGAACACCGTGTTCGCCGAGCGTTCCATCGCCTCGGCGACCGTGCACTGCTGCGAGCAGCTGCTGCCCGGGCCGGCGTTGCGCACGACACGGCCGTCGAACGTGCGGTTGTTCGAGCCGTCGAACGTCGCGTCGAGGCCCTTGCCCATCTTGAGGAACGCCGTGAGGTCGAACGGCTTCATCGACGAACCCGGGTTCTGCGGGGTGTTCGCCCAGTCGCGCCCGGCCTGGTCCTGCCCGTTGACCTGCACGATCGGCTTGCCGCCGTAGTAGGCGAGCACCCCGCCGGTCTTCGGGTCGACGGCGACGAGCGCGTTGAGCAGGTTGTCGTCCACCTGGCCTTCGAGCGCCTCGGTGGCCGCCTGTTCCGCGGCCTGCTGGGCCTTGGGGTCGATCGTGGTCTGCACCTGGAAACCGCCGGAGTAGTAGCGGTCTTCGGGGATGTCGTGCGCGGCCAGCTCGTCCTTCACCTGCTGCACGACGAACGCGGGCGGCGCGCCGGCCTGCTGCTTGCTGTCCTCGAGCGGGATCGGCGTCGGGAACTGCGCCGAAGCGCGGTCGGCCGCGGAGATGTAGTTGTTCTTCACCATCCGGTCGAGCGCGGTGTTCCAGCGGTCGTTCGCGACCTTGGGGTTCTCCGAGCGGCCCGGCTGCTGGATCAGGCCGGCCAGCAGCGCGGCCTCCGAGAAGCTGAGGTCCTTCGCTTCCTTGTGGAAGAAGGCCTGCGAAGCCGCGCCCACCCCGTACGCGCCGCGCCCGAAGTAGATGATGTTCAGGTACGCGGTGATGATGTCCTTCTTCTCGTACGTCTGGTTCATCTTGAAGGACTTGGCCAGCTCGGTCCACTTGCGCGTCAACGTCGGGGCGTCGTTGTCGGTGGCCTTCTTGATGTACTGCTGCGAAATCGTCGAACCACCGCCGGCGCCGCCGGTGGCCTGGTTGTAGACCGCGCGCAGCAGGCCGCCGATGTCGAAGCCGGAGTTGGTCTCGAACGAGTCGTCCTCGGTCGCGATCGCCGCGTGCTTCATGACGTCGGGGATCTGGTCCGGGGTCAGCAGCACCCGGTTGCCGCCGCGGGGGACGTCCTTGCCCATCGGCGAGCCGTCCGAGAAGAGGTAGGTGACCGCCTGGCTCTGGTTCTGCGCGACCTCGGTCGGCGACGGGACGTCGACCAGGAAGTACGTGATGACGAACGCGATCGCGGGCAGCACCATGAACACCCCGACGAAGGCGTAGGCGACCCGCCGGATGATCTTCCAGCGCCGCTTCTTGCGCTGCGCCGGAGTCAGCTCGGGTTTGCCGTCGCCTTCGGGCCGGACGTCGTCGTCGTAGGCGTCCGGCTCCTCGTACGCGTGGTGCGTCATCAGCTCGGGGCCGCCGCTCATCGGCGGCGGCTCGGGCCGGTACCCGCGCGAAGGCGGCGGTTGCCGCGGTGGCTGTTGCTGCTGCCACTGCTGCTGTTGCGGGCGGCGCGGGGCCTGGCCGGGCGGACCCTGGGGTGCGCGACGGCGCGGATCGGGACCCTGGCCGGGCCAGGAGCGGGATCGATCGTCGGGCACGGGTCCGTCCTCCAGTATTCCGCGGGGCTTCGCCCCGAGCCGGGGGCTCCGCCACCCGGAGCCCCCGAAAAACGGTGTGTGTGCGGGCAGCGACAACCGCCGCCCCCTTTGAGAAAGGACGTGCGAAATGCGTCCGGGTTGCCGAAACGATCTTCCTGAAACGCTTCAGGGCCCTCCGCGCGTTCGCGAAGGGCCCTGAAGGAGGACGTTCTAGCCGGGCCCGGAGCCCGGTGGCTGGGCGAACCCACCACCACCGCCACCGTTGTTGTTGCCGAGCGGGAACGTCGGGGTCTCACCCGGGCCGGGCCGCGTCGGCCGGCCTGGCTTCGTCTCCGTGTTCGTGTCGGTGTTCGTCGGTTCGGTGCTCTCGGACGACTCCGGCGTGGTCGGCGTCGTGGTGACGCTCGGCGTCTCCGACGGCTTCGACGGCGTGGTCGTCACCTCGTTGACGTCCTTGCCGATCGCCTGGACCTTGTCGAACTTCTCCGCCGGTTTGCCCTTGAGGTAGAGGTTCATGAAGTTCTGCCACGTCGGACCGGCGATGGTGGCACCGAAGATCGGCTTGCCCTTCGGGTCGTGCAGCGGCTTGTTGCCGTCACCGCCGACCCAGACCGCGGCCGACACGGACGGGGTGTAGCCCACCATCCAGGTCTGCGCGTTGCGGTCCTTGTACGAAGCCGGGTCGCTGTCCTTCGCCGTGTACTGCTGCGTACCGGTCTTGCCCGCGCACTCGTGACCGGTCGGGCACTTGAGCTTGGAGTGGTCGATGACCGGGACCAGCGCCTCGGTGACGTTGCCCGCGATCTGCTGGCTCTTCGCCGCGTCGTCGTCGAAGGCCGGGTTGGTCTTGATGTTGTTCTCGTCGAACTCCACCTCGTCCTGGCCGTTCGTCAGCTTCGAGACGAAGTGCTGCTCGTGGTAGGTGCCGCCGTTGGCGAACGACGCGTACGCCGCGGCCATGTCCTCCGGCGTCACCGCCGTGCCACCACCACCGAGCGAGATGTTGTTGTCGTCGGTGTAGAGGACGCTCTTGCCGTTCGGCGCGACCTTGACCCCGGCCTCCTTGGCCGCTTCCGCGACCCGTGACGGCTTCGTCACGTTCAGGACCATGTCGTAGAACACGGTGTTCGCCGAGATCTCCATCGCCTTCGCGACGGTGCAGTCCTTGCCGCAGCTCGCGCTGTCACCCGCGTTCCGGACCGTGCGGCCGCCGAGCACCCGGTTGTTCGAGCCGTCGAACGTCTCGCCGAGACCCTTGCCCATCTTCAGGAACGCCGTGAGGTCGAACGCCTTCACCGACGAACCCGGGTTCCGCGCCTGGTTGGCGCGGTCCTGGCCGAGCGCGTCCTTGCCCTGGGGGTCCTTCACCAGCTCGGGCCCGCCGTAGTAGGCGAGCACGCCGCCGGTCTTCGGATCGACGGCGACCAGCGCGTTGAGCAGGTTCTCGTCGGTCTGGCCCTTCATGCCCTCCTGGGTGGCCTGTTCCGCCGCGGCCTGCGCCGCCGGGTCGATCGTGGTGTAGATCTTCGCGCCGGAGGAGAACAGCTTGCCCTCGTCGTAGCCCTTCGCCTCCAGCTCGTCCTTGATCCGCTGCTGGAGCTGGTAGGTCATCTTCCCCGAGTCCTTCTCCTTGTTGGAGTTCTTGGCGATCGGGGTCGGGAACTGGAAGGTCGCGCGCTCGTCCGCGCGGAGCCACTTGTTGGCGACCATCTGGTCCATCACGTACGCCCAGCGCTTTTGGGCGTACGCCTCGTTCTCGGACCGGCTGGGGCCCTGGATCAGACCGGCCAGCAGCGAGGCTTCGGACGCGTTGAGGTCCTTGACGTCCTTGTTGAAGTACGCCTTCGACGCCGCGCCGATGCCGTACGCCCCGCGGCCGAAGAAGACGATGTTCAGGTAGGAAGTGATGATCTCTTCCTTGGACTCCTGGTTGTTCATCTTGAACGACTTCGCCAGCTCGGTCCACTTGCGGGTCAGCGTCTGCTGGTCGTTCTGCGTCGCCTGCTTGATGTACTGCTGGGAGATGGTCGAACCACCGCCTTGGCCGCCGGTCACCTGGGCGAGGACCGCGCGCAGGATGCCGGTGACGTCGAAGCCCGAGTTCGTCTCGAACGTCGCGTCCTCCGCCGAGTACACGGCGTGCTTGACGACCTCCGGCACCTCGCCCGGCTTCAGCAGCTGGTGGTCGCCGGTCGGCGGCGTCTCGCGGCCGATCAGCTGGCCGTTCATGTCGTAGTAGGTGATCGGCTGGCTCTGCAGCGCCTTGACGCTCTCCGGCGTCGGCACGTCGACCAGGAAGTACGTGATGACGAACGCGATCGCGGGGACCACGAAGAACAGCCCGACGCACGCGTACGCGACGCGGCGGACGATCTTCCACCGGCGCTTCTTCTTCTGCGCCGGCGTGAGGATCTTCTTGCCGTTTTCGTCGAGCTCCTCCTGGGGCTCGACGTCGTCGGCGTACTCGTTGAACGCGGCGTCTTCGTAACCGTCGTCGTACGGGTCACGTCCGAAGTCGTCGGTGCCGTTGTGCGCGTGGTGGGTGATCAGGTCCGGCTCGCGGCCCGGCGGCGGCACGGGCCGGCGTCCGGTCTGCTGGCGGAACCCCTGCGGCGGCGAGGCGGGCGGACCCTGCGCCGGGCGCTGCCCGCCCGGGGGGACGGCCCGGCGCGGCGGCATGCCCTGCTGCTGGCGGGGGCGCTGCGGCCGTCGGGGCGGCTGCTCGTCCCCGGCCGGCCACTGGGGCTCGCCTTCGTCGCCGGAGGGCCACTCGGGCGCGGCGCCGCGCGGGTTCCCCCGGGGCGGCGTGCCGCGCTGGGGCCGGCGGGGGGCTTCTTCGCCGGGCCAGGCGGGTCCGGGGTCTTCCCCCGGCCACGGGCCTGACTGGGCACGGCGAGGTGCATCTGGCTCCTGGCCGGGCCAGGAGCGGTTGCGGTCGTCGTTCACGAATGGGCCTCCCAGACCGGCGCCCGGTAGTGCGCCGTTCTGCGCTCTTCAGCGGTTGTGATCCAGCTCACCGGCCTGCGGTCCTTCGTGGACCGTCGGCCGGCTCCCCCGTGCCGAGGACGTACGACCGAACCAGGTGGTTCCAGTGGCACGCTCGGCACACTTCGACGTCGTACACGGTGAACTCGGCGAACCGGCCGGCCATCCTGGCCAGCTCTTCGGGGGTCCTCGCCGAGCCCGCGACGTGCTTGAGTTCGTCACCGTAGACCCAGGACACCAGGGTCAGCGGTTCCTGGCGGCAGATCGGGCAGGGCTGGTCACCGGCCCGGCCGTGGAACTTCGCCGCCCGCAGCAGGTACGGGCTCGCGTCGCAGGCTTCGTAGCTGCCGACGCGTCCAGAGCGGACTTCGGCCAGCAGCGCACGGCGCTGCAGCGCGTAGTCCACGACCTGCCGCTGGTTAATCACCAGGACAGAGTACGGGCTCTTCCTGTGTCGTCCACGCCCCCTAGCGCGGCTGGGCCCCGGTCCGGAGCGGACACGCCGGACGTTCGATAACTCTCCGGTGAATTTCCCCCACTCCAGAGTGAGCGGGCCTGTTGGCTTCGCCACTTCGATGTATCGGGGCGATATAGTGGCTGAGTAGGTTGGATCGAGGCGATCATTCGGAGCAACGCCGGTCGCCACGGTTTGTTCCCGGAAGGGGGTGCGGTGTGCTGGAGTTCGCGATCCTCGGTCTTCTGCACGAAGCGCCCATGCACGGGTATGTGCTGCGCAAGCGGCTGAACGAGACGCTCGGCACGTTCCGGACGTTCTCGTACGGCTCGCTGTACCCGACCCTGCGGCGGCTGCTGCGGGCCGGGTACCTGGTCGAAGAGCTCGACGAAGCCGACGACCGGGCGTGGTCGCGGCGCGGACGCCGGGTCTACAAGCTCACCGCGGAGGGCAAGGAGCGCTTCGGTGAGCTGCTCGGCGACGCCGGGCCGCAGACCTGGGACGACGAAGGCTTCGGCGTTCACCTGGCCTTCTTCTCGCGGACCCCGGCCGACGTCCGGATGCGGATCCTCGAAGGCCGCCGCCGGCGCGTCGAGGAGCGGCGTGAAGGTCTGCGGGCGGCGCTGGCCAGGGCCGAGCAGAAGATCGATCGCTACACCCGCGAGCTGCACCGGCTCGGGCTGGAGACCAGCGAGCGGGAGGTGCGCTGGCTCAACGAGCTGATCGCGCACGAAGAAGCCGAACGGCGGGGTCCCGAGACCTGAGCCGGGCGGTGCGGGCCGCAGCGTCGCGGCACCAGACCTACTGAACAGACACGGATTGAAGGAGAAACCCCCATGGGCGAGAACCGCCGCGTTCGGGTGGCCATCGTGGGCGTCGGCAACTGCGCGGCGTCGCTGGTCCAGGGTGTCCAGTACTACCGCGACGCGGATCCCGCCACGCGGGTCCCGGGTCTGATGCACGTCGACTTCGGCGGGTACCACGTCCGCGACATCGAGTTCGTCGCCGCGTTCGACGTGGACGCCAAGAAGGTCAGCCGTGACCTGTCGGAAGCGATCTTCGCCTCCGAGAACAACACGATCAAGATCGCCGACGTGCCGCCGCTCGGCGTCACCGTCCAGCGCGGCCACACCCACGACGGCCTCGGCCGCTTCTACCGCGAGACGATCGAGGAGTCCGACGAGACCCCGGTCGACATCGTCGCGGCGCTGCGCGAGGCGAAGGCCGACGTGCTCGTGTCGTACCTGCCGGTGGGCTCCGAGGTGGCCGACAAGTTCTACGCCCAGGCCGCGATCGACGCCGGCGTGGCGTTCGTCAACGCGCTGCCGGTGTTCATCGCGTCGGACCCCGAGTGGGCCCAGAAGTTCACCGACGCGGGTGTCCCGATCGTCGGCGACGACATCAAGTCCCAGGTCGGCGCCACCATCACGCACCGCGTCCTGGCGAAGCTGTTCGAGGACCGCGGCGTCCAGCTCGACCGGACGATGCAGCTCAACGTGGGCGGGAACATGGACTTCCTGAACATGAAGGAGCTGGAGCGGCTCGAGTCGAAGAAGATCTCGAAGACCCAGTCCGTCACCTCGCAGGTCGACCGCGACCTCGGCAAGGGCAACGTGCACATCGGGCCGTCGGACTACGTCCAGTGGCTCGACGACCGCAAGTGGGCCTACGTCCGGCTCGAGGGCCGCGCCTTCGGCGACGTGCCGCTGAACCTGGAGTACAAGCTCGAGGTGTGGGACTCGCCGAACTCGGCCGGCATCATCATCGACGCCGTGCGTGCGGCGAAGATCGCCCTCGACCGCGGCATCGGCGGCCCGATCCTGTCGGCGTCGTCCTACTTCATGAAGTCGCCCCCGGAGCAGTACGACGACGCGACCGCCCGCGACGCCGTGGAGAAGTTCATCCGCGGCGAGGTCTGATCCCTCCCCGCCGAGAAGGCCGTCACCGCTGGTGGCGGTCTTCTTCGCATGGTCCACTAAACCGGTGGGGCGGGGTGCGCGTTGGCGTGGTATGAGTGCGAGCGTGGACGAGAGCGTGCCGGGGGACCTGAGCGCGCCGACCTTCCACGACCTGTTCCAGGAGTACTTCGCCCAGATGACCCGGCTGGCCCACCTGCTCGGCGCGGACGACGCGGAGAACGTCGCGCAGGAGGCCTTCGTCAAGCTCCACCAGCGGTGGGACTCCCTCACCGACCACACGCGGGTGGCCGGTTACCTGCGCACGACCGTGGTGAACATGTCGCGGTCGCGCACCCGGCACCTGAAGGTGGTGCGCCGGACCCCGCAGGACCGGCCGCCGGACGAGCTGTCCGCCGAGGTCAGAGCCGTCGCCAACTGGGAGCACCAGCAGCTGCGCGCGGTGCTGGAGAAGCTGTCGAGGCGCCAGCGCGAGGTGCTCGTGCTGAGGTATTGGCTGGACCTGAGCACCACGGGCATCGCGGAGACGCTCGGCATCTCACCGGGCACCGTGAAGGCGACCACGCACCACGCGATGGAGAACCTGCGCAAACACTTGGGGGACGACCTGGGAGGTGAGCGATGACCGACCTCGAACGCAAACTGGCCGAGACGCTGAGTGAGCAGGCCCGGGAGGTCACGCCGAACCTCGACGCGGCCTGGGCCGAGCAGATGCGGCGGCAGCGGAAGCCCCGCCGCCGCCGGACGGCCGTGTGGATCGCGCCGCTGGCCGCGGTCCTGGTGGTGCTGACCAGCGTGCTGGTGGTCACGCGGGTGAACAACGCCCCGGCGCCGGTCCAGCCCGCGCGCCCCGGACAGGAGCTGCTGCTCGCCAAGACGGAGAAGGGGTCCATGGACCACCTGCTCACCAAGGGGAGCCGGGCCATCGCCACGGAGTTCGCGGGGCAGACCGACAAGTGGCAGGCCGTGGCCTTCATCGGTGTTCTGGCGAACGCGCCCGGCCGGGATTCGTTCTGCGTCGCGGCCATCCCCCCAGGTGGGGAGCTCGACCAGAAGACTCCGCAGTACGGAACGAACTCGCCGCAGTGCGCAGCGCTCCTCCCGGACGGCGGAAAGACCGTCCTGGCCGGTTACGTCGGCGAAAACGGTGGGCCGCTGCCCGCCGGCAAGGCGGTCTATCTGCTCTCGTCGACGGCCGAACATCTGCGGCTCTACAACGCACAGGGTGATCTGAGCCAAGGCAAGCTGGTCGGCCGGGCTGCCTCGTCCTACCAGGTGTTCCTGGCCGATGTCGTCCCCGGCTCGCCGCCCGTGCGCGCCGAAGTCAGCTGAGTCCGAGCGCCCCCGGCAACGCGGTGATCTTCTCCACCACCGCCGCGGCCTGCTTCAGCACCTCCGGATCCGGCGGAAAGTGCGGGTTCGGCACGGCATAAACCGCCATCCCCGCGGCCAACGCCGACTTCAGCCCGTTGGTCGTGTCCTCCACGGCCGCGCAGTCCGAGGGCGCCACCCCCAGCAGCTCGGCCGCCCGCAGATAAACATCCGGCGCCGGCTTCCCCGCCCCGACCTGCTCGGACGACACCGCCGCGCCCACCGGCAACCCCGTCACGTCCAGGAACCCCTTGATCAGGATCACCGGCGACGAGCTGGCGATCGCCACCGGCCGGCGTGCCGACACCTGCCGCACCACCTCGACCGCGCCCGGGATCAAGGGCGGCTCCTCGGCGTACCGGGCCGCCATGCGCTTGACCACGAGCGTCGCGATCTCCGGTGGGGACAGCTGGGCGCCCAGCTCCTCCACCAGGTAGCGGGCCCATTCCGGGGTGCTCATCCCCTGCTGCGCCCGGGTCGCTTCCGGAAGCCACGTGCCGCCGTGTTCGGCGACGACCGCGCGGCGCACCTCGTCCCAGATCCGCTCCGAATCCACCAGCACGCCGTCGAGGTCGAAGATCACCGCGTCCATGACCTCGAGCCTAGCCTGTGAGCCGACTTACTTAGCTACCCTTACTAAAATTTGTTAGCCTGGCTAAGTGACTTCCCCGATCGCCGATCTCGCCCACCGGCTGCGGCCGCTGGTCTTCCGGCTGTACCACCAGGTGCGCCGGCAGACCCCGCAGCTGACGCTGACCCTCACGCAGGGTTCGGTGCTGAGCGAGCTGGTCAACGGCGGGCCGCGGCGGATGAGCGCGCTGGCGGAGTTCGAGCGGGTCAAGCTGCCGTCGATGACCGACGTCGTCGGCCGGCTCGAACGCCTCGGCCTGGCCACCCGCACGCCGGACCCCGCCGACCGGCGGGCGGTGCTCGTGGACGTCACCGACGAGGGTCGTCGCTTCTACGCCGAGATGGTCGCCGCCCGCGAGGAGTTCCTCCGCGAGCGGCTCATCACGATGGACGACGCCGACCGCGCTGCGATCGAAGCCGCCCTTCCGGCTCTCGCCAAGCTACTTGTCGACACCAAGAAGGAGGAACTGATCAGCGATGAGCGCTGAACACCACTCGAGCCTGCTGGACGCCGTCAAGGGCCAGCCCAAGCAGGTGTGGATCACCGCGTTCGCCGCGGTCATCGCCTTCATGGGGATCGGCCTGGTCGACCCGATCCTGCTCTCCATCGCCAAGGGCCTGGACGCGACGCCGTCGCAGGTCACGCTGCTCTTCTCGTCGTACCTCGGGGTCCAGGTCGTCGCGATGCTGGTCACCGGCGCGGCGAGCGCGAAGTTCGGCCCGAAGCGCACGGTCCTGGTCGGGCTGTCGCTGATCGTCGTGGCGACCGCGCTGTGTTCGGCCGCCGGGTCGATCGAGCAGCTCGTCGGGCTGCGCGCGGTCTGGGGCCTCGGCAACGCGTTCTTCATCGCGACGGCGCTTTCGGTGATCGTCGGCGCCGCGACCGGCGGGCAGTCCGGCGCGATCCTGCTGTACGAGGCCGCGCTGGGCGTCGGTCTGTCGGTCGGCCCGCTGCTGGGCGCGCTGCTCGGCTCGATCTCGTGGCGCGGCCCGTTCCTCGGCACCGCGGTCCTGATGGCCGGCGCGCTCGTGCTCTGCGCGGTCTTCCTCAAGAGCGACAAGCACGAAAAGCGTGACCCGATCAAGCTGCTCGACCCGCTGCGCGCGCTGAAGCACACCGGTCTGCTGCGCACCTCGGTCGCGTCCGCGTTGTACACCGCCGCGTTCTTCGCGGTGCTGGCCTGGTCGCCGTTCGTGCTCGGCTGGAGCGCCATCGCCGTCGGGCTGATCTTCTGCGGCTGGGGCCTGTGCGTCGCGGTGGCGGGAGTGGCTTTGGCGCCGCGGCTGGCCGCCAAGCTCGGTGAGCGGCACGCCGCCGCGGCCGCCGTCTTCGGGTACGCCGTGCTGATGCTGGTCCTGGCCGTGCCGAGCAAGCCGGTGCTGGTCGCCGGGATCATCGTCTCCGGGCTCGTGTCCGGCCTGCTGAACACGCTGTTCACCGGCACCGCGATGTCGATCAGCGACGCGCCGCGCCCGGTCGCCAGCGCGGGGTACAACTTCTGCCGCTGGCTGGGTGGCGCCGTCGCCGCGACGCTCGTCGGACACGTCGCCGAGTGGTTCGGTTCGCCGCAGGCGCCGTTTGTCGCCTCGGCCGTGCTGTGCGTGATCGCGGGTGCACTGCTCTCGCTGAGGGAGCGCAAGGCGGACCCGCACGTGGTGCCGCAGGAGGCGGTGCTCGTCGGCGAAGAGTTCTGAGCCACGGCCATTCGGGTGAGCGGTACACCTACCGTTCACCTGAATGTCTGGCTTGGCTGGTTTTGGGCGCTTAGGTTCGGTTCGTTCCCGAACTCCCACCATGGAGGCGCTGTGCCCGACCGCCTGCTCCCGCTGTACCCCGCCGCCCACCCGGGCGGCCGCTCGCCGATCACCTGCGAATACCGCTGTGGCAACGCCTGCGCCCACCCCGAACCCAACGAGTCCGGGAACGAATACTTCGGCGACGTCGTCAAGGACATCTCCCGCCGCCGGGTCTTCAAAGCGGGCGCCGTGATGGCCGCCGCCGCGGGCGGGTTCGCCGCGCTGTCCGGCACCGCGGCCGCCGCGCCCGCTCCGCAGGGCCACGACCACGGCCCGAAGCCGCGTCCGGTCCCCGGCACCGACTTCGACGCCGTCCCGCCGAACAAGCTCGACCAGGTGAGCATCCCCGACGGATACGCCCAGCGTGTCGTCGTCCGCTGGGGCGACCCGGTCGTCCCGGGCGCGCCGAAGTTCGACTTCGCCAAGCAGACCGCGGCCGCGCAGGCCAAGCAGTTCGGCTACAACAACGACTTCGTCGGCCTGATCCCGCAGGACCCGCTGGGGCTGAGCAACCTGCTGGTCGTGAACCACGAGTACACCACCGAGGTGCACCTGTTCCCGGCCGACCAGTACGACCCGGCCAACCCCACCGAAGAGCAGGTCAAGATCGCCTGGGCGGCGCACGGCCTCTCGGTGCTGCTGACCCGCCGCGACCCGATCCGCGGCGGCCTCGAGGTCGTGCCCAGCCGGTACGGGCGCCGCATCACGCTCGACACGGTCTTCGAGGTGCGCGGCCCGGCCGCCGGCTCGAAGTTCCTGAAGACGTCGGCCGACCCGACCGGGCGCAGGGTCCGGGGCACGCAGAACAACTGTTCCGGCGGTGTGACGCCGTGGGGCACCGTGCTGTCGGGCGAGGAGAACTTCCACCAGTACTTCGCCAACGCGGACAAGGTGACCGACCCGGTCCAGGCCGCGCGGCTCAAGCGCTACCTCGTCGGCACCGGCGCCAGCACCCGCAAGTGGGAGCGCTTCGACCAGCGCTGGGACGTCGCCCAGGAGCCGCAGGAGCCGAACCGGTTCGGCTGGGTCGTCGAGATCGACCCGAACGACCCGACGTCCACGCCGATCAAGCACACCGCGCTCGGCCGGTTCAAGCACGAGGCCGCGAACGTCAAGATCACGGCCGACGGCCACGTCACCGTCTATTCCGGGGACGACGAGCGGTTCGAATACATCTACAAGTTCGTCTCCAAGGGCAAGTACAAGCCCGGCAAGAGCGCGCACGCGCGCCGGCACAACTCGGCGCTGCTCGACGACGGCACCCTGTACGTCGCCCGCTTCACCGGTGACAGCCCCGCCGCCGAGATCGACGGCACCGGCAAGCTCCCGTCGGACAACGAGTTCGACGGCTCCGGCGAGTGGATCCCGCTGGCGAGCGGCAACAAGTCCTTTGTGGACGGTTTCACCGCCGAAGAGGTCTACGTCTTCACGCGCCAGGCCGCCGACAAGGTCGCCGCGACGAAGATGGACCGGCCGGAGGACATCGAGCCGAACCCGGTCAACGGCCGGATCTACGCGGCGCTGACCAACAACACCGACCGCGGCGCGGCGGGCAAAGCCGGCGTCGACGAGGTGAACCCGCGCGTGGCCAACAAGAACGGGCAGATCCTGGAGTGGGAGGAGGCCCGCGGCGACGCGGCGTCGACGAAGTTCTCCTGGCGGCTGCTGCTCGTCTGCGGTGACCCGGCGGCGGCCGACACCTACTTCGGCGGCTTCGACAAGAGCAAGGTCAGCCCGATCTCCTGCCCGGACAACGTCGCCTTCGACCGCCACGGCAACCTGTGGATCGCCACCGACGGCAACGCGCTCGGCGCGAACGACGGCCTGTTCTCGGTGCCGGTGACCGGGCCGGAACGCGGGCACGTCAAGCAGTTCCTCTCGGTGCCGGTCGGCGCCGAGACCTGCGGGCCGGTCGTCACCGACCACGTGGTCCTCGTCGCCGTGCAGCACCCGGGTGAGAACGCGGCGAGCTCGGCGAACCCGACGTCGCACTGGCCGGACGGCGGCACCGCGCAGCCGCGGCCGTCGATCGTCTCGGTGTGGAAGAAGGGCCGCTTCGGGCTGCCCGGCCGCATCGGCGAACGCTGACGCACGGGCCCGCCCCGGCCGAGGTTCACTCTTAAGTGGACGGTTCTCGGCCGGTGCGGGCCCGGGCCCCGCGTCATAGTCGAGGCATGATCCGTTCGGCGCGCTTGGTGGCAGTGACGGTGGCGCTCTCGGGGACGGTCGTGCCCTCGGCCGCCGCGGACCCGCCGCCGGCCTGCGGGGGCGTCGCGGCGAACCCGAGCGTCGAGCAGGTGACGGGCAACGGCGCGCCGGACGGATATGTCTTCAGCCCGGCCGCGCCGGTCCCGCCGGGGACCCCGGCCGCGAAGGCGCCGAAGCTGCTGACCGAGCAGGCCTACGCCGTCGACGGGCAGCGCTCGGCGGTGATCCAGACGCCGGACGGCAAGGCCAGCACTGCCGTCCAGACCGAGCGGTTCGTGCCCGGCGGGGTGTACACGCTGAGCGTGTCGACCGGTTCCCACGCGCCGGCCGCCGGGCCCGCCACCGGTCTGCGGTTCTTCGACGCGACCGGCGCGCAGGTGCAGGAGACCAAGCTGGTCGCCGACCACAACGCGGGTGACGGGCACCTCGCCGAGCAGGACTTTCCGGCGGTGACGGCGCCGGCGAAGGCGACGGCCGTGAAGTTCTTCGCCACGACGAGCGCCGAACGGCTGCGCTGGGACTGCGTCGACCTGCGGCTGGCGGCGTACTCGGTGAAGAAGGAAGTGCAGAACCCGGCGACCGGCGCGTGGGGCTCGTTCGCCACGGTCACCGCGGGCGAGACCGCGCACTACCGCGTCACCGTGACGAACGAAGGCACGCAGGACCTGACCGGGATCACGGTGCAGGACCCGTGGTGCGCGGCGCCGTTCGAGCCGTTCCCGCTGGCCGCGGGCGCGAACAAGCAGCTGACCTGCGACCACCCGAACCTGACGGTCGCCGACACCGGGCACGTCAACACGGCGAAGGTGACCGGGGTGACGTACCCGGGCGGCACGCTGGGCGACAAGACGGCGTCGGCGACGATCACCGTCGTGCCGCCGCCCGCGATCGCGAAGATCGGCGACTTCGTGTGGAACGACCGCAACCGCGACGGCATCCAGGACCCGGGCGAGCCCGGCGTGGCGGGGGTCAAGGTGACGCTGAAGGACGGCGCGGGCGGCACGGTCGGGACGGCGACCACCGACGGCAACGGCAAGTACGGCTTCGAGAAGCTGAAGGACGGCACCTACCAGGTGTGCTTCGCCGTCCCGGCGGACTTCACGGTGACGCGCAAGGACGCGGCCGCCGACGACCGCGACTCCGACGCCGATCCGGACGGCTGCACGGCGCCCCGCACCCTCGGCGGCCCGGCGCGCGAGGACTTCACGGTCGACCTCGGCCTGGCTCCGCCGACCAACCGCATCGGCGACTTCGCCTGGACCGACACGAACGCCAACGGCCTGCAGGATGCGGGCGAGCCGGGCCTGGCGGGAGTGAAGGCAACACTGGCCAACGGCACGAGCGTGGTCACCGGCCCGGACGGCGCGTACGCGTTCACCGGGCTCGAGGACGGCAGTTACCAGGTCTGCTTCACGACGGAAGGGCACAAGCCGACCACGAAGGACGCCGGAGACGACACGAAGGACTCGGACGCGGACCCGGCGACGGGCTGTGCGGAACCGCGGACGCTCGGCCCGGGCCACCGCGAGGACACCACGGTCGACGCCGGGTTCGCACCCGCGTAGGGACGAGCCGCGCCACTACGGTGGAGGGCATGACGGATCTCCCCCTCGCCCTCGTCACCGGCGCTTCCCGCGGCATCGGCGCGGCGGTCGCGCACCAGCTGGCCCCGACCCACCGGCTCCTCCTCGGCGGCCGGGACGCGGATGCCCTCGCCGCCCTCGCGAAAGAGCTTCCGGGTGCGAAGCCGTGGCCCGTCGACCTGACCGATCCGGCTTCCCTCGCCCGGGCGACCGCGGACATCACCGCGCTCGACGTCCTGGTCCACTCCGCCGGCGTGGCGAAGCTCGGCCGGATCGCGGACCTGGACGCCGCGGCCTGGCGGGACAACTTCGAGGTCAACACCCTCGCCGTCGTCGAGCTGACCCGGCTGCTGCTGCCCGCCCTCCGCGCCGCGCGCGGGCACGTCGTCGTGATCAACTCCGGTGCCGGCCGCAATGCACGGCCGGGCTGGTCGCCCTATGCCGCCAGCAAGTTCGCCGTCCGGGCCTTCGCCGACGCGCTGCGGGAAGAGGAGCCCGAGATCCGCGTGACCTCCGTCTACCCCGGCCGCACGGACACCGAGATGCAGCAGGAGATCTTCAAGGGCGAGGGCCGCGAGTACGACACCACGCACCTGCTGAGGGCGGACTCGGTGGCGACCGCGGTGGTGACAGCCGTGTCCGCCACCCCGGACGCCCACCTGACCGAGCTGATGGTCAGGCCGAGCTAACGCAGCCGCGCGGCGGTCTCGGCCACGCCGGCCTGGACCTTCGCGCGGTCCACCTTCGTCGACTCGCCGTGGGCGACCACCTGCTCACCCGCGACCCACACGTCCCGGACCCGGCGCGAGCCCGCCGCCCAGACGAGGTTCGACAGCAGCTGGACGTCCGGGACGTCGAGGCCGCATGCGAACGCCGGGTCGTCGAGGTCGATGTGCACGAGGTCGGCCCAGCGGCCGGGCTCCAGCGCGCCGATGTCGTCGCGGCCCAGCGCCGCCGCGCCACCACGCGTCGCCAGCAGGAAGGCGTCGGCCGCCTTCAGGATCGTCGAGTCGCCCGTGGCCAGGCGGGCGAACATCGCCGAGAGCTGCAGCTCTTCCCAGAGGTCGATGTCGTCGTTGGACGCCGGGCCGTCGGTGCCGAGGCCGACCGCGACACCCGCCGCGCGGAGGTCCGCGACCCGCGCGATGCCCGAAGCCAGCTTCGCGTTCGAACCCGGGCAGTGCGCCATGCCGACGCCGTGGGCCGCGAACAGCGCGATGTCCGCGTCCGACAGGTGGATCGCGTGCGCGGCGAGCACCCGGCCGTCCAGCATGCCGAGCTTCTGCAGCAACGCCGGCACCGAACCGTGCGCCTCGCGGACGACCGTGTCTTCGAGCGCCGCCTCGGCGACGTGGATCTGCACCAGCGCGCCCCGCGCCGCCGCCGACTCCGCCGTCGCGCGCAGGCCCTCTTCGGAGAGCATGTACGCCGAGTGCGGGCCGTAGCCGAGCTCGACGCGGTCGCCGTGGCCGAAGCGCAGGCCGTCGGTGTCGATCCAGCGCTCGATCGCGGTCAGCTGGGCCTGCCAGTCGAGGCCGGGCAGCTGCATCACCGGCGGCGCGACCAGCACGCGGCCGCCTGTCGTGAGCACCGCGTCGACCAGCTGCTCGCCTTCGAAGTACATCTCGGCGCTGGTCGTGACGCCGTGGCGCAGCATCTCGACCGAGCCCAGCAGCATGCCGGTGCGGACGTCTTCGGGCCGCAGCTTCGCTTCGGCGGGCCAGATGATCTCGTTGAGCCAGGGCAACAGCGGCAGGTCGCCGCCCATGCCGCGCAGCAGCGTCATCGGGCTGTGCGCGTGCGTGTTGACCAGACCGGGGAGCAGGATGCCGGTCAGGGTGGTGACCGGTGCGGCGGACTCGGGGGCGGTGGCCGCCGGTCCGCAGTAGGAGATGCGCCCATCGGCGTCCACATCGACGACTGCGTCACGAAGGAGCGAACAGGACGGGTCGGCCGGGAGAACAACAGGGGCGTGGAAACGGTGTGGCATCTCTGGATACTACGCACCCTCGATTACGAGACGACTCCACTCCGCCACGCCCACGCCGCGGTCTCCACCCGGTTCCGCGCGTTGATCTTGCCCTGCACCGAGGCCAGGTGGGTCTTCACCGTGGACAGTGACATGAACAGCTCGGCGCCGATCTCGGTGTTCGTCAGCCCCCGCGCGACCGCCTTCACGACGTCCATCTCCCGCGCGGTCAGCGGTTCCGACGGCGGCTTCGCCCGCGACTTCACCGAGCTGCCGTCGAAGTGCTTGAGCAGCCGGACGGTGATCTGCGGCGACACCAGCGCGTCGCCGCGGTCGGCCGCGCGCACCGCCTCGATCAGCAGCGCCGGACCGGCGTCCTTCAGCAGGAAGCCGGACGCGCCGTTGCGCAACGCCGTGTGCACGTATTCGTCGAGGTCGAAGGTGGTCACGACGACGACCTTCAGCGGGTCGGTGACGTCCGGCCCGGCCAGCTGCCGGGTGACCTCCAGGCCGTCGAGGCCGGGCATGCGGATGTCGAGCAGGCAGACGTCCGGGCGCAGCTCGCGGGCCTTCGAGACCGCCGAGACGCCGTCCGCGACGTCGGCGACCACCTCGATGTCGTCGTGGGACTCCAGGATCATGCGGAACCCCATCCGCACCATCTCCTGGTCGTCGGCGATCAGTACCCGGATCACTCGTTCCCTTCCGCTTCTTCGGTGGCGGCCAGCGGCAGCCAGGCTTCGACGCGCCAGCCGCCGTCCGGGCCGCGCCCGGCCGAGAGCCGGCCCTTGAGCAGCGCGACGCGTTCACGCATGCCGACCAGACCGTAACCGCCCGACCCGCCGGCCGGACGGCGTGCCGTCTCGCGTCCGTTG
The DNA here is from genome assembly GCF_055583645.1 of Amycolatopsis sp. NPDC104587. Classification (NCBI taxonomy): domain Bacteria; kingdom Bacillati; phylum Actinomycetota; class Actinomycetes; order Pseudonocardiales; family Pseudonocardiaceae; genus Amycolatopsis; species Amycolatopsis sp. NPDC104587. Next base: position 574,316 of record NZ_JBVJNO010000004.1, read on the forward strand.
TCCGTCACCCGCAGGTGCAGCTCTTCACCGCTCACCTCGGCCAGGACGACCGCGTCGGTCGCGTCGGCGGCGTGCTTGCCGACGTTCGTCAGCGACTCCTGCACCAGCCGCAGCGCCGAGCGGCCGACCTCGTGCGGCAGGTCCGGCGGCAGGTCGAGGTGCATCGACGTCGGCACGCCGTGGTTGGCGCCCTCGACCAGTTTCCGCAGGTCGGCGCCGAGGTCGGTGGTCGCCTGCTCGCTGATGCCGGTCGACCCCGCCGGCGCGTCGCCGCGCATCGACCGGACCAGCCGCCGCATCGCCGCGAGGGCCTCGACCCCCGCGTTCTCGATCCGGCCCATCGCCTCGACCGCGACCTGCGGGTTCTTCGCGGCCATCAGCCGCGCCGCCTGCGCCTGCACCACGATCCCGGTGACGTGGTGGGCGACGACGTCGTGCAGCTCGCGGGCCAGCGCCATCCGCTCGGCGGTCTGCGCCTCGCTCACCGCGGACTGGACGACAGTGGTCCGCTCGGAGTCCCGCGACCGCAGCATCAGGCCGACGGCGATCGAGATGCCGAGCAGCAGCGCTGCGGCGAAGGCCAGGACCGCGAGGGTCTGGGGATCGGTCTGCAGCCGGCGGATGGGCTGGTTCGAGTTGACGATCGCCGCGAGCGCGACCACCCCGGACAGCACGGCGACCCGGGGCCACGAGTGGCTCAGCCCGCGGGCGCGGGTCAGGTTGACCACCACGCCCATCCCGGCGATGACCTGCACGAACGGCATCCCGCCGGGCATCGGGTAGGAGCTGCGCAGCTCCAGGAACGGCGTGATGACCGCCGACAGCAGCAGGATCCCGGCGAGGCCGAGGACCGCGTCCGCCGGCCGCCGGGGCGACAGCACCGCGACGACGGCCGCGGCGAGCGAGCAGAACAGGATCGGGAAGCCGCGGGCGGTGTTGGAGTAGGTGTAGCCGAACTCGAAGATCAGCGCGAAGCCGAGCAGGCCCATCAGCGGCCACTGCCCCAGCGCCAGCTGGTTGACCCGGTGGAGCTTGCGCGCCCGCGGGTCGGCCTTCGGGCCGCGGTCCCGGTTCAGGACGGCGGGCAGCACCGCGCCGCCGAGGAGCAGGACGCCGAACAGCATCGCCTGGACCAGCGAGCTCGAGCCGATGCCGCTGAACGTGTTGTAGCGGCCGAACACCGCGACCAGACATCCGACGACCAGGGCGCTGACCACGCAGAACGCCACGCCGGCCCGGGCCCGGCGGGACACGTGGTAGACCATCAGCACCCCGGCCACGACCTCGGTGATGGTCACCTTCGGCAGCACGCTCGAGTACGCGGGGATGTCGAACGCGTGGATGGCCAGGGTGGAGAACACGAGCACGGCCGCGCCGGCCGCACCGGCGACGGCGGCCCGCTCCTGCGCCCAGAGCGCGCAGACCACCATCGCGACCATGCCGGGCAGCAGCCCGAAGTCGACAAAAAGTGGGCCGCTGCTGTCGAGCGCGGCCTGCGTCGTGAAGACGACGTCGAAGAGCAGCGCGGCGTACAGGACGGTCGCGGGCACGCCGATGCGCCGCACCAGGTTGGCGGCGCGGGTGTAGAGCGAGTTCGGCGGGGGCGCGGCGGTCACAACGTGACGTTAGAGGATCCACCGCGGTTCGCACCTTGGCCGAGTGGCTCGCGCTCCCTCGGCCGATCGGCCGATGCGGCACCCCGCGGCACTGGCCGTCTGCCCGAAGTGGACGCCCCCCGCCGTCGGCGAAGCTCAGCACCACAAGATCCCGACCGACAGGGGAGAACCTCGTGGACCCGAACACTCCACAGTGGACGAACGGACCGGTGCTGTCCGGCCGCGGCCTCGTGAAGCGCTACGGCGCGCAGTACGCGCTGGCCGGCATCGACATCGACATCCAGCCGGGCGACGCCGTCGCCATCGTCGGGCCGTCCGGCTCGGGCAAGACGTCGCTGCTGCACGTGCTGGCCGGCATCCTGCGCGCCGACGACGGCCAGATCTTCCTGGCCGGTCAGCGGGTCGACCACCTCGGAGAGAAGAAGCGCAGCGAGCTGCGCCGCACCGAGTTCGGCTTCGTCTTCCAGTCGGGGATGCTCGTCGCGGAGCTGACGGCCGAAGAGAACGTCGCGCTGCCGTCGCTGCTGGCCGGGCTCGGCCGCAAGGAGGCCATCGACGCCGGCCGCGTCTGGCTCTCGCGCCTCGGCCTGGCCGGCAAGGAGCGCCGCCGCCCCGGTGAGCTGTCCGGCGGTGAGGCCCAGCGCGTCGCGATCGCGCGGGCGCTGACCCACCGGCCGAAGGTGATCTTCGCCGACGAGCCGACCGGTGCGCTCGACACGCGCACCGGCCGCGACACGATGGACGCCCTGCTCGGCGCGGCCCACGAGACCGGCGCCGCGGTGCTCGTCGTGACCCACGACCGCGAGCTCGCCGAGTCGATGCCGAAGACCGTCGCCATCCGGGACGGCCTGATCGCCACGAGGCTCGCGGCATGAACTCGCTCCAGATCGCCCTGCGGGTGCTGAGGGTCGACCGCCGGACCCGGACGTCGGCGATCCTCACCGCGGTCGGGGTGGCCGTCGCGACCGGGCTGGTGCTGCTGCTGGCCACATTGCCGTTCGCCACCCAAAACCGCGAACAGCGTGCCCTCTGGCAGGGCGACCAGTTCTACAGCCGCAACTCCGACGGCCCGGCGAAGCTGCTGTACTCCGCCTCGAAGGACTACTTCGGCGGGCAGCAGATCATCCGCGTCGACGTCGCACTGGCGCCCGGCGCCACCACGGCGGGGCTCGAGCTGCCGGCCGGTGTGCCGCAGCTGCCCGGCCCGGGTGAGACCGTCGTGTCGCCCGCGCTCGGCCGCCTGCTGCAGGGCCACCCGGCCGACCAGCTCGGCGACCGGTTCGGCAAGCCTGTCGGCGCGCTCGGCGACGACGGCCTGCGGTTCCCCGAGCAGCTCGTAGCGCTGACCGGGCACACCCCGGACCAGATGCCGGAGTCCTCTTCGCAGGTCGCGGGTTTCCCGAAGGGCGAGGCCCGCCCGGACGGCCTGCTCATGCTGCTGTCCTGGGTCGGGATCATCGTGCTGCTGGTGCCGAGCCTGGTGCTGGTCGCGTCGTCGGCCCGGCTGACCGCGGCCCGGCGCGAACGGCGGCTCGCCGCGATCCGGCTGGCCGGCGCGACCCCGGGGCAGGTCACGAACATGGTGGCCGCCGAGACGACGTTGTCGGCCGGCGTAGGCGCCCTGCTCGGGCTGGTGCTGAGCCCGGCGCTGCACGGCCTCGCGTCGTTCGTGCCGTGGGCCGGCGGCACCTGGCTCGCGGCCGACTTCGCGCTCCCGGTGGGCCTGACGGTGTTCATCGTCCTGGCGATCCCGGTTCTCGTGGTGCTGGCCGGCGTCCTCGGCCTGCGGCGGGTGCTGAAGAACCCGCTGTTCGCGACCGGCGGCCACACGAAGAAGCCGTTGCGCTGGTGGCGCCTGCTCGCGCTGCCCGCGGCCGGGCTGTTCTTCCTCGTCGCGGTGACGACGGCGAAGGACTCCGGCGGCATCACGATGGTCATGGCCGGGCTGTTCCTGCTGGTCGGGTCGGCCGCGATCGTCGGGCCGTGGGTGACCTCGGCGGTGGGCGGCACGTTCGTCCGGATCTGGCGCCGCCCGTCTTCGCTGCTCGCCGGCCGCCGCCTGCGTGACGACCCGAAGGGCGCCTACCGGGCGTCCGCCGGGATCGTGCTCGCGGTGTTCGCCGGGTCGATGGCGCTGACGCTGCTGCCGACGTTCGAGTCGATGGCCGGCGGGGGCCGGTCCTTCCAGGACTCCGTGCTCTACGTCGACACCGACGGCCAGCACGCGAGCAAGATCGTCGACCAGGCCAACGCGTCGCTGCAGAAGTACGGCCAGCCCGACAAGGCGGTCGCGGTCGGCGAGGTCTACCTGGTGCAGGGTGAGGGCTCGCAGCGGACCGGCCACCGCGCGCTGGTGATGAGCTGCGCCGACGCGGTCAAGCTGACCCGGTTCGGGCTCGGCGCGGAGAACTGCACCGGCGGCCCCGCCGTCTTCGGCGACTCGGCGCTCGACCTGGCGCAGTACAAGATCGCCGGCAACTGGGAAGGACCGGCGGTCGCGGTCAAGTCGGGGACGCGGGCGGAAGCCATCCACCTGCCGGACTCCGACCTCTCGAGCACGTCGATCATCGACCCGGCCGCGATGCCGGACGGCCTGGTGCCCAAGTTCGTCACCGTGGTCGCGCCGACGACCGACGCGAACCGCGAGATCGTCCGGACGGCGCTGGCCGGCCCGGCCGCCGGCGAGGAGGTCGGCAGCCGCGACCAGTACCTGTTCAACCAGCAGACCGAGCTCGGCGACCTGCGCCGGGTGACGGTGATCGGGCTGATCGCGGCCGGGGTCCTGGCCGGCTGCAGTGCTGCGGTCGCGACCGCGGGCTCGGTGATGGACCGCCGCCGGACGTTCGGGGCGCTGATGGCGGCGGGCACGCCGGTGCGGGTGCTGTCACGGGCGTTGCGGATGGAGGCCGCGCTGCCCGCGCTGGTCGCCACGATCGGCGCGGGAATCGTCGGGGTGCTCGTCGGTGTTGGGCTCTACAGCATGGTCGACGAGCGGGGCATCGTGCTCAGCCCGTGGATCCTGGCGCCGGTGGTGCTCGGGGTCGGGGTGGCGCTGCTCGGCGCGTCGGTCTGCACGCCCGCCCTCAAGCGGGTTCAGGCCGAGCCGCTGGCCGACGAATAGGGAGGAAGTTCGCCCCTCTGTCGGGGGAGGGGCGAACTCCTACCGCTTTTCGAAGATCAGGTCGTGCGAGACGCGGCCTTCGACGTCCGCGCGCTGCTCGAACTTGGTCACCGGCCGCCACTCCGGCCGCGGCGCCCAGCCGTCGTACCGGTTCTTCAGCGCCGGTTCCGCGGAGCAGACCTCGAGCATCTGCTCGGCGTAGTTCTCCCAGTCGGTCGCCATGTGGAACGTCCCGCCGGGCGCGAGCCGCGACGCCACGAGCGCGGCGAACGACGGCGACACGATCCGCCGCTTGTGGTGCTTCTTCTTCGGCCACGGGTCCGGGAAGAACAGCCGGACGCCGTGCAGCGACCCCGGCTCGACGTGCTCGGTCAGCAGGATGACGGCGTCACCGTGCAGCAGCCGCAGGTTCTCGACGCCCAGTTTTTCGGCGCGCAGCATCAGCTGGCCGAGGCCGGGGTCGTAGACCTCGACGGCGACGTAGTTCAGCTCCGGCGCGGCGGCGGCGAGCTGCGACGTCGTCTCGCCCATGCCGGAGCCGATCTCGACCAGCACCGGCGCCTCGCGGCCGAACCACGCGGCGAAGTCCAGCTTCCCGTCGGGCAGCTCGCCGACGGTGCGGCCCATTCCCGGCCACAGCTCGTCCCACGCGCGTTGCTGCCCGACGGTCATCCGGCCGCCGCGTTTCACATAACTGACGACGCTGCGCAGCCGGGTCTGGTCCTCGTTTTCCACCCACCGAGGTTAACGAACGGCTTCGAGCTCCCCGAGACGAGACCGCAGCCCCGCCAGCCCGGCGATCGGGATCGGGTCCGGCGTCGGCCCGCTGTGCGCGGGCAGGACGTCGATCCAGCCCGGGTGCCGGTCGGTGTTCATCACCGTGGTGGGAATCGCGTGTCCCGATTTCCCGCGCTCGGACGGCATGAACTCCCAGTAACCGGATTCCCCGTCCGCGGCCCACGGCACGAATTCCCAGCCCGGCCGCCGGCCGAGCAGTTGTGCGATGCGGTCTTCGACGCGGAAACCCTGTTCGCGGGAATCGAGCTTGCCGTCCGCGATGGCGCGCAGCCACCACGGCGCGGGGATCGGTCCCGCCATCCCCGCCGAGGCGCGGAACAGGGCCAGGACGCTGTCTTCGGGCGCGCGGTGCACCCACGCCCGGCGGAGCTCGGCGGGCGAGCCCGCGGTCATGGCGGCCTGCGGGAGCTCGATCGCCCGCGACCATTCGAGGTCCAACATCGGTTCGAGCCGGGGTGCGGCGTCTTCGACGCGGGCTCGGGGAATGGTGCTGCCCAGTTCTTGACCGGTGTCCACCGTCAAGGATCACCTCCAGGGGAGCTAGACGGTTCCGGTTCGCTCTCTTACGAATATTGCCTGGTCATAGCATTATGTCCGGTGCCTGTGAGAGAAGCCACAGCCTCTTCATCTTCTCTTAACGTGATTTTTTGCGGTACTGCGACGGCGGTCACGCTCAGGCGTCGCGCCGGGCCGTGACGAGCACTCCGGCCACGAAGAGTGCAACGCTGATCGCCGCGAAGTAACCGAGGTAGCCCCACGGCCCGAGCGGCGCCGGCGGCAGCTGGAACGCGCCGCCGGTGAATCCGCTCGCCCCGACGAACTCGTCGGCCGCGTGGAACGGCATCCACTGGAAGATGTGCTTGCCGGCACCCGGGATGAACACGATCACCCCTTCGAGCACCTGGGTCCAGACGAGGACGGCCGTCAGCCCGAAGGCGACACTGCGCACCAGCAGGGCGACCCCGACCCCGGCCACGGCGGTCACCAGGAAGACCAGGCCCTGCCCGACGACCGAGCGCCAGTCCGCGCCCGAGTGCAGCGCCAGGTCGGCGTCCGGCTGCACGAGCGTCGCCAGGCCCCACGAGCCGAAGCCGACGACCAGTCCGAGCACGGCGGCGACCGCGCTGATCACCACGGCCTTCGCCACCAGCGCCGGCACCCGGCTCGGCACGGCCTGGAAGGTCAGCCGCATCGTGCCCCAGTTGAACTCCGACGCCGTCGCGAGCACGGCGAAGACCAGCAGCACGGTCCGGCCGTTGCCACTGGCGAGCTGGGTGTTGCCGACGGTCGCCGGGATCTCGGGCCCGGCCAGCGCGAAGAACAACGCCGTGAAGCCGAGCGGCGCGACGAGCGCGATGGCCAGGCACCACCACGGCGCCCGGGTGCTGAAGAGCTTGATGCGCTCGGCGCGCAGGAGGTTGGTGGTCATGCTCATTTCGCGACCTCCGAGGGAGCCGCCGCCGGGAACTCGACGGCTTCACGGGTGAGATCGAGGTAGGCCTGCTCGAGCGAGCCGGCGATCGGGCTCAGCTCGTGCAGGGTCGCGCCGGCGTCGAAGGCGAGCTGCCCGATCCGGTCGCTGTCGAGGCCGGACACCACGAAGGCGCCGTCCGCCTCGGTGAACCGGGCCTGCCCGGTGAGGGCGGCCCGCAGCTCGTCGGCGTGCGGGGTCCGGACGCGCACCCCGTGCTCACTCGTGCGGTCGACGAACTCCTCCATCGTGCCCTGGTAGATCAGCCGGCCCCGGCCGATCACCACCAGGTCCTGCGCGGTCTGCGCCATCTCGGGCAGCAGGTGGCTGGAGACGAACACCGTCCGGCCTTCGGCGGCCAGCGCGTGCAGCAGCTGCCGGATCCAGGCCATGCCCTCGGGGTCGAGCCCGTTCACCGGCTCGTCGAACAGCAGCACCCGCGGGTCGCCCAGCATCGCGGCGGCGATGCCCAGCCGCTGCTGCATGCCCAGGGAGTACTGCAGGACGCGGGTCTTCGCGACGCTCGTCAGCCCGACCAGCGCTAGCACCTCGCCGACCCGCTTGTCCGGGATGCCGTTGGTCGCGGCCAGCCAGCGCAGGTGCTCGCGCCCGCTGCGGCCGGGGTGGCGCCAGGTGGCGTCCAGCATCGCGCCGACCGTCCTGAGTGGATCTTTCAGCTGCCGGTAGGCGACGCCGTCGACCAGCACCCGGCCCGCGTCGGGCGAGTCGAGGCCGAGGACCAGCCGCATGGTCGTGGACTTGCCGGCGCCGTTCGGGCCGAGGAACCCGGTGACCCGCCCCGAGCGCGCGGTGAAGGTGAGGTCGTTCACCGCGGTGGTGGCGCCGTACCGCTTGGTCAGTGCCGTCGCTTCGATCATCTGCTCCCCCGTCGGTGTCCCGGGGAGCCTACTGCGAAACGGGAATCCGGGCCGCCCCCCGACAGCGCGGCCCGGATTCCCGTTCCCTTCCCCTTCCCCTGTTCCCCCTTTTACGCGTCCCGCTTCTTCGCGACCCCGAGCGCGACGAGCAGGAACACGATCGCGATGCCGGCGAAGTACGCCAGCGCCCAGCCGGGGCTCAGCGGCGAGTCCGACGGCGCCGGGCCGTCGACGACTGCCGAGCCGCGCAGGAACTTGTTCGCGACGTTGAACGGCAGCCACTCGTGGATGTGGGCGCCGATCTTCGGGATCAGCTGCACGAGCTCTTCCACGGCCAAGTAGTAGATGAGCAGCAGTGCGATGGCGCCGGCGCTGTGCCGGACCAGGATCCCGAGTGCGACGGCGAGCACGGCGCTGACGGCGAACACCGGGCCGAGGCCCGCGACGTTCATCCAGTCCTGCGCGCTGTGCAGGCCGAGGTTGTCGTCCGGCCGCATCAGCATGCCGAGACCGAGCGCGCCGAACGCGGCGATCTCGCCGATGACCAGCGCGACCAGCGCGACGACGACCGCCTTGGCGACGAGCGCCGGCGAGCGGTGCGGCACGGCCTGGAACGTGGTGCGGATGGTGTTGAAGCGGTATTCGGTGGTCACCGCGAGCGCGGCGAGCACCATCACGACGGCGATGCCGAACTGGGTGCCGCCGAACTGGAGGGCGGACACCGTGACCGGCGTGTCGGACGCGCCGGAGATGATGGCCGCGAAGCCGATGGTCAGGGCCAGGGTGATGAGCGCGCACCACCACGGCGAGCGGGTGCTGAACAGCTTGATGCGTTCGACCGCGAGCAGGTTCATGATCTTGGCTTCCCCGTTTACTTGGCGGACTCGAGCACGTGCTGCGCCTCGGCGTCGAGCCCGGTGTGGTACTCGACGGAGTCGCCGGTGATCTGCATGAAGGCCTGCTCAAGCGAGCCGGTCTGCGGGCTCAGCTCGTGCAGCACGATCCGGTTGGACGCGGCGATTTCGCCGATCTTGTCGCTGTCCATTCCGGACACGACAAGCGCGGTGTCGTCCCCGGCGACCCCGGCGCTCGCCCGCTGCAGGACGTCCCGCAGCTCGGCCAGCTGCGGCGAGCGGACCTTCACGGTGTTCTCCGCCGCGCGGGAGACGAAGTCCTGCGTGGACGACTGCGAGATCAGCTGCCCGCGGCCGATCACCACGAGGTCGCTGGCGGTCAGCGCCATCTCCGAAAGCAGGTGGCTCGAGACGAAGACGGTGCGGCCTTCGTCGGCCAGGCGGTGCATGAACTTCCGGATCCAGAGGATGCCCTCGGGGTCGAGACCGTTCACCGGCTCGTCGAACAGCAGTACCTCGGGGTCGCCCAGCAGGGCCGCCGCAATGCCGAGCCGCTGCGACATGCCGAGGGAGAACCCGCCGGCCCGCTTGCCGGCGACGCTCGTCAGGCCGACGGTGTCGAGCACCTCGTCGACGCGGGCGTTCGGGATGCGGTTGGACTTCGCCATCCACTGCAGGTGGGCGCGCGCCGAGCGGTTGGGGTGCACCCACTTCGCGTCGAGCAGCGCGCCGACGGTGCGCAGCGGCTCCTTGAGGTCGTGGTACTTCTTGCCCCCGACGGTGACCTGCCCGCCGGTCGGGTTGTCCAGGCCCAGGACCATGCGCATGGTGGTGGACTTGCCCGCCCCGTTGGGGCCGAGGAAGCCGGTGACCTTGCCCGCGGCCACGGAGAACGACAGGTTGTTCACCGCCAGCGTCTTTCCGTACCTTTTGGTGAGGCCGGTTGCCTCGATCATGGCTGCTCCTCTTCGCCCCTCGCTTACGACGAGTACATCGTCGCGGGTCGGCGGCCGTTCGCGCGTCACCCTGTAGGCCGAACCGGTCCCCCTACCTGAGTAGTACCTTGCTGGCTCTTCGGCCGATGCGCGATCCGTGATGACCCTGAGGCGACCCTGATTCGCGGTCATTAATGAACTATGGTTCAATAATGGCGTGGCCCGGCCGAAGAGCATCACCGACGAGCGGTTGCTGGCTGCGGCGGAGACCGTGATCGGCCGCTGCGGCCCCGGTTTCACGCTGGCGCAGGTAGCCGCTGAGGCGGGTGTCTCGGTCGGCACGGTCGGGCAGCGGTTCGGGTCGAAGAGCGGGCTGCTGCAGGAGATGAGCCGGCGGGCCACCCGGCGGGCGGTCGAGCTGATGCGGGAGTGCGCCGAGCGGGCGGACGACCCGGTCGTCGGCCTGCGCGACGCGGCGGTGGCGGTCTACGCGGTGCTCGGGGACGCCGAGGAGGCGGCGAACCACCTGGGCCAGCTCGGCGTGGACATCGGCGACCCGGTGCTGCGGGCGCTGCTCGGCGAGCACTTCACCGCCGTCGAAGAAGAGCTGCGACGGCTGGTGCGGGCGGCGGCTTCTTCGCTGCCTGCCGCACCGAGCGTGCCGCGGGCCGCGCGGGTGGTGCTCGACGTGATCAACGGAGTGTCGATCGACTGGTCGATCCGGCCGCACGGGCGGCTGGCGGACCGGCTGGCGGAGGACGTCGACGCGGTGCTTTCCGCGTGGCGGGGACGGGAGGATTCATGAGTTTGCAGGGCAAGGTGGCCGTGGTGACGGGCGCGACCCGGGGCTGCGGGCGGGCGATCGCGGTGGAGCTCGGCCGCGCGGGCGCGACGGTGTACGTCACCGGCCGCACGACGCGCGAAACGGTGTCGCCGATGAAGCGCCCGGAAACGATCGAAGAGACGGGCGAGCTGGTCGAAGCGGCGGGCGGTCGCGCGGTGGTCGTCCGCTGCGACTTCTCGTCGCAGTCCGATGTGGACGCGCTGAAGGCCCGCATCGAGTCCGAAGTGGACGGAATCGACATCCTGGTCGACGACGTCTGGGGCGGCGACATGTACTTCCACTTCGACGCGCCGTTCTGGGAGACGCCGCTCGAAGACGCGCTGAACCTGACGCACAACGCGCTCGACACCCACCTCATCGCGTTGCACAAGCTCCTGCCGCTGGTGGTCGCGCGGCGCGGGCTGGTGCTGGAGGTGACCGACGGCGACAACGACGACTACGTCGGCGCGGGCCTGCCGTACTACCTGGCCAAGTGCGGCATCCGCGCGCTCGGCCGGGCGCTGGGCGTGGAGCTGAAGAAGAACGACTGCGTCGGCCTCGCCGTGACCCCGGGCTTCCTGCGCTCGGAGTCGATGCTGAACGCGTTCGAGGTCACGGAGGACAACTGGCGCGACGCGGTCGGCAAGATCGCACCGGTCGACTTCAAGATCTCCGAGACGCCGTACCTGCTGGCCCGCGGCGTCGCGGCGCTGGCGCAGGACCCCGCGGTCTCCCGCTTCGCCGGCCAGACGCTGGCGTCCTGGACGCTGATGAAGGAGTACGGCTACACGGACATCGACGGCGACCGCCCGGACTTCGGCCGCTGGATCACCGAAGTCCGCCACTCAGGCAAGGACCCAGCAACCACCCCACCCGACAACTTCCGCTGACACACCCCCGCACTTTCACGTGAAAGTGCCGTCCTGGGACCCGCACTTTCACGTGAAAGTGCGGGTTGTGCACAAGTGGGCGGAGGTGTGGACAACTGGGGAAAGTTGATCTTGAGGTGGTGGTGGGCGGCGGGGCCTGCGGCATGCTCGGGGCGTGTTCTTCGCCAACGCCGAGTTTTCCCAGCCGTTTCTGGGTAGTCACGCCATCGCCGAGGGATCGGTGACCAAGACGGACCTGCGATCTCCGCTCTTCACCAGGCTCTTGCGCAACGTCTACGTGGCCTCGACGGTCTCGGTCACGCACTCGCTCCGGTGCAAGGCCGCGGCGCTGGTCGCGCCGCCGAGCGCTGTTCTCACCGGGTGCTCGGCGGCGGCCGTCCGTGGCTTGGAACTGGTCGGAGCGCACGACCCGGTCGAGCTGATCCTGCCCGAAAGTGTGCTGTTCGTCCGGCAGGACGGCGTGCACGTCCGGCGGACCAGCCGGGGAGCGATCGACAGCGAGCCGTGGCAAGAGATCCGGCTGGCCTCTTCATTGCGTCTGACCCTCGACATCTTGACCAACACGAAGCTGCACCGATCACTGCCGAGAGTCGTCGGCTACCTCGACGCTCTGCTGAGGGCCGGCGAGGTGGACGCTCCAGTGCTCGTGAACTACATGAGGGGCCGCCGCGACAACGGGATCGTGCGCGCGAAGAGGGCGCTCCGGCTGGCCGATCCCCGTGCGGAGAGCATCCCGGAGTCCGAGTTACGGGTCTGGCTGACGGTCGCCGGCCTCGAACCCGACCTGCAGGTTCCGGTCCACGACGAACGTGGCGCTTTCGTCGGCCGGCTGGACCTGGCATTTTCCGCGCAGAAGCTCGCAGTGGAGTACGACGGCGACTGGCATCGCGGCGGCGACCAGCCGCAACGCGATGAGGTACGACGGAAAGCGATCCGCGCGCTCGGCTGGCGCTTCGTGATCGTCACCAAAGCCGAGCTCTACGAGGCGCCGAAGGCCGTGGTGGCGTCGGTCCGGGCCGCACTTTCACGTGAAAGTGCGGCTTGAGCGCTCAGGCGAGGCCGGGGCGGGCGAGGCCGGTTTCGTAGGCCAGCACCACGGCCTGCACCCGGTCTCGCAGCTCCAGCTTCGCGAGGATGCGGCCGACGTGCGTCTTCACCGTCGCCTCCGAGAGGAACAGCGCCTCCGCGATCTCCAGGTTCGACATGCCCTTCGCGATCAGCACGAGCACCTCGCGCTCGCGGTCGGTGAGCACGTCCAGCTCGGCGGTGTCCCGCATCGGCGAGCCGCCGGCGCCGACAAAACGGTCGAGCAGCCGCTTGGTCACCGACGGCGAGACCACGGCGTCCCCCGAGGCGACCGCGCGCAGCGCCGACACCAGGTGGTCGGGCTGGGTGTCCTTGAGCAGGAACCCGCTCGCGCCGCCCTGCAGTGCCGCGTAGACGTACTCGTCGAGGTCGAACGTCGTCATCACGAGCACCCGCGCGGTGCCGGCGGCGACGATCCGCTTGGTCGCCTCGACCCCGTCGAGCACCGGCATCCGGACGTCCATCAGCACCACGTCGGGCCGCAGCTCCTCGGCCATCCGGATGGCCTGGGCGCCGTCACCGGCCTCGCCGACGACATCGATGTCGGCCTGCGCGCCCAGCACCATCCGGAACCCGACGCGCATCAGTTCCTGGTCGTCGACGACCACCACACGGATCACGGGGTCAACCTAACCGGCAGCGCCGCGCGGACCTGCCACCCACCACCCGGAGCCGGGCCGACTTCGAGCGTGCCGCCGTAGACGTGGGCGCGTTCGCGCATCCCGATCAGCCCGTTGCCGCCCGGCAGCCGGCCGCCCGGTGCCGTCGCGGCGAGCTGCGGGACGCGGCCCGCGCCGTCGTCGGACACCAGCACCTCGATCAGGTCGCCGGTCCGGTGCACCCGCACCGACGCGGTCGCGCCGCGCCCGGCGTGCTTGAGCGTGTTGGTCAGCGACTCCTGCACGATCCGGTAGACGCCGAGCGAGACGCCGGCCGGCAGGTCGCCGAGCTCGTCGGTCTCCAGCGCCACCGGCACGCCGGCCGTGCGCATCCGCTCGGCGAGGTCGGCGAGGGCGTGCGCGTCCGGCTGCGGCACGCGGGGTTCGCCGTCCGCGTCGTCGCTGCGGAGCACGTCGAGCAGGCGGCGCAGCTCACCGAGCGCGCCGCGGCCGGTCTCGGAAATCGTTTGCAGGGCCCGCTGGGCGAGCTCGGGGTTGCTCTGGATCGCGTACGACGCGCCGTCGGCCTGCACCACCATGACGCTCACCGCGTGCGCGACGACGTCGTGCAGCTCCCGCGCGATCCGGCCGCGCTCCTCCGCCACCGCGATCCGGGTGGCCTGGTCCCGTTCGGTCTCGAGCAGGTGCAACCTGGCCTCCACTTCCACGTCGTAGGCGCGCCGGGCGCCGACGAACTCGCCGAGCGTCCAGCACAGGGCGATGCCGAACGCGAGGAACAGCACCTGCACGACCAGCCCTTGCGGCTCTTCGATCGCGAGCTGCACGGCGGACGCGACCAGCACCGCGCCCACGAACAGCAGGCCCTGGCGCCGCCCGGCGTAGACGACCACCGAGTAGATGCTCATCGCCAGCCCGGCGACACTGCCGACGCCGAGCAGCAGCGTCGCGTGCACGATGCTGACCACCAGCACCGAGTACGCCGACCACAGCGGCGACTTCCGCCGGAACACCAGCGGCGTCACCATCGCGAGGTTGATCGGCACCGCCACGTACCAGGGCGGGAGCTCCGGCACCTCGGCGAACCCGTCCGCGACGAACAGCAGCATGTCGACCAGGCCGAGCAGGACGGCGAGCACCGTGTCGCCCGCCATGGGGTGGGCACGCATCCAAAGACTCAGCCGTCGCACCAGACAACACTAGGTCCCGGGCCGCCGGAAGCGCGTCGGTCGGCGGTACCACCTTCGGTGCGACCCGAGGATGAGGGACATGGCACGATTCACGGGGTTGTCCGTACGACCGGGGGAGGGCTGGGGGCCGTGACGTCACCGGAGCAGGGCCGGCTCGCGGGTCCGCTGTCGATGTCGGTGGCCACCCTGTGCCACCGGCTGCAGTCGCAGGTCTCCCCGCGCACCGCGGCCGGGTTCGCCGAAGTGCTGCGGCGGCTCGGCGCGCCGCTGCAGGTGGCCGTCGCCGGGCGGATCAAGTCGGGCAAGTCGACGCTGGTCAACGCGCTGATCGGGCGCCGGGTCGCGCCGACCGACATCGGTGAGTGCACCCGGCTGGTGACGCGGTTCCAGTACGGCACGGTCGACCGCGTCGAAATCGTCTTCACCGACGGCGCCAAGCAGGTGCTCCCCTTCGCCTCGGACGGGATGATCCCGGCCGAGCTGGGCGTCGACATCACGAAGGTCTCGCACATCGAGGCGTACCTGACCAACGCCGTCCTGCAGGGCATGACGGTGATCGACACCCCCGGCCTCGGCTCGCTCGACGCCGCTTCGGTGTCCCGCACCGAGCAGCTCCTCGGCGCGGCGAAGCACAGCGAGGACGAAGAGGGTTCGGACGAGCTCGACGACACCTCGCGCAACGCCGTCGCGGGCGCCGAAGCCGTGCTGTACGTCGTCACCCAGGGCGTCCGCGCCGACGACCAGCAGGCCCTCGCCGCGTTCACCGCGGCCACCGCGAGCCGCGAGGCGGGCCCGGTCAACGCGATCGCCGTGCTCAACAAGGCCGACACCATCGCGCCCGAGTCGGTCGAGGGCGCCGACGGCGACATCTGGAAGGCCGCGACGATCCTGTCGGAGAAGCAGGCCTCGACGCTGAAGCCGCGGGTCGCCGACGTGCTGCCGGTGATCGGGCTGATCGCCGAGTCCGCCGAGTCCGGCGGGTTCACCTCCGCCGACGCCGAGGCGCTGCGGCAGCTCGCCGCACTCGACGACGACATCCTCCAGACCATGCTGATCTCGGCCGACATCTTCACCAGCTGGGAGTGCGACGTCCCGGCCGGCACCCGGCTGCGGCTGCTGGAGAAGCTGGACCTGTTCGGCATCTCGCACGCCGTCGAGGCCCTCCGCAAGGAGCCGGAGCTCACGGCGGGCTCGCTGCGGCGGTCGCTGCTCGACGCGTCCGGCCTGGAGGCGGTGCGGCAGCGGCTTTCGGTGGTGTTCGCCGCCCGCGCCGACGGGATCAAGGCGGCCGCGGCGCTCGCTTCGGTCACCGCGCTCGCGCACACCTCGGGTGACCCCGGCGAGCGCCAGCGCGTCCACGACGCCATCGAGGTGCTGCTCGCCAAGCCCGAGGCCCACCAGCTGCGGCTGCTCGAAGCGCTGACGCTGGTCGCGTCGGGCGCGGTCGACATGCCGGAAGACCTGTCGGAAGAGGTGCTGCGGGTCGGCAGCAACGCCGACATCGGCGCCCAGCTCGGCAAGCCCGGCGCCCCGCGGCCGGAGCTGACCGCGCACGCGCTCGAACGCGCGGGCTGGTGGCGGTCGTTCGCGTCCTTCGGCGCGACGCCGGCGCAGAGCCGCGTCGCGCACGTCGTGCACCGCGCGTACTTCTTGATCTGGCAGCAGCTGCGGGAAGCCTGAGTTTGTTTCTGCTTGCCGACTTTCGCAGGTAGACCCCCTTTCCCGCGTACTGTGAAAAGGTGCGCCTAGAAAACACGACATCCTGGCGGGCCGGCTGGAGCAGCGAGACGGAGGTCGACGTCGCGCTGTACATCCGGGACGCCCTGGCCCTGTCCGTTTCCGAGGGACAGGTGCTGCCGCCCGTGGAGCCGCAGGTGCCGGTGCACGTCCCGCCCGGGATCGACCGGGCGGCCGTCCAGGCGCAGTGGGCCGACTGGTGGGTCGACCTGCTGGGGTTCCTCCGCAACCGCGAGGACCCCGACCCCAGGAACCCCCGCAGCCGCTACGGCCGGCCGGCGCTCGCGCCGGAGTCGGCGATGCGGCAGGCGGTCGACTTCTTCGGCCCGGAAGCGGCCCGGCACTTCGCCAACGCCCGCGGCCCCGCCCTGCGCGGCGCGGGTGAGCCGTCCGGCGGCACGCCGTGGGCGCCCGGGTTCTACCGGCGTCAGATCGTGGCCGGCGAACGGCTGGGCCAGCTCGTGCGCGAGGCCGAGGTGCGGCAGGGGCGGCGGGCGTACCCGTTCCGGCTCAACGTCATCGAGATCTCGGTCGCCGGGTCGATCTGGCTGCGCACGGCCGACGACCAGCTGCTGGTCTCCTCCCGGCTCGCCGAGGACGGCCCTGGCCTGGAAGCCGTGCTCCGCGACGTGATCGGCCAGCTGGTCTGAGCCCCCGGCTTTCATAAACCGAGTACGCGGTCTAATAATAGACGGCATGGAGACGACCGTCGACGAGCCGTCGTGGCTGCGCACCGGGTCCTGGATCGGCTGCCCGCTGGCCGGCGCCGTGCTCGGGGTCGGCGTGTGGGCCATCGCCGCGTGGGTGGTGGGGCTGCCCGCCTTCCCGTTCCAAGGCGTGTTCAGGGTGCTCACGGCGTTGCCGCAGCCGTGGGCGACGCTGGCCGCGGTCGGCGGCGGGCTGGTGCTCGGCCTGCTGTTCGCCGCGGTCTGGGCGCACGAACGCCTGGTCGTCACGGTGTCGCCGACGCGGGTCACGCTGGTCCGCGGCGACAAGACCCGCCGCATCGAGGCCGACCTCGAGTCCGTCTACCTCGACGGCAAGGAGCTCGTCCTGCGCACGGTCGACGGCCGGGAGATCGCCCGCGAGAAGACCGACCTTTCGGGCCGCGAGCTGGCGCCGGCGTTCGCCGAGCACGGATATCCCTGGCGCGACGAGCCGCCCGTCGAACGATGAGGACCGTCGACCCGGCCAAGCACGCGGCCAAGCGCCGCGCGATCGTCGACGCCGCGGCCGGGTGCTTTGCCGAGAAGGGCTTCGAGCGGACGACGACGGCGGACATCTGCCGAGCCGCGGGCATCAGCTCCGGCAGCCTCTTCCACTATTTCCCCAGCAAGCGCGCGGTGTTCACGGCGATCTTCACCGACGACGCCGCCGAGACCGGCGAGCGGCTGGCCGCGGCCGCGGCGGCCGACGACCCGTGGGGCGCGCTGCTCGACGTCGTCGCCGAGCTGGCCGGCCAGGTCGCGCACCCGGCGGTCGTCCGGCTGGTGCTCGAAGCCGCCGCCCAGGCCGCCCGCGACGACGAGTTCGCCGCGCTGATCCAGCACAACGACGGCGCCCTGCGTGACGGCCTGGCCGTCCTCGTCGGGCGGGCCGCCGACGCCGGGCTGATCAACCCCGGCGTCGCGCCGCGGGCGGCGGCGGGCTGGGTCGCCGGGCTCGTCGACGCGATGATCTCGCGGGCCAGCCTCGACCCCGACCTCGATCTGCCCGCCGAGCTGGCGATCCTCCGGACGATCCTGGTCCGGTTCCTTCGTCCCGTTTCGCCCCCGGATGGCGCCTGAGTCGGCCAAACTGGTGGAATCTGGCGGAACCGGGACGGGGTGGGTGCGCATGGCGTGGTTTCGCAAGGACGGATCCGTGGATCCCGACGACACCCCCACCGGCCAGATCGCCGCGGTGAACCTCGCGCGGATCATCGAAGAGGCGGACGCCGAAAAGGGAACCACCGGGCCGTCCCCGGCGTCGGACACCGATGTGCACCCCTTGCAGCAGCAAGTAACGGACCTGGAGCGCGCACTCGCCGACCGCCAGGCGTTGATCCAGATGTGCCTCTACGCGCTGGATCGCGCGCGCAGCGGCGGAGTGGTCGAACGCCTCGAAGCCGGGCTCGCCGCGATCGGCGTCCAGGCCCTGCGGCCCGACGGCGAGCGGTTCGACCCGGCCCGCCACGAAGCCGGTGGCGCGATCCCGACCGACGACCCGGCGCTCGAGGGCACGGTCGCGGAAACCGAGGTCACCGGCTTCGCCGACCACGACCGCCTGCTGCGCGCCCCGATCGTCACCGTCTACGCGAAGAAGACCTCGTGAGTGCACCGACCGCGCCGAGCCTGCCCGCGCAGGTCCAGGCGGCGCGTGACCAGCTGCTGACCGTCGTCCGCGACGCCGACCCGGCCGCCGCCAAGTGGGTCGAAGAGGTCC
Organism: Amycolatopsis sp. NPDC104587; assembly: GCF_055583645.1. Lineage (NCBI taxonomy): Bacteria > Bacillati > Actinomycetota > Actinomycetes > Pseudonocardiales > Pseudonocardiaceae > Amycolatopsis > Amycolatopsis sp. NPDC104587. The sequence goes on from NZ_JBVJNO010000004.1 coordinate 592,756, forward strand.
GGCGCGCGCGGCCGAAGAAGCCGGCCGTCGTGGTGGTCGGCGAGACGAACCGCGGGAAGAGCTCCCTGGTCAACGCGCTGCTCGCGCGGCCGGGACTGTCCCCGGTGGACGCCGACGTCGCCACCGCCACCTACCTCGTGTTCGACCACGCCGAGACGTGGGGCGCGCACGCCTGTTACCCCGGCCAGCTGGCGCCGGTGCCGATCGACCTCGGCCAGCTGATCAACTGGGTGTCCGCCGCGCACGAGCTGCCGCCGGGCCAGCTCCCGCCGCGCTACGTCGAGGTCACCGGGCCGGTGCCGCTGCTGGAACGGCTTTCGCTGGTCGACACCCCGGGCGTCGGCGGGCTCGACTCGATGCACGGCGAGCTCGCCAAGGAAGCCGCCGCGGGCGCGACCGCGCTGCTGTTCGTCGTGGACGCCTCGGCGCCGTTCACCTCGACCGAGCTGCAGTTCCTGCGTGACGTCGGCGAGCGCGTCGAGACCGTCGTGTTCGCGCTGACCAAAGTGGACATGTTCCGCGGCTGGCGCGAGGTCCTCGAGGCCGACCGGCAGCTGCTGCGCGAGCACGCGCCCCGCTTCGCCGACGCCGTGTTCCACCCGGTGTCGGCGCGGGTGTTCGAGACCGCGGCGAAGGCGCCCAACGAGCAGGTCGCCGCGATGCTGCGCGAGAAGTCCGGGATCGCGGCGATCCAGACGGCGCTGCAGGAGCTGCTCGTCGGCCGCTCGGCGATGCTCGCCGAGGCGAACACGCTGCGCGCGTTGTCCAGCGCGCTGGGTGAGCTGAAAGCGAAGCTGCAGGCCGAAAGCCGGGCCCTGTCCGCGGGCGAGGCCGAGGCGGAGGTGCTGCGCGAACGCCGTGACCAGCTGCAGGCCGAACGCCGGACGTCGACCCGCGGCTGGCAGCTGAAGCTGCGCGGCGAGGTGCAACGCACCCGCGTCGAGGTGCTCCACGAGAGCAGCCGGCAGATGCGGGACGCGCAGACCCACTTCCGCCAGCTGATCGACGGCGCCAAGCGGGACGCGCTCGCCGCGTTGCCGCAGCAGGTGGACATCGCGCTGCAGACGACGTCGCAGCGGGTCTCGATGCTGCTTTCGCAACGCCTCAACCAGGTCACCAACGTCTCGCTGTCGGAGCTGTTCTCCCCCGAAGAGCTCGACGTCATCCGCGCGCAGTTTGCCCGGGCCGGCGGCCCGCCGGTCGTGCTGCGGCCGCCGGACAAAAAACCGCCGACGGCCGAGGACAAGCTGCTCGTCTTCATGGGCATCTCGGGCGGCGTCGGCGCCGGCAAGGTGGCCGCGCTGCCGCTGGCCGGCGTCGCGATCCTCAACCCGGTGGTGCTGCCCGCGACGATCATTATCGGCCTCGGCGCCGGCTGGTGGATGGCCCGCACCCGCAAGCACGCGGCCGACAAGCAGCACATGAAGCAGTGGCTGGTCGAAGCCATCGCGGACGCGCGCTCGACGCTCGACCAGCTCGTCGCCGAGCAGCTCATCGAGGCCGAGCAGCAGCTGTCGATGGCCCTCGACGAGGCGCTGGGCCGGCGCATCGACGCGATCGAAGCGGAGCTGAAGGAAGTCGACAAGACGATCAAGATGGGCGCGCAGGAGCGCGCCAAGAAGATCACGATCGTCTCGAAGCGGCTCAAAGAGGTCAGCGACGGCCGTGAGCGCGCCGAAGCCTTCCTGACCCGCATCCGGGCACTGCGGGACAAGGCGGCCTGACCGCCCGTCCGGTTGTGAACCGGAACCGAACGGGCCTACGGTGAGTCATACCCTCAGGCAGCAGGTCAGAGACGGCGTTACCCGGTTCGAAGGGGGAAGTCCCATGTGGGTCGACGAGAGTGGCGGCAGCGACACCGACGCGAGCGGTACGAACGCGATGACCGTCCACGTCGACGGCCAGGAGTACCAGGCCGAGGTCAACTACGACGTGAACGAGGACGGCGTCAACGACACCGCGATCGTCGAGCACGACGACGGCACGGCCCAGGCCTTCATCGACACGAACCACGACGGCCAGGCCGACCAGTACGCCGTGCTGGACGAGACCGGGCACGTCGTCGAGCAGGCCGTCTACGACGAGGCCAGCGGCGAGTGGGTCCAGTCCGGGGGCGGTGGCCACGACGACTCCGACACCGGCGGCGGCCGCGACGACGGCTCCGGCGGCCACATCCACGCCGACCTGCCCGACGGCGAGATCGACGCCGGCGCCGCGACGATCGACACCGACCACGACGGGCACAACGACACCGCCATCGTCGAGACGAAGAGCGGCGGCACGATCGCCCTCACCGACAAGGACGGCGACGGCGAGGCGGACATCGCCGTGCAGACCGACGCCGACGGCACGACCACGACGTTCGAGCACACCGGGCCCGGTCAGTGGACCGAAGTCTCCAGTGGACTGAGGGACTCGGGCGGCGGCGAGCCGCTCGGCGACCCGGCGGGCGACGCCGAATGGGGCGGCGCAGGCACGCAGACGCTCGAGGGCGTCGCGCGCATCGACTCCGGCACCGGGCAGTGGATCTCCCCCAACTGAGGTTACCCAGGTCACAGTTTGAAAGCCCGAGGCTCCGGCCTCGGGCTTTCTTCATGTCTTCAACAAAAGAAAATCGACCATCTGAATCGATTCCCTTATCGGTCCTGTGAGAGAACGTACACGTCAGCTCTCGGTTACCTGCTGGTCATGCGGTTACTCTCGAAGAATCCCAAAACCCCGCACACCGGTCGTCAGCCGGTGTGCGAAGCCATTCGGCCGCAGGCAATGAAGCCCGCACCGGAACAGCGTCGTTCCCGGTGCGGGCTCATTTGTCGTCGGAAGTCAGGAGTAGAGATGACCGCAGTCGCCATCCCCGGACTGGACACCGCGCCGACGACGCACAGTGGCGTGCTGTCCTTCGTCCGGGAGGTCGCCGAGCTGACCAACCCGGACCGCGTGGTGTGGGTCGACGGGTCAGACGAAGAAGCCGCCCGGATCAACCAGGAGCTGGTCGAGGCCGGGACGTTCGTGCAGCTCAAGTCGAAGCCCAACTCCTTCTGGGCCACTTCCGACGCAGGCGACGTCGCCCGCGTCGAAGACCGGACCTTCATCTGTTCGGAGCGTCCCGAGGACGCCGGTCCCACCAACAACTGGATGGACCCGGCCGAGATGAAGGCCACCATGACCGAGCTCTTCCGGGGCTCGATGCGCGGCCGCACGATGTACGTCATCCCCTTCTGCATGGGTCCCCTCGCCGACGAGAATCCCAAGCTGGGTATCGAAATCACCGATTTCGCCTACGTTGTCGCTTCGATGCGCGTGATGACCCGCGCGGGCAAGGCGGCCCTCGACAAGTTCGTCGCGCCGGATGGCAGCGAGCGTGAATTCGTGCCGGCGCTGCACTCCGTCGGGCACCCGCTCGAGCCGGGCGAGAAGGACGTTTCCTGGCCGTGCAACACGACGAAGTACATTTCGCACTTCCCCGAAGAGCGCGCGATCTGGAGCTACGGCTCGGGCTACGGCGGCAACTCGCTGCTGGGCAAGAAGTGCTACTCGCTGCGCATCGCCTCGGTGATGGCCCGCGACGAGGGCTGGCTCGCCGAGCACATGCTGATCCTCAAGCTGATCTCGCCCGAGGACAAGGTCCACTATGTCGCGGCCGCGTTCCCGAGCGCCTGCGGCAAGACCAACCTCGCCATGCTGCAGCCGACCATCCCGGGCTGGCGCGCCGAGACCCTCGGTGACGACATCGCGTGGATGCGCTTCGGTGAGGACGGCCGCCTGTACGCGGTCAACCCGGAGTTCGGCTTCTTCGGCGTCGCGCCGGGCACGGACTGGCACACCAACCCGAACGCCATGCGCACGATCGAGAAGGGCAACACGGTCTTCACGAACGTCGCCCTGACCGACGACGGCGACATCTGGTGGGAGGGCATGGAGAACCAGCCCGCCCACGCGACGTCGTGGAAGGGCCAGGACTGGACGCCCGACTCCGACGAGAAGGCCGCGCACCCGAACTCGCGCTACTGCACGCCGATGTCGCAGTGCCCGATCCTCGCGCCGGAGTGGGACGACCCGAAGGGCGTGCCGATCTCGGCCATCCTCTTCGGCGGCCGTCGCAAGACGACGGTGCCGCTGGTGAACGAGGCCCGCGACTGGCAGCACGGTGTCTTCATGGGCGCCACGATGTCGTCGGAGACGACGGCCGCGGCCGCCGGCGCGGTGGGCAACGTGCGCCGCGACCCGATGGCGATGCTGCCGTTCCTCGGCTACCACGCCGGTGACTACTTCAAGCACTGGCTGAACCTCGGCAAGAACGCCGACGCGAACAAGCTGCCGAAGATCTTCTACGTCAACTGGTTCCGCCGCGGCGACGACGGCCGGTTCCTGTGGCCGGGCTTCGGCGAGAACTCGCGGATCCTCAAGTGGGTCATCGAGCGCGTCGAGGGCAAGGGCAACGCCGTCGAGACGCCGGTCGGCTTCGTGCCGCGCGCCGAGGACCTCGACACCGAGGGCCTCACCGAGCCGATCGAGGACATCCAGGCCGCCCTGGACGTCAAGCCCGAGGAGTGGCGCGAGGAGCTGCCGCTGATCGAGGAATGGTTCCAGAAGATCGGCGAGGTCCCGACCTCGCTGCGTGACGAGCTCGACGCGCTGGCCCAGCGCCTCAGCTAGTCCCTCATGCAGAAGGGGACGCCTTCCGGCCGCATCCGGGAGGCGTCCCCTTCTTCCTGCGCCCGGTAGGTTCGCGCCATGAGACCGTTCCGCTTCGGCGTGGCTTTGGTGGCGCCCGGTTCCCGGGCCGGATGGGTGGCCAAGTGCCGTCAGGCCGAGGACCTCGGTTACGACGTCGTCGGCGTGGTCGACCACCTCGGGCGGGTCGCGCCGATCCCCGCACTGCTGCTCGCCGCCGAAGCCACCGAACGGGTCCGGCTGAACACGTACGTCCTCAACGCGAGCTTCCACAACCCGGTGCTGCTGGCCCGTGACCTCGCCGGGCTCGACGAGTTCACCGGCGGCCGCCTCGAGGTCGGGATCGGCGCCGGGTACGTCCGAGCGGAGTTCGAAGCCGCCGGGATCGAGTGGGGCACCGCCGGGCAGCGGTTCGACCGGGTCGTCCGCGCGGTGACCGAACTCGAGCGCGCGCAGGAGCCCCGGCCGCCGCTCCTGCTCGGCGGGCGCGGCGACCGCATGCTGACCTTCGCGGCCGAGCACGCCGACACCATCGCCTTCACCGGCACCGCCCCCGGCGCGGCGGAGGGACGGCTCGCCCTGGCCGGTCCCGCCGCGCTCGCCGAGCGCGTGGACTTCGTGAAGCAAGCGCTCGGCGGCCGGGACGCCGAGCTCAACCTGCTCATCCACTTCATCCGGATCACCGATGACCGCCGGACGGCGCTCGAAGCGGCCCACGGGCTCGTTCCGCACCTCGGCGCCGATGAGCTCGGCGAGCTGCCCACCGTCGTCATCGGCTCGGCCGAAGCGGCGGCCGAGCAGCTGCTGCGCACGCGGGAGACCCTCGGCGTCAGCTACTTCACCGTGGTCGAAGACGACCTGACCCGGCTGGCACCGGTAATCGAGAAGCTCCGCTGAGTACGTTGTCGGTATGACTGGGGACTTCCGCTTCGGTGTGAACATGCACGTGCCCGACGACCGCGCGGGGTGGGTCGAGAAGTGCCGCAAGGCCGAGGACTTCGGCTTCGACGTGATCGGCGCGGCGGACCACCTGGGGATGGCGCCGCCGTTCCCGGCGCTGGTGCTCGCCGCCGAGGTCACCGAGCGGGCCCGGCTCACCACCTTCGTGCTGAACACGCCGTTCTACAACCCGGTGCTGCTCGCCCGGGACGTCACGGGCGCCGACCAGTTCAGCGGCGGCCGCCTCGAGCTCGGGCTCGGCGCCGGGTACGTCAAGGAGGAGTTCGAGGCCGCCGGGATGCCGTTCCCGCCGGCCCGCGAGCGCGTCGACCACCTCGAACGCGCGATCCTCGAGCTGAAGCGGGCGTATGCCGACCCCGAGCACAAGCCGGCGCCGGTGCGTCCCGCCGGGCCGCCGCTGCTGCTCGCCGGCCGCGGCGACCGGCTCCTGACCCTGGCGGCCGAGCACGCCGACATCATCGGCTTCACCGGCGCGGCCAAGACGCCGGACGGCGGCGCGCTGGCCCCGGCGAGCGCCGCGGAGATCGAGGAGCGCGTCGAGTTCGTCCGGTCGAAGCTCGGCGGCCGCGAGGTGGAGTTCAACCTGCTCTGCCACTTCGTGCACATCACCGACGACCGCGCGGGCGCTCTGGCCGAGCTCGCGAAGCAGACCAAGGGCGTGCTGGACGTCGAGCAGCTCGCCGAGCTGCCGACCGCGCTGGTCGGCTCGGCCAAGGAGGTCGCCGAGCAGCTCCACGCGCACCGCGAGCGGTTCGGGCTGACCTACTACACCGTCCTGGAGCAGAACATGACCCAGTTCGCGCCGGTGATCGAAGCACTCCGGTGATCGACGCGAAGGGGATCGGCGTCCGGGCCGGCGAGCACTGGCTGTTCGACGACCTGGACTTCTCCGTCGACCCCGGCGAGTGCGCGGCGATCGTCGGGCCGAACGGGGTCGGCAAGTCGACCCTGATGCGCTGCTTCTACGGCATGCAGACCCCGCAGCGGGGGCGCGTGCTCGTCGACGGCCGGCTCCCGGACGAGCGGGACGTCGAGTTCCGCCGCAAGGTGTCGGTGCTGTTCGACGACTCCGACTTCTTCGCCGAGCTGACCCCGCTGCAGCACCTCGAGCTGCTCTCCGGTTCGTTCGGCGCCGACCTCGGTGACCACGAAGAGCTGCTGCGCGACGCGGGCCTGGGTGAGCGCATGCGCGTCACGGCCGGGCACTTCTCCGCGGGCCAGCGGCGACGGCTGCTCCTGCTCGGCGTCACCGCGCGCCCGCACCGGGTGCTGCTGCTCGACGAGCCGGAGCGCGCGCTCGACACCGCGGGCAAGGAGTGGCTGGTCGAGGTGATCGGCCGGTCGACGGCGGCGGGCGCGGCGGTCGTGGTGGCGACGCACCACCCGCCGTTGCTGGAAGCCGCGGACAGCGTCCTCGAGCTGTGGTGACGCTCGCGCCTCGCCGAATGCGGATCCCGGGCCGCAAACGGTTCGGCGGGATCTTCAGCGGCGACACGGCGTCGTTCGTCTTCCTGTTCGGCTTCGGGTTCCTGTTCACCGCGTTCTTCCACGTCGACGCGTGGCGCCCGGCGGTCTACGGCTCGGCGCGGGTGGACTTCCCGGCGGTGCTCGGGCTGCTGACGCTCTGCTGCGCGGTGGGCTGGCGCGGCCTGCTGCGCCGCGGGTTCGCGTGGGTCGAGCCGGCGGAGCTGACCTGGCTCGACTTCGCGCCGGTCGACCGCGGCCGCGTCGTGACGCTGCGGCTGCTCGGCGCCTGGACCGGCGTGGTCGTGGTGACCGGCTACCTGGCCGCGCTGCTGCTCGCCGTCGGCGGGGCGGGCATCGAGCAGTGGCGCGCGGCGATCGCGGTGGTCGTCGCGACCGCGGTGACGGCGTTCGCCTCCGCCCGGCGGACGGCGCTGGGGTTCGACGCGCTCGGCCCGCTGGTGCTCGCGGTGCTCGGGCTGGTGATCGCCGCGCTCGGTCTCGGCCCGGTGACCGTGCAGCTCGTCGCGGCCGCGGTGCTGGTGGCGGCGGTCCCGCTGGCGTTCGGCGGTGAGCCGGTCTCGCGCGCGGGCCGCGCCGCGCTGCTGGGCGGGTGGGACGGCCGGGTGCTGCGCTCGGTCGCCGTCACGTTCCTCGACCCGATGATGCTGCTCCCGCCGTCCGCGCCGATCGGGCGGATCTCGCTGCGCCGCCCGACGGCGTTGCGCCTGGCCTGGGCGGGCACGCTCGGCCGGTTCCGCTACGCGGGCGCGGCGGCGCTGGTCACCTTCGCGGTCGTCGTCGCGCACATCGCGTTGCCGACGATGCCGGGTGCGGTCCTGATCGGCATCGGCGCGTACGTCGCGCTCACGCCGTTCGGCGCCGGGCTCGGCGAGCTCTGGCGCAACCCGGGCCGCCGCCGCTGGCTGGCGACGTCCAACCGCGAGCTGGTGCTGACCCACGGCCTGGTGCTCACCGGCGCCGGCCTGCTCTGGGCGGTGGTCCTGTTCGCCGTCACGCTGGCCGCCGGGACGTCGTTCGCCGGGCCGGCGTGGCTCGCCGTGCCGCTGTCGGTGCTCTCGATCCTGCGCACGGTCACCCGCAAGGCTGTCGACTACGGCAACCCGGCGTTCGTCGACACGCCGATGGGCCCGATGCCCGCCAACCTCGTCCGCCAGCTCTTCCGGGGCCTCGACCTGCAGGTTCTCGGGATCGTGATGCTCTCCCTCGGCATTTGACCTACGCTCGTTGCGACGAAGGGAGCAGCCAGTGGGCGGCGGGCACGCACCGGGGGTGGGTCGCAGGGCGACGAGCGAGTTCCCGGCCGGCTGGAGCGACGAGCACATCATCGCGGTGGTCAAGGACGTCGCGAACGACCCGGGCGAGGCGCGCCGGCAGCAGCTGAACGGCCGCTGTCGCTGCGCGGGCGAGCGGTTCAACGTCCACCTGGTCGTGCTGGTCGAGGAGGACGGCAACGTCCACACGGCGTACCCGGTGGCCGGCCCGGGAGTGGTCCGCAACCCGGACACGGCCCGCGACCCGGCGAACCCGACGGTCGCGGACCTCAAGGAGAACCGGATCAGCTTCTTCGCCGACAGCGTCCTGACCTGCCTGGCCGACCGGCTCTCCCCGGAGAACTACACGCACTACCGCACGTTGCTGTGGTCGGGCGAGTGGGAGGAACTGGCCGACGTCCTGTGCGCCCACGCGGTCAAGCTCGGCCTGAACCTGTCAGCGGACGAGTTCTCCGACTTCGAAAAGCTGCTCAACAGCTACGACCTCCCGGTCCCGGCGTGCGCGTTCCTCAACGACCGCGAGCACATCCTGACCCAGTTACGCCCGGTTTAGCGGTCGAACGCACCTAGCTCGCCTGGGAAAGCGGCGACGACCCAGCCGGCGCGACAACCGCCCGCAGCTCCTCCAACGACAGCCCCACGGCGTCCGCGATCGCCGTCACCGTGAAGAACGCCGGAGTCGGGATCCGCCCGGTCTCGATCTTCCGGAGCGTCTCCACCGAAATCCCGGCCTCCCCCGCGACCTCGACCATGCTCCGGCCGCCGCGTGCCGTCCGCAGTGCCTGGCCGAGGCGCTCGCCCCGTTCGCGCTCTTCGTCCGTCAGTGGCACTCGAACCATGGCGTCTATTCTAATACCACCCGGTTATCCACTGCCTGTGGACAACTCTGTGCACAGGTGTGGAAAAGCCCCCGCCGAACGTCCGTTCGGCGGGGGCTCCACTACTTCTTGTGGTGTCAGGCGCCCGGGGGCACCGGAAGTGGCATGCCGGGCAGGCTCTGGTCGTTCGGCACGACGCCGTCCACCAGGTAGGCCTCCACGACCTTGTCCACACCCGCGTTGCCGCCGGCGTAGATGCCGTGGTCACCCTCGCCGGTGATCGTCAGCATCCGCGAACCGTCGAACGCCTTGTGCGCGCGGCGCGCGCCCTCGATCGGCGTCGCCGGGTCGTGCTCCGACTCGACGATCAGCACCGGCGGGACACCCTTGCCGTTGAGCACGGGCAGCGGCGCCGGGGTCTTCTTCCAGAACAGGCACGGCTGGATGAACCAGCCCGCGCCCAGCAGCGGCTGCTGCTTGTCGATCAGCTTCTGCGAGTCCTTGATCGCGCTGTTCGGGGTGCCGGTCCACGGGCCCTCGTTGCAGGGGATGCTCCAGAACGACGCGTCGTAGGAGTCGCCGTCGGCCGGGACCATCAGCGGCTGCGGGCCGTAGGTGACGGTGCTCTTGTCGGCGGCCTTGGCCTTCTGCGCGGCCGAGGACTTCGCCTGCGCCGACGCCGTGCCCTGGGTCAGCGTGCGGACGCTGACCAGGTAGTCCGCCAGGCCCGGGAAGGCGCGCTTCGAGTAGATCTGCGACGCGATGAAGGCGTCCAGGCCGTTGGCCGACACGCTCGAACCGTCGGGCAGGGTGACCGCGCCCTGGGTCAGGGCGTAGCGGACCTGCTCGTAGGTCTGGCGAGCGGCTTCACCGGTGGTGCCGAAGTGGTAGAGCTTGTCGTACTTCGCCATCCACGGGAGGAAGTCGGACCGGAAGCGGCGCTCGAAGCCGAGCGGCTGCCAGTCGAACGACTTCTGCCAGGTGGTCGTGAACTCCGTCGACGAGTCGAGGACGAACCGGCCGGTGCGCGTCGGGTAGGCCTGCGCGTAGTGCGCGCCCATCCAGGTGCCCGCCGAGTAGCCGACCCAGTTGATCTTGTCGCGGCCGAGCAGCACACGCAGCAGGTCGATGTCCTTGACCGTCTGGTCGGTGTTGATCAGCGGGCCGAGCTCGCCGGACTTCACCTGGCACGACTGCGCCGCGTACTTCGTCGCCTGCAGGATCAGGTTCAGGTTCGCCCGGTCGCGGTCACGCGGGTCCAGGTCCGAGCCGGTGCCGATGGCGCCGCCGCACGTGATGTTCGTGCTCTTGCCGGTGCCGCGCGGGTCGAACCCGACGATCTCCTGGTGCTCCCGCAGCTTCGGCTGGTTGCGCAGCCGGGCCGGGAAGTTGCGGCCGGGCGCGCCCGGGCCGCCGGGGTTGGTGACAACGCTGGCCGTCGCGTCCTTGGTCGCCTTCAGCCGGCTGACCGCGATCGTCAGGTCGATCTGGGCGTTGGCCTGGTACCAGTTGCGCGGCGTCTTGTAGGTCGCGCACTCCATGTCCTCGGCGCCCGCGGGCGGAGCCGTCGGCAGCTCGGAGGGGACTGCGCACTTGTGCCAGTCGAGCTTCTGGTTCGCGTACTGCGCCGGGATGTTCGTGGAGTTCAGCGGCTGCGTGCGCGCCGCCTCCTGACCTGCGAACGCAGGCGTGAACCCGGCCAGCAGGGTGCCGGCGACCGCCGGGATCACCACCGCGTAGCGAAGTCGTGTCATACAGTTGCCCCTTTGGGATTTCACGTAGTGGAGTCGCGCTATTCCTATAGGGCGGGTAAGGGCGGGGCAACCGACGTTGGTCGGCAACGCGGTGCGTGGCGATCAAATCGATATCGGACAGACGTGACGTCCCGTCAGCCAGGTTCTAAGGTCGGACGGTCGGTTACGGGAGTGTTAGGTGAGGTCCGATGTCGACTGTGAAGCAAGGCGGGAAGGTGCCCCGGAAGCCGTTCAACCCGTGGAACCTGCTCCTGATCGTTCCGCTGCTGGTCCTGGTCACGCCACTGTTCAACATGGACGGTCCGCGGCTGTTCGGGATGCCGTTCTTCTACTGGTTCCAGTTCCTGATGGTGGCGGTCGGCGTGCTGAGCACCTGGGTCGTCTACCTGATGACCCGGGACAAGCCCGCCGGTGAGGCGCCGGACCGCCTGAGCGTCGACGACCTGGACGAGGGGGACGCTCGATGAGCAACCTGCAGTGGCCCGAACTGATCATCTTCACGATTCTGTTCCTGCTGGTCACGGTGCTCGGGTTCATGGCGGCGCGCTGGCAGCGCGGCGGCGGGCTGGACCACTTGGACGAATGGGGCCTCGGCGGCCGCAAGTTCGGCTCGTGGATCACCTGGTTCCTGCTCGGCGGTGACCTCTACACGGCGTACACGTTCGTCGCGGTGCCCGCGCTGGTGTTCAGCGCCGGCGCGCTCGGCCTCTACGCGCTCCCGTACACGATCGTCGTCTACCCGATCGTCCTGCTCCCGGCGCTGCGGATGTGGTCGGTGTCGCGGGTGCGCGGGTACGTCACCCCGGCCGACTTCGTGCGCGGCCGCTTCGGCTCGCCGATCCTCGCGTTGCTGATCGCCATCACCGGCATCGTCGCGACGATGCCGTACATCGCGCTGCAGCTGGTCGGCCTCGAAGCCGTGCTGCGGACGATGGGCATCAACGGCTCCGGCATCGTCGGGCACCTGCCGCTGCTGATCGCCTTCATCATCCTGGCGGTCTACACCTACCAGTCCGGCCTGCGGGCGCCCGCGCTGATCGCGTTCGTCAAGGACATCCTGATCTACATCGTCATCCTCGTGGCGATCATCTACCTGCCCTCGAAGCTGGGCGGCTGGTCGCACATCTTCGACACGGCGGCGGCGAAGCTCGGCACGCCGAGCCCGGCCACCGGCAAGCCGGCCGGCTCGATCCTGCTGAACGCCAACAACCAGCTGCAGTACGCGACGCTGGCGCTGGGTTCGGCGCTCGCGCTGTTCCTCTACCCGCACTCGCTGACCAGCGTGCTGGCCTCGCGCGGCCGCAGCGTCATCAAGAAGAACATGGTCGCGCTGCCGGCGTACTCGCTGGTGCTGGGCCTGCTGGCGCTGCTCGGGTACGTCGCGATCACGGCGGGCGTCAAGCCGCTGACCAACGCGGCCACCGGCAAGCCGGACGGCAACACGATCGTCCCGGTGCTGTTCGACAACCAGTTCTCGTCGTGGTTCGCCGGCATCGCGTTCGCCGCGATCGGCATCGGCGCGCTGGTGCCGGCCGCGATCATGTCGATCGCCGCGGCCAACCTGTGGACGCGCAACATCTACAAGGAGTACATCCGCAAGAACGCAACCCCGGCGGACGAGGCGAAGCAGGCGAAGCTCGCTTCGCTGGTCGTGAAGCTCGGAGCGGTCGCCGTCATCATCCTGATCGACCCGCAGTTCTCGATCGACCTCCAGCTGATCGGCGGCGTGCTCATCCTCCAGACGCTGCCGGCGGTCGCGCTCGCGCTGTACACGCGCTGGTTCCACCGCTGGGGCCTGATCGCGGGCTGGGTCGTCGGCATCGGCTGGGGCCTGATCATGCTGTACGGCATCCCCAACCCGGCCAACGGAAAGCTCCACTTCGGCGGCTCGGCGCTGTCGCTCGGCAACCTGTCGATCTTCGGCTGGCACCCGTTCTCGGGCTCGCTGGTCCAGATCTACGTCGGGTTCGTGGCGCTGATCGCCAACCTGGTGGTCGCCGCGGTCGTGACGGTGATCGCGCGCCAGATGAAGGTGTTCAACGGCACCGACGACACCAACCCTGCGGACTACCTGGCCGACGAGCACGACAAGGACCTGCGCCCGATCGGCGCGGCTCACTAGTCCACTGTGGACGTCAAGCGCCGGATCATCGTGCGCGAGACGAGGTAGAGCACCAGGCCGTTGAGCAGGTGCCAGAGGAAGTGCGTGCCGACCGGGACGTAGTCACACACGTCCCGGTCGAGCGTGCGCAAGCTCAGCGACAACGCGAACACGGCGCCCGTGACGGCGAAGTGCGTCCAGTAGCCGTCACGGCGGATGGCGAGCAGCGCGGCGAAGAGGAACAGCCCGATCAACGCGGACAGGTAGAGCCCACCGCCCAGCAAGGCGGTGACCACGGTGAACCCGAGGAAGATCGGCGCGGCGAGCCACGCCCACCGCCACCGGAAGAACACGCGCGCGAACAGCACGACGTAGACCAGCACAAAAACGAGGATGCTCAGCGAGTCGGCAGCGCCTGCCCACCGTGTCGCGAGCAGGTGGAAGACGGTGCTGGCGGCAAAAACGACCCCGATCAGCACGGCGAGGAGCCGCCCGGTCCGGTTCCCGGCGGCCGCCCGCCAGACGAGCACGGCGGCGAGGAGGAAGGCGAGGTTGCTGAGACTGTTGAGCGGCTCTCCCCAGATCCCGGAAGCGACGCGCTCGCAGTAGTCCGTCACGAGCCAAGCCAACCAGGAATCAGGTGCAGGCAGCCAGCCGTCGCTCGAGAAACCGTCGTTGCGGCTCGGAACACGGCAGCGTCAGCGCCCGCCGGTAGTGCGCGGCCGCGGCGGCGTGCTCGCCCGCTCGCAAGGACAACGCCCCGAGCGCGGCGGGCAGCGGCAGGTGCCCGGCCAGCTCAGCACCCAGCCGTTCCAGCTCCGCGATCCCAGCCCGCGGCCCGTCGACCTCAGCAAGCGCGATCGCCCGGTTCAACCGGACGACGGCGGACGGCCGCAGATCCTCGTACAGCGCAAGCATCCGGTCCAGCGCCCGACACGCGGCACGCCGTCCGGGAATCGACACGGCTAGCGTGAGGAGTATGAGCGAAGCGGTGAGCCGGTTCCCGGTGACGGAACTCGAAGACCTGCCCGACGACCTGCGCGAGCGGGTCGGCGTGATCGCGGAGAAGTCCGGGTTCACGCCGAACATCTTCCGCGCGCTCGGCCACCGGCCGGCCGAGCTGCGCGCGTTCCTCGACTACCACGACGCCCTGATGGAACGCTCCGACGGACTCAGCAAGGCCGAACGCGAGCTCGTGATCGTCGCGACGTCGGGCGCCAACCACTGCACCTACTGCGTGGTCGCGCACGGGGCGATCCTGCGCATCCGCGCGAAGGACCCGGAGCTGGCCGACCGCGTGTCGAGCAACCCGTGGCAGGTCGAGCTGGACGAGCGCGGCCGCGCGATCGTCGACCTCGCGCTCGCCCTGGCGCAGGACTCGGCGTTGTTCGGCGAAGACGACCTCGACGCCGCGCGCGACGCCGGCCTGACCGAAGACGAGATCTGGGACGTCGGCGCGATCACGGCGTTGTTCGCGATGTCGAACCGGCTCGCGCACCTGACCGCGTTGCGCCCGAACCCGGAGTTCTTCCTGCTCGGCCGCGTGCCCCGCTAGAACTCGACGCGCCAGATCTCTTCCGTCAGCTTCGGCCCCCAGGTGTCGAAGTCCGCTTCGCTGACGAGCTGGAACCCGGCCCCGCGGTAGAGCGCGCGGGCGGCGTCAAGGATCGACACCGTCGCCAGTTCCATCGCGCGGTAGCCGTGGCCGCGGGCGAACTCGACGCACTCGGTCACCAGCCGCCGGCCCACGCCGTGGCCGCGCGCCGACGGCTCGAGGAGCAGCAGCCGCAGCTTCGCGACGTCCGGGTCCGGCCCGGGCGCGCAGCCGATGCTGCCGACGCGCTCGCCGTCGAGCTCGGCGATCCAGAACGCCCGGCGAGGGTCGTCACGAACCGCGAAGTCCGCGACGACCCGGGCGACGAGCCCCTCGAACCGGACGTCGAAGCCGTACTCGCGGGCATAGAGGGCGCCGTGCCGTTCGACCACCCAGCCGAGGTCACCCGGTCGTGGTGGGCGAAGCACGAGCACGGGGTCGCGCGGGCGGTCGCCGACGACGTCGCCGATGGTGCGCATGGCGGCCAGCAGGCGTTGCTGCTGTTCGTCGTCGAACCGGCTGAGCAGCCCGCCGATCTGCTCGGTGGACCGGCGGTTGAGGAGGGCGAACGCGGCGCGGCCCGCCGGCGTCGGCCGGACGAGCTGGCGCCGGGCGTCCTCGTCGGAGCGTTCACGGGAGATCAGGCCGCGGGACTCGAGGCGCCCGAGCAGCCTGCTGGCGTACCCGGCGTCGAGGTCGAGCCGTTTCCGCAGGTCGGTGACGGCCAGCGGGTCCTGCTGCGCGAGCTCGAAGAGCACGCGCGCTTCCGGCAGGGAGTACTCGGCGTCGGCCGGGCCTTCGTCGAGCACTCCGATGACCCCGGTGTAGAGCCGGTTGAAAGCCCGGACCGCGGCGACCCGTTCGTCGTTCATTGACCACCTCAACAAACTCGTTGACGAAGTCAAAGATTACTCGCCGAGCCAGCGGCCGCAACCTGGTTCCGGACATGGGAAACCCCGCGATGCTGCCAGGTCGGGGGTCCGCCAGCATCACGGGGTCGTAGTGGGTATCGACGCGACTTAGCGCGGCGTTACACCTCGCACACTATGTGGCATAGGTCACTCTAATGGGCGACCGCCACGGGGTGAGAGGTCAGCGCATGTAGCCCGAGCGCGCCTGGGAGATCGCGATGAGTTCCTGACGGACCGTCGCGGTCGCGGCGGTGTCGATCGCCCGGTTCAGCGCCCGGCGAGTGCGAGCCTCGGCGCGACGGGCACGGAGCTTGGCGGCGATGTTGTTCATCGGTTTCTGCATCCCCTTCGAGGGTTCTGGGTGGCTTGTGCCTCTAGTATGCACCTTTTTTCACAAGGAATCCAACGAATGTCCGGTGATGTGGCGCACTCGCCGATGAATCATCGGCAAATCTGGGTAAGCGCCGGAGAGATCGAGGGTGGCGGCCGTCACGGCGGAGCAACCTCATCGGGCTATCTACTTATATCTAGCAATTTTCCAATACAGACTTAGGTAAGCTCATAGACCGCGAGACAGCCGGAAAAGCCCAGGTCAGTCGCGGCTGAGCAGGTAGTGGCCGAAGTGCGGCACGGTGAAGGCGATCTGCCCGCGTTCGGCCGAGAACACGAGGCCCTTCTTCATCAGGCTGTCGCGCGCCGGCGACAGCGACGACGGCTTCCGGCCGAGGAACACGGCGACGTCGGCGGTGCCGGCGGGTTCGTCGCGGCCCTGGGTCAGCTCGGCCATCGCCTGCAGGTACTCCCGCTCGGCAGGCGTCGCGCGCTCGTAGCGCGACCCGAAGAAGCCGACCGCCAGCTCCGACTCCGCCTCGGGCGCCGCGACCTGGACGTCCTTGACGGTGATCGGGTCGGACGGCGCCGCGTCCCAGGCCGCCTTGCCGTAGGCCTGGATGAAGTACGGGTAGCCGCCGGAGGCGTCGAAGAGCGCGTCGAGCGCTTCCGGCTCGATGCCGGCGTCCTCGCGTTCGATCGGCGCCATCACGGCGAAGTCGGCGTCTTCGCGGTCGAGCCGGTCGATGCGCGCGTAGCGGAAGAGCCGCTCGGAGTACGACTTGGACGCCGAGAGCACCGCGGGCACGTGCGGCAGCCCGGCGCCGACGACGACCAGCGGCGCCCCGGACTGCGACAGCTCGTGGCAGGCGGCGCAGAGCGCGGAGACGTCGTCGGGCTGGAGGTCCTGGATCTCGTCGATGAACACTGCGACGCCGGTGCCGACGTCCGCGGCCAGCTCGGCGACGTCGGTGAAGAGCTCGACGAGGTCGATTTCGATGTCGCCGGAGTCGGCGCGGCCCTGCGCGGCGGGCACGTCGATGCCCGGCTGCCAGCGGTCACGCAGCTTCGCGTCGGCCTTGTTGGCCCGCAGCGCAAACGCTTTCAGCACGCCGAGCACCTCTTCGACGCGGTCCGGCGCGCGGTGCCGCACCGCGAGGTCCCGGATGGCCCGGTGCAGCGCGGCGGACAGCGGCCGCCGCAGCTCGGCGTCCGGCCGCGCCTCGATCTTGCCCGCGCCCCACTTGTGCCGGACGGCCATCGCGCGCAGCTCCCCGAGCAGCACGGTCTTGCCGACCCCGCGCAGCCCGGTGAGCACCAGACTGCGTTCGGGTCTCCCCCGCGCGACCCGCTCCAGCACCACTTCGAACGCCTTGAGCTCACGCTCGCGGCCGGCCAGCTCGGGCGGCCGTTGCCCGGCGCCCGGCGCGAAGGGGTTGCGGATGGGGTCCACTCTGCCAAGTTATCGGCGTATCTAGCGCGGAGCCGATATTCGGCCATACACGCCTAGCGCGTGTCGTCGAGGTTCGACCGGATGGCCGTACATAGAGACGAACAGGTCTGCAGCCCTGCTCGTCCCTACCCCCAGCGCGCACTACGACGTAGCGCTACTCGCTCAGGTTCCGTTCCGCGTAGATCTTCATCGCGTCGCGCACGAATTCCGCACCCGGGCCTTCGAACCCGTAGCGCGGGTCGTCGACGTACAGCTGGCCCAGGCCCGCGAAGTAGCCCGCGGACACCGCTCGGACCGCCGGTCGCAGCCACGCGTGCAGCCGTCCCGCGATCGCCTGGACATCGTCGGCGTCCGCCGCGAGCCCGGCCGAGTGGGCCGACCCGAAGGCCGCGGCGATGTCCTGCTGCTCCTGCTGGTGCGCCTGCTTCTCCTCGGCGGACAGCGAGCGCCACCACTGGTCGCCCGTCGCGTACGCCGAAGCGCCCCAGCGCTCGGTGACCTCCTTCTCGTACTTCGTGTGGTCGAAGCCGTCGAAGACTTCTTCTGCCATCAGTCGTTCACCTCCCTTCAGCTTCCGTAGCGTGGTGCGGACCGAGCCGATCTGCCGGTCGATCCGCCGCCGCTCCTGTTCGAGCAGCTCCAGGTGGGTCTCGAGCGCGGTGACCCTGTCCCCTTGCCCGTCCAGGACGCCGGCGATCGCCGGGAGCCCGAGGCCGAGCTCGCGCAGCAGGAGGATCCGCTGCAGCCGGACGAGCGCCTGCTCGTCGTAGTAGCGGTAGCCGTTGCTGCCGATCCGGCTGGGTTCGAGCAGGCCGACCGCGCCGTAGTGGCGCAGCGTCCGGCTCGTCGTCCCGGCCGAACGGGCGATGTCCTGGATCGACCACTCCATGGCTTTGACCCTAGAAGTTGACGCAACGTCAAGGTCAAGCGCTAAGGCTTTCTAGCGCTCTCTAGCATCGACACGAGATTCGCGCAGAAACACCGATGAGGGTTCGAGCGCGGGCCGAGCGGGCACTCAGCGAGTAGGTTCGATCAGGCAGCGGCCCGTACGAGGAAGGCAACGACCGTGATACTCCGTCGACTGGCACGTCCCCTGCTGGCAGCGATGTTCGTGACCGGCGGGATCAATGCGCTGAGGCACGCCGAAGGGCACGCGAAGGCGGCGGAACCGTTCCTCAAGGGCGCTTTTGACAAGGTCGGTGACGTCGTCCCCGAGCAGGTTCCGCGGGACCCGGTGACGCTCGTCCGCATCGACGCCGCCGTCAAGATCAGTGCCGGCCTCGCGCTCGCCACCGGGAAGGCGCCTCGGCTCGCAGCCGGGCTGCTGCTCGGCAGCCTGGTGCCGACCACACTGGCGGCGCACAGCTTCTGGACCATCAAGGACCCGGAAGAGAAGCAGAAGCAGCAGATCCAGTTCTTCAAGAACGCGAGCATGGCCGGCGGCCTGATGCTCGCCGTCGCCGACACGCACGGGAAGCCGTCAGCGGCGTGGCGCGCGAAGCACGCAGCGAAGGACGTCAGCAGGGATGTGAGCAGCGCGGCGGGAAAGCTCAGCCGCAAGGCCGAGAAGCGCGCGAACAAGCTCGCGAAGCGGGCACAGAAGAAGCTGCCTGGCTGACACAGACGCGAAAAGGGCCGCCCCTCGCGAGGGGCGGCCCTTTTCGCGCCTGCTACTTCTCCAGGATTGCGGTGACGCCCTGGCCGCCGGCCGCGCAGATCGAGATCAGGCCGCGGCCCGAGCCCTTCTCGTGCAGCAGCTTCGCCAGCGTCGCGACGATCCGGCCGCCGGTCGCGGCGAACGGGTGCCCGGCCGCCAGCGACGAGCCGTTGACGTTGAGCTTCGTCCGGTCGATCGAGCCGAGCGGCTCGTCCAGCTCCAGCTTCTCCTTGGCGAACGCCGGGTCCTCCCACGCCTTGAGCGTGGCCAGCACCTGCGACGCGAACGCCTCGTGGATCTCGTAGTAGTCGAAGTCCTGCAGCGAAAGCCCGGCGCGCGAGAGCATCCGCGGCACGGCGTACGCGGGCGCCATCAGCAGGCCCTCGTCACCGTGGACGTAGTCGACGGCCGCGGTCTGCGAGAACGTCAGGTACGCCTGCACCGGCAGCTTGTGCGCCTTCGCCCACTCGTCGGTGGCGAGCAGGACCGTCGACGCGCCGTCGGTCAAGGGCGTCGAGTTTCCCGCGGTCATCGTGCCTTCGGGACCGCCGAAGGCCGGCTTGAGCTTGGCGAGCTTCTCGGCGGTCGAGTCCGCGCGCAGGTTCTGGTCGCGCGCGAGCTTGAGGAACGGCGTCACGAGGTCGTCGAAGAACCCGCGGTCGTAGGCGGCGGCGAGGTGCTGGTGGCTGGCCGCGGCCAGCTCGTCCTGCGCCTCGCGGGTGATCTCCCAGACCTTCGCGGTCAGCGCGGCGTGCTCGCCCATCGAGAGGCCGGTGCGCGGCTCTTCGTTGCGCGGGATCGCCGGGACGATGTGGCCCGGGCGGATCTTCGCGACGAGCTTGAGGCGGTCGCCGAGCGTCTTGGCGGCGTTGAGCTGGATGAGGATCTGCCGCAGGTCCTCGTTGACGGCCAGGGGCGCGTCGCTCGTGGTGTCGACACCGCCGGCGATGGCCGAGTCGAGCTGGCCGAGCGCGATCTTGTTGGCGACGTTGACGATCGCCTGCAGGCCGGTGCCGCACGCCATCTGGACGTCGGACGCGGGTGTCGCGGGCGAGAGCTTGCTGCCGAGCACGCTCTCGCGGGCGAGGTTGAAGTCCTTCGAGTGCTTGAGCACGGCGCCGGCCGCGACCTCGCCGATCACCTCGCCCTGCAGCGCGAAGCGGCTGACCAGACCATCGAGCGCGGCGGTGAACATGTCCTGGTTCGACGCCTTCGCGTACGGGCCGTTGGACCGCGCGAAGGGGATCCGGTTGCCCCCGATGATCGCGACCTTGCGTACAGCGGGAGTTTTCCTCGGCGGCATGACTTCACCTCTCTGGTCGTGTCCCTCACACTGTAACCTACTAGCGAGTAGGTTAGACTGCGACGTGACGCAGACTGCACGGGAGGCAACCGATGGCTGACAGGTACCAGCAGTTCACGAAAACCCCGTTGGGGAAGTTCGTGGTGCCGAAGCTCGGCCTGCCCAACCCCGCCACGCTGCGCCGGTTCAAGCCCGGGCAACCCGCCCTCGAGGGTCCCGCACTTCTCGGCGCCGCGCCCGGCGGCCGGCTGGAGAAGAAGGTGCGTGACCAGCTCGCGGACGCGGGCATCAACGTCGTCACCGCTTCGGGTGACCGGCACGCGGCGCTCGTCTTCGACGCCACCGGCGTCACCGACCCTTCGCGCCTGCGCGAGGTCTACGACTTCTTCCACCCGGTGATCCGCAGCGTCGGCCCGTCCGGCCGGGTAGTCGTCCTGGGCACCCCGCCGGAGCAGGCCGACGGCCGTGAGCGGATCGCCCAGCGCGCTCTCGAGGGCTTCGTGCGCTCCGTCGGCAAGGAGCTGAAGCGCGGCGCGACGGCTCAGCTCGTGTACGTCGCCGAAGGCGCCGAAGAGGCGACCGAGTCGACGTTGCGCTTCCTGCTCTCCGCGAAGTCCGCGTTCGTCGACGCGCAGGTCATCCGGATCGGCGTCGAGGGCAAGACGGCTGATGCCCCCGCGAACTGGGAAAAGCCCCTCGACGGCAAGGTCGCCCTGGTCACCGGCGCGTCCCGCGGCATCGGCGCGGCGATCGCGGAGGTCCTGGCCCGCGACGGCGCGCACGTCGTCGCGCTCGACATCCCCGCCCAGGGCGGCGACCTCTCGAAGGTGGCCAACAAGGTCGGCGGCTCGGCGCTGCAGCTCGACATCACTTCGCCGAGCGCGCCCGCGAAGCTCGCGGAGTACCTGAAGGAGCGTCACGGCGGCGTCGACGTCGTGGTGCACAACGCGGGCATCACACGCGACAAGACGCTGGGGAACATGAGCGAAAGCGCGTGGGACTCGGTGATCTCCGTGAACCTGGCGTCGCAGCTGGCGGTGAACGACAAGCTGCTCGGCGACAAGATCCTGCGGGAGAACGGCCGGATCATCGGCGTCTCGTCGATCGCGGGCATCGCCGGCAACGTCGGCCAGGCGAACTACGCGACGTCGAAGGCGGGCGTCATCGGCATGGTGAACGTCGGCGCGCCGCAGCTCGCGGCGTACGGCGGCACGATCAACGCGGTCGCGCCCGGGTTCATCGAGACGAAGATGACGGCGGCGGTCCCGCTGTTCATCCGCGAAGCCGGCCGCCGGCTGTCGAGCCTCGGCCAGGGTGGCCTGCCGGTCGACGTCGCCGAGACGATCGCCTGGTACGCGAACCCGGCGTCGGCCGCGGTGAACGGCAACGTGGTCCGCGTCTGCGGCCAGGCCCTGCTGGGAGCGTGAGGAGTGGCGATCCGCGAACTCGACAGCACGCCCAGCCTGGCGACGCTGTACCCGAAGGCCCTGCTGGGCTTTCGCAAAACGGGCTCTTCACTGCCCGACACGGAGCTGGTGCGCACGGGCGTCGTCGTCGACTCGGCACACCTGGCGGCGTACAACACGGTCTGCGGCTTCCGGCTGAGCGACGAGCTGCCCGCGACGTACCCGCACATGTTGGCGTTCCCGCTGCAGATGGCGCTGATGACCGAGCCGAAGTTCCCGTTCCCGCTGCTCGGGATGGTCCACGTGGCGAACCGGATCACGCAGCACCGCCCGCTGCGGCTGGGCGAGCCGCTGACGATCCGGGTGCGCGCGGAGAACCTGCGTCCGCACGAGAAGGGGCGTCAGTTCGACGTCGTCAGCGAAGCTTGGGCCGGGGACGACCTGGTGTGGGCCGACGTCAGCACGTACCTGCGTCGCGGCGGCGGCTCTGCTTCTTCGCGGCGTGACCAGCTGGCGCCCCCGACCCCGGACGCGATCTGGCGAGTGCCGGGCGACATCGGCCGGCGGTACGCGGAGGTGTCGGGCGACCGCAACCCGATCCACCTGCACCCGCTGACGGCGCGCCTGTTCGGCTTCCCTCGCGCGATCGCCCACGGGATGTGGACGAAGGCCCACGCACTGGCGGCGTTCGAGGGCCGGCTGCCGTCGGCGTTCACTGTGGACGTCCGCTTCAAGCAGCCGGTGCTGCTGCCGGCCAAGGCGGGCTTCACGACGTGGGCCGACGGCGACGGCTGGGCGTTCGAGCTGTGGAGCAAGGCGAAGCCCCACCTCGAGGGGACGATCACCTCACTCTGACGGCTTCCAGACCTCGCCCTCGATGAGGTCGTTGAAGCCGAGCCAGACGAGGTTCATCAGCCACGACGCGAGCACGCCGTCGGAGATGTCGGGGTGGTCGAGGGCCCAGTCGGCCAGCGACTCGGCCGCCCCGACCAGCGCCGCGGACAGGCCTTCGCCGGAGAACTCGGCCTGCTCGCCGACGCCCTTGCGGGTGCCCGCGGATACGACGAGCGCCGCGACCAGCTGGATCGCGCGTGCCCGCATGTCGGTGATCTCCGCGGCGAACGTCCCGCCGACGGTCAGCGCCTGGCGGTGCAGGACCGTCCACGACTCGCGGTACTCCGCGACGAAGCGGTAGAAGGACCGCAGGCCGTGCCAGAGCTGCATGTCCGGCGGCAGGTCGGGCTGGACGCCGGCCTGGATGGCCTCGAGCAGCCGCGTCGCCTCACGGCGGATGCACGCGCCGAACAGGTCCTCCTTCGAGCCGAGGTAGGTGTAGATCATCGGCTTCGAGACCCCGGCGACGTCGGAGATCTCGTCCATCGAGGCCGCGTGGTAGCCGTGGCGCGAGAAAACCTGGACGGCCGCGTCCAAGATCTGCCGCTCGCGCACCGCGCGCGGCAGCCGCCGGGCCCGCTCCGGCGGACGCTGATCATCCTCTGACACGCTGGACCTCCCTGTTGCTGCCCGGAGACGGTACCGGGCGTTGCCCCGGGAGGGTGATTTCGGCACGCTTGCCCGCCTACCTACTGGCGGGTAGCCTACGGGTGAGTAACTTGAGAGGGAGTGACCATGGCCGACAACGCCGGGATGACCAGCGCAGATCAGGTCGCGAACCTCCGCGGAACGGCGCTGCTCGACGCCCTGGAGCGGCTCGACCCCGTCGGCCCGGAGGCGCACACCCTCGACGTCAACACCCTCGCCGACGCGGTGAACCCCCGCGAACTCGGCAAGGACGACTTCCGCCGCTTTCTGAAGGCGCTTCTCACGCTGGCTTCGCGTGCCCCCGCGTTCGACCTGAGCAAGGTCGACCCGGCGCGCTTCGCGTCGTTGGTGTCTTCGGCGTCGCGCGCGCAGCTCGAGAGCGTCGTCGCGGAGCGGCCCCTGCGCGAGCGGGTGCTGGCCGAGATCTTCGCCCGCATGGGCGCCCACATCCGCCCCGACCGAGCCCGCGACCTGCACGCGGTCGTCCATTGGCGCATGTCGGGCGGCCTCGGCGAAGGCGGCTACGACCGCTACGAGACGGTGATTTCACACGGCTCGTGCACGGTGAGCCGCGACATGCGCTCGGCCCCCAGGGTGACGATCACGATCGCCCCGGCGGACTTCTTCCGGCTGATCACCCACCAGGCGACGCCGGCGGTGTTGTTCGTCACGGGAAGAATCAAGGTCAAGGGCGATTTGGCCTTCGCGGCGGGCCTGATCGGTTTCTTCGACCTCCCCCACCCGGGATAGTCTCGTCCCCGTGCCCCGAAAACCGAAGTGGCGCCGTTCCCGAGGTGTTCGCCCCGGCCACGCGGTCAACGCGTTCGCGGACAAGCTGGTCATCGCCAACTTGACGGCTCAGCAGTTCATCCAGGTCCTGGAAACCCTCCACATGCTGGGCGAGTCGGGAGCGGGCATCGAGCTGAGCTCCCTGTCCACGGACGTCCTGGTCGACGTGGTTCGTCGAGCCTCCCGCGACCAGCTGAAGGCGATCGCTTCTCATGCCGAGCTGCGTTCTGTGTTCCTGGACGAGATCTTCCGTAGAATGTCGGAGCATTTCTTGCCGGAACGAGCACGCCACGTGGATTTCGTGGTTTCTTGGCGCTTTTCCGAGGGAACCGGCGAAGACGGCTACGACCGTTTCCAGACGGTGATCGAGGACGGAGTGTGCGTTTCCAGCTCCGACCTATCCCGCACCCCAGACACGACGATCACCCTGTCCGTGGACGACTTCATCCGGATGGCCACAGGCAACGCAGCGGTGGCGGCGATGTTCGTGACGGGCCGGGTGAAGGTGAAGGGCGAGTACGCGCCGGCTGTGCGGTTCTCCAGCTACTTCGACATCCCCAAGCCGTCTGACGCGTAGGCCGACGGAGCACGCCGGCCTACGCGTCATGCCCGGCCGGCTAGAGGAGCGACTGCAGCCACTCGATGAGCCAGTCGGCCGCCTTCTTCCCCAGGGAGTAGAGCGCGCCGCAGGCGAACGACGCCGGCCAGCTGGGCTCTCCGCTCACCCGTCCGGTGACCTGTGCCGGCCTCCTGGAACGCGTGATGATGGCGTTACGGGTCCGCGAACCCCGCTTCGGGCGCTTAGACTTGACCATAGGAACTCCTGACTGGTTTGCGCTGGTGGGGGTTCTGAAGGGGAAAGTCGGCCGGCGTCTGCTTACCGGCTAGTCGGCTGGCTTTCCCTGGGCACGGTGGGGTCTGGGACGCCTCAGTGAGGCGCCCCAGAGTGGGGCTTGCGCGCACCCGGTGGCATGGGCACGCGCCCGGCGAGGTGTAACACGAGGTGCAACACCAGGTTCCCTCCTGCAAATGTGTCGCCCATCACAAATGACGATCCCGTACTCGGACGCGAGTCCGGCACGGCCCAATCGCGAGATGGGATGGTCCGTCCACGTGCTGTCGTGGCGGAAGCTGAAGTGGGCGGGGCGGCTCTTGAGGGGCTTCGCCTTTCCGTAGTGTTGGTGAAGGGGCGGGTCGGCAAGTCGCGTTGCGCCGGTCGACTTCGGCTTACTGGAGGACCGGCGCAACGGAATCTCGTGTGAGATCCGCTGATTCAGTCTGAATCGACACTGGGACGTCAGCTCGTGACGGCTCCAGTAACGCGAATCGGGACAAGCTCAGTCGTAACCGGGCGATTTCCCGCAGGTCAAGAAGGGATGGCAGGGCACACGGCAGCGGGGCGCGGCCGCCCTGCTGCGCCAGTGAATACATGCGCTCCAAAGTGCTGGAGCTCGGAACCCTGCGCGCGTTGGCGAAGTGTGACAACGCTGCTGGGGACACCCACAACTGCCTTGCCCGCTCGGCCTGCGTCCGGGCCTCCATGCACTTGCACAGCTGGACGACGAGATCGGCAAGGCGACGCTGTTCAGTCGTCGAGCCCGAAGGGTAACGCCCACCGGCGTGCCCGAGCTTCATCTGCTTCCCTTTCGAATTGGGTGCACTTAATAGAGGGCAGGACCGGCGCTTCGCTTGCGCGAGGGAGGTCACCCTTGACTGCCGGCTCGAGTCGCTCTGACGCTGGCGCGAGCCTGTGATGTGACGGGTTGTCCACGTGTGTTCTGGTGTGTCGGCCTCCTGGGTGAGCGTGCGGCTGCGGATCGGTGTCGACTGCAGTGACTGCTAGTCGGGGCTTAGTGAGCGTAGCAGTCCTTCGCGCGCTTCGGGCCGCGTTGTCGCCTGTGTTGCGAAGGCGTGCGAAGCAGCGAAGTGGCGAAGTAGCCTTCAATCGTGCATCGTCGAGGATCTACGGTCGCTCTTCGGCTGGCCGTAAAGGCATCAGTGCAGCTTGAGGCGTCGCGTGGCCCATTGAACTTGCAGATGATCTTGAATTGAGATTGCTTTATTTACAGATCTTGTAAACATGCAGGCCGCTTCTTGCGTTGGCGAGCGTGCTACAAAGAAAGAAGTTCCGGGCGTGTCGCCCGCTCCGCGAAGCAGCCGGCGCAGCGCGCTCGGCCGCGAACAGAAAGTGAAGGTAAGCCTTGCGCCCGTCCTGGACAGATCCCAACCTGGGGACCATGAAACGCGTTGCTTTGTGGCTGCTCGACGTCGTTGGTGAAGGAAACGAGTTCACCAAGGAGGAGATGCGCGCAGCATTCCCGGGCGTCTCGCAGATCGATCGCCGGATGCGTGACCTGCGCAGCTTTGGTTGGCGTATCGACACGAACCGGGAAGACCCGTCTCTGACGTCGGCCCAGCAGCGCTTTGTGGAGAGCGGCCAGCCCGTGTGGGAGAAGGGCATGGCTTCGAGGCCGCAAACCGCTGCGGCGATCGGGGCGGTACGCCGGCGCGAGATCATCTCCAGAGACGGCAACATGTGCCGCTCGTGCGGGATCGCGCCGGGAGACCTCTATCCGGAAACTTTCGAAGGTGCCCAGCTCGACATCGCGCGCAGGGATGTCGAGCTGTCAGATGGCAGCGTTGAACAGCAGCTGGTCACCGAGTGCAAGAAGTGCCGGATCGGCGCGAAGGACCTTTCGGTCGACCTCCCTGCCGTGATTGATCGCGTGAACGCCTTGACACCAGACGAGCGGAAGCTCCTGGCCTCGTGGATGGACGCGGAAGAGCGTCCCTTCAACCCAGCTGAGCGGGCATGGTCTGAGTACAAGACGTTGCCAGCGGACGCACGCGCCGCGGTGCGTGATTCTCTGGGCTGACCAGGCCCGCGCCATGGACCGGGATATCGTTTGCCGTTGCTGCGTACGTAGGTAGTACAGGAGAACCATGATCAAGGACTACGGACGGCCGCCCAGGTCCGGCGAGAACCGCGCCCTCATCGAGCGCCGCCTCAAAGAGGTGGTCGAGGCCGGCGGCTCACGCGAGACGCAGACCGTCGACTGGCGAGGCAGTCAAGTGCACCTCGACGTCATCCAGATGCCGGCCGGTGACCTGTACTACAACCCGGCGACGCACCGGATCCGTGCCCAGCGCAGTCACGATCCGCAGCTCGACCAGCTCGTTGACGAAGACCCCTGGAGCAGCGCGAGCCAGGAGTACCTCGGATATCTCCTGCAGGCGCTGCCAGCAGATCCCAGCAGGACCGACCCGGCCTTTACCGAGCTGTCAGAAAGCCTGCGAGATTACGAGCAGACCGAGCCGGGGCTGATCACCCGCGACGGCGTGCTCGTGAACGGCAACACCCGGCGTGCGGCCCTGCTGAAGATGGGCGGACCGCAGCAGCCCATCAGGGTCGCCGTGCTCCCGGAGTCCTGCGATTGGACCGACATCCGGGATGTCGAGCTGTCGCTGCAGCTGAGGAGGGAGCATCGCCGCGACTACTCGTACATCAACCGCCTGCTGGCGATCGACGAGCTGGTGAGCCAAGGCATACCGATCGCGAAGATCGCCGCGATCTTCCGCAGCACCGTGCCGGCCTGCAAGCAGGACCAGTGGGTCTTCGCGTGTATCAAGTCGATGATCGAACGCAGCGAGGTGAGCGGCCACCGCATTCCGCTGATCGCGTTCGAGGATCACCAGGAGAAGCTGAAGGAGCTGCACAGGCGTTACCAGAAGGATCTGGCGACGAGTGGTGACCGCGCGGAACTGACCAAGGAGTCTAGGCTCGCGGCGATCATGCTCGGTTTCTCCAAGACTGACGTTCGCTTCATCGAGTCGGACTTCCAGTCCCGCTACCTGAACAGCGCGCTGCCGGCCGACCTCAGGCCGGAGCCGGCTCCATCGAAGGTTGCGATCCCAGGGCTGGGCGTTTCGGTCAAGGGCGCGTCGGACGATGTGGCGACCGCCAAGGAACTGACGGACACCGTGCTGAAGGCGCGCACGGTCGAGATCACTCACGCCAGCGGGTATGCGGTTGAGCTTGCCGAGAAGCCGGCAGAGCTCAAGGAAGCGATGGATAAGGCGATCAAGCTTGCTGGGCGTAACGCGCAGCTGCAAAAGCGCAAGCAAGCGGCGCCTGACCGGTTGAACTCTGCTACCGCTGAGATCGACCAGTGCGTCACAGAGCTGGCCATGTCGCGCGCGACTCGCGCATTTGACGAAGAGACGTTCAACGACGCGCTCATGGGTTTCCGCCGCAGCCTGCGGAAACTCGCTGTCGAGGTGGGCCGGACGGTCGAGGATGAGAGCGAAGGCACCGTCTGGCTACGACAGCTTCTCGAACTGGAGTCCTGAGTGGAGCACAATGGTCCAAGCCTGATCATCGGTTTTGACCTCACGCGGACGCAGGCGAAGCTGGAGACGGTGAACCAGTTCCGCGAGAACCTGGCTAGCCTGCTGGCCGCGTTCCCGGGTGGCCAGATGACTGAGCGCCTTGCTGCGGCGGTACCGATCGATGAGTTCATCGGGGGTGTCGAGGCCCTGGCGGGCTGGCCGGCTCCGGACTCA
This sequence comes from Amycolatopsis sp. NPDC104587, assembly GCF_055583645.1. Taxonomy (NCBI): domain Bacteria; kingdom Bacillati; phylum Actinomycetota; class Actinomycetes; order Pseudonocardiales; family Pseudonocardiaceae; genus Amycolatopsis; species Amycolatopsis sp. NPDC104587. Next base: position 621,370 of record NZ_JBVJNO010000004.1, read on the forward strand.
GTGGTCTGGGAGGACTCGTTCCGCATTCTCGTCACGGAGATGATCAGCGATGCGGAACGCTCGGAGCGCTTGCTCGCCGGTGAAGAAGACGACCTCGTCGTCCAGGAAGAAGACGTCGCGCGCGAGCTGGATCCCACCTGGACCGGGGATCTCACGCCGTTCCAGCGGCGAGACATAGCAAAGCTCGTTTCACTGGGCCATGGAGCAAACTTCAGTGTCCCCGGAGCGGGCAAAACCCGCGTGGCGCTGGCCGCTTTTTCCATCTTCCGCCGGCGCCAGCGGGTCCAGCGCTTGCTGGTCGTCTGCCCGAAGTCGGCGTACGAGGCGTGGCAGGAAGAAAGCGAGAAATGCTTCGCCAGCGCACTGGACGTCCAGGTCTACGACGGCAGGCCTTCGTCGTCCGCGGACGTGCTGCTGGTGAACTACGAGCGCCTGGAGCGCTCCTTGGGGAGCATCACCGATTGGCTGGAGTCGGCGCCGACGATGATGATCCTGGACGAAGCACACCGGATGAAGCTCGGCACGGCTGGTGTGTACGGAGCTGCCTGCATGGCTCTCGGGCCGCTTAGTGTCATCAGGATGATCCTCACGGGTACTCCCGCTCCGAATGGTCCCAAAGACCTGGAAAGCTTGCTGGCCTTCGTCTGGCCTGGTCGTGGAAAACGGGTCGTCAACGAGGCCATCGACGGAGGCAATCTCATCTACGCCAGCCGCGTGCTCAAACCCCTCTACACCAGGACCACCAAGCACGAGCTCGGGCTGCCGCCAGTGTCTCTGGGCATGCGCATGGTCGATCTCCCCCCGCTCCACCGGGAGATCTACGACGCCATCGTGGGCCGGTTCACCGCTAGAGCCGAACGAAGCCGATCCGACTTCGACGCGCTCGGGCGAACCGTACTTCGGCTGATCATGGCAGCGACCAGCCCCGCCCTGCTGTCTGAGGGAACCTCGCGGTACGAGCCGCTGTCCCTCCAGGTGCCGCCGCTGGAGATTCCGATCAGCGACCCCCTGCACACCCTGCTCGGCTCTCTTTCCGAATATGAGATGCCACCGAAGTACCAAGAGGTACTCGCCATAGTCAAGGAGAACGCTGGGAGGAACCGGAAGACACTGGTGTGGGCCAGTTTCGTCCGCTCCATAACGACTCTCGAAGTTCTCCTCGCCGACTTCAACCCTGCTGTCGTGCACGGGGGTACGCCTGACCGCGACGCGCAGATCGAAGCCTTCCGTACTGATCCGGACTGCGCCGTGCTCATCTCGAACCCGGCCACCCTGGGTGAGGGGATCAGCTTGCACCAGGTCTGCCACGACGCCGTCTACGTTGACCGGGACTTCCAGGCTGGCCGCTTCCTGCAGAGCCTGGACCGCATTCACCGGCTCGGCCTGGCACCTGACATCGAGACCCGCATAACCATCCTGGCGGCGAGCGGAACGGTCGACGAGGTTGTGGCGCTGAGGCTCAACGAGAAGCTCGAGTTCATGGGCAAGCTCCTCGACGATGCGTCAGTCCAGCAGCTCGGCGACCCGCTCGAAGAACCATCCGTCATCGCCGGCATGGACGCCGCGGACGTGAAGGCCCTGCTGCGGCACGTCCGGAAGCCGGAGCTCAGCTGATCTTGGCCCGGTTCTGGAGGAACTTCTCGTGGCGCTCGTGGTCTGCCTGACCGATGAATGCTTTGAACTCGCCAAGCTTGTAGGTGAGACTTCCATCTTCCGTGGGCTCGCGAACGATGTGAAAGTCACGGCGAAGCTGGGTGATGCGTTCCTCGAGTTCAGCGAATCCGTAACGAAGCTTCGCGCGCTTGACGATCACATCGGCGGGTACCAGTCCGCCAAGTTCCCGGAGCACCTTGTAAACGGGATCGTGGCTTGAGGTCTCACGTGAGACGACCTCGCCCTCGTGCTTGAGCGCCCTCAAGATCGCTGATCCCACGGCTTCAGCGACCGGGGGCGGGAATGCGTTGCCGATCTGCCGGTAGCGAGTTGTCTTCCGGCCGGTGAACTCCCACTCGTAGCCCTTTCCCCATCCTTGGATGCGGGCGACCATCTCGGTGGTCAGCTTCGGCCCGGGAGCCTTGTTCGTGCCGGTGTTGAACTTGGCGTCCCGTGCGGGCGGGGCATCCGCTACACCCATCGCGTCGACACTCAGCTCAGCCCATGCGCGCTTGGCCCTGGTCGGTCCCAGGTCCGCGCCACCGTGCTTCTTGGAACCACCGACGATCGTGGGCCCGATCTTGTCAGCATCTTTTATCCACTGCTCGAGCCCTTCCCAGCCGTTGGCGCCCATGAGGTCGTGAATGGCGGCACTGACGGTGAGTTGCTCCTCGATGGGCTCGGGCCACTGGAAGTACTTGGCGTCGTCCTCTTGCATTGCGACCAGGACGAACCGGGGCCGGAGCTGTGGCACTCCGAAGTCGCACGCGTTGAGCAACCGCCATTCGGCGACGTACTTGAACTCGGCGAGCCGGTCCAGGACGTACTGCCGGTAACCCGAAAACCGGGGCAGGCTGAGCCCGCGGACGTTCTCCAGCATCAGGGCGCGCGGCCGGACCTTGTCCACCTGCTCCACAGCCCACGCGAAGAGGTCACGTTCATCGTCTGCACCGAGCTGCTTGCCAGCGATCGTGAAGGGAGGGCAAGGAACTCCGCCGGCGAGCAACGCCACCTCGCGGTGATCTTCGGGATTGAAGATGGCGGGGTCGGCGACGTCGCCCTGCTGGACGATGTCGCGTTCCGCTTCGTTGATCTCAATCTTGCCTGGAATGTTGGTGTGCAAGGTCGTGAAGGCATTGGAGTCCAGCTCGACCGCAAGGCGGTGCCTGAACCCGGCTCGCTCGAGACCCAGGGCCTGGCCACCCGCGCCAGCGCAGAGTTCAACGACCTCGAAGGAGCTGTCGTCGGGAGCGCCGGTCATCGGAGTCCTTCCCAGGGTGGCGTGGCGAGGTAGTGCCTGAGACTATCTGGCGCATGGCGCGCCGCGTGACACACCCGCCAACTGATGGAGCAGCTAAGCCGAAGCCCTATCCCGCTGCTGCCAGCGAGGGCCGCTCGCGCAACATGCGAGCCAACAAGCGCACGGACACCAAGCCTGAGGTGACTCTTCGTAAGGAACTGCATCGGCTTGGTTATCGGTACCGCAAGGACCTGCCGATAGTGCTCGAAAGTGTGCGTGTTCGTCCTGACATCGTCTTCACCAAGCGAAAGGTCGCGGTCTTCGTCGACGGCTGCTTCTGGCACGTCTGCCCGCAGCACGGACGTCAGCCGACCAGCAACGAGTGGTACTGGACGCCGAAGCTCCGGCGCAACATGAGCCGCGATGAGCTGGTGACTGAAGCGCTCGAAGATGCGGGCTGGCGCGTGGTCCGCATCTGGGAGCACGTGCCGCTGCGCGATGCCGTCTCGGCAATCGAGGCCGCGATCTCGTAGTACGAACACGCGTTCGATCTTAAGGACCGCACGGGCAAACGCCTAGCAGCATCAGCTCGCGTGTCGTTACGGCTGTTCAGCCCTCGATGACCCGGCCTTCAATCACTGTCGGCTGGTCGCGGTCGCGCCTCGGCTCCCCCGTGGGCGGAACCACCTCACTGTCCACCACCATCACCGGCCCCCGCCGCTGGTTGGCAAACCGGACCGCTCGCTTCTCCGCCCGCCGCAGCCACCACCGCCGGACCACTGCCCGCGACGGCGGCAGCATCAACAGCAACCCCAATACGTCGCTCACGAACCCCGGGACCAGGATCAACACCCCGCCGAGCGCGACCAGCATCCCGTCGGTCAGTTCCTTCTCCGCCGGTTGCCCCGCCCGGGCCGCCGACATGAACGCCCGCATTGCCTTGCCGCCTTCGCGGCGGGCCAGCCAGGAGCCCAGGAACGCGCCGGCCAGGAGGAGGCCCAGCGTGCCGAGGACACCCACGGCCGAGCCCACCGCCCAGATCGCGGCGATCTCGGCGAAGACGTAAAGCAGGAACGCGACAGCCATACCCGGTCAACGAACGAGCTGTCCGATTTGCTCCCGTGCCCTCCGACGCACCGGCTATCTCACCCTCGTGTCTGGCTGGCTCTGCTGGCTCCTCATCGCCGCCGCGATGCTCGGCGCCATCGTGGTCGCGCGGAGGCGGCCTCGGCTGCCTGAGCTGCCGCGGGTCCGGGGGTGGGATCTCGCTCTCCGTGCTCGGGTGGCTCGTCATCGCCGGGGTCGTCGCCGCCGGGACTGGTGCGGGTCTCCTCTGGTTCCTCGGCTGGCCACGGCTGCCGGCCGCCGGGGTGTTCGGCGTTGACCAGCCGCTGGACCTGCTAAAGATCGCCCTCGCCGTGATCGCCGGGTTCGGGGCGTGCTGCTCGCTGTCAACTACCGGAAGCAGGGCTTCAACGAACGACTCGGGTCCGCCGCCGAACAGCTCGCCCACGACAGCCCCGCCGTCCGGCTGACCGGCGTCTACGCCCTCGCCGGTCTCGCCGACGACCGGGCCGACAAGCGGCAGGTCTGCGTCGACGTCCTCTGCGGGTACCTGCGCCTGCAGCCCGACGTCGTGACGCCCAACGAAGACGAGGTGCGGCAGGCCGTCCTGCGGATGGTTCGCACCCGGCTCGCCCGGCACCTCGGCACCTGGCGGGTCCTGGACTTCGACTTCACCGGCGTCCGGTTCTAGAACGCGGTCTTCGCCGACCTCGGGCTTCGACGGCGTGGTCTTCGGCGCCGACCGGACCACCTTCGGCCGCGCCCAGTTCGACGGCCGCGAGCGGATGGTCTGGCTGATCGACAGCGTGCTGGACACCGTCACGCTGTCGATCGCCAAGTGGGAGGGCATCCGGCCGTAGGTGGTCCCCCGCGGCGCCGAACGGTGGCTCAACCTCCGCAACGTCGAGTGCCGCGGTGGTACCGAGATCCCCGACCAGCACGTCCGGCACCGGACGCTCCCCTGAGGTCCTAGCTCGGGATCTCGTCCAGGTACGCCTGCGCCTGCAGGGTGAACAGCTCCGCATACCCGGCCTTAGCCGCCATCAGCTGTTCGTGCGTTCCGTACTCCGCCACCTTCCCGTGGTCCAGCAGCAGAATCCGCTCGGCCTGCCGCACCGTCGAGAACCGGTGCGAGATGTACAGCGTCGTCCGTCCCTCGGACAGCTCCCGCAGTCGCGAGAACAGGTCATGCTCCGCCTGGGCGTCCAACGCCGATGTCGGTTCGTCGAGAATCAACAACGGCGCCTCCCGTTGGAACGCCCGCGCCAAAGCGATCTTCTGCCATTCGCCGCCGGACAGCGAGACGCCCTGGTCGAACCAGCGGCCCAGGGGGCTGTCGTAGCCGCCGGGCAGGCGCTCGATGCGTTCGTCCGCGCCCGCTCGGCGAGCCGAGTCCTCGATGTGCGGGCGGTCCTCCAGCCGTGAAAGATCACCCAGGCCGATGTTCTCCGCCGCCGTTCCTTGATACGTCACGTAGTCCTGGAACATCGCGCTGATCCGCGTGCGCAGCTCGACCGGGTCGTACTCGCGGATGTCCACGCCGTCCAAAAGAATCCTGCCGGCGGTCGGGTCGTATAGCCGGCACAGCAGCTTGAACAGCGTTGACTTGCCCGCGCCGTTGCGGCCCACCACCGCCACCGTCTCGCCCGGGCGGATCTCGAAGCTGACGTCCTCCAAAGCCGGTTCTTCGGAACCCGGGTAGGCGAACGTCACCGAGTCGAACTCGATGTGTCCCTCCACTGTGGACGGCATGGGGCGGGGCGAAGCAGGCGCCGTGATCTCGGGCTTCGTGTCCAGGAAGCGGTACAGCGTGTCGAGGTAGAGATTGTTCTCGTACATCCCCGAAAACGCCGTGAACAGCCCGGACACCGACGTCTGCACGGACGTCGCCGCGGCCGTGTACAGCGCCAGGTCGCCCAGCGTCAGGTGCCCGCCGACCGCCTGCAGCGCGATGTACAACGCGATCGCCGAGCCGGCGAACGTGCTGAGCAGCCCCCAGGACGTCGAGCTGATGTTGCGGTTGATCGTCAGCTTCCGCTGCCGCTCGTACGACACCAGGCCGAGCCGGCGGAACCGGTCGACGAAGTACGGGCCGAGCCCGAACAGCTTGGTCTCCTTGGCGTACGTGTCCGTCGTGACCAGGGAAGACAGGTAGTCCATCCGCCGCTTGATCGGCGACATCAGGAAGGTCAGCCAGAACGCGCGCGAGCCGTACTTCGACTGCGAGATGAACGCCGGGATCGGCGCGAGCAGCGCGACCAGCGCCAGCAGCGGGCTGACGGCCACCAGCAGCGCGATCATGCTGCCGAACGTGATCGTCGTCCGCACGAGCCCCAGCGCGGAGTTCATCATCGACAGCGGCCGCGTCGGCGCCTCCTGCGCGGCCTGGCGCAGCATGTCGTACGACGTCGAGCCTTCGAAGTACGCCAGGTGCAGCTCGCTGGCGTGCGCCATCACCTGGTGGCGGATGGTCAGCGTCATGCGCTCCTGCAGCAGGGACTGCGCGATCGACGTCAGCGCGCTGCTGATGGCCGTCGCGGCGAGCACGCCGAACTGGAACAGCGCGACGTTCACGATGTCGGCCGTTGTGCCGCGGTGCTGGATCGCCGCGACGACGGAGTCGAGCAGCAGCTTCGCGATGTACGCCGTCACTGTCGGCAGGAGTCCGGAGAGCAGCGTGATCAGCGCCAGCAGGATCGTCAGGATCGGGCTCGCCTGCCACGTCAGCTTCACGACCTTCGGCAGGCCGCGGACCGTGCCCGAGACCGACGTCTTCGCGCGCTTCAGCCGGGAGCGCCAGTCCTTCGGCTGGTTGTCCTGCTTGGGCTCCGGGATGTCGACCGGGCCGGTCAGGCCGCTTTCCGGAACCGTCGAGATGGCGCGCCGCCGGCCCCGCCGGGCCATCAGGAACTCCATCCCGCCCCCACCGCCCGGGATCACGGGGCCTCCACGGCGCCGTGCAGGAAGACGTCGACCACCTGGCGCGTGGTGGGCGCGTCGTCGTCCGGGGCCATCCGGCGGCCGCCGAACAGCAGGGTCAGGAACAGGGAGGCCAGCTGCTCGGGCGGCAGGCGAAGCCGGTCCTTCTCGGGTTCGAACAGCTCGGTCATCGCGCCGCGCATGGCGGTCATCGACTCGCGGCGGCCGCCCTTCAACGTGCTGCGCTGGTCCTTCAGGCGCTGCTCGGGGTCGCGGTGGCGGACGCGGCCGGACGCGTGCAGGGCGCCCATCAGCGCGCCCATCCGTTCGAGGTGGGCGCCGAGGGCTTCGGCGGCCTCGACGAGCCGGTCGTCGAGCGGCTGGTCGACGGGGATTTCGGCGATCGCGTCGAGCACGTGGTCGGGGCGCAGGGCCTCCGCCGTGCAGGCGTCGAAGAGCTCGTCCTTGTCCTTGAACGCGCGGAAGATGGTGCCCTCGCCGATGCCGGCGGCGCGGGCGATCTGGCTGGTCGTCACGTTCGCGCCGTGGTCGATCAGGAGCGGGAGCACCGCGTGCACGATCATGGCGCGCCGCGCTTCGACGCTCATGCCCGGCGCTCTTCGCCGGGTCTCTGGTGCTGGTGTCATGGCACCAGTGTGCGGAGTGAGTGCTCACTCCGTCAAGCGAGTATGGGTCGGCTCCAAATCCGGGGCCGCCGGTTCCTGCCAGGGCACCGCCGCGGCGACGGCTCCCGCATGGCGAGCATGGCCGCGACTGAGGAGGTCGAAGCGATCCTCGGCGGCACCAAGCAGCACGAGCTGGAGCGGAAGCCGTGGAGGGGCGCCCTCGCGGCACCCCTCCACGGACCTCTCAGTACGTCATCGCCATGGCCGGGTCGGCCAGCAGGGCGCCGACGTCGGCCAGGAACTCCGAGCCCTGCTGGCCGTCGACCACGCGGTGGTCGAAGCTCAGCGACAGCTGGAGCACCTTGCGGACCTTGATCTCGCCGTCGACCACCCACGGCTGGTCCTTGATCGCGCCGAGGCACAGGATCGCGGACTCGCCCGGGTTGATGATCGGCGTGCCGGTGTCGACGCCGAAGACGCCGACGTTGGTGATCGTGATCGTGCCGTTTGCCATGTCGGCCGGCGACGTCTTGCCTTCGCGGGCGACGTCCGTCAAGGTCGTCAGCGCGCCCGCGAGCTCCTTCAGCGACAGCGAGTCGGCGTCACGGACCTTGGGCACGATCAGACCGCGAGGCGTCGCCGCCGCGATCCCGAGGTGGACGTAGTCCTTGTAGACGATCTCCTGCGCCGCTTCGTCCCACACCGCGTTGATGTCCGGGGTGCGCTTCGCCGCCAGGCACACGGCCTTCGCCGCGAACGTCAGCGGCGTGACCTTCACGCCGGCGAACTCCCGCGACTTCTTCAGCTTCTCGCGGAACTCCATCATCGGCGTGACGTCGATGGTCAGGAACTCCGTGACGTGCGGAGCGGTGTACGCGCTCTGCACCATCGCCGCCGCGGTCATCTTGCGGACGCCCTTGATCGGGACGCGCCGCTCGCGCGATCCGCTGTCGACAACGGAAGGTGCGACTGGAGTCCCGTTCGCGGCGCGCTCGACGTCATCACGCGTGATGACGCCGCCGTCCGCGGTTCCGGTGAGTGCGTGCAGGTCGACGCCGAGGTCCTTGGCGAGCTTCCGAACCGGCGGCTTCGCGAGCGGGACGTACCCGCCGCGCGGAGCCGCAGGAGCCGCAGGAGCCGGAGCAGCGGCAACCACAGCCGGAGCGGGCTCGGGTGCTGCGCCTTTTCGGGCCCGCCGCTGCGTGACGACCGTCTTGGAGCCGTAACCGACCAGCGGTTTCATCTCTTCTTCGGCGGGTTCTTCGACCGGCGCGGGTGCGGCCGCGGCGGCACCGCCCGGGTCGACGTCGATGGTGAGGATCGGCGTGCCGACCTCCACCGTCTGCCCCGGCTCGACGAGCAGCTCCGTGACGACGCCGGCCCAGGGGATCGGCAGCTCGACGGCGGCTTTCGCGGTCTCGATCTCGACCACGATCTGGTTGACCGTCACGGTGTCGCCCGGCTTCACCTGCCAAGCGAGAATGTCGGCTTCGGTCAGCCCCTCCGCGGTGTCGGCGAGGGGGAACTGTTTGTACGTGGGCATTGCGCGGAAATCCCCCTTACCAGGCGAGTGAGCGGTCGACGGCGTGCAGCACCCGGTCCAGGTCGGGGAGGTAGTGCTCCTCGAGCTTCGCGGGCGGGTACGGCGTGTCGAACCCGGTCACCCGGAGGACGGGCGCTTCCAGCGAGTAGAAGCACTCCTGCTGAACCCGCGCGGCGATTTCCGACGTCAGGGACGATTCGGATGGCGCCTCCGACAGCGCGATGAGCCGGCCGGTCTTGCGCACCGACTCGAACACCGGGCCGAGGTCCAGCGGCGAGAGCGTGCGCAGGTCGATGACCTCGAGGGACTTGCCCTCGTCCTCGGCCGCGGCGGCCGCGTCGAGCGCGACCTTAACGGACGGGCCGTACGCGACGACCGTCGCCGTGGTTCCCTCGCGGACCACCTGCGAGGAGAACACCCGCGGCGCCGCGGCGTCGGTGTCGATCTCCGCGCGCAGCGCGCCCGAGTGGTACAGCCGCTTCGGCTCGAAGAACAGGATCGGGTCGTCCGACTTGATCGCCTGCTGGATGCCCCAGTAGGCGTCGACGGCGTTCGCGATCGAGATGACCTTCAGGCCCGGGATGTGCGCGAACAGCGACTCGGGCGACTCCGAGTGGTGCTCGACCGCGCCGATCCCGCCGCCGAACGGCACCCGGATCACGACGGGCATCTTGACCTTGCCCTGCGTCCGGTAGTGCAGCTTCGCCAGCTGGGAGGAGATCTGGTCGAAGCCCGGGAAGATGAAGCCCTCGAACTGGATCTCGCAGACCGGCCGGAAGCCGCGCACGGCCAGGCCGACCGCCGTGCCGATGATGCCGGACTCCGCGAGCGGCGTGTCCAGCACGCGCTGCTCGCCGAAGTCCTTCTGCAGGCCGTCGGTGATCCGGAAGACGCCGCCGAGCTTGCCGACGTCCTCACCCATGATCAGGACCTTGGGGTCTTCTTCCATCGCGCGGCGCAGGCCGAGGTTGAGCGCCTTGCCGATGGTGAGTTTCTGGAGGTCGGTCATCAGTGCTCACCCGCCGTGGCGAAGCCGTCGAGGTAGGACAGGAACTCTTCGCGCTGCGCCTCGAGGACGGGGTTGCCCTCGGCGTAGACGTTGCTGAAGATCCGCTCCGGCGGCGGCTCGGGCATGTTGAACGTGTACTCGCGCAGGTCGGCGGCGAAGGCGTCGGCCTCGGCCTGGACCTGGTCGAAGAAGTCGTGGTCGGCGCCGCCCTTGCGGGCCAGGAACGCCCGGACGCGCTCGATCGGGTCCTTGAGCTTCCACTCTTCGAGCTCGTCGGAGAGCCGGTAGCGCGACGGGTCGTCGGTCGTCGTGTGCGCGTCCATCCGGTAGGTGAACGCCTCGATCAGGACCGGGCCGTTGCCGTGGCGGCACTCGTCGAGCGCCCAGCGGGACACCGCGAGGCAGGCCAGGACGTCGTTGCCGTCGACGCGGATGCCGGGGAAGCCGTAGCCGCGGGCGCGCTGGTAGAGCGGCAGGCGCGACTGGCGCTCGGTCGGCTCGGAGATGGCCCACTGGTTGTTCTGGCAGAAGAACACCAGCGGCGCGTCGTAGACCGCGGCCCAGACGAATCCTTCGTGGACGTCGCCCTGTGAGGTCGCGCCGTCACCGAAGTAGCAGATCGTCGCTTCGCCGTCGTCGTCGCCGACCTTGCCCTCGAACTTCTGGCCCATCGCGTACCCGGCGGCGTTGAGCACCTGGTTGCCGATCACGATGGTGTACGGGTGGAAGCCCGTGCCCTGGTAGTCCCAGCCACTGTGGTCGGTGCACCGGAAGATGCCGAGCAGGTCCTTCATGTCGACCCCGCGCGCGTACGCGACGCCGTGTTCGCGGTAGCTGGGGAACGCCATGTCGTTCTTCTTCAGCGCGCGGCCGGAGCCGATCTGCGCAGCCTCCTGGCCGAGCAGCGGGACCCAGATGCCGAGCTGGCCCTGACGCTGCATCGCGTTGGCCTCACGGTCCGCGCGGCGGACGAGCACCATGTCGCGGTACAGGCCGCGTAGAGCCTCGTCGTCGATGTCCTCGACGTACTTGTCGAACTGCGGCGACGGGACCCGCTCGCCTTCGGGGGTGAGCAGCTGAGTCAGCTCAGCGCCACCTTCGCTGGTCGCTCGCAATCCGGCGATCACCTGCTCGGGGGACGGCTGGGCCGCGGCGGCGGCCGGCCCGTCTCCAGGCTCCGGGTGCGTCCACTGTTCGGACGGCATGGGCGGTACTCCTCGGTGTCGGTGCCTCTGGCGGCCGCTTGTGGCGACCACAGCGACTGCACCGGCGGGGACCAGCGTCTCGGGTCTCCGAAGCGCTCGGTCACCGTCGGCGTTGACGGTTCACGCCGACATCCTGGCACGAAGGTCGTGGCTTTGGTCAGACGCGGTTGCTGATTTGTTGCTGAGAAAGGGGCTCTGAACAGGGAAAACGCTAGGAAGCCCGAGCATCGGACCTACGAGAGTAGGGAATCGGTCCGCCCGTTCACCAGGCGTGGCCGCACGCGCACGCCGCCGTGCGCCCGCGTGATCACCTGGTCGGGGGACGCCGTTGTGATGTGCCGCACGCCGGGACCCCCGTGGCACGATGGATCTCGTGGAGCACAAATCCGTTCGTGAATCCGTCGTGTCCACCTGGACCGACGACGTCATCCCGAGTCTGTCCGGGCTGGTGGCGATCCCCGCCTTGTCCCCGGCCTTCGACGCCGAGTGGGCGAAGAGCGGGCACCTGGCCGCCGCCGTCGACCACGTCCGCGAGTGGATCGCCGCGCGCGAGCTGCCCGGCGCGACGCTCGAGGTCGTCCGGCTCGAAGACCGGACCCCGCTGCTGCTCGTCGACGTCCCGGCGACCCCGGGCGCGGCGGACCAGGGCACCGTCCTGATGTACGGCCACCTCGACAAGCAGCCCCCGGTCGGCGGCTGGTCCGAGGGCCTCGACCCGTGGACGCCGGTGATCCGCGACGGCCGGCTCTACGGCCGCGGCTCGGTCGACGACGGCTACTCCGGCTACGCGGCGACGGCGGCGATCGAAGCCGTCCACGCGGCCGGCGGTGAGCACGCGCGCATCGTCGTGCTGCTGGAGACGGGCGAGGAGTCCGGCAGCCCCGACCTCCCGGCGTACGTCGACCACCTGGCCGACCGCATCGGCGCGGTCTCGCTGGTGATCTGCCTCGACGCCGGCGGCAGCGACTACGAGCGGTTGTGGCTGGTCACGAGCCTGCGCGGGATGCTGCACCTGGACGTCACCGTGCAGCTGCTGGGCTCGGCCCAGCACTCCGGCATCGCGTCCGGGGTCGTCGCCAGCTCGTTCCGCGTGCTGCGGAAGCTGATCGAACGGCTTGAGGACAGCGCGACCGGCGAGCTGCTGCTCGACGAGCTCAAGGTCGACGTCCCGGCGAACCGGCTGTCGGAGCTCAAGGCCGTCTCGCAGGACTTCCCCGAGGCGCTGTCGAAGGCGTTCCCGCTGGTCGAAGGCGGGCGTGTGATCACCGAAGACGCGCTGGAGCTGATGCTCAACAACGCGTGGCGCCCGACGCTGTCGATCATCGGCGCCGACGGCTTCCCGAAGCCGGCCGACGCGGGCAACGTCCTGCGCGAGAGCACGACGTTGACGCTGAGCTTCCGCCTCCCGCCGACGGCTGACGCCGCGAAGGCGCTCGAAGCCGTGAAGCGGACTCTGACGACAGACGTCCCGTACGGCGCGAAGGTGACCTTCGGCGACAACCCGCAGTCCGAGGACGGCTGGAACGCCCCGACCGAGTCCCCGTGGCTGACGGCGGCCCTGCGCACGGTCAGCGACGACGTCTTCGGCCAGCCGCACCGCGCGACCGGCATGGGCGGCTCGATCCCGTTCATGGGCCTGCTCTCGCGGAAGTACCCGGAGGCGCAGTTCCTGGTGACGGGCGCGTGCGGGTCCGACTCGAACATCCACGTGCCGGACGAGTGGCTGCACCTCGAGTACGCGCAGCAGGTCACCGAGGCCGTCGCGCACATCCTGGACGCCCACGCCCGCGGCTGACGAGCGCCCCAAGGCGGCCTTGGTTGCGTCTGACGCACCGAAGGCCGCCTTGGGTGCGTCAGACGCACCGAAGGCCACATTGGGGCGCTTCAGCCCAGGCGGGTTAGGTGGACTGAGACGTCCAGGGTGGACTGGCCGCCGCCGGTGAAGATGCCCTTCAACGGCGCCACGTCGGCGTAGTCCCGGCCCATCGCCACCCACACGTGCCGCGGGCCGACCGGGATCGCGTTCGTCGGGTCGTACGCCCACCAGCCGCCGGTCCAGACGTCGACCCAGGCGTGCGACTCACCCTCGACCACCTCGCCGAGCTTCGCGTCCCGCTTGGTGTGCAGGTACCCGGACACGTACCGCGCCGGGACGCCGATCGCACGCAGCATCACCAGCGTCACGTGCGCGAAGTCCTGGCATACGCCTTCGCGCGCCTTCCACGCGTCGGTCGCCGTCGAGTGCACGCCGGTGGTGCCCGGCTGGTACTTCAGCTGCTTGTGCACCCACTCGCACACCGCCAGCACCGCGTCCGCCGGATCCAGCCCGGTCCGCAGTGAACGGGCCTCGCGCGCCAGAGCGACGTCACGCGGGGTGTAGTCGGTCGGCGTCAGGTACTCGGTGCGGTGGTCGACGACCGTGTCCGAACGCAGGTCCTTCCACGTCGCCGTGCGGATCGGCTCGGCTTCGTCCGCCGTCTCGACCACCGAGGTCGCCAGCACCGCGAACTCCGTGTGCGGCGCGTGGAGGTCGAACGACGTGACGACGGTGCCCCAGTAGTCGGTGTACCGGTAGGCGCGGGTCGCCGGGGTCGTCTCGATGCGCGTCGCGACCGTCGTCTGACGGCGGTCCGAACGCGGGGTCAGGCGCGCCTCGTTGTACGACTGCGTCGCCGGTGTCGCGTACCGGTACCCCGTCCGGTGCGCCACGCGCAGCTGCCAGGTCACAGCGAAACCTCCGCACCGCTCCACGCCACCCACGGCGACGTGCTGAAGTACTGCATCGACACGGATTCGCCGATGTCCTTGATCGACGTCTGCAGCGCCCCGAGCCGCCGCGGCAGGTCGGTCAGCAGGTCCGACGGGCGCAGGAACTCGAGCTCGCTGCGGGCGCGGCCGAGCTCCCGCAGCGCCTCGGACTTCTCGTTGCTGCGCGAGCCGCCGCCCGGGTCGAGCCGTTGCAGGCACTCCTCCGCCTGCCGCAAGGCGTGGAACACCGAGCGCGGGAACAGCGTGTCCCGCAACAGGAACTGCACAACGCGCCCGGCGTCGAGCGCGCCCCGGTAGGTCCGCAGGTAGGTGTCCTGGGCGCCGGCCGAGCGCAGCACCGTGATCCAGCCCGGGGACGACGCGCGGTCCGCGACCCGGGACAGCAGCAGCCGCACCACCATGTCGGCGCGTTCGATCGAGCGGCCGAGCACCATGAACAGCCAGCCGTCGTCCCGCGACATCGTCGAGTCGGCGAGGCCGGCGAACATCGCCGCGCGCTCCTCCACGAACGACAGGAACGCGTGCGGCCCGGCGCGGCGCGCGTACCGCTGCCGGTCCGGCACCGCGTTCCACGTCGCGTTCAAGCATTCCCACAGCTCGGTCGAGACGACCTCACGGGCGCCGCGCGTGTTCTCGCGCGCCGAGTTGATCGAGCCGACGATCGACGCCGGGTTGTCCTTCGCGTACGCCACCAGCTCGGTCAGCTTCCAGACGTCGAGCGTCTCCCCGTTGGGCGTGTCGATGCCCAGGACGGCCAGGAGCTGACGGCTTGCGTGGTCCGGGTCGACCGTCGCGTCCTCCAGCAGCTGGTGGACCGAGACGTTGAGGATCCGGGAGGTGTCGTCGGCGCGTTCGACGTACCGGCCGATCCAGTACAGCGACTCCGCGTTGCGTGCCAGCATTCGAACCTCCCTAGCTCTGCTGTTGCTGTTGCTGCTGCTGGGACGCCGACAGCTCGGGCCCCTGTTCGGCGGCCAGGCCGTCCACAGTGGACATCGCACCGAGCGCCGGTTGCTCCAGTTCGCGTTCGACGCTGGAAGCGCGGGACGCCAGCACCCACGTGTCCTTCGAGCCGCCACCCTGCGAAGAGTTGACGACCAGGCTGCCCTCCGGCAGCGCCACCCGCGTCAGCCCGCCCGGCAGGACGAAGATCTCCTTGCCGTCGTTCACCGCGAAAGGCCGCAGGTCGACGTGCCGCGGCGCGAGCCGGTCGTCCACCTTGGCCGGCACGGTTGAGAGCTGGACCACCGGCTGCGCGATCCAGCCGCGCCGGTGGGCGCGCACCTTCCGGCGCAGCGTGTCGAGCTCCTTCTTCGTCGCCTCCGGCCCGAAGACGATCCCGTACCCGCCGGAGCCTTCGACGGGCTTGACGACCAGCTCGTCGAGGTGCGCCATGACGTGGTCGAACTCGTCCGGCAGCCAGCAGCGGAACGTGTCCACATTGGGCAGCAGCGGCTTTTCGTTGAGGTAGTACTTCACCATCTCCGGCACGTAGGTGTACACGAGCTTGTCGTCGCCCACGCCGTTGCCGACGGCGTTCGCGACGACGACGTTGCCCGCGCGCGCCGCGTTGAGCACCCCGGCGACGCCGAGCACCGAGTCCGGCCGGTAGTGCACGGGATCGAGGAACTCGTCGTCGATGCGCCGGTAGATGACGTCGACCTGGCGCTCGCCCTCGGTGGTCCGCAGGTAGACGACGTTGTCGCGGCAGAACATGTCACGGCCTTCGACCAGCTCGACACCCATCAGCCGCGCCAGCAGCGAGTGCTCGAAGTAGGCCGAGTTGTAGACGCCGGGGGTGAGCACGACGACCATCGGGTCGGCGACGTTCGCCGCGGCCGCCGCGCGCAGCGCCCGCAGCAGGTGCGACGCGTAGTCGCCGACCGGCCGGACGCGGTGCTGGGCGAACAGGTCCGGGAAGACCCGCGCCATCGTGCGCCGGTTCTCCATCACGTACGACACCCCGGACGGGTTGCGGAGGTTGTCCTCCAGCACCCGGAACGTGCCCTCCTCGTCGCGCACCAGGTCCACCCCGGACACGTGGATGCGCACGCCGTTCGGCGGGTTGATGCCGAACGCCTCCCGCTGGAAGTGGTCGCACGAGGTGATCAGCCGCCGTGGCAGCACACCCTCGCGCAGGATCTGGCGGTCGCCGTAGATGTCGGCGAGGAACGCTTCGAGCGCGCGCACGCGCTGGGCGACGCCGCGCTCGATCTTCGACCACTCGGCGGCCTGGATCACCCGCGGCACCAGGTCGAGCGGGAACGGCCGCTCCTGGCCGGACAGCGAGAAGGTGATGCCCTGGTCGACCATCGCCCGGTCGAGCGCGAGCGACCGGGAGTTGAGGTCGTGCGCGTCGAGCGCGGCGATCGAGTCGTACAGCGCCCGGTAGGGCCCCCGGACCGTGCCGTCGGCGGCGAACATCTCGTCGTAGGCGCCCGCGTGCGGGCGTTCCGGTGAGAGGTACCCGTCGAACCGTGCCCCCGGCCGGGTGATCCTGCTGGTCGCCGCCTTCCGCGCACGTCGACCGGACGGGGCAGCCGGGGCGGGGTCGCGTTCATGAACGACATCCTCACTCACGTGCCCCTTCGTGCGCGACACTCCCACACCGGTGGGCGCGGTGCGAAACGTCGCTGTAACTCGACAGTGCTGTGCTTTGGTATGGATGAGTGGCAATATGCGTGCTCTCACGAACTGAGAACTACGAGGAGTGACGACGTGGCCCGAGGACCCCAACTCAAGGCGTTCGCCCTGATCCCGGCGCTCGCCCTGGCGGCCGCCGCCCTGACCGCGTGCGGGGGCGACGACGGCGGCACGGCGGCCGGCGGTGTCCAGCTCATCGCGTCAGGCAAGCTCACGACCTGCACGCACCTGCCCTACCAGCCGTTCCAGGTCAAGCAGGGCGACAAGATCGTCGGCTTCGACGTCGACCTCGTGGACCTGGTCGCGAAGAAGCTCGGTGTGCAGCAGAACATCGTCGACATCGCCTTCGAGAACATCGAGTCCGGCGAGGCCATGAACAGCGGCCAGTGCGACCTGGCCGCCGCGGGCATGACGATCACCGACAAGCGCAAGCAGAAGTTCGACTTCTCGGAGCCGTACTTCGAGGCCACGCAGGCGCTGCTGGTCAAGGCCGGCTCGCCGATCAAGGACTTCAGCAACGTCGCGGGCAAGAAGATCGGCGTCCAGTCGGCCACCACCGGCGCCGACTACGCCAAGGAGAACGCGAAGGGTGCCGAGATCGTCACGTTCGACGACCTCGCCCTGGAAGAGCAGGCCGTGAAGAACGGCACCGTGGACGCCGGCGTCAACGACAACGGTGTGCTCTACGACTTCGTCAAGACGAACCCGGACACCGCCGTGGTGAAGGAGTTCAAGACGAACGAGTTCTACGGGATCGGCGTCAAGCAGGGCAACTCCGCCCTGGTGACCGCGATCAACGACTCGCTGAAGGCCTCGGTGTCGGACGGCACCTACGCCCAGATCTACCAGAAGTGGTTCGGCAAGGCGCCGACCTGGCTGCCCGGTAACCCCACCCAGTAAGACCCCCGCCTGTGGGGGGGGGTTTTGGGCCAGGGCACAAGGGGGTTTCGGGGGGGGGGCAACAAACCCTTTTTGGAGCGTCAAAGGAAGTGCAGGGCGACGGGAGCGCGGCAGACAGGACC
>NZ_JBVJNO010000004.1:639073-743296 GCF_055583645.1 Amycolatopsis sp. NPDC104587
ATTCCACGGGTAGCTCCCTTTTTCTTCTGCTCTCTCCTGGGGGAGTTTTTTGTAGTGCCCCCAGGGAAACCCCCCCCCCCCCCCCCCCCCCCCCCCCCCCCCCCCTCTTTCCCTCCCCCCCCCCC
Organism: Amycolatopsis sp. NPDC104587; assembly: GCF_055583645.1. NCBI lineage: Bacteria > Bacillati > Actinomycetota > Actinomycetes > Pseudonocardiales > Pseudonocardiaceae > Amycolatopsis > Amycolatopsis sp. NPDC104587. Next base: position 639,199 of record NZ_JBVJNO010000004.1, read on the forward strand.
CCCCCCCCCCACAGCGGTGTTTCCAGTGGTGTCTCAACAGCCCTTTCCGGGCCTGCCAGAGGAGTGAAATGGCACTGAGCCGACGCCAGCGACGATCGGCGTTCCGGGGTGCACAGTACGTCCTGCTGCTCGTGATCGTCGTGGTCTTCGCGTTCCTGGCCAACTGGGGTCAGATCGGGCGGGCGTTCTTCGACCTGGACGTCGCCGCGCAGCAGTTCCCCGACGTCATCACGGTCGCGCTCAAGAACACCATCATCTTCACCGCGCTCGGGTTCGCGCTGGGCCTGGGGCTCGGGCTCGTGCTCGCGCTGATGCGGCTGTCCTCGGTGGGGCCGTACCGGTGGTTCGCGCGCGGGTACATCGAGTTCTTCCGCGGGCTGCCCGCGCTGCTGATCTTCCTCGCGGTCGGGGTCGGCGTCCCGATCGCGTTCCCGGACACGCACCTGCCGCGCAACGTCTCCATCATGATCGCGCTCGGCATCGTGTCCTCGGCCTACATGGCGGAGACGATCCGGGCCGGCATCCAGGCGGTGCCGCGCGGGCAGGTCGAGGCCGCCCGGTCGCTGGGCATGTCGCCGGCCCGGTCGATGATCACCATCGTCATCCCCCAGGCCTTCCGGATCGTGCTGCCGCCGCTGGCCAACGAGCTGATCATGCTGACGAAGGACTCGTCGCTGGCGTTCCTGCTCGGCACGACGCCGGCGCAGCAGGAGCTCGCGCAGTTCAGCCGCCAGGCCCTGCTGGAGGCGAAGGGGCTCACCCCGATCGTCGTCGCGGGCCTCTGTTATCTCGTCATCACCATCCCGCTGTCGATCCTGCAGCAGCGGCTGGAGAAGAAATACGGCGCCGGGGTGTCCGGCGGAGGTGCCACATGACCGACGTCATCGTCGAAATTTCCGGTTTGCACAAGGCGTTCGGCCCGCTGGAGGTGCTGAAGGGCATCGACCTGCAGGTCGAACGCGGCCAGGTCGTCTGCATCATCGGGCCGTCCGGGTCGGGCAAGTCGACGCTGCTGCGCTGCGTGAACCTCCTGGAGGAGCCGCAGCAGGGCAAGATCGTGGTCAACGGCAACGAGATCACCGACGAGGACGTCGACATCGACGGCGCCCGGCGCAAGATCGGCATGGTCTTCCAGGGCTTCAACCTCTTCGCGCACCTGACCGTGCTGGACAACCTCACCGTCGCGCAGCGGAAGGTCCTCAAGCGCGGCAAGGAGGAGTCCGTCCGGATCGCCCGGGAGAACCTGGAGAAGGTCGGCCTGAGCGAGAAGGAGACGTCGCTGCCGGGGCAGCTTTCCGGCGGTCAGCAGCAGCGCGTCGCGATCGCGCGGGCGCTGTCGATGAACCCGGACGTGATGCTGTTCGACGAGCCGACGTCCGCACTGGACCCGGAGCTCGTCGGCGACGTGCTCGCGGTCATGCGGCAGCTGGCCGAAGAGGGCATGACGATGCTCGTCGTCACGCACGAGATGCAGTTCGCCCGCGAGGTGGCCGACAGCGTGCTGTTCATGGACGGCGGTGTGGTCGTCGAGCAGGGCCCGCCCGGCCAGGTGATCGGCGACCCGCAGCACGACCGCACGAAGTCGTTCCTCAACCGGGTCCTCAACCCGACGCAGAGCCTCGACGGTGAATGAAGCTGCTGCCGCCTCCGCGTCGGCAGCCCGTGCTTGATCGCCCGGCAAGTCCGTGTGGACGTGCCGGGCGATCAAATCGGCGGCTATTGCATCGGCGAACGCCGCCGTTCCGCCGAAAAGAAACGTGCCGCTGGTCGCCAAAGCCGCCGTGACCAGCGCTCGCGCCCGATTGTGCGCATTCTCCACCCCTCTGGAAAGGAATACGCACACTGGTCAATGGTTGCCGATTAGCCCCTCCTCCTGGAGGGACATCGTGAATCGATCACATCGCGAATGATCGGCAGCGGCAATCGGCCAGGCCGGTGATCATCCGATGTTATAGTCGGTGCGGGGCAATGGGGTGGGGGAGACGATGACGACCGAAAACGCGCTGCCACCCCTAGACCCGTTCGCGGGCATCCCCGACCGCCGCTACGAGGTCAAGGCGTCCGACCTGCTGAAACCCGGCAACGGCGGCCTGCTGCGCTGGCGGCGTCAGGCCACGAACGCGCCGATCGTCTACGTCGAGGACGCCTACATCACCGGGACGCTCGACCTGCGCGCCGCGGACCTGAAGTACCTGTTCCGGTTCGAGCGCTGCCGGTTCGAGCAGCCGCCGGACGTGCGTGAGGCGAACTTGCTCGGCCTGGTCTTCCGCAAGTGCTGGCTGCCCGGGCTCAAGGCCCGCAACCTGCGCAGCCGCAACGACGTCCGGCTGATCCGCTGCGTCGTGCAGGTCGACGGCGCCGACCGCGAGATCGAGGAAACCACCGTGCAGCGCGGCGACGACCGCGAACGCGGGATGCCGAACGCCGCGGTCAACCTCACCGACGCGGTGATCGAGGGCTCGCTGGTGCTCACCCGGACGGTGATCTCGCACCCGCACGGCAAGGCGATCCACGCCGACCGGCTCGTGCTCAACGGCGCGCTGCTGGCCTACCGGATGGTCGCGAACGGCGAAGTCCGGCTCCCCGGCCTGCGGACCGGCGGTAACGTCAACTTCTCGGGCGCCACGCTGAACAACCCGGACGGCTTCGCGCTCAACGGCAACGGCCTGCACATCGGCGGCAGCCTGCTCTGCGAGGTCGACAACTACGGGCCCGCCAGCCAGCGGAAACGCTTCTCCGCGACCGGGATCATGTACCTGCCGAGCGCCACCGTGGACAGCGACATCGTGCTGCGCGAAGCGAAGCTGACGGTGTCGCAGCACGGGCCGATCGCCATCGACGCGTGGAAGTCCAACGACCCGTACCTCGACCCGCGGCCCGCGCTGGTCGTCGACCGGCTGCGCGTCGACGGCAACCTGGAGCTGTCGGACGGCCTGCAGGCGCTCGGCACGCTGCGCATGGTCAACGCCCGGATCGGCGGCTCGCTGCGGCTGGCCGGCGCCGAGATCACCGTCGTGCGCGGCACGTCGCAGCCCTACTACGACCGCGCGCTGCACCTCGACGGCACCGAGATCGGCGGGGACATCGAGGCGACGAGCCTGCGGGTGCCCGCCGGGCAGCTGCGGCTGGCCGACGTCACCGTCGGGGGCAACTTCCTGGCCTGGAACTCGATGTTCCGCCACCCCGGCCGGGACGTCTTCTCCGCGCGCCGGTCGAAGATCGCGGGCAACTTCCAGCTCACCGACGCCACGATCCACGGCACGCTGCGGCTGCAGGGTGTCGAGGTCGGCGGCAGCATCAACCTGGCAGGCACCCGGCTCACCGACCCCGGCCGCCGCGCCACCAGCAGTTTCTCCCTCGACGTCCGGACCGGCCGGATCGGCCGTGATCTCACGCTGCGTGACAACAACAGCCGTCCGTTCGTCGCCGAGGGCGGGGTCAACCTCGACGGCGCCCAGGTCGCGCGGCGCGTCGACCTGCGGGGATCACAGCTCGGCTCGCTGCCGCCGTTCGCGGTGGCGCTCGACGCGGGTGACGTCGCCGCGGACGAGTTCACGCTGACCCCGAGCGTGCCCCCGGCCGGAAGGGTCGTCCTGCGGCGGGCGCACTGCGGCACGCTGAACGACAACGAGGCGTTCTGGGCCGCGTCCGAAGGCATCGAGCTGGAGGACTTCCGCTACGACGCGCTCGGCAAGGGCATCCCGCTCGCCGACGACAAGGCGCTCGACCACCGCATCGAGCTGCTGCGCAAGGCGATGCGCGGGTACCGGCCGGGCCCGTACGACCAGCTCGCCCACATGCTGCGCGCGGCCGGGAACGAAGAGCACGCGTCGACGGTGGCGCTGCGCAAACAGCAGTTCCGCTACGAGGCGCTGGCCCAGGGCTTCAAGTTCTTCGGCCCGGGTGTCCGGACGTGGAGCTGGCTGCAGCGCTCGATGGTCGGCTACGGCTACCGCCCGGTGCGCGCGCTCGGCTGGCTGTTCACGCTGCTCGTGCTGGGCAGCCTGTGGTTCGGCCTGGGCACCGACGACTGCGTCAACTGGACGAACCCGAACCCCGCGCACCAGGTCATCGCGAACGGCCGGCGGTGCGTGGTCAACCAGCAGGACACGGGCCTGCAGTGGAACCCGGTGATCTACACGGCCGACCTGCTGGTGCCGATCGTCGACTTCGGCAACAAGTCGCGCTGGTACATGCACGGCACGGACAACTGGGTGGCCGCGGGCTTCACGGCGTCCGGCTGGATCCTGGCGACCACCGTGGCGGCCGGTGTGAGCCGCATGCTGCGTCGAGAATACTGATCTCTGGCCGTTTATCGGGCTGTCTAGCGTCTGTCCAAGATTTGCTGAGAAGTGGCTAGTCGAGGAAGCGGGACCAGAACGGGATGTACCGCGGGCCGTCCGGCGGGGCCGTGCTGATGCCGCCGGTCGAGAACTCGCGGTGCAGGTAGTCCCGCAGGTCACAGCCATAAACGATGATGTCGGTCTGGTACACCGAGAGCACCGGGTAGCCCATCGTCCCGCGGATGCCGGGCAGGTAGCGGTGCCCGCAGACCGGCACCAGCTGCGGCACGTCGGCCAGGCGCCGGCGGGCCTCGCGGACCGCGTCCTCCGGGCCGACGGGGCGGGTGCCCCAGTCGGGCAGCCAGAAGCCGTTGTGCTCGACGTCGTACAGCACGCCGTCGACCGGCCAGGCCAACCGTTTGCGCAGCTGCTCGGGGTTGCCGCAACGCCAGTCGGGCCAGCGGTCGCCGATCGGCACACCGGCGGACAGGAACGTGCGGTGGTCCGCGGCGAAGCTGAAGCCGAACCGGCGCTCGACGTCGTCGAGCTCGGCTTCGCTCAGCCCGGGACGCACCGGTTCCCGGAGGTTCTCCTGCAGGTGCCGTGCCTCCTCCGGGGTGAGGGCGCCGGCCGGCTGGACTGGGGTCATGACCCGAGCCTAAGCGGCGGCTCACCCCGCCGCGCGTTCTTTTCCGCCGTCTTCACGGGCGTGAGTTTGTTCTCTCATCAGCTGGATGGGGGGAACAGAGCGTGAGCGGGTGTAGTTCACTCTTGCCGTGACCTCACCACGACCGCAGAGCCGCGTGCGCGCCCCCGAACTGCGCGGCGACACCTGGCTGAACACCGGCGGCCGCCCGCTCACCCTCGCCGAGCTGCGCGGGCGCGTCGTGCTGCTGGACTTCTGGACCAGCGGCTGCGTCAACTGCCTCCACGTGCTCGACGAGCTGCGTCCCCTCGAAGCCGAGTTCGCGGACGTGCTGGTCACGATCGGCGTCCACTCGCCGAAGTTCCTGCACGAGGGTGAGCCCGCTTCGATCGAGGCCGCGGTCCGTCGTTACGAGGTGCACCACCCCGTGGTCAACGACCCGAAGATGGAGCTGTGGTCGCAGTACGCGGTCCGCGCGTGGCCGACGCTGGCCGTCGTCGACCCCGAGGGGTACGTCGTGCACGTCGCCGCTGGTGAAGGGCACGAAGAGGCGCTTCGCCGCGTCATCGCGGAGCTCGTGACGAAGCACGAAGCGAAGGGGACGCTTCGCCGCGGCGGCAGCCTGTACGTGCCGGCCGAGGAGCAGAACGACGAGCTGCGGTTCCCGAGCAAGGCCGTCGCCACCGCCGAGGGGCGCGTGCTGGTCGCGGACACCGGGCACCACGCGATCGTCGAGTTCGCTTCGGACGGCGAGACCGTCGTCCGCCGCTTCGGCAGTGGTGAGCGCGGCGCCCAGGACGGGCCGTTCGACGTCGCGACCTTCACCGAACCGTCCGGCATCGCGCTGTTGCCCTACGAGGTCGCCGAGCGCGCCGGCTACCACGCGGTTGTCGCCGACACCGCCGGGCACCGGCTGCGCGGCCTCGACCTGATCACCGGCGAGGTGACCACGGTCGCCGGCACCGGCGCGCAGTGGCGCAGCGGGCCGGACTCGGGCAAGGGCATCGAGGTCGACCTCACGAGCCCGTGGGACGTCGCCTGGTACGGCCCGGCCGGCGGGATCGTCGTCGCGATGGCCGGCAACCACACCCTGAGCGTGTTCGACCCGATCGGCGGCACGATCCGCCGCTTCGCCGGGACGACCGTCGAAGGCCTCCGAGACGGCGACGTCACCGAAGCGTTCTTCGCGCAGACGTCCGGCCTCGCGGTGGACGGCGAGAAGCTGTGGCTCGCCGACGCGGAGACGTCGGCCCTGCGCTGGATCGAGCCCGACGGCGACTCGTTCACCGTGCACACGGCGATCGGCGTTGACCTCTTCTCCTTCGGTCACACGGACGGCCCGGCGGACCAGGCGCTGCTGCAGCACCCGCTCGGCCTCGCCGTGCTGCCCGGCGACAAGATCGCGATCGCGGACACCTACAACGGCGCCGTACGCCGCTTCGACGTCTTCACGCGCGAAGTGACCACGATCGCGACCGGGCTCCTGGAGCCGCAGGGGCTGCTGCTGCACGACGGGAACCTGCTGGTCGTCGAGTCCGCGGGCAACCGCGTCGGCCCGCTGCCCACGACCGAGCCGACGGTCGTCAGCGGTGACGCGCACGCGGTCCGCCGTCCGCCGACGGTGCTGGCCCCGGGTGAGATCGACTTTTCGGTGGTCTTCGCGGCGCCGCCCGGTGAGAAGCTGGACGACCGTTTCGGCCCGTCGACACGGCTGGAGATCAGCGCTTCGCCGCCGTCCCTGCTGGCCGACGGTGTTGGCGCCGGCACGGACCTGACGCGCAAGATCCTGCTGGCTTCGGGTGTCGGTGAGGGTGTGCTGCAGGTGGTGGCGCAGGCCGCGAGCTGCGACGAGGGTGGTGAGCACCCGGCGTGCCGCATCACGCGCCAGGACTGGGGCGTCCCGGTGCGACTGTCGCCGGACGGGGCGCGGGAGCTGAGCCTGGTCATGGCGGGTGAGCCGCGCTCCGACGGGTAACATGCTGCCCGTGTCTGCCGGGCCGAAACTCGAGATCCAGATGCTGCACGACCGGGTGCTCGTGCGGCTGTCGCCGGAAGAGGGCGAGCGCCGCAGCAGCGGCGGCATCGTGATCCCCGCGACCGCGCAGGTCGCGCGCCGGCTCGCGTGGGGTGATGTGCTGGGCGTGGGGAACAGCGTCCGCAACGTCAAGATCGGCGACCGGGTGCTCTTCAACCCGGACGACCAGCTCGAGGTGGAGATCCAGGGCGACGCCCACCTGGTGATGCGCGAACGTGACATCCACGCGGTGGCGACCGAGCGAACCGAGCACGGCACGGGGCTCTACCTCTAGGGTCGAGCCGGCGGAGGGCGGGGGCGTGTCAGACGACGACGTGCGCAAGCGCGCCGACCCGACCAAGGCCGACCGCGAGTCGGCGCCGGTCGAGCCCGCGACCGCCGGGGAGATGATCGAGCCCGCCGAGCCCGCCGAGCCCGCCGAGCCCGCCGGTGTCGCGGAGTCCGCGACCGTGGCCGCAGGGGAACCCGCGGCGGCCGAGGCGGCGCCCGCCGGGGAACCCTCGGGGGCCGAGTCTGCGCTCGCGCCGGCCGCGGAAACTTTGGCGGCCGAAGCTGCGGAACTGCCCGCCGAAACCGAGCCACCGGCCGCGCCTGCCGAAGGGGCCGCGCCGCTTCCCGAGCCGGATGCGCCCGAGTGGCCGGATGAGCCTGCGACCGTCCGAGCCGAGATCGCAGCCGCCGAAGTGCAGCCCCCTGCGGAGGCGACCGCCGTCGGTGGGGCCACTGCCACCACCGATCTCTTTGCCGATGATCTGCTCGGGGAGCTGCTCGAAAACCCCGCGCCGCCCGTTCCCGAGACTCCCGCGCGGAAGCTGCGCAAGGGCGTTGCCCGCACCATGATGGCCATCGGGCTCGCTCTCGGGCTCTTCGTCATCCTCTACGCCATCGACCTCATCGCCAGCGCCGGGGACGTTCCGCGGGGTGTCACCGTCGCGGGCATCGATGTCGGCGGCCTGTCGCACGCCGACGCGGAAGCCAAGCTGCGCAAAGAGCTCGAGCCGCGGCTGACTCGGCCCGTTGTCGTCCACGGCGGGGATGTGCAGGCCGAGCTCGTTCCCTCGAGCTCTGGGCTGGGGCTCGACTGGCCGAACACCCTCGGCCTCGCCGGGCACCAGCCGCTGAGTCCGATCACGCGGATCATGTCCTTCTTCAGCAGCCGCGAGGTCGGCGTCGCCACGCGGACCGATCCCCACCAGATCAGCCAGGCCGTGCGCGCGCTCGCCGAGGGCAAGCTCAACCACGCCGCCACCGAAGGCGCCGTCGGGTTCATGCCGCTCCAGGGCAGCGACGGCGGTGTGACGCCCTACCCGGTCCTGCCCAGGCAGGGCCAGCAGCTGACCGATCTCGACGCCGCCGTGCACACCGTCACCGACCACTGGCTCGACCCCGCCGGGGTCAAGCTGACCATGGCGATCACGCCGGTGAAGGCGACCGCCGCGGGCGTCCAAGCCGCCTTCCGGCAGATCGTCGTGCCCGCGGTGGCGACGCCCGTCGTCGTGCACGGGCAGGGCAAGGACGTCCCGCTCAAGCCGGACGCCATCGCCGCCTCCTTCCAGTTCGCCGCGGTCGAGGGCGGGGCCGTCGAGGTCCGCATCGACCAGGGCAAGCTGCAGGCCGCGCTCACCGACGGGCTCGCGAGCACCGAGACCGACGGCAAGGACGCCCAGATCGTCTTCACCGGCGACCAGCCGAGCGTCGAGCCGTCCGAAGACGCGCGGAAGATCAACTGGGAGAAGACCTTCCTGCCGCTGATCGACGTCCTGAAGAAGACCGGCGGCCGGGACCTCCCGGTCGTCTACAACGCGACGAAGCCCGGCGTGACCACCGAAGCCGCCGGGGCGCTCGGCATCACCGCCGTGATCGGCGAGTTCACCACCGCCGGCCTCACCGGCCCGGCCGCGACGAACAACCGCACCCTCGCCGACCGCGTGTCCGGCACGATCGTCAAGCCCGGCGAGACGTTCAGCCTCGGCGCCCGCTCCGGCCCGCGCACCGCGGACGCCGGTTACGTGCCCGCCCCGGCCGACGAAGACGGCACCGGCCCCACCGTCGTCGGTGGTGGGGTCTCGCAGCTGGCGTCCACTTTGTACAACGCCGGCTACCTCGCGGGCCTGGCCGACGGCGGCCACCTCGAGCACGACCACTACCTCGACCGCTACCCGGCCGCCCGCGACGCCAAGGCCGTCAACGCCGACGGCAGCCCCGTCGAGCTCAAGCTGACCAACGACTCGCCGACCGGGATCGCCGTCCAGGCCACGGTCTCCGGCGACTCCGTCACCGTCCGGATCTGGGGCACCCGCCACTACCGCGTCGAGAGCCAGACCGGCGCCCAGGTCCCCGGCGACCCGCCCCCCGTCCAGTTCGGGGGCGTCAGCCCCTGCCAGGCGTCCATCGGCACACCCGGCTTCAGCATCACCGACACGCGCGTGCTCTACGACGTCGGCAGCGGCGCCGAAGTCCGGCGGACGTCGCACACCGCGACCTACGGTCCGCGTCCGACCATCCTGTGTTGAGTTGTCAGCGAAGGACCATGCACCCCTCCTCTTCGAAGGAGCGCAACCACGCCGGCTCGCGGAAGTGCTTGTTCCACCGCAGATCCAGCTTGTCCAGTTTGGACAGTTGAGCGACCGAGCCCGGCAGCGAGACCAACGCGTTCTCCCGCAGGTCGAGCTGGCGGAGCTCACTCAGCGAGCCGATCGACTCCGGCAGCGAAGTCAGCCCGTTGCCCCGCAAGTGCAGCTCCCGCAACGTTCCCAGCGTGCCGATCGACGACGGCAGCTGCGTCAGCTCGTTGCGGTAGAGCCGGAGTTCCCGCAGCGAAGCCAAACCCGAGAGATCCGCCGGCAGCGCGCGGATCCGGTTGTCCGTGCAGCCCAGGTACTTCAGCTTCCCCAGCCGGCACCACGCCGAAGGAAACTCGGTCAGCTGGTTGTCGCTGACGTACAGGTACTCGGTGAGCCCGGCCAGCTCACCCAGCTCGTCGGGCAGTGACGGGAACCGGTTGTGCCCCAGGTCGAGCGTGTGCACCGACGTCAGCGCCGAGATTCCCGGCGGCAGCGAGGAAAGCCGGTTCGCCGCCAGGTTGAGCACCTCCAGTCCGGTGTGCTCCCACAGCGACGCGGGCACCGCCGTGAGCGAGTTCCGGTAGAGGTCGAGCCGTGTCAGACCCGCAGGCAGCGACGGCACCGAAGTCAGCTCCCGGCCGCTCAGGTCCACTGCTGTCACGACGACCTCCGCGTCTCCGGCAGCAACGCCCACGTGTGCGCGTCTTCCGGTGTGGACACCTGGATCCGCAGCCCCGGCGCCTCCGACACCGCGAGCTCGGTCAGCCGGAAGTCCATCCGCCCGGCCCGCGGGTGGTGCAGCCGTCGCAGCCGCGCCCGCGGTTCGGCGACCTCGTGGCGCGCCCACAGCTCGGTGAACTCCGGGCTCAGCGCCGAAAGCCGCCGGATGTCCTCCTCCCAGGCCGGGTCGCCGAGGTGCCGTCCGTACTCGGCCCGCATCCGCGCGACCATGTGCGGGACCTCCTCGTCGTAGTTCAGCAGGAACCCCCGCGCGCTCGGCTCGGTCACGCAGCACCACAGCAGGTTCTTGTGCAGGCACGGCAGGCTGTGCCACTCCCAGAACAGCTCCTCCTGAGCCGCGTTCGACGCCAGCACGTCGAAGCGGCCGTTGACCACCGTGGCGGGCAACGGATCCAGCGCGCGCAGCACCTCGCGCACCACGTCCGGCACCGCCTCGTCCGACGAAGGCAGCCGCGACGGCGTCAGCTCCGCCAGCCGGTAGAGGTGCTCCCGCTCGGGGTGGTCCATCCGCAGCGTGCGCGCCACGGCGTCGAGCACCTGCGCGCTCGCGTTGATCGGCCGCCCCTGCTCCAGCCACGTGTACCAGGTGACGCCGACCCCGGCGAGCAGCGCCACCTCCTCCCGCCGCAGGCCGCTGAGCCGACGGCGAGGCCCGGGCGCGAGGCCGACCTCCGCCGGGCCGATCCGCGCCCGGCACGCCTTGAGGAACCGGCCGAGCTCCTCCCGGCGGCTCGTGGGGACCTGCGTCTGGGTCATAAGGGACATGGTGCCCGAGGGGTACGACAGTTTTGGAAGATCCAGCGGGCGAAGCGGGTGCTCCCAGTACCAGCATCACCAGGCTCTCCCAGCCCCAGCGCCAAAAAACCCAGAGTCGACGGCATGACACTGACCACCCCTGCCCCGGCCACGGACCGGGAAGCCCGGCCGGACCGGCGGCCGTGGTTCATGCTGGCCGTCCTGCTGCTCGGCCAGTTCATGGCGCTGCTCGACGTCACCGTCGTGAACGTCGCCATGACCGACATCCGCACCGACCTGCACGCGTCCGGCGCCGCACTGCAGCTGGTCGTCTCCGGTTACACCGTGGGTTACGCGATGCTGCTGATCACCGGCGCCCGCCTCGGCGAGCTGTTCGGACGGCGACGGCTGTTCGTCACCGGCGTTGTCACCTTCACCGTCTGCTCGCTGCTGTGCGGGCTCGCGCCGAACCCCGCCACGCTGATCGTCGCCCGGATCGCCCAGGGCGCCGGCGCCGCGTTGATGATGCCGCAGGTCATCAGCGTCATCCAGGCCCGGTTCACCGGCGCCGCGCGGGCCAAGGCGCTCAGCGCGTACACCGCCGTCATCTCCGTCGCGTTCGTCGCGGGCCAGGTTGCCGGCGGCGTGCTCGTCGGCGCCGACCTGTTCGGCGCGGGCTGGCGGCCGATCTTCCTGGTGAACGTCCCGATCGGCGTGCTCGTGGCCGCGCTCGCGGTCAAGCTGGTGCCCGCCGGAGCGGCGAAAGCGGGCCGCCGGCTCGACGTCGGCGGGCTCACGATCGCCGTGCCGGCGGTGGTGCTCGTCGTGCTGCCGCTGGTGCTCGGGCACGAAACCGGCTGGCCCGCCTGGACGTTCGGCTCGCTCGCCGTCGGCGTGCTGCTGGCCGTGCTGTTCGTCTTGGTGGAACGCCGGGTGCGCGACCCGCTCGTCGATCTGGCCGTGCTCGAGATCCGTGGTGTCGCGCCGGGGCTGGCCACGCTCGGGGCGGGCGTCGCGTCCTACGGCGGGTTCCTCTTCTGCGTGGCCCTGCACCTGCAGTCCGGCCTCGGCAAGACGGCACTGGCCGCCGGCCTGGCGATGGCGCCGGGCGGCGTGGTCTTCGGCCTGTGCGGGTTCTTCTGGAACCGGCTGCCGCAGCGGGTGCACAAGTGGCTGACGCCGTGCGGTTACGTCGGTTCGGCGGTCGCGTACGCGCTGCTCGCGCTGGGTGCGGACGGCGGCGCGCTGTTCTTCGCCGCGCTGCTGCTGTTCGGCCTGTCGATGGGACCCGCGTTCGGCTCCCTGATGGTGAACGCGCTGACGCACGTCCCGCTCGACCGCGCGTCGGACGTCAGCGGTCTGCTGACCACGACGCTGCAGCTGGGCCAGGTCGTCGGCGTGGCCACGTTCGGCAGCCTGTTCCTGACGCTCGCCACGACGTCGTCCGCGCACGCCCTCACCGCGACGATGACCTGCGCCGCCGTGCTGCTGCTCGTCGGCGCAGGTCTCGCCGTCAGGCGCTAGTGCGGCTGCCGCCCTTGACCCTGGCGTAGATCGCCGAGGCCGCGATGACCCCGACGACGGCGGCGGCGATCTGGAAGATGTGCCGGATCCAGTCGATGCCGTTCGTGTCGCGGACGCCGAACACCCCCGCCAGCCAGTTGCCGATGAACGCGGCCACGATGCCGACGACGATGGTCAGCCAGATCGGGATCTTCTGGTCGCCGGGCGCGAACAGCCGGCCGAGCACGCCCAGGATCAGGCCCACGATGATCGTCGAGATGATGCCCCAAAGTCCGCCGAGCACGGTCCCTCCTCGGATCGTCCAATAAGGGCCACCGTGACACCGATCCCCGCGGACCGCTCGCTTTGCCCCTCGATGGGGTGACAGAAAAAGACCCGGTCCGGCGCGCCTCGAGGGCTGCGCCGGACCGGGCCGAGATACGGGGGTGTTACCTGCTCACCCCACGGCGTCCGTAGGCGCCGGCGGCGATGCTCACACCGATGGCGGCGAGGACGACCTGCGTCAGGATCTCCAGCCAGTCGATGCCGTTGGTGTCGGCGTACCCGAGACCGCGCGCGATGGCCGTGCCGATGAAAGCGGCGATGATGCCGATCACGATGGTCAGCCAGATCGGGATGCTCTGCTTGCCGGGAGCGACCAGGCGGCCGAGAACACCGATGATCAGCCCGACGATGAGTGCGCTGACGATGCCGGCGACAGTCATCACTTTCTCCTCTCAAGGATCCGCGAACCCGGCCATTCGGGTTCGTCGGACTCGGAGAGCGGAGTGCCCGCATCGGGTGACCCCGAAACGCGAAAAGGGCCCTCCTCACACGAGGAGAGCCCTTTTCGTGACCTGTCAGAACGCGGCTTCGTCGAGCTCCATGAGCGCGTTGTCGGCGGCCTCGACGATCGCGCGGCGCGCGGTCAGCTCCGGCAGCACCTGCTTCGAGAAGAACGACGCCACGGCGATCTTGCCCTCGTAGAACGGGACGTCCTTGGCGGACGCGCCCGCGTCGAGCTTGCCGATGGCGACCTCGGCGTGCTTGAGCAGCTGCCAGCCGATGAGCAGGTCGCCGACGGACATCAGCAGGCGGACCGTGTGCTGGCCGACCTTGTTGATGTTCTGCGGGTCTTCCTGCGACGTCGTCAGGTAGCCGATCAGCGAGCCCAGCATGCCCTGGGTGTCCTCGAGGGCCTGCTTGAGCAGCCCGCGCTCGTTCTTGAGCCGGCCGTTGCCCGCCTCGGACTCGATGAACTTGGTGATCTCGCCGGCGACGAAGGCCAGGGACGCGCCCTTGTCGCGGACGATCTTGCGGAAGAAGAAGTCCAGCGACTGGATCGCCGTGGTGCCCTCGTAGAGGGAGTCGATCTTGGCGTCGCGGATGTACTGCTCGATCGGGTAGTCCTGCAGGAAGCCGGACCCGCCGAGGGTCTGCAGCGACTGCACGAGCTGCTCGGTGGCGCGCTCGGAGCCGACACCCTTGACGATCGGCAGCAGCAGGTCGTTGACGCCGTGCGCGACCTTCTGGTCACCCTCGCCGGTCCACAGCTGGTCCTGGAACGACGCCGTGTACAGGTACACCGCGCGGAGGCCCTCGGCGTACGCCTTCTGGAGCATCAGCGAGCGGCGGACGTCCGGGTGGTGCGTGATGGTGACGCGCGGGGCGGCCTTGTTCAGCATGTTCGGCAGGTCGGCGCCCTGGACGCGCTCCTTGGCGTACTCGAGCGCGTTGAGGTAACCGGTCGACAGCGTCGCGATGGCCTTCGTGCCGACCATCATCCGGGCGTACTCGATGACCTGGAACATCTGCGCGATGCCGTCGTGGACCTCGCCGAGCAGCCAGCCCTTGGCCGGGGTGCCGTGCTGGCCGAAGGTCAGCTCGCACGTCGTCGAGGCCTTGATGCCCATCTTGTGCTCGACGTTCGTGACGTAGGCGCCGTTGCGCTCGCCCAGCTCACCGGTCTTCGAGTCGAAGTGGAACTTCGGCACGAGGAACAGCGACAGGCCCTTGGTGCCCGGCTTGGTCTCGATGCCCGGACCCTCGGGGCGCGCCAGCACGAGGTGCATGATGTTTTCGCTCATGTCGTGCTCTGCCGAGGTGATGAACCGCTTCACGCCGTCGATGTGCCAGGAGCCGTCCTCCTGCTGGACGGCCTTGGTGCGGCCCGCGCCGACGTCGGAGCCGGCGTCCGGCTCGGTCAGCACCATCGTCGCGCCCCAGGCGCGGTCGATCATCAGCTGCGCCCAGTGCTTCTGCTCTTCGGTGCCGTTCTTGTTCACGATCATCGCGAAGTTCGGGCCCGCCAGGTACATGAACAGCGGGGCGTTGGCGCCGAGGATGAGCTCGGACGCGGCCCACTGGACCGTGGGGGGCAGGCCGAAACCGCCGAGGTCGTTGGTGAGGCCGAGGCGCCACCACTCGCCGTCGAGGAGCTGCTGGTAGCTCTTCTTGAACGACTCGGGGATCTTGACGCTGAAGGTCTTCGGGTCGTACACGGGCGGGTTGCGGTCGGCGTCGGCGAAGGACTCGGCGAGCGGGCCGGTCGCGAGCTTGTTGAGCTCGGACAGCACCCCGCGGGCGGTCTCTTCGTCGGACTCGGCGAGCACACCCTTGCCCAGGCGTTCCTGGACGCCGAGCACCTCGAAGAGGTTGAACTCCAGGTCTCGGACGTTGCTCTTGTAGTGGCCCATGTCGTCACTCCAATGTGTTCGGCTCCCCGGCCGGGCACATGTTCGCCTTACTCGCCGGTAACTTCAGGATATTACCTGCGGGTAACTGGAGCAAGCAGATCCGCACTTCCGAGTAACGGAAATCTACCGAAAAGTGGCCCTCTAGCTGCTTGAGCGGCTCAGCGGCTGCCCGGCAGCGCCGTTGTGTCGGCGGTCACCGGCACGTGGCCGTCCTCGGTCCGGGCGACCAGTATCCCGCCGCGGAAGGCGATGGTCACCGCGTGTGTCCGGTCCCGCGCGGAGAGCTTCCGGAGGATGCTCTTGACGTGCGTCCGGACCGTCTCGACGGACAGGAAGAGCAGCTTCGCGATCGCCGAGTTCTCGAGCCCTTCGGCGACGAGCTGCAGCACCTGGTACTCGCGCCTGGACAGCGGCATCCCGCCGCGCGGCGACGGCGGGCTGTCGTGCGCGAGGTCCCCCTTCGGCACGGTCGAGCGCTTCGGCCGCGCGGTGAGCGCGGCCAGCGCCGGGTCGATGTACCGGCGCTCGCTGTGCGCCCGGCGGATCGCTTCGGCAAGCCGTCGTGAATCGATCGACCGCGGCACGATCGCGTGCGAGCCGGCTGCGATCGCGGCCGCTAGGTACTGCTGGGTGCGATTCGCGTCACGGATGAGCGTGACGATGACCAGCGCCGGGTCGCCGGCGTTGAGCAGCTTCGTCAGGTGGCAGTTCGGGTCCAGTGCCGAATCGAGCACCACGACGTCCGGTTTGACCTGTTCGCACAGCTGCAAAGCGGCGTGGTGGCTGGCTGCCTGCCCGGCCCAGTGCAGCCCCTGGCTGCGGTGGACGAGCGCGGCGAGGCCGTCTCGGTAGATCGGGACCGGGTCGACGACCGCCACGCCGAGACTGCGGCCGCCGGGTCCGATCGGCCCGCTGGGCCTGCGGGTGGGCTCGATGCCGTGCATCGTGGGCCTCCGTCTCTGCGCCGTCGCTACTGGGACGCCGGACGCGTCCCCTCGGTTCACGCGTTCGGCACCGTCCGGTCCCCCCTGCGGGACCGGCCAGAAGTGACTCCTCCTGCTTGGTACGAGTCGCGATTGCGCAGCTCATGACGCCAGTTCCCCCTCATGGCCCAACCGCCCGGTCACAGCAAACTCTGGGTAGAAAACCCCGTCGCGACAACGGCTCGACGGGCACGGGAATGCCCGGACGGGGCGGTGGGTGCTACTGAGGGTGGCCCGCGCCGACGGGGTGCCGTGCCGTCGGTCCGGACGCCGGAACCGGCCGTGCCTCCCCTTCCTCCCGGCCTCGTTGCGTCTAACGGGTCAGACGCCGGTTGGGTGCGGATCATTACTGGTCAGCGGGTCACAACGGCATCCCGCAGTGCGGCGAACTCCACCGCGAGCCCGGCCGGCGTCCAGTGCGCGTTGAGCCCGCTCGGGTTCGGCAGGACCCAGACGCCGGTGTCGCCGATCCGGTGTTCCTGCCGCCCCACGCGCGCCTTCGGGAAGCCGAACGCGGTCCGGTACGCCGTGATCCCGACTACGGCGAGCCACCGCGGCCGGAACTGCTCGACCTTGGCTTGGAGGAGCCGCCCGCCTTCGCGCAGTTCGTCGCCGGAGAGCTCGTCGGCGCGGGCGGTGGTCCGGGCGACGACGTTGGTGATGCCGAGCTTGAGGTCGAGGAGCTCGTCCTGCTCACTCGGCTTGAAGAGCCTCGGCGTGAAGCCGCCGTTGTGGAGAGCGGGCCAGAAGCGGTTGCCGGGGCGGGCGAAGTGCTGCCCGAGCGCGCCGGAGTAGAGGCCGGGGTTGATGCCGCAGAAGAGGACGTCGAGGTTGGCGGTGAGGACGTCAGGGATGGTCTTGTCGTGCGCGGCGGCCAGCTGGGCCTTCGTGGGTCGGGTGCTCACCCGGCCCAGTTTCCGGCACGCTCGGGAGATGGTCACCGCGGACGGCTGTCACGTCGAGGTTTATCTGCTGCTGCCGCCGGCTGGGGAGGCGGAGATCGTGCACGCGGCGGTTCCGCCTGGGGCGTCGGTTCTCGAGCTCGGTTGTGGTGTTGGGCGGGTCACGCACGCGCTGTCGGAGCTGGGGCACGACGTTGTCGCTGTGGACGACTCGGCGGAGATGCTTTCCCACGTGCGGGCGGAGACGGTCTGCGCTCGCATCGGCGATCTGGAGCTCGGCCGCACGTTCGACGCGGTGCTTCTCGCCAGCCACCTGGTGAACGCCGAGCGGGACGCCGACCGCGAGGCGATGCTCGCCGCCGCGCGCCGCCACTTGGCGCCGGACGGCCGGCTGATCGTCGAGTGGCATCCGCCGGAGTGGTTCGACACCGTGGCGTCCGGCCAAGGCGGCCGGCTCGGCGAGGTGTCGCTCGAGCTCGCGGACGTGGTCCGGCAGGGGGATCTGCTGTCGGCGACGGTCCGGTATTCGGCTCGGGGGCAGCGGTGGGAGCAGGAGTTCACCTGCCGCCGGTTGGTGCGCGAGGAGGTCCTGACCTCGGCTGGGTTGGTTTTTGATGGCTGGCTTGTGGCCGATCGGAGTTGGTTCGCCGCCCGTCCCTGTCGCTGGGGGTAGCGGATTCACCACGAACCTGCGTACCCTGTGTGATCTCCCGCACAGCGCCGTACCGAGGAGGATTTTGTGCAGCTCCCGATCGTCCTCGGGCTGGTCGCGCTGATCCTGGCCGTCGCGGCTTTTGTTGTTGTCCTCGAGGATCGGCGGGCCGCCAAGCGGGCGGCTCTGCAGCGGAAAGCGCGGCTAGCGCGTCTGGGCGAGGTGGACCCGCTCGCGCCGGGCCGGCTGCACCTCGACCGGTGAACGCCGGACCAGAGCCAGCAGCAGCGCGCCGAACACCCAGCCGACTCCGGCGCCGAACGTGTTGTTCATGAGGTCGTCGACGTCGAAGATGCGGTAGACGTACGGTGCCGTCCCGAAGTTGGCCGTGACCTGCGTGATCTCGATGAGCAGTGACGCCGTGAAGCCGATCAGCGCCGTGCCGACGAGGCCGCGCCGCCACAGGATCCGGGCGAACACGCCCAGCGGGACGAACAACAGCACGTTCAGGCACGCCTGCTGGAACGTCTGCGTCATGAACCACTGCGACCCGTGCTTGAGCATTTCCGTGTGGATGTCGGTGATCCACTGGAACGGGTGCAGCTGCACGACCTGGCTCAGCCGGCGCGTGCCCGGCCCGGGCAGCGGCAGGAAGACGACCGCGAGGGTCATGCACCCGTAGAGCAGCACCGCCGCCGTGGTGGCGATGCTCCGCAGCCGGAGACCGCCGTGGCGGGCGAGCTGCGTCAGCAGCTGCGGCACCAGCACCACGGTCCACAGCGCGAGGAAGCCGATGAAGCCGTACTGCAGGGCGGTGACCTGTGCGTTCGTCATGCCCTCGACGTTATGGATCTTGACCGGGGCATTGCTTCGGTCGAAGAGCCGGACGGCCGGGTCGTCCCTCGGCCACTTGGCCGACCCGCGGCCGGGCCGATCGGTCAGTCGTCCCCGGTGTCCTCGGAGCGGTCCGCGCGCGTCGCGCTGACCAGCGTGCCGACGATGAGCAGCACCACTACGGCCAGCACGACGAGGACAACCTCGATGCCCATTGCTTCCCCCACATGTCGTAGTGCCCGGCACATCGTGACCGCGTGAAGCGTTGTTACGGCGGTGATCGATGTCATGCCGGGACGAAGCAGTCGTAACCGGATGCGGCTTGCGCTCACGCGGGAATGCCCACGACGCTCGGCACGTCGAAGTCTTGTGCGGGGCAACGAAAGGAAAGCTCATGGCACCGGTCCGGGTCGGCATCGTCGGGCTCAGCGCGAACGGCGGCTGGGCCGCGACCGCGCACGTGCCCGCGCTGGCCGCGGTGGAGGGCTACGAACTCCGCGCGCTGAGCGCGAGCAGCGCCGAGTCGGCGCGCGTGGCCGGGGAGAAGTACGGCGTGCCGCTGACCTTCGGCGACGCCGGGGAGCTCGCCCGGCACCCGGAGGTCGACCTGGTGGTCGTCGCGGTGCGGGTGTCCGAGCACCGGGCGCTGATCGAGCCGGCGCTGGCCGCGGGCAAGCAGGTGCTCAGCGAGTGGCCGCTCGGCGTGAGCCTCGCGGAGAGCCAGGCGCTGGCCGAGGCCGCGAAGAGCGGACAGACGGCGGTCGGGCTGCAGGGGCGGTCCGCGCCGGCGCTGCGCTACTTGCGTGACCTCATCAAGGACGGCTACGTCGGCCGCGTGCTCTCGACGTCGCTGATCGCCTCCGGCGGGAACTGGGGCCCGTCGGTCCGGGCCGGGCGGGACTACCAGCTGCACCCCGAAGGCGGGGCGACGATGCTGACCATCCCGTTCGCCCACACCGCCGACGCGCTCGCCATGGTGCTCGGCGGCTTCACCGAGCTGTCGGCGACCATGGCGACCGTCCGGCCGCGGGTGCGCGACGAGGTCACCGGCGACGCCGTCCCGATGACCGTGCCCGACCAGATCGCCGTCTCCGGCGTGCTGAACGGCGGCGCGGTCGCGTCGTTGCACCTGCGCGGCGGGACGTCGCCCGCGACCGACTTCCTCTGGGAGATCAACGGCACCGAGGGCACGCTGGTCGTCAACGCCGCCGATCCGCTGTTCTGGATCGCGAAGCTGACCTTGCGCGGCAGCCGCACCGGCACGCTGGAACGGCTCTCCGTGCCGACGCGGTACGAGCTGCCGCAGCTGGCCGGGCGCAGCGCCGAGCCGTCCTACAACGTCGCGCACGCCTACGCGCGCCACCTCAAGGGCGACCTGCCGGACTTCGCGCACGCCGTGCGCGTGCACCGGGTGCTGGACGCCGTCCAGCGGTCGGCCGACACCGGGACGCGGGTTCACCCGGACGCAGAGTAACTGTTACCGGCGGTAGTAGATTTTCGCCCACGCCCGACTTACTCTCGGGTAATGGACGACGTTGTCTACGACCGCGCGGGCCGGGGCGAGCCGCTGGTGCTGATCCACGGCATCGGCCACCGCCGGCAGGCCTGGGCGCCGGTGGTTCCGCTGCTCACGCCGCATCGTGACGTCATCGCCGTCGACCTGCCCGGCTTCGGCGAGTCGCCCGAGCCGGCCGGCGGATACGGCGTCGAGCCCGCGCTGGTGATGTTCAAGGAGCTCTTCACCGAGCTGGGCCTGGACCGCCCGCACGTCGCGGGGAACTCGCTCGGCGGCCTCCTGTCACTGGCGCTCGGCCAGGCCGGGCTCGTCCGCAGTGTCACGGCGTTGTCGCCGGCCGGGTTGTGGAACCGGACGCAGAAGATGTACGCGATCGCCACGCTCAAGGCCCACCGCGCGCTCGCCCAGCGCACACCCCCGCACGTCGTGCGCCGCATCGCGGCGGCGGCGGCCGGGCGCAAGGCGCTGACCGGCATGATCGTCGGGAAGCCGGCCCTGCTGACGCCGGACGCCGTTGTCGAGGACGCCCACGCGCTCGCGACCGCGCCGGGGTTCGAGCCGACCGCCGCGCAGTCCCGCGGGGACTTCCGCTTCACCGGCCCGGTCACCGGCGTCCCGGTGACGATCGCCTGGGCCGAGCACGACCGGATCCTCGCCCGGCCGCGCGTCGCCGACCTGCGGAACGTCGCTCCGAACGGGACGTTCCGGCTGCTGCCGGGCTGCGGGCACGTGCCGATGAACGACGATCCGGCGCTGGTCGCGAAGGTGCTGCTCGAAGGCAGCCAGTAGGTGACATTCGCTTTACGTCCGTCTTTTGACCCTGGTAGCCGACTGCTCCGCGAGGCAGAATCCTCCGCCGTGCGCCCGTGAGGGGCTCTGGGCGCGAATCGGAGGAATTCACGCATGAGGCTTTCAACCCGGCTCGTGGTGCTCGCCGCGGCCGCGCTGGCGACGACGGCGGTGACCACCGCACCCGCGTCCGCGGGCCAGCGCCCGGACCCCACCACCGACGTCCGGATCATCACGTTCAACGACCTGCACGGCAACCTGGAGCCGCCGTCCGGCTCCAGCGGCCGCGTCACGCAGTCCGACGGGACCACTGTGGACGCCGGTGGCGCCGCATACCTGGCGACGCACGTGAAGCAGCTCCGCTCGCAGGTGCGCAACTCGCTCGTGCTGTCCGCCGGGGACAACGTCGGCGCGTCGCCGGTGATCTCGGCGCTGTTCCACGACGAGCCGACCATCGACTTCCTGAACCAGCTCGGCGTGAGCGCGTCCGTCGTCGGCAACCACGAGTTCGACGAGGGTTACAAAGAGCTGCAGCGCATGCAGTTCGGCGGCTGCCACCCGACCGACGGGTGCCAGTTCGACAAGAAGTTCAAGGGTGCGGACTTCCCGTTCCTCGGGTCCAATGTGTACTTCACCAACGGCCTGCCCGCCTTGTTGCCGTTCACCGTCAAGTTCGAGAGCGGGGTGCCGGTCGGGGTCATCGGCGCGACGCTGAAGGACCTGCCGACCGTCGTCACGCCGGAGGCCATCAAGGGCCTGAAGTTCGGCGACGAGGTCGAGGCGATCAACCGCACGGCGAACCTGCTCGACTTCTTCGGCGTCAAGTCCCAGGTCGTGCTGCTGCACCAGGGTGACAGCACCGAGATCGAGGGCCCGAACGACTGCCGCGTCCTGCCGGGCCCGGCCACCGCGATCGCGAAGGCGGTGTCCCCGAAGGTCGACGCGATCTTCACCGGCCACAGCCACCAGCAGTACAACTGCGTGGTCAACGACCCGGCCGGCCAGCCGCGCCCGGTCATCCAGGGCGCGTCCTTCGGCCGGCTGCTGTCCGTTGTGGACCTGAAGATCAACCTGAAGACGCGGGACGTCGTCCGGTCGGCGACGCAGGCGCACAACGAGATCGTCACCCGCACGGTCACGCCGGACCCGGCCGTGGCGGCGCTGGTCGCCGACGCCAAGGCGAAGTCCGGCCCGATCGCGAACAAGCCGGTCGGCTCGATCACGGCGGACCTGCCCGCGGCGGGCAACCCGGCCGGCGAGTCCTCGCTCGGCGACGTCATCGCCGACGCGCAGCTCGCGGGCACGACGTCGAACAACGCGGTCATCGCGATGACCAACCCGGGCGGCATCCGCGCCGACCTGACGTACAAGTCGTCCGCGAACAACGAGGGTGACGGCGTGGTGACCTACGGCGAGGCGTTCACCGTCCAGCCGTTCGCGAACATCATGCAGACGATCACGCTGACCGGCGCGAACCTGAAGAACGTGCTGGAGCAGCAGTGGGCGCCGGGGGTGAACCCGAAGTTCCTGCAGATCTCGAGCTCGCTGCACTACAGCTGGTCGGCGTCCGCGCCGCAGGGCTCGCGGGTCTCGAACATCACGGTCAACGGCACGCCGGTCGACCCGGCGGCGACGTTCCGCGTGTCGGTGAACAACTTCCTCGCCGCGGGCGGGGACGGCTTCACCGAGTTCACCAAGGGCACGAACCTGGCCGGCGGACCGGTGGACCTGGACGCGCTGATCGCGTACCTGGGCGCCCACCCGAACCTGGCCCCGCCCGCGGCCGACCGGATCACGCAGCTGCCGTAGTCCGGTTTTTCCAAGACGCCGTGGCGACAATGGAGCCATGACGACTTGGGAAGACGTCGTGCGCCTGGCCTCGGAACTGCCCGAGGTCGAGGCGTCGACCTGGTACCGCACGCCCGCCCTGAAGGTGGCGGGCAAGGGGTTCGCGCGGCTGCGCACCGAGGCCGAGGGCGGCCTGGTCGTGATGTGCGGGCAGGACGAGAAGGCCGCGTTGCTGGATTCCGGCGACGCGGCCTTCTTCACGACCCCGCACTACGACGGGTACGGCTCGATCATCGTCGACCTGGAGAAGGTGGACGTCGATCAGCTGCGTGAGCTGCTCGAAGAGGCGTGGCGGCTGAAGGCGCCTCGCCGGCTTCTCACGTGAGCTCGCCCTTGAGCATGCTCATCAGGATCATGTCGTGGCGCGTGCCGTCGTCGGCGACGAACGCTTCGCGGTGACGGCCGTCTTCGGAGAACCCGACCTTGCGGTAGACGTGCCGCGCGCGCTCGTTCTCGGCGACGACCCAGAGCGTGATCATGTGCAGCCGCATCGAGTTGAAACCGTAGCGGCACATCAGGCGCAGCGCTTCGGTGCCGTACCCGCCGCCGTTGCGGTATTCGGCGTCACCGATGTAAATGTCCAGCTCCGCGTTGCCGACCTCGGGCTCGGCGTCGCGGAGGTCGACGATGCCGATGAGCTTGCCGTCGGCTTCGATACCCAGGACGACGAGTTCGTAGGAGTTGACCGGGCGTTCCTCGGCGCGCTTGCGGTACTGCGCGAGCGACCGCGGGTAGCCGTTGTTCATCCAGCGGCCGACCTCGGGGTCGTTCCCCCACACGTGGATCTTGTCCGCGTCCTCCGGCTCCAACGCGCGCAGCCGGACGAGCTCCCCCTCGAGCACTTCTCCCCCTAGTCCCGCTTCAGCAGCAGGAAGTCGTCGACGTTGAGCAGGCCGAGGAACTGCCGGACCGGGGTCGGCATGGCCTGCCGCGACTCATCATGCACGAGCCGGGGTGAGTGCACGCGGTAATTTTTCCGCTGGGTGACGATGGTGCAACTCTCCGCGGCCAGCACGTTCTTCACCCAGTCGGTGTCAGGTCCGTAGGTGAGCGCGACGACAAAGCCGTCGTCCGCGCGGAAGACGTTCAGCGGCGTGCGGTACTCCTTGCCGGACTTACGTCCTTTGTGGACCAGCAGGCCGAAGCCCGGCGCCCAGTTCACGACGTACTTGTTGATCCGGTTGGTCACCACGCGGTTGAAGCGGGCGAGTCCTTTGGGCAGCACCATGGACCCACGATATCAACAAGCGATGAATTAATCGATCGGGTGACCCCGGCTCCCGGCGCGCACCGCGCCGATGGTGGGATATGGCGCATGTCGACCGAATGGCCGCTGCGCCAGGACCCGGAAGCGCCGGTGATCATCGCCCTGGCCCTGGTCAACGATCCGGCCGCGCTGGGCTTCGTCGTGCTCGACGACGAGGACGACTGGTTCATCAGCGACGGCACCGAGCTGTCCGACGACGTGCTCGTCAACCGCGAGAGCTTCGGCAAGATGTCGGTGCGCGAGGCGTTCGAGCTGCTCCCGCAGCTGGCGGCGCTGGCCGGGCTCCCGACGGGCATGGCCGCCGACTGGGACCCCGA
Organism: Amycolatopsis sp. NPDC104587; assembly: GCF_055583645.1. NCBI lineage: Bacteria > Bacillati > Actinomycetota > Actinomycetes > Pseudonocardiales > Pseudonocardiaceae > Amycolatopsis > Amycolatopsis sp. NPDC104587. The sequence continues at coordinate 663,510 of NZ_JBVJNO010000004.1, forward strand.
GCGCCGCACGTGGCTGCTCTCGTCGGTGACGGGTTCCGACGACGAGGACGAGGACATCCGGCTGCTCTCACAGCGCCGCGCGGCCTGGAAGTTCGAGGGCTCCCCGGACGACGAAGCCCAGATCAGCACCGGCCTGACGGAGATCCCGACCGGCTCGGGCGCCCCGGCCCGCGCGGTCCGCCAGGTCGTCCGCGAGCAGGACGGCACGTGGCTGTTCGTCGGCTTCGAGGTCCCGGAGGCGGAGGACTTCGAGGTCGAGGGCCTGGAGTTGGAGCACGTCGCGAACCTGTACCCGGACGTCCGGACCGTGCTGAAGGCGGCGCCGGGCCAGGTGTACGACCGCGAGACGCCGGACTCCGAGTGGGAGCTCGTCGAGGGTTAGCGCAGCGCGGGCTCCCATGCGTCCCACCCCGCCCGGCAACTTTCCCCGCGACAAGTGTCCTGGCGCGACACCGTCCGTTCGTCCTTACAGTGAAAGCCGGCGATCGGCGCCGGTCAGGACCCGTGAGGAGCAGCAATGCCCAAGTACGCCGCAATCATCTACGCCTCCGACGTCGACCCGACCAAGCCCGAGGCCACGGACATGATGAAGGACTACGACGAGTTCGGCGCGGCCGCGCAGGCCGTGATCCGCGGCGGCGCGGCCCTGTACCCGACGGCGACCGCCACGACGGTCCGCGTAACCGGCGGCAAGGGCGGCGACGTCGTCACCAGCGACGGCCCGTACGCGGAGACGAAGGAAGCCCTGACCGGCTTCTACCTGCTCGAATGCGCCGACCTCGACGAAGCCGTCAAGGTCGCGTCGCAGATCCCGGGCGCCTGGGACGGCGCCATCGAGGTCCGGCCGGTCGTCGACTTCGGCAAGTGACCGGCGCCGGGGACGCGGTCGCGCGGCTGGTCCGGGACGAGGGCACCCGGGTACTGGCCACGCTGGTCCGCGTCACCGGCAGTGTCGACCTGGCCGAAGACGCGGTCCAGGACGCCGTCGTGCGCGCGTTGGAGACGTGGCCGCGCGACGGCGTCCCGGACAATCCGCGCGGCTGGCTGCTGGTCGCGGCCCGCCGCCGCGCGGTCGACGTCGTCCGCCGCGAGGCGAAGCGCCTCGGGAAGGAGGCGGACGCGATGCCGGCGTTCGACCCGCGCCCGGACCCGGTCTCGGTCCGCGACGACCTGTTGAGGCTCGTCTTCACGTGCTGTCACCCGGCGTTGTCGCTGGACGCCCAGGTGGCGCTGGCGCTCCGGACGTTGGGCGGCCTGTCGACCGCGGAAGTGGCCCGGGCGCTGCTGGTCCCGGAAGCGACGATGGCGAAGCGTCTGACGCGCGCGAAGCAGAAGATCGCGCAGGCTCGGATCCCGTACCGCGTGCCCTCGGCGGAGGAACTACCCGCGCGGCTGGCCGGCGTCGCGTCGACGGTGTACCTGATCTTCAACGAGGGTTACACGGGCCGCGTTTCCCTGCTGGCGGAGGCGGTCCGCCTGGCCCGCCTGCTGGCCGAGCTAATGCCCGACGAGCCGACGGCGCTGGGGTTGCTGGCGCTGGTGCTGCTGCAGGACGCGCGTCGCGCGGCCCGGTTCTCGTCGGGTGCACCGGTGCTGCTGGCCGACCAGGACCGTTCGGCGTGGGACTTCGAGCTGATCAAGGAGGGTGTGGCGCTGGTGGGCGTCGGCCTGCGCCGGACACCGTCGATCCCGAACCCGTACGTGGTCCAGGCGGCGATCGCGGCGTGCCACGACCTGGCCCCGTCGTACCCGGAGACGAACTGGGACGCGGTGATCTCCTGGTACGACGTGTTGTTGTCGATCCAGGACACCCCGGTGGTCCGCCTGAACCGCGCGGCGGCGGTGGCGGAGAGGGACGGGCCGGCGGCGGGGTTGGCTCTGGTGGATGCCTTGCCAGGGCTGGAGGACTACCCGTGGTGGCACGCGTCGCGGGCGGAGCTGTTGCACCGCTTGGGTTCGCCGTCGGCAGCTGACGCTTTGGGACTTGCGGTGGAAACCGGGTTGCCGGACGCTCACACAGCTCATTTACGAAGCAGAATCCGGTCGTCGTACTTGCGTTGAGCCCTATCGGTCTTCGGCTTTCGATTCATCCGGTTTACTGAGAGCCGTCTTGATCCCGTTCAACATAGTTTGCTCGCCGATGCGCCCTCCAGACCTCAGCACGACCATGGCCACCACGACCATGGCCACGAGTGCTGCTCCGGCGATTGCCAACGCAGTCCCGGTGCCTACCAGCAAGCCGGCTACGACATACACACCCACGACCAAGACGAGCGTGACGACCAGAAAACCACCCAGCTTCATGGCATTCGGCGGGGTCCACGGGGCTGCTTCGGTCGTAGCTTCGGGGTTGATACCACTGGCGGACAGTGTTCCGGCCGACTTGCTCGAAACCAGGGCTCTGTCAGTTGATTCTTCAACTCCGCTCAACAGGGCAGAAATCGAGAAATCTTCGGTCAAACCTTCGGGAACTACGCTCGTTCGTCCCGCTTCCTCCAGTCGAAGTAGGTGGTCGTAGGGCACCCAAACGTCGTCGTGCTCAGAAATGGGAACCTGTTCCGAGCCGGAAAGGCCTGGGATCGTCGCTTCGATCGACCGCAGTTCTGCGCGAATCGCTGTTAACAACCCGCGGCGACCTTTCTGTGGCCCGCTGACCAGGATCGTGAGGACACTGTCCTCACGATCCGCTTTGAGCAATGCCCGATTCTGATCCATTCGGAGAACGGCGCCGGTGCGCCACACTGTTCCTTTGCTTACCAGCCGGTTCATGCGAACGATCACGCGGCTCATCACGCTGAGTGGCAGCACTTCGTACCTGATGGAGAAGCGGAGAGAGTCGCCCCAGTCTCCGGTGTCCGGCTCTTCTTTAGTAAGGAGATCGGGAACCAAAAAGATTCCTTCCGACTCGAAGCATAACTCGAACTTCTTCATCATTTCGACGATGAAGATGCGTGAACTCGGAGGGTACTCTTCGCCGGATAGGATTGTGTCGACATTTCGCCACTCGAGCAAGCCCTTCAACTGGCCTGCAAGATTCGAATTCAGTATCCGATAGACGCCACCCGTGACCCATCTGGGGCTCAAGATATTCGTGTCGCGGAGCCGTGGATCTTCGCGGAAGCACAAAACTGTTCCCAAGTCATGCAGGAAACCAATCAAAAGTTCGCGTGACTGGGCCGTCGTCACCCCGTGGCGCACGCAGGCGGCTTCGTATTCGCTGTACGGAAGATAGTCTGCGGGAAGTTGTTCAAGGTACTCCTTTACCTTAAAAAATGACTCCGGAAGCGGATCCCAGACGTGCGGAAGCTTGTCGACTGTCTCGGCGATCACGGCCGCCAGCTCCTCGATGCCGACAACTTCGGCGCATGAAGTCTCGCATATGGCAATGATGTTTGGATACTTCAGCCGAAGCCCGCGGCGGTCGATGTCCAGGTTGATCCCTTCGCATTTGTTGCCTACAATGATAACGGGGGATCCGCCGGAGAATCCTTGGATGATCTTCAGCCAGTACTCGACACGATTTTGATCTTCGCTTTGTCGAGCGTCTAGTGCGAGCAAGTATACGCTGCGTTTTGTTAGGAAGAACTGGTGTGTCGCATGCATTATCTCTTGGCCGCCGAAGTCCCATGCGTTGACGGTGACCGTGCCGTTTCTTGTCGACGCATGGCGCCAACGAGTGATCTCTATCCCCTCGGTCTTGCGCTCGTCTGAATCGAACGTTCCGGACACCAGTCGCCTGATGAGTGAGGTTTTTCCTACTGAACCCTCGCCGACTACAAGGAGTTTTGCCTCTCCGAGTGGACGCGCATCGGATGTGTCGCGGATGTAATTCCATATGGCTCTGGGAGAACTGTGCAGGTCAAGGATCTCGGGTGGAAAGGGGAGGGCGTTGCCGGCCAGGTGCAATGAGCTGAGCTTGGGTGGCAGTGGTGACGTCGTCGGCAGCGAATCAATCAGATTAGAGGCGAGATCGATAACCTCGATTTGCTCAAGTTCAAGCAAACCTTGTGGAAACTCGGCAATCTTGTTTCCTGGCAGTACTGCGCCTTTCAAGTTGCGAAGGTTGCCGATATTCTCAGAAATGGATGTTAGCAGATTGTCGGCCAGGTCGATCCACTGCAGTTTCGGGCAGGAGTCGAAGAGCCACTCGGGAATGTGAGTGATTCGTTGAGTGCCGGAGCTGACACCGATGGTCCGGGCCATTGATGTGGGGAATTCCGGTTCCTCATAGGGAGACTCTGGGCCAGTGGCCCTCGCTCGTCGAGTACTGCCGGTGCCATGTGCGCTCAGGCAGAGCACCTTCAGGCTTTCGAGCTCTTTGACGCGTGGTGGAATTTCAGTCAGGCCATTGGCCCAAAGCTGCAGGTTTTCCAGCGATGAGGGAAGTGGAAATTCGCTGTAGCGAGCCGAGTTCTTGAGCCTGTTATTCGCCAAGTCGAGAGCCTTGAGATTTTGTAGCTCGACTAGTTGGCCGGGTAGCGTCTTTAGTCCGCAACCGTCGGCGACGAGTACTTCAAGTTTTGCAAGTTTGCCTATTGATTCGGGGAGAATCCCGATCGCATTGTCTGACAAGGACAGTTCGCGAAGGTTGATAAGATCAAGAATTTCCGACGGAAAGGTCTCTATGCCGCAGGTGTCAAGTTCGAGAACGTGCAGCATCGGGAACTTTTTTCGAATCAGGTCAAACGCTATGTTCGCATTGTGCAGGCGTCGCAGGTTCAGAGAATGTAACTCGTCGACTGCGTTGAAGAGAAAGAGAAGTTCAGTGCTGGAGATCGAAAGATCGGCCACGGCCAATCTTCCGGTCGCCCTGGCTTCCATTATCATGACCTGGAGGTTATTCTCGTTGCCCTTCTCGCGGGGGAAGATCGCCATTGCATCTCCTGGTCATTTACTGTTGGTCTGGGGCGCGCATCCGAGGCTGTTGTAGCGACTGTTCGCGTTGAACTTGTGCGATCGAGGTCGCGCGAAGGTCGAGAGATGTTACAGGGCGGTGGCGTTGGAGTGCGATCGACCGCAACCCTCAACGAAGAAGGCCCAGGGACTCTGTTCCCTGGGCCTTCTTCGGAGAGCGGATGACGGGAATCGAACCCGCGTATTCAGCTTGGGAAGCTGATGTTCTACCATTGAACTACATCCGCAGTGCGCCGCAAGCATACACGGCGGCGTGATCCCCTTGTCCAGGGCCCTCCCTGCTTGACGTCGGCGCGTCAAGTGACAACACTTGTTGTCGACCTCGGAGGTGAGTGCCATGGACGAGCCCGAGCTGTTCCGGCAAGGCGGGTTCCGGCTGGCCCAGCGGCTGTTCATCGACGGGGACATCCGGGGTGACGAGCGGCAGGTCGCCCGGCTCCGGGAGTTCGCCCAGGTCGAGGACCGGCTCGCCGACGACGTTGTCACCTGGATGGCGCAGCAGCCCAAAGGCCAGGGGCGGAAGCTTTTCGAAGACGCGCTGAAGGGTGGCGCTCCCGCTGAAGGGCCGCTGAAGGCCTTCTTCGACGAGGTCGACGCCAAGCCCTACTGGGTCGACGACGAGCGGATCGAGCGGGGCGCCAAAGCGATCACCCGCGCCGGGCTGCTCGGACTCTTTCCGCTCGGGGACATGTCGCTCATGGGCGGCTACCTCGCCTCGCGCGCGACAAAATCCCTGGTCGGGACCGGCGAGATCGAGTACAAGGCCACCCGTCGCCTCGTCGAGACCGCTGCCTGGTGGATCGACGTCACCACCCCCGGCGCCCTCAAGCACGGTGCGCAGGGGTACGCCTCCGCACTGCGGATCCGGCTCGTGCACGCCCATGTGCGCGCCGCCATGAACCGGCGGGACGACTGGGACTACGCCTCCTGGGACAAGCCCGTCAACCAGGTGCAGACCGCCGGAACGCTCCTGCTCTTCTCTCTCGTCTACGTCTTCGGCACGCAGCTGCTCGGCCTCCGCTACTCCGCGCGCGAACGCGGCGACATCCTGCACCTCTGGCGCTACATCGGCTGGCTCATGGGCGTCGACGACGAGCTGCTGCCCACCTCCGAAGAGGACGCCTGGCGGCTGCTCTGGCTGCTCGCCGCCACCGAGTTCATCCCCGACGACGACTCGAAGCGGCTCGCCAAAGCGCTGATCGAGGCCAACGCCGCCGTCGGCGAAGGGCGCGGCGCCGTCGGGAAGGTGCTTTCCCACGTCTCCGTCGCCGTGCACTCGTCGATCAGCCGGCTGGTGCTCGGGAAGAGCAACGCCGACTTCCTCGGGCTGCCGAACGATCCCGTCGCGCAGGCCGCGATCGTCGCCGTCGCCGGGGTGAACTTCGCCGCGGAGACCGTGCGGCGGTTCATTCCCGGGGCCACCGCGCTGCAGGAACGGATCGGTGAGGCCGGGCGCCGCGGGTACGTGAGGCGGCTCGAGAAGCTCTTCGCGCCCGACACCACGTACGCGCAGCACATGCGGGCCGCCTGAACCCACCGGATAGGCTTCGCGGCGTGCTGCTCAGTGACCGTGACCTCCGCAAAGAGCTCGAAGCCGGCCGGCTCGGCATCGACCCCTTCGACGCCGGCATGGTCCAGCCGTCCAGCGTCGACGTCCGGCTTGACCGGTACTTCCGCGTCTTCAACAACAGCAAGTACACCCACATCGACCCGCAGCTGCAGCAGGACGACCTGACCTCCATGGTCGAGAAGGAGGGCGACGAGCCCTTCGTGCTGCACCCGGGCGAGTTCGTCCTCGGCTCGACGTTCGAGCTCGTCACCCTGGCCGACGACCTCGCCGGCCGCCTCGAAGGCAAGTCCTCGCTCGGCCGGCTCGGGCTTCTCACGCACTCGACCGCCGGGTTCATCGACCCCGGCTTCTCCGGGCACATCACCCTGGAACTGTCGAACGTCGCGAACCTGCCGATCACGCTCTGGCCGGGCATGAAGATCGGCCAGCTGTGCATCTTCCGCCTGTCGAGCGCGGCCGAGTTCCCCTACGGCTCGAGTGAGGCCGGGTCCCGCTACCAGGGGCAGCGCGGCCCGACCCCGAGCCGGGCGTACAAGAACTTCCACCGCGTCGACACCTGGCGCTAGGCCGCGATCTTCTCGTCCCAGTCGATCCGGTGGTTCCACATGAAGGCGTTCGGGTCCTCGTCGAACGGCTTCGAGAACGCCCGCTTGATGAAGAAGTCGCGGACGACGCGCCCGACCGGGCCGATCACCTTGTCGTCGCCGTTGCGCTTCCCCGCCGCGACAACGGCCTCGACGCGCTCGCGCCGCAGGCCCTCGTACGTGCTCAGCGCGCGCTCGATGTCCGGCACGTCCCGCAGGCATTTGCCCAGCGTGACGGCGTCTTCGATGGCCATCGACGCGCCCTGGCCCGCCGCCGGTGACGTCGCGTGCGCCGCGTCGCCGATGATCACCATGCGGCCGCGGTGCCAGACCGGGACCGTCGGGAAGTCGAACGTCGGCCACGCCGGGTAGACCTCGCGGGTCGCGCGGATGATCTCCGCGGCCGGCGTCCGGTCGGGCGCCACCAGGTGCAGCAGTTCGGTGCGCAGCTTCTCGCCGGCGAGCGTGGCCAGCTCGGACGCCGTCGGCTCGGTCTTGCGGGCCGGGTTCGCGAACCACCAGACGCGGCCGTCCATCGGGCTGACGACGTGGCAGAAGAACACGCGCTTGCCGAAGACCATGTTCAGCACGCCGGGCTCGTCCGGCAGGGACAGGCCTTCGGCGAACCCGCCGGTGTTGAGCAGTGGCACGTACCGCGGTGACGGCGCGTCCGGGTCGATGATCGTGCGGACCCGCGAACGGAGGCCGTCGGCGCCGATCAGGAGGTCGCCGTCGGCGTGCGAGCCGTCCGAGAAATCCGCCCTGACCTGCGAAGACGTCTGGCTCGCGCCGATCAGGCGTTTGCCGTACTCGGCGTGGATCCCGCGTCGCGCGGCCTCGTCGCGGAGGGCGACGTAGAGGTCGGAGCGCAGCACAGTCTGGCTGACGGTGCCGTCCGGCAGCGTGCCGCCGAGCGGGAACTCGGCCAGCCGGGTGCCGTTGCCGAGGCCGATCGACATGCGTGGCGAGTCGAAGCCGGTGCTCTTGACGACGTCCTTCAGGCCGAGCGGCAGCAGCGCGTCCAGGCCGTTGACCGCCAGCGTGAGGAACGCGCCGACCCCCTCGGCCCCGCGGTCGTACGCCTCGAACAGCACCGGCTTGTGCCCGGCCTCGTGCAGCGCGATGGCCGTGATCGTGCCCGCGATGCCGCCCCCGATGATCAGCGCCTTGGTCATCTCGTTCATCCCCTCGAAACTCTTAGAAACTAATTCGTTCTGTCGAACTAAAGAGTGGGCTAGGCTGGGCGCTGTGTCAAGTGAGCGAGCGCACCTGGTCGAAGAAGTCCTGCTCAGGTCCCGTGAGCTGTCGACGGAGACGGTCATGTTCCACACCGCGATCTCCGAGACGCGGGGCCTGTCGGCGGTCGACAGCAAGGTGCTGGACTACCTCGCGCGGTTCGGGCCGCAGACGCCGAAGGAGCTGACGCGGCTGTCCGGCCTGGCGCCGGCGTCGGTGACGGCGATGATCGACCGGCTGGAGCGCAAGGGCATCGTCAACCGCCGTCCGCACCCGGACGACCGCCGCCGGGTCCTGATCGCGCTGGACGAACAGGCCATCGCGAGCGGCATCCACCTGTGGGACCACCTCGTCAAGCGCATGTACGAGCTTTGCGACCGCTACAGCGACGACGAGCTCCGCACGGTGATCGGGTTCGTCGAGACGGCCACGGCCATCACCCACGAGTCGACGGCGAGGCTGACCGGCTCCACGGACGGGTGAAGGTAGAGGCGCCCGGCCCGCTCTCGTGCCAGGCTCCGGAAGGTCGTCTCGGCCCCGGAGGTGGCAAGGAGTGCTGTTGCCCGCAAGACCGCTTCGCCTGGTTATCGTGCTGGCACTGGTCTTCTTGGCCTCGGCCCTCGTGCCGTCGGCGGGAGCGGCCGCCGATCCGCCGTTCAAGGTGGGCTACGACGGCGTCGTCTACGGAGACTTCCTGTACGCGGGCAACGGCGTCATGCGCTGCCCCGTCGCGGCGGACGGCGCGCCGGCGGGCGCGGCGGTGGCCACGCCCGCCGCGTGCGCGAACACCGCGGACCGCAAGGACACCCTGGCCAACGACGACTTCTTCATGCAGTGGGCGGACGTCGACACGGACGCGGCGACGTTCGACTCGGCCAGCGCGTCGGTGCGCATCCCGCCCGGCGCGAAGATCGTGTTCGCCCGGCTGAACTGGGCGGGCAACACCACCGCGAAGACGTGCGGCTCGCGCGAGGGCGCGCCCGCGGTGCTGCCGCCGGGGGCGCCTGCCACGCAGAACGTCCGGCTTTCGGTCGGCAGCGGAAAACCCGTCGACGTCGCGCCGACGGGGTTCGCCGAAGAGCCGGGGCAGTACTACTCGGCGCACGCTGACGTGACCGGCCAGTTCGCCGCCGCGCCGACCGGGGCGGCGCTCGCCGTGACGGTCGGCAATGTCTGGGCTCCCAAGGGTTTCGACTGCGCGGGCGGCTGGTCGCTCGCGCTCGTCTACGCCTACCCGGAGCGCAACGCCGACTACGCGCCGAACAAGCGCAAGGTGGTCGTCTACGACGGGCACGTCCAGCCCACCGACGTCCCCACCGAAACGACGGTCACGGGCTTCCGCGCCGCGGCCGCCGACGCGCACATCGGCGTCACCGCGTACGACGGCGACTGGGGCGGCTCCGGCGACCAGTTCCTCGTCGACGGTGTCCCGGCCGCCGAGCCGGCGACCGGCGGGACGTCGAACTTCTTCGTCTCGAACGCCGACAACGCCGCGGCGCCGGGCGTGAAGAACAACTTCAGCGTGGACGCGAAGGCGTTCAACGTCGACACCATCCCCGCCGGCGCGACGAGCGCGAAGCTCGGCTTCGTGACCAGCGGCGACACTTATCTCGCGCAGAACCTGGCGTTCTCGGTGCCGGTGCCCGAGCTCCAGATCGCGTTGCACACGAAGCAGCCGAAGGCGCACGCCGGCGACCCGGTGACCTTCGCCGTCACCGTGGCGAACCCCGCGAGCGTCCCGGCGTCCGACGTGCGGGTCGCCGACGACGCCGTCCCGGGGTGTGCGAAGCCGCTCGGGACACTCGCCCCGGGCCAGACGGTCGACTACACCTGCACCGGCCCCGCGCCCGCCGACGACTTCACGAACACCGCGAAGGTCACCGGCACGAGCGGACCCGGCGAGCCGCTCGACGGCGTCGCGTCGGCGCACGTCGACGTCATCCACCCGGCGCTCGGCCTCACGAAGACGGCCGACAAGCCCGCCTACCGCGCCGGCGACACCGCGACGTTCACGATCAGGGCCACGAACACCGGCGACACCGGTCTCGGCGGCTTCCAGGTGACCGACACGAAGACGCCGTCGTGCGCGCAGCCGTTGGCCGGATCGCTTGCGCCCGGCGAAAGCCGCACGCTGACGTGCACGGCGCGCGCCCCGATCGCCGACGGTGTCAACACCGCCGGCGTCGCGGGCACCGACGAGCTCGGCAAGCAGGTGAGCGCGACCGCGGACGCGCCGGCGCCGACGATCGCGCCCGCGATCGAGGTCACCAAGACCGTGGCGCCGCCGGTGATCCACGCGGGTGACGCCGTCACGTTCACCGTCGCGGTGAAGAACACCGGCGACAGCCCGCTCGCGCCGGTCAAGGTCACCGACGACACGACAACGTCGTGCTCGCGCACGCTCGATGGCCTGGCCGCGGGCGCGACGCAGACGTACACGTGCACGGCGAACCCGTCGTCGACAACGACGTCCCGCGTGACCGCGACCGGCACCGACCTGGCCGGCCGGCCCGTGAGCGCGAGCGCGTCGGCGACCGTCACGGTGATCACCCCGGCGCTGACGCTCACGAAGGACGCCACGCCCGGCGTCGTGCGGGCCGGCGACCTGATCACGTTCACGATCACGGTCGCCAACGCCGGTGACGCGCCGCTGACGGAGGTCGCGGTCACGGACGACCACACGCCGGCGTGCGCCAAGACGATCGGCGCGTTGCCGCCGCGGAGCAGGCAGACGTACACCTGCACCACGCCGGCGCCGGCCGACGACTTCACCAACACCGCGGTGGCCTCGGGCCAGGACCAGCTCGGCCGGACGGTGAAGGTCACCGACGACGCCGTGGTCGACGTCATCCACCCGGGGGTGGCGCTCGCCGCGCAGGCTTCGCCCGCGCAGGTCCGCGAAGGCGACACGGTGACCTGGACGATCACCGCGACCAACACGGGCGACGTGCCGCTGACCGGGGTGGCGGTCGCGGACGAGGTCGCTGGGTGCGCGAAGCCGCTGGGTGTGCTGGCGCCGCAGGCGACGCAGGCGTACACGTGCACGACTGTCGCGGGCGCGGCCGGGCTCACGAACCGTCCGGTGGTGACCGGGACGGATCCGACCGATCGGCCCGTGACGGCAACCGCGGAGGCCGCGTTCGTGGTGCAGCACCCGGCGGTGGCGATCACGGCCACGGTAACGGGCGGCCCGTTCCGGGAGGGCGATGTCGTGCCGCTGCGGATTGCGGTGCGCAATGCCGGTGACGTGCCGTTGACGGGGGTGCGGGTCGCGGACGTGCCTCAAGTGGCGGGGGCGCGCCCAGACTCCCGAGCCTCCGGCCCTACGGCCGCGACTCCACGAGCCACCGGTCCGCAGGCGCGGGCCACCGGCTGCGCCCAACTCCTCGACGGCTCCCTCGAGCCCGGCGCCACCCAGGACTTCGCCTGCAGCCTCACCGCTCCCGCCGACGACGTCACCGCCGCCGTGCAGGTCACCGCCACTCCGCCCGTCGGACCTGCGGTCGCCGCCACGGGGACCGCAGGCATCGACGTCATCCATCCCGCCATCACCATCGGCAGGACCGTTGACCGCGCGATGGTGCGCGAGGGCGACACCGTGACCTCGACGATCACCGTCACCAACACCGGTGACAGCCTGCTCCGCGACGTCTCCGTTGCCGACCAAGGCGCACCGGCATGCGCCAAAGCTCTCGGCACCTTCGAACCGCAAGCAAAGCAGACCTACACCTGCACCCAGACCGCCGGCGGAGCCGACTTCGCCGCCGCCGCGCGGGTCACCGGCACTGACGCCACGAACCGGACGGTGACCGGCGCTGCCGAGGTGCCCGTGGACGTCATCCACCCGGCAATCGCCGTCACGGATGACGCCGCACCCGCTCAGGTGCGGGTCGGCGACACCGTCACCTTCACCCTCGTCGTCACCAACACCGGGGACGTCCCACTGACCGATGTGTCCCTTGTGGACAGCCGCACTCCGGCGTGCGCTCTGACCATCGGCACCCTCCCTCCCGACGCCCTCCAGCGCCACTCCTGCACGGTAAACGCGGGCACCGACAATTTCGTGAGCTCAGCCACCGCAACCGGCACCGATCCGACGAAACGCCAGGTCAGCGCAACCGACGACGCCGCCTTCACCGTTCAGCACCCCAGCCTGCGGATCACCAAGGACGCGAAGCCCGGCACAGTCCGTCAAGGCGACGAAGTCACCTTCACGATCACCGTCACCAACACCGGTGACGTCCCCCTGACCGCCGTCAAAATCGCCGACGAGCCCGCTTGCGCCAAGACCTTCGACAAACTCGAAGTCCGGGAATCCCAGACGTACGACTGCAAGACCACAGCCCCGAAGGACGACGTCACCAGCACCGCCGAAGCAACCGCGGAAGCGCCGATCGGACCGCCGGTCACCGCCAAGGGTGACGCGAAAATCGACGTCATCCACCCGAATGTAGAAATAACGAAGGACGCGAAGCCCGCCACAGTCCGCGTAGGCGACGAAGTCACCTTCACCATCACCGTGACGAACAGCGGCGACGTTCCCCTGACCGCCGTCCAGGTCACCGACGAGCCCGCCTGCGCGAAGAGCTTCGACAAGCTCGAAACCCACCAAGCGCAGACCTACACCTGCACCCGCAAAGCGCCGGACGACGATTTCTCGACCACCGCCGAAGTGACCGGAATGGATCCGACCGGTCGCTCAGTGCAATCGACCGTCATCACGAAAATCGACGTCGTCCACCCCGAGATCGCGGTCATGAAGGACGCGGCTCCCTTCGAAGTCCGCCCGGGCGAAACCGTCACCTTCAGCGTTCTGGTCAAGAACACCGGCGACGTGCCGCTCGCCGCCGTGTCCGTCGTGGACGACCACACGCCGTCCTGTGGGCGCACCACTCCCGAGCTGGCCGCGGACGGGGAAATCACCTACACCTGCACGATGATCGCCGGTCAGGAAGGCTTCACGAGCAGGGCGACCGTCACCGGGCAAGATCCGACCGGGCGTCCCGTGAGCGCGTCCGGCGAGGCGACCTTCAAAGTCCGGAGCGGCTGAATGGAGTAACGCTGGAGCGCCCGATTGCCGCGGGTTCCGTGTCCGTCGGCGAACGGCGGGCCGAAGAATGTGACCAGTGCGTTCGTAGGGTTCTCGCTGTAATCGTTCCGTGATACGTTCTCGCGCCGTGTCCCCCATTGGTGAACGTGCTCGCGTGGTGATGGTGTCACTCAGTGTGCTGCTCGGCGTTTTCTCCGCCGCGACAGGCACCTGGATGGCCACCGCCGAAGGAAACACCGCTGAGCTCGGCGCCGCGGCCCTGGTGCTCCCCGACGCGCCCGGCGCCTCCGGTGGCGGCAGCGGCACCGACCTCGCCGGTGGCCAGGCCTCCACGACGAAGCAGCCTTCGGCCGAAACGCCGGCGCCGTCGTCCAGTGCGACGCCGACGCCGACCCCGACCGAGACCTCCGCGCCCCCGCCGACGACTTCCGAGGCCGCGCCGCCGCCGAGCACCAAGGCCGCCGCGCGGGTTGCCTCTTCGGTCGCCGAGCAGGTCATCAACCTCGTCAACAACGAGCGCGCCCAGGCGGGCTGCAAGGCGCTGGCCGAGGAGTCGCACCTGACGAAGGCCGCGCAGGACTACAGCGACGACATGTCGGCGCGCAACTTCTTCTCCCACACCAACCCCGAGGGCGTCACCTTCGACCAGCGCATCAAGAACGCCGGCAACCCGAAGCCGGGCGCGGAGAACATCGCGAAGGGCCAGACGTCCGCGGCACAGGTCATGGACTCCTGGATGAACTCCGAGGGCCACCGCGCGAACATCCTGAACTGCTCGCTCACGAAGCTCGGCGTCGGCTTCACCAAGGCGGGCAACTACTGGGTGCAGGACTTCGGCTACTGAGGCGCCTAAGCCGGGTTGTTCCACCGCTCCGCGATGTCGCCGTACCGAGCCAGCACGGTCGCCCGCAGGTCGGGATCCGACCGCGGCACCGGCTCGATGAACACCTCCGTGACGTCGTTGAACGTCTGGGTCAGTTCGGCCGCGATCCGGACGCAGGCGTGTTCGACGTCGGCGGCGCCGAGCGAGTCGTCGAAGTCGACGCGGGTGCAGACCAGGACCTGGTCGGTGCCCATGAGCATCGTCTGCAGGTCGACGACGGCCTCGATCTCCGGCGCGGCCGAGAGGTGGTCACGGACGCCGCGGACGATCTCCGGGTTGGCCTGGCGGCCGATGAGCAGGCCGCGGTTGGTCCGCCCGAGCAGGTACGCGACGAAGGCGAGCAGCACGCCGATGATGATCGACGCGAGGCCGTCCCAGACCTCCGAACCGGTGAGCTGGTGCAGGCCGATGCCGGCGAACGCGACGATGAGGCCGATCAGCGCCGCGGAGTCCTCGAAGAGCACGGTCTTCGGTGTCGGGTCGTCGATCAGGCGGAGGTACGCCCAGAATGACCGGTTTTCCGCTTTGGACTCCCGGACGGTCTGGCGCACGGCCTGCACCCACGACGTGCCTTCGAGCAGGAACGCCACGGCCAGCACGATGTAGCTGAGGATCGACGTGCTCTGCGCCTCACCGTGCCCGAACAGCGTCGAAACGCCCTCGTAGAGCGCGAACATCGAACCCGACGCGAAGATCGACACCGCGGCGAGCAGCGACCAGAAGTAGCGCTCCTTGCCGTACCCGAAGGGGTGCACGCGGTCGGCCGGGCGGTCGGAGCGCTTCAACGCCGTCAGCAGCAGGACTTCGGTGAAGGTGTCCGCCACGGAGTGGGCCGCTTCGGACAGCATCGCGCCCGAGCCGGTGATGATGCCCGCGATCAGCTTCATGATCGCGATCGCCAGGTTCACCCCGCCGGCGAGCAGGACGGTCAGCGTGCTTTCGCCACCGGGCTTTTCGGGTTCCTCGCTCACGGTGGTGAGCGTAATGGTCAGAGGCGGCGCAGGCCGTGCAGCACGCGCTCCATGAGCGCCACGGCCGGACGGCCGTCGGTGTTCACGCGTGTGTCGTGGATCGTCACCAGGCCCTGGTCGGCCATGTCGTCGAGCAGCACCCGGGCGACGCCGAGCGGGACGCTGAGCCGCGCGGCGACCTCGGCGACCGAGCGCGGGTGGTGGCAGATCGAGCGGACCGAACGGAACTCACCGGTCAGCCGGGCGCCGTTCCAGTGGGCGCCGGCCCGCGTCGAAACCATGGCTTCGATCGCCAGGTGGCGCCGCGACTGCGTGCGGCCGCGCGTCAGCACGTAGGGACGCACGAGCGTCCGCTGGCTGGGAACGTGATCGAGGGCTGGGGTGCCGCGAAGGGCGTGCCGGCCGGTGGCGGGGCGGGAATCTTCCCCGGTCCGCAGGTCCTCGCCCATCCTCGCTGCCCCCTGATTCCGTGATCGCCGAATTTGCCTCGCTGGCAGCGTTGGCGGCGAGGGAAAGGCCAGGATACGCCCGTTGTCCAGTCTTCAGGCCACTGTTTGTCCTTTGCCTGATAGGCCATTTCAGTGAATATCGCGGACATTGTGGCAGTAATCGATTGCCGCTACGAATTCCCAGCTAGTGGACGCCTTGATCGACTGGTGACAACCAGTAGTGCCACGGCTACGAGAATGAGGGCCGACTGCTCGACAATGGCGATCGTGCCGTAGGGAATGGTCGTTTTCATGCCCAGCCAGCAATAGGTCACCACCGCTCCCGCGGCCAGCGGAAACGCGGGCGGGCGCAGCCGCAGGACCACGACGGCGGTGATCGCTTCGAGCGCCAGGAGCAGTCCGACGAGCAGCCAAGGGTGGACGTCCAGACTGCGCAGGATCTGGAACGCGCTGCTCGCGCCGACGCCCAGGGCGAGCGCGACCCAGGGGTTGCCCGGCGTCGACGTCCAGACCGGCGAGCGGAACCGGAACGCCACGACGACCAGCGTGACGGCGACCACGGCGGCCCCGGCGAGCTGCGCGACGGGTGCGACGAAGGGCGCGAAGGAGTAGGTGATGGCGAAGGTGGCGACGGCGCCGACGACCAGCGACACGCTCCAGAGGCTCAGGCCGACCTTCTTCAGCCAAGGTTCGCGGCCGAAGAGCGCCTCGGCGACCGCGATCGGCGCGCCGATGCTCCACACGACGTGCAGGGTCAGCACGTAGACCGTCCACGGCGCGCCGATGCCGAGCCAGGCGATGTGCCCGGGTGTCAGCAGGTCCAGGCCGAGGTAGTACGGGTTGAACAGCGTCTGCGTCAGCAGGCCTTCTTCGAAGACGCCGAACGCGAGGGCGAGCGTGAGGATCGTGGGCCAGCCGCGGCCCCGGCGGCGGGCGGCTTCGCGGATCAGCAGCGCCGCCGCGCCGTAGAAGGCGACGTAAAGGGCGAACATGCCGAGCTGCTGCCCCAGTTCGGGCGGGCCGGCGAGGTACTGGTCGGCGAGCAGGAACTCGGCCGTGAACGGGGCGAGGATCGCCAGGGTGAGGGCCGCGGACTTTCGCATTCCCGCATCGTCGGGCGGACGGCGGGACGGTGCCTGGGCCAACGATCACGGCCCGGCCAGGACGAATGTCATGGCCGGGCCGCGGGTCGTCAGGCTTCTTCGGCGGGCTCCGCCGCGAGCGTCGGCGCCCCGAGGGCGATCGGCTTCGGCTCCGGCTTGCGCTTGACCGACTCCAGCAGCATCTGCGCGACGTCGACGATCTCGACCTTCTCGCTCGCGCTGCCGTCGCTCTGGCGGGCCGTCAGACCGTCGTTCAGCATCACCTTGCAGAACGGGCAGCCGGTCGCGATCTTCGACGGCGCGGTGCCGAGCGCCTCGTCGACGCGCTCGACGTTGATCCGCTTGCCGATCTTCTCTTCCATCCACATGCGGGCGCCGCCGGCGCCGCAGCACATCGACTTGTCGCCGTGCCGCGGCATCTCGCGCAGCCGCGCGCCGGTCGCGCCGACCAGCTCGCGCGGCGCCTCGTAGACCTTGTTGTGGCGGCCGAGGTAACACGGGTCGTGGTAGGTGACGTCCTCGGCGACCGGCGCCACCGGGACCAGCTGCTTCTCCCGCACCAGGCGGTTCAGCAGCTGCGTGTGGTGCACGACGTCGAACTGGCCGCCCAGCTCCGGGTACTCGTTGGCGAGCGTGTTGAAGCAGTGCGCGCAGGTCACGACGACCTTGCGGGCCTTCCGCTCACGTCCCTCGAACACCGAGTTCAGGACCTCGACGTTCTGCTGCGCCAGCATCTGGAACAGGAACTCGTTGCCCGCGCGGCGGGCCGGGTCACCGGTGCAGGACTCCTCCGAGCCGAGCACCTTGTACTTGACGTCGGCCATGTGCAGCAGCTCGGCGACCGCCCGCGTCGTCTTCTTCGCGCGGTCCTCGAACGCGCCGGCGCAGCCGACCCAGAAGAGGTACTCGGCGTCGCCCATGTCGCCGTCGAACACCGGGACCTCGAAGTCCAGGTCCTCGGTCCAGGCCAGCCGGTCCTTGGCGTTCTGGCCCCACGGGTTGCCCTTGTTCTCCAGGTTCTTGAACATGCCGTTCAGCTCGCTGGGGAACGACGACTCGATCATCACCTGGTAGCGGCGCATGTCGACGATGTGGTCGACGTGCTCGATGTCCACCGGGCACTGCTCGACGCAGGCGCCGCAGCTGGTGCACGACCACAGGACGTCGGGGTCGATGACACCGCCGTCGTCGCCGATCAGGGCCTTCTGGGATTCGGCGATCGCGAGGACGTCGATCCCGGCGTACATGTTGTCGCCGGACAGCCCGACCTCGTCGCCGGCCATGTCGCGCTTGCCGCCGGCCATCAAGTACGGCGCCTTCGCGTACGCGTGGTCGCGCAGCTGCGTGATGAGCAGCTTCGGCGACAGGGGCTTGCCGGTGTTCCACGCGGGGCACTGCTCCTGGCAGCGGCCGCACTCGGTGCACGTCGAGAAGTCCAGCCAGCCCTTCCAGCTGAAGTCCTCGATCTTGCCGACGCCGAAGGTGTCCTCGTCCGGGTCGGCTTCCTCGAGGTCGAGGACCTTGCCGCCGCTCATCATCGGCTTGAGCGCGCCGAGGGCGACGCCGCCGTCCTGCTCGCGCTTGAAGTAGATGTTGAAGAACGCGCTGAAGCGGTGCCACGCGATGCCCATGGTCATCGTGCGCGCGACGACGATCAGCCAGACCGTGGCGCTCATCAGCTTGACGAACGCGAACACCGTGACCAGGTTCGGGCTGGCCGGCAGCAGCTGGCCGATCGGGTTCGAGACGAAGGCGGCCCAGGTCGGCGTCTCGTGCGCGCCGAGCGCGGCCTTCGCGGCGCGGACGCCGATGATGCCGATGCCCTCGATCAGGACGACGGCCTCGATGAAGTAGGCCCACTTGAAGTTGGAGCCCTGGAAGCGCGACTGGCGGTCGGCGCGGCGCGGGTGGTTGCGCTGGCGGATCGCCATCAGCACCAGGATGCCGACGATCGTGCCGACCCCGAGCAGCTCCATGAGCAGCTGGAACGGCGGGAAGTCGTCGAGGATCGGCCAGCCCCAGTGCGGGACGAAGACCTCGCCGTAGGCCTCGAACAGGGCAAGCGAGCCGAGCAGGAAGCCCCACATGACCAGCCAGTGGGCCGGTCCGACGCTGCGCTTCCGGTTCATCCGGGTGTGGGCCGCGAACTCCTTGATCAGCGTCTTCATGCGGGGCATGAAGGGGCCGTTGCGGGTCGCGTCGGGCTGCCCGAGGCGGATGACCCGCACAAAACGGGCGATCGTCGCGGCGAACATGCCCCAGGCGACGAGGCCGAGCACGACGGAGATCCCGCCGAGCGTCAGTTGCAGAGCGCCCATCGTTCGGGTGCCTTTCGTCCGGATGGATCAGTGGTGGTGCCGGGAGACTAACCGTCCTTACTGATGAGTAACCCGTTGAGTGGGCCTAAGTCCCACCGATGTGGTGTACGTCGCTCTTTGTTTCGGGACGATCGTTCAGGTAGTTTTCACCCTATGGGTGCGTACCTTCTGCTTGCGCTGGCGATCGCCGCCGAGGTCTCCGCGACGGTCTCGCTGA
Source organism: Amycolatopsis sp. NPDC104587 (assembly GCF_055583645.1). NCBI lineage: Bacteria > Bacillati > Actinomycetota > Actinomycetes > Pseudonocardiales > Pseudonocardiaceae > Amycolatopsis > Amycolatopsis sp. NPDC104587. The sequence continues at coordinate 682,805 of NZ_JBVJNO010000004.1, forward strand.
AGCTCTCCGAGGGCTTCTCCAAGCTCGGGCCATCGATCGTCGTGGTGATCGGGTACGCGATCGCGTTCGTCGCGCTTTCGCAGGTGCTGAAGCTGGGGCTGTCCGTCGGCGTCGCGTACGCGATCTGGGCCGCGGCCGGGGTCGCGCTGGTGGCGATCATCGGCGTGGTGTTCCTCAAGGAGCCGGTCAACGCCGCCATGATCGCCGGGCTGGCGCTCGTGATCGGCGGGGTGGTGCTGATCGAGCTGGGGAGTGCGTCATCGTGAAACTGCAGGTCGACGGCCGGAAGGTACGCGGGGAGAAGCGGCGCGCGGAGATCATCGCGGCCGCGCTGCGCGTGATCGAGCGAGACGGCGTCGCGGGCGTGACGCACCGGACGGTCGCCGCCGAGGCCGGCGTGCCCACGACGTCCACGACCTACCACTTCTCGTCGCTGGACGACCTGCTGGTCGCGACGCTCATCTCGTGCGCCCGCGACATGGCGACCGAGGTCTACTGGATGATCGACCGCGCCCGCTCCCGCGGCTCGCGCGGCGCCGAGGAGGTCGCGGGCCTGCTCGCGGAGGCGCTCGGGCCGCGGCGCGGGCGGACCATGGCCGAGTACGAGCTGTACCTGCTGGCCGCGCGGAAGCCGGAGCTCCGCCCGGCCGCGCGGCGCTGGCTGGACGTCCTGACGTCGATGGTGAGGCACGACGACGAGGTGGCGTTCCGGGTGTTCCTCGCCGGGATCGACGGGCTGCTGATCCAGGGTTTGATCGACGACGGGCCGCCGTCCGCGGACGAGCTGCGGCCGGTGGTGGACTACCTGCTGAAACCGCGTTGACGCTTGGCTTAGTTTCGGATCATGCGGACTTTCGGTGCCTACGAGCTCGACGACGACCGGACGCGGCCGGACCTCGAAGTGGTGTGGAAGTTCCTCTCCACCGAGGCCTACTGGGGCCGCTGGCGCACGCGCGAACAGGTCGAAGCCGCGATCGAAAGCTCGTGGCGGGTCGTCGGCGCGTACCGCGATGGGGAGATGGTCGGCTTCGCGCGCGCCTTCTCGGACGGCGTCAGCAGCGCCTACCTCGCCGACGTCTTCGTGGTGGACTCCGCGCGCGGCAGCGGGCTCGGCAAGGAGATCGTGCGCGAGATGATCGACAACGGGCCCGGCGCCGGCTTCCGCTGGATGCTGCACACCGCCGACGCGCACGGGCTCTACCGGCAGTTCGGCTTCGGCGAGCACACCAAGGGCCGCTACCTCGAACGCGAAGGCGTCAACAAGGAAGCCTTGCGCTGAAGGGCGAAGTACAGCGCGCCCGGGACGGCCAGGCCGATCAGCCACGAGATGTCGGCGCCGCCGAGCAGGGGGGCCATCGGGCCGACGAAGATGCCTTCGACGTTCGAAAACGGGATCTGCACGGCGATCCCGGCGAAGTACGCGATCAGCGCCGGCGCCGCCCAGCGGCCGTAGCGGCCGTTCGGGTCGTACATCGCTTCGAGGTCGTAGGACTCCCTGCGCACCAGGTAGAAGTCGACCAGGTTGATCGAGCTCCACGGCGTCAGGAAGTACAGCAGGAAGTCCAGGAACAGCACGAAGTTCCCGAGGAACTCCCCGCGCCCGAGCACCGCGATGACCCCGCCGAGCACCCCGACGATCGCGATGTACCCGACGCGGGCCTGCTGCGACAGCGCGGCTTTGCGGCTGAACGCGGTGAGCGCGGTCGCGACCGTCATGTACCCGCCGTAGATGTTCAGCACGTTCACCGTGAACTTGCCGAGCGCGATCGCCAGCAGCAACGGGATGAGCAGCGCCTTACCGCCGAGGCCGACGACGTACGCGACTTCGTGGCCCTTGAACGCCTTCCCGGCGACGGCGTACGCGAGCGCGCCGAACGACATCGCCCACGTGGCGCCGAGGACCGTGCCGCCGTAGGTCCACCAGAAGGTCGCGCGCACCGACGTCGCCGACGGCAGGTAGCGCGAGGTGTCCGCGACGTACGGGCCGAACGTCAGCTGCCACGACGCCGTCAGGGAGAGGGCGAGCAGGAACTTCGGGAAGTCGAGGGTCGGCGCACTGAGGACGGCGCCGAGGTCGTGGCCGCCGACCAGGCGGACCGTGAGGTACACGAAGACGACGACGCTCAAGGCGGAAGCCACCCAGCCGAACCGGTGGATCAGCCGGTACCCGACGATCGCGATCAGCGCGGAAAGGGCGGCGTACACGCCGATCGCGGCGTCGGCCGGGAGGCCGGTGATCTCCGCGACGGCCTGTCCGCCCAGGACGTTCCCGCTGGCGAAGTACCCGAGGTACATCACGACGACCAGGACCAGCGGCAGGACGGCGCCGTACACGCCGAACTGCGCGCGCGACTGGATCATCTGCGGGATGCCCAGCTTCGGGCCTTGGGCGGCGTGCAACGCCATCGGGACGCCGCCGAGGACGTTCCCGCCCAGGACGGCGACCAGCGCCCACAGCGGGTGCACCCCGACGAGCACGGTCAGCGCCCCCGTGACGGCCGACGTGATCTGCATGTTCGCCGCGAACCAGAGCGTGAAGAGGCTGCGCGGGTGGCCGTGCCGTTCGGTCTCCGGGACCGGGTCGATGGACCTGCGTTCGAGCGTCGCCGCCACGGTGTGCCTCCTGCTGATCGTGCTTCGGGAGGTATTAACCGTCGCCCGGCGGGCCGGTCCTAGGCCTGTGGCGGCGATTTCGTCTGGTATTCCAGACGGCTGCCTGGTCAGGCGGAGGTCGCGCCACTCCCGTCAGTCGCCGGGGGTGACGGGCCGGATCACCGCGTGAGGTCGGTGCGGAGTGCTTCCCACGATCGGGGGGAAATCCGGAGGGTTCCGCCCGGGCGGTCCTTGGTGTCGCGGATCTGCACCACTTCCGCGAGCGCCACTTCGACGCACTCGGCTTCGGGCCCGCTGTGGCTGGACTTCCGCCAGGTCATGAAGCCTCCAGTTCGGCGATCACCCCCTCGATGAACTCGTGGGATTCGGCCGAGTCCATGGCGAGGGAGGTCATGGTCCGCGCGGCCGACTTGTAGTCCGCCACCTGATCCTCATCGTAGAGGTAGGCGCTGCCGCGGTACTGGTCCAGAAAGACGATCGCGGGCAGGTCGGAGTACTCGAAGACGCTGAAGGAACCGTTGAGCCCGGGGTGGTAGTCGCCGCCGGACGGAACGATCCGCGCGGCGAGCTTCGACGGGAGTTCGAGGAGGTGGCGAAGCTGGTCGAGCAGGGTCTCGGCGCCGCCGATCGGCTGCCGGAGGGCGGATTCGCCGATGAGGATGGAACATTCGGGCGCGCCGCGCTCGCGGAGCGCGGCCTGGCGGATCATGCGGACCCGCAGGCGCGATTCGAGCAGCTGGGCCGGCGTGCCGCCGCGAACCAGGACGGACCGCGCGTAGTCCGGGGTCTGCAACAACCCGTGCACCAGCATCGGCTGCCAGCTGAAGATCGAGGCGGCGGTGCGCTCGTACTCGGCCAGCGTGGTCAGGACCGGTGGGGCATCCGGCATGTCGCGCTCGAGCCAGTTGGGCTCGCGGGCGTTCTCCGCCAGCTCGAGCAGCCGCGTCCGCTCCTCGACGCTGACCTGCATCCGCCCGAGCAGGAGCGCGACCTCCTCGACCTTGGGCACCCGCAGCCCGAGCTCCCAGTTGGACAGGTCGCCCGGGCGGACGTCCGCCCCGCGAGCCAGCTCGCGCAGGCCGATGCCGCGCGCCTGGCGCGCCTTCCTCAGCCCGAACCCCAGTGCTCGCGACCGGGGTGTCGCTATCGGTGGTGACATGACCGCAGTGTGTCATCGGCCACCGACAAAAACGTGCCCGGCACTGTCGCCGATCCGCGACAGCGCCGGGCCGTGAAACCTGACCTGTGAAACCTAACCCTTGTTCTCGTACACCGGCGTGATCACCGCGCGCGCCAGTGTGTGGCCGAACATGGTGAAGCCCAGGAACGCCGGGGTCGCCTCACCATCGACCTCGAGCTTGTCGACGTCGAGCGCGTGCACCGCGAAGTAGTACCGGTGCGGGCCGTGGCCGGGCGGGGGAGCCGCGCCGAGGAACTGCTTGACGCCGCCGTCGCCCTTCAACGTCACCGCTCCGTCGGGGAGGCCGGAGCCGTCGCCCGCGCCCGAAGCCAGCTCCGTCACCGAGGCCGGGACGTTGAACACGGCCCAGTGCCAGAAGCCGCTGCCGGTCGGGGCGTCCGGGTCGTAACACGTGATGGCGAAGCTCTTCGTCTCCGCGGGGAAGCCTTCCCAGGCCAGGTGCGGCGAGCGGTCTTCGCCGCCGGCGCCGAAGATGCCGGACAAGTGGGGCGTGGCCAGGGTTTCGCCGTCGGCGACGTCGGTGCTCCGGACGGTGAAGGACGGCACGTCGGGCAGGGATTCGTACGGGCCGGGTGCTTGCGGCATGGATCCTCCTGATCATGGAACTGGAGTCTTGCGCCAGGTTAGGCCCCTCCCGCCACCCCCGCGTGTCAGGGACGGATCTCAGGGTCTTTCGGGGGGTTACCCCCATGTGCCGGCCATCCCTTCGCCAATACCGTTTTCGCAGCAGAGGAAACAACTGAGGGGACCAACGACCATGGCGCGCCCGCTTCTTGCCGTAGGTGGCATCGTCCTGATCGGCGTCGGCCTGGCGACCGCGTTCGGCTGGGGCTGGGGATCGGACTTCGAGAACACCAAGACGCTTTCGGAGTCGATCCGCAGCGTGAAGCTGGAAGGCGACTCGGGCTCGGTGAAGATCCGCGCGGGGTCGGGGCCCGCGACGGTCCACCAAGAGGTGAACTACCACTGGCGCGGCAACCCCGGTGACACCTTCTACCGCGTCGAGGGTGACCAGCTCGTGCTCACCGACTGCGGGACGAACTGCTCGGTCGACTTCGAGGTCGTCGTGCCGGCGAACATCCCCGTCACCGGGAAGGTCGACTCCGGTGGCCTCGACATCGCCGGGATGGCGAGCGTGGACGTCCAGGCCGACTCTGGGCACGCCCGGGTCGAGGACGTGCCCGGCCTGGTGAAGCTGCGGCTCGACAGCGGGGGGATCGACCTGCGGAACGTCGGGGAGGTCCAGCTGCACGCCGACTCCGGCAGCATCAGCGGCACCGACGTGCGCGGTCCGGTCGACGTGACGTCGTCGAGCGGGAGCGTCGAGTTCACCCTCGCCGAGCCGAACAACGTCAAGGTGAAGGCCGACAGCGGCAGCGTCGAGGTCGCCGTGCCGGGCGGGCCCTACCGCGTCCTCGGGGACAGCGACAGCGGGCACCGCGAGATCGACGTCCCGACCGACGGCTCCGCGCCGCACACCCTCGACCTCACGACCGACAGCGGCAGTGTGACCGTCCGCGCCGCCTGACCCTTTCTCACCACTGGAGCTTCCTTCACCATGGGCAAGATCGAACGGCGGGTCCTGGCCGCCGCACTGGCCGGCGCCATCACGATGTTCGGCGTCGTCGGCTTCCTCCGCAGCGAACCGGAACGCCCTGCGCCCGCGCAGGGCGTTCCGGTCAGCGTCACGTCCCCGCACCTGGCGAAGCTGGCCGTCGTGCACGTCCGGTGAGACCCCGTGAGCGGAGTCACACCCGTTCGGGGCGAGTTCGGGCGCCGAGGCCGGGAACAAGAACCCGGAGCCGGTCGTTAGGCTGGACGTAGAGGTTGAGCGCAGTCGACTCAAGTCCAGCTTGACGCGACACGCGAAGGCCCGATAGAACTTGCCAAGGCCCCGCTCAAGGCGGGGGCGAACGTGCAGGTCACGGACGAAGCAGGCTTACACAGGAGGAAAGCACCATGGCGCGAGCGGTCGGCATCGACCTCGGCACGACCAACTCGGTCGTCGCCGTCCTTGAGGGCGGCGAGCCGACGGTCATCGCCAACTCTGAAGGGTCCCGGACCACCCCCTCGATCGTCGCCTTCGCCAAGAACGGCGAAGTGCTGACGGGCCAGCCGGCCAAGAACCAGGCCGTGACGAACGTCGACCGGACGATCCGGTCCGTGAAGCGGCACATCGGCACCGACTGGAAGACCGAGATCGACGGGAAGAACTACACGTCGCAGGAGATCAGCGCGCGAGTGCTGATGAAGCTGAAGCGCGACGCCGAGGCGTACCTGGGCGAGACGATCACCGACGCGGTGATCACCGTCCCGGCGTACTTCGAGGACGCGCAGCGGCAGGCCACCAAGGAAGCCGGCCAGATCGCCGGCCTGAACGTGCTCCGCATCGTCAACGAGCCGACCGCCGCCGCGCTGGCGTACGGCCTGGACAAGGGCGAGAAGGAACAGACCATCCTGGTCTTCGACCTCGGTGGCGGCACGTTCGACGTCTCGCTGCTGGAGATCGGCGAGGGCGTCGTCGAGGTCCGCGCGACCTCCGGTGACAACCACCTCGGTGGCGACGACTGGGACGAGCGCATCGTCAAGTGGCTGGTCGACAAGTTCAAGGCCACGAACGGCATCGACCTGACCAAGGACAAGATGGCGCTGCAGCGCATCCGCGAGGCGGCGGAGAAGGCGAAGATCGAGCTGTCCAGCTCGAACTCGGCCGGCATCAACCTGCCCTACATCACGGTCGACGCCGACAAGAACCCGCTGTTCCTCGACGAGCAGCTCTCGCGCGCCGAGTTCCAGAAGATCACCTCGGACCTGCTCGAGCGCACCCGCAACCCGTTCAACAACGTGATCCGCGACGCGAACATCGCCGTCGGCGACATCGACCACGTCGTGCTCGTCGGTGGTTCCACCCGCATGCCGGCCGTGTCCGAGCTGGTCAAGGAGCTGACCGGCGGCCGCGAGCCGAACAAGGGCGTGAACCCGGACGAGGTCGTCGCGGTCGGCGCGGCGCTGCAGGCCGGTGTCCTGAAGGGCGAGGTCAAGGACGTCCTGCTGCTGGACGTCACGCCGCTGTCGCTGGGCATCGAGACCAAGGGTGGCGTGTTCACCAAGCTCATCGAGCGCAACACCACGATCCCGACCAAGCGCTCGGAGATCTTCTCCACCGCGGACGACAACCAGCCGTCGGTGCAGATCCAGGTGTTCCAGGGTGAGCGCGAGATCGCCGCGCACAACAAGAAGCTCGGCATGTTCGAGCTGACCGGTCTCCCGCCCGCCCCGCGTGGCGTGCCGCAGATCGAGGTCACCTTCGACATCGACGCGAACGGCATCGTGCACGTCCTGGCCAAGGACCTCGGCACGAACAAGGAGCAGTCGATGACGATCACCGGTGGCTCCGCGCTGCCGAAGGACGACATCGAGCGGATGGTCAAGGACGCCGAGGCGCACGCCGAGGAAGACAAGACCCGCCGCGAAGAGGCCGAGACCCGCAACCAGGCCGAGACGCTGGTCTACCAGACCGAGAAGTTCCTCAAGGACAACGACGACAAGCTGCCCGAGGACCTCAAGGCCAAGGTCAAGTCCGCGATCGACGAGTCGAACGAGGCGCTCAAGGGCACCGACTCGGCGAAGATCCGCGAGTCGATCGAGAAGCTGAACACCGCTTCGCAGGAGCTGGGCACCGCCCTGTACGCCAACGCGAACGCCGACACGGCCGCGGGTGCGGCCGGCGCTTCGGGCGCGGCCGGTGGCGACGCCGGTGCGGCCGGCGCGACGGGCGCCAAGGCCGATGACGTGGTGGACGCCGAGATCGTCGAAGAGGACGAAAAGAAGTGACCCACAGCTACGACGAATCCGAGAACCAGGGCCGCGGCCCCGAGGAGCCGGTGGTCGTGCGGGACCGGCGCCGGGTGGACCCCCAGACCGGGCAGGTCCGCCCGCCCGGTCCGGCCCACGCCGCGCCGGACCCCGACGAGGAGCCTGTGGAGCACGCGGGCCCCTCGCTGGGCGAGTCCATTGTGGACGACTCCGTCGTGGTGGTCTCCGGCGTGGAGAAGGAGCTGGCCGAGCGCACCGCCGACCTCCAGCGCCTGCAGGCCGAGTACGCCAACTACCGCAAGCGCGTCGAGCGTGACCGCGAGGCGGTCGTCCTCGGCGCGAAGGCGACGGTGGTGAACGACCTGCTGCCGCTGCTCGACGACCTCGAGCGGGCCGAGCAGCACGGTGACCTCACCGGGGCGTTCAAGGCCGTCGGCGACAAGCTGATCACCGGGCTCCAGCGCGCGGGGCTCGAGTCGTTCGGCGCCGAGGGCGAGGCCTTCGACCCGAGCGTGCACGAAGCCGTGCAGCACAACACCTCGCCCGACGTGGCGGGCCCGACGGTCACCGTGGTCATGCGCCGCGGGTACCGCTTCGGGGACCGCGTGCTGCGGGCGGCGCTGGTCGGCGTGACCGACCACGAGCCCGGCGCGGCCCCGGTGGACCCGTCCGTCGGTGGCGAGCTGCCACTCGACGGGCGCCTCGATGACCAGCAGCAGTAAGCAGTATCCGGTTCCAGTGGGAGGAGGAGACGCCCGATGAGCGCACGGGAATGGATCGGCAAGGACTTCTACCGTGAACTGGGCGTCTCCTCCGACGCCACAGCCGACGAGATCAAGAAGGCCTACCGGAAGCTGGCCAAGGAGAACCACCCGGACGCGAACGCCGGCAACGCGGAGGCGGAGCAGAAGTTCAAGGCCGTCTCCGAGGCGTACGGCGTGCTGTCCGACACGGCCAAGCGCAAGGAGTACGACGAGGCACGGCGGCTGTTCGGCGGCGGCGGGGGCGGGTTCAACTTCCCCGGTGGCGGCGGCACCGGCAGCTTCGACGTCGGGGACATCTTCGGCCAGGCCGGCGCCGGGCAGCAGGGCGGTTTCGGCGGGCTCGGCGACATCCTCGGCGGGTTGTTCGGCCGCGGCCGGACGACGGCGGGCGCGACGGCGAACCGGCCCCAGCGCGGGGCCGACGTCGAAACGGACGTCCGGATCGACTTCACCGAGGCGGTCAAGGGCGCGACCCTGCCGCTGCGGCTGTCGAGCCCGGCGACCTGCTCGACGTGCGGCGGCAACGGCGCGAAGCCGGGCACCTCGCCGCGGACCTGCCCGACCTGTTCCGGTTCGGGGCTGGTCAGCCGCAGCCAGGGCGCGTTCGCGTTCTCGGAGCCGTGCCGCGACTGCCGCGGCCGCGGGCAGATCATCGACGACCCGTGCCCCGAGTGCGGCGGCGAAGGCGTCAGCACGCGGACCCGCACGCTGACCGTCCGGATCCCGTCGGGTGTCGACGACGACCAGCGGATCCGGCTGGCCGGCCAAGGCGAGCCCGGCCGGGGTGGCGCGCAGGCGGGCGACCTCTACGTCCGGGTGCACGTGGCTCCGCACGCGCTGTTCGGGCGCAAGGGGCTCGACCTGACGATCTCCGTGCCGGTGGACTTCACCGAGCTCACGCTCGGCACCACGATCACCGTGCCGACCCTCGAAGGCAAGGTCTCGCTCAAGGTGCCGCCGGGCACCGCGAGCGGGCGGGTGCTGCGCGTGCGCGGCAAGGGCATCGCCAAGCGTGACGGCGCGCAGGGTGACCTGCTCGTCACCCTCACCGCGGCGATTCCCGCCAAACTGGACGACAAGGCGCGCGAAGCTCTGCAGGCGTACGCCGAGGCGATGGCCGGGCACGACCCCCGGCCCGAGATCACTGAGCTGCTCGAAGGCAGGTGAGTGGGATGTTCGGCGGGATTCCCCAGGAGGGGGACGAAGAGACCCCGGTGTTCGTCATCTCGGTGGCGGCCCAGCTGGCGGGGATGCACGCGCAGACGTTGCGCACCTACGACCGGCAGGGCCTGGTGTCCCCGGGCCGCACGTCCGGTGGCGGGCGGCGCTACTCGATGCGGGACATCGCGCTGCTGCGCGAAGTCCAGCGCCTGTCGCAGGAAGACGGCGTCAACCTGGCCGGCATCAAGCGCATCATCGAGCTGGAGAACCAGGTCGACGCGCTGCGGGCCCGCCTGCAGGAGCTGACCGAAGAACTGGCCGCGGCGTACGCGGCCGGGGAACAGGCCGCGGCGGCGGCGCACGCGTCCTACCGCCGGGACCTGGTTCCGCTGAACCCGCAGACCGCGATGGTGGTCTGGCGGCCGAAGCGCCGCTGACGTCCTGAGCACGCAAAGCCCTCCCCGGGTCTCCGGGGAGGGCTTTCGCGTTCAAGCCTTGAAGTTCAGCAGCTGCCGGACCTCGGCGGTCCGCGACTCGATGACGCGGCGGGCCAGGTCACGGGCGTCGGCGTTGATCCCGCCGGCGGCGCCGTTCTCGGTCTGGGCCAGCTCGACGGCGCCCTGTTGCTGGCCGGTCAGCACGTCCAGGTACTTGCGCGTGAACTCCGTGTCGTTCGTGGACTTCAGCGTGCCGACGAGGTCGGGCGCGGTCATCTTCATGCCGCCGTGGCCGGCGTGGACGTGCGGGTTCATGTCCATGCTCTCCGGCCGGTTCCAGGTGCGCAGCCAGCTCTTCATGGTGTCGACCTCGGTCTGCTGCGTCACCTCGATCGCCGCCGACAGCTCCTTCACCGGCGCCGGGAGCGGGCGCTGCTTCGCCAGCCGGACGATGTCGATGCCCTGCTGGTTCTGGGTGAGCAGCATCTGCAGGAACATCACGTCGGCGTCGTTGAACTTCGCCGGGGTCCACGTCGCGCTGCTGCCGCAACCGGCCAGCAGCAGCGCGACGACGACCAGGACCAGCCTCACTGACGCTGCCAGAGGGCCGGGGTGCTCGGCGGCTCCCAGCCCGCGATCGCCGTGTGCGGCTGGAGGCAGCGGTAGCTCACGCCGTTGTAGGTCACGACGTCACCGGCCTTGTACGCCGTGCCGGCCTTCCACGTTCCGCTCGACGGCGGGGTCGTCGTCGGGGGCGGGGTCGTGGTGGGCGGCGGGGTCGTGGTCGGGGGCGGCGTGGTGGTGGGCGGCGGGGTGCCGCCGCCACCGACCTGCAGGTCGATGCAGCTGTAGAAGGCGTTGGCCGTGTCGGAGATGTTCCAGATCGCCAGCACCTTCACCCGGCCGGAATACCCGGACAGGTTCACCGTGTGCTGCACGGTCGCGGGCGGCTGCTGGCCGTTGCCGTTGAACGACGCGACGAGCGTGTTGCCGACGTAGTACTCGTAGCTCTTCGTGGCGTGCCGGGCGGTGAACACCCAGTTGAACGTCACCGAAGAACCGACCGACTTGGCCGGCCACGGCTTCGACTCGTCGGCCAGCTCGGCGAACTGCGCCAGGCCGGCGTTGCAGCTGCGCAGGCCCTTGGGGCCTTCGACGCTCTGCGGTTCGTAGACGATCTGCCCGCAGTTCGGCACCTTCCCGGCCGCGCAGTTGGCCTGGCGGCTGGGCGGGTCGGAGACGTACCCGTGGGCACTCGCGGAGGTGGCGGGGAGGACGACGACCAGCACCGGCGCGAGGATCGCACCGGCGGCGGCCGCGAAGAGCTTTCGCTTCAGGGTCATTTCGGCTCCTCGTGGGGGAACGGCGGTGTTCCGGAGGGAGGACGAACGAGCACGTCCGGGGAAGACGTGGTCTAGACCATAAGGCGATTCGGGCACAACGGTCAACAAACAACGGCCGTTCGGAGACTTCGCTAGCCCGCTCGGCTCAGTGCGAAGGTCGGGCCGGTTGCTGCAGGTGTTCGCCGAAGAAAGACGTCACTCGGCGCCATGCGTCCTCGGACGCCTCGTGGTGGTAGGTGAACCCGACGACCTTGAGCAGCAGGTTCAGCGGCGGCTTGACCTCGATCTTGTTGGCGAACCCGTGGCTGGCGCCGTCGTACTCCTCGACGTCGTGCGGGATCTCACGCTCGGTCAGCGCGGTCTCCAGCTTGGCCGCGGCCCCGCGCAGCGAGAAGTCCTTCTTGCCGAAGCTCGCGACGATCGGGCACGCGTCGTCGAGCACCGACAGGTTCTTCGGCAGCTGCCCGTAGTACGGCGCCGACGCTTCGAAGCCGCGCGACGCCGCGACGAGCGCGAAGCCGCCGCCCATGCAGAACCCGGCGATGCCGATCCGGCCCGAGGAGTCCGGGCGCGCGGCCAGGAGCGCGCGCGACGCCTCGATGTCGTCGAACGTCCGGCCCTGGTTCGCGAACATGTCCGAGAACACCCGGCGCACGCACCGGCGGAAGCCGCCCCGCGCGTACAGGTCCGGGCTGAGCGCCAGGTAGCCCTCGCCGGCGAAGCGGTCGGTGATGTTCTTCGTGTCCTGGCTCAGCCCGAACGCGTCGTGGATGAGCACCACCCCCGGGTGCGGGCCCTCGCCGGCGGGCTCCGCCAGGTAACCGCCGATGGTGCCGTCCGAAACCGGAATAGTCGTCTCCATATAGCGACGATAGCGCGTTCAGTCCAGGGTGAACGGGTCGTAGGAGATGCGCTCGAGGTCGATCCCGGCGGCCAGCAGCTTCGCGATCGTCGCCTGGATCATCGGCGGTGAGCCCGACACGAGGACGTCGTGGTTCTTCCACTTCCCGCGCTGGGTCACCGCGTGCGCGAGCGTGCCGCGGTCACCTCCGGTCACCGCGCCCTCCTCGGTGACCGGGGTGACGGTCAGCCACTTCGACACCGCGGAGATCCGCCGCAGGTCGTCCAGCGCGTAGAGGTCTTCCGGTCTTCGGCCGCCGAAGAAGAGGTGCACCGGCGGGTTCCGCTTCCAGTGCGCCAGGTCGTCGAGGATCGACACGAACGGGGTGACGCCGGTGCCGCCGGCGATCATCAGGAGCCGCCGCCGGGTGGTCGTCGGCCGGACGAAGAGGTTGCCCATCGCCGGGCCGAGGCGCCAGACGTCACCCGGTTTGGTGTGGTTGACGATGCTGCCGCTGACCCAGCCGCCGGGCACCGTGCGGATGTGGAAGCTCATCTGACCGTCGCCGCGCGGGGCGCCCGCCGGCGAGAGGTACCGCCACATGCGGGGGCGCTGCGGCACCTCGACGCTCACGTAGCTGCCGGCGCGGTACGGGAGCAAGCCCTCGGTCTGCACGCGCACCAGTGCGACGTCGCGGTTGAGCTTGCGGTGCTCCAGGACGGTGGCCGCCCACGCCGCCGGCCCGGTCTCCGCCTGGGCGGCCTCGCGCATGGTCTTGGCGATGATCCCGTACGCCGTGGTCCACGCGGACTCGACCTCCGGGGTCCACTTCTCCTTGAGGAACCGCTTGAGGGCGGCCAGCAGCGCGATCCCGACGGCGTCGTAGTGCCGGGCGACCACGGCGAACTTGCGGTGGTCGCGGCCCAGCTGGCCGAGGAAGGTGACCAGCTCGTCGGGCCGGTCGACCATCTGCACCACGTACACGATCGCGCGCAGCAGCCTGCTCCGCTGCGTCGTCATGGTGACCGGGAAAAGATCGCGGCAATCGGGGGCGACCACGAACAACGCGCCGTAGAAGTACTGCGCCAGTTCGTCGGCTTTCGGCTCGACCGCCGCAAAACTTTCGCGGATCAACCGGGCCAGCTCGCGGCCTTCGACGGCCGAAACGGGAACGGCTTCGGGCGGTTCGAAGACCTTTACGGATTCAGCAGTCATCGGGAACGGTGATCTCCAGTCGTGCCAAGGATTTTCCACGTATGCATGCGGCGTCGCTGTCGCTGTGCCGCCCCCGAGGGTTCCCGACTGTAGGCGCATTCCCGTGCAGATGCGCGTGATTCCGCGCGGTCCCGCTCGAACGGAGCAATTTCACCACGCGCGGTAAACCTCGCCTGGCGCAGCGTAAAAACGATCACCCGAACGGATTCGGTGGACCCGGTAACAATTTCCGGAGTTCGGCCGACTCTTTCCCGGTACGAGTGTCGGACGCGATTTTCCGAACTAGTCGATCGTGAACGGGTCGTACTGGATCTGGTCCAGCGCGCTGCCCGCCACGAGCATGCGCGACACCGTCGCGCGGATCATCGCCGGCGAGCCGGCCACCAGGATGTCGTGGTCCGGCCAGGAGCCGTACCGGGTGACCGCCTCGGCCAGCGTGCCCTGCTCGAACCCGGGGACCTCACCGCCGCGCTCGACCACCGGCGTGATGTGCAGCCAGGGGTTGACCGACGCGAGCGCGCGCAGTTCTTCCAGGTCGTAGAGGTCCTCGCGGGCCGGCCCGCCGTAGAACATCCAGACCTTCGGGTTCTCGCCCCACAGCGCGAGGTGGTCGAGGATCGACCGCAGCGGGGCGACGCCGGTGCCGCCGGCGACCATCAGCACGCCCCGGGAGGACTCCCGGTCGACCGTCAGCCGGCCCAGCGGCGGGCCGAGCCGCCAGACGTCGCCGGGCTGGGTGTGGCTGACGATGGCGCGGGAGACCCAGCCGCCGTCGATCGCGCGGACGTGGAACTCGATGCCGCCGTCCTCGCGCGGCGCGTTGGCCGGCGAGAGGTAACGCCACAGCCGGGGCCGCTGCGGGACTTCGATGCTCATGTACTGGCCGGGGTGGTAGGGCACCGGCTGGTCGGGCAGCAGCCGGACCAGGGCGAGGTCCCAGGTCAGCCGCCGGTGTTCGACCACGGTGGCCTGCCACGACGGCGGGTTCGTGTCGGAGGCGGCGGCGTCCTGCATGGCCCGCGCGGCGATGGTGAACGCCTCGGCCCACGCGCGCTCGACCTCGGGCGTCCACTCCCGGCCGAGGTGGTTCTTCAGCGACGCCAGCAGCGCGGTGCCGACGGCCTCGTAGTGGCGCGGGACCACGCCGAACTTGCGGTGGTCGCGCCCCAGCTGCCGCAGGAACGGCGCGAGGTCGTCGGGCCGGTCGACCATCTGGACGATGTGCACGAGCGCGCGCACGAGCCGGCCGCGCTGGATCTCCATGTTGATCGGGAAGAAGTCGCGCGTGGTCGGCGCGAGGGTGAACAGCATCCCGTAGAAGAACTGGGAGATGTCGGCGATGTAGGGCTCGGACTTCGCCCAGCTGTCGCGGATGAGCTGGACCATCGCGGTGACGGCCGCCGGTGCTTCACGCGGGCTCGACGACCGCGGGAACGGGCTGACGGAATCGGCGGTCATGAGTCGGTGTCGGCCGCTTTTGGGGGGTCCAGGGGGGCCTGCCCCCCGGCCGGGGCCTGGGGCTCGGCCCCAGAAGACACTGGTCGGGGACGGCTGAGCGGGAGCACCCGGTCATTCACCGCCGGCCCGGGTGCGGCGAACGCGCTTCCGCTCAACACCGCCTCCTGGGTCCATCGCCACTGCTGCCACCTCGACACTCGGACGCGCCGCGCGCGCGGCTCGTCCGCAGGGTATCCGCCAAGCGGCCCTTTGCCCGCATTGTTGCTCCGACCGGGTGTATCGCCACCACGGACGGCGTGGGGGACCTCACCGGAGGCGTTCCTTGCCCGCGCAAGCGATGGACAATAAACTTGTATTGCACAAGTAATGGCCAAGGAGGGCTGATGGGCTTCGACGACACCGACGACGTCCGGGTCGAGCTCATGCGCGAGCTGAAGACCGCGTCCCAGCTCCAGCACGCCTGGATCATGCAGGCCTGGCAGGACCAGCCGGGGCTGCACCCGGCGGCCGCGATGCTGCTGTCCGACCTGGCGAAGAACGGCGAGGCGCGACCGTCCGAGCTGGCGAAACGCCGGTTCGTCGACCTCTCGGTGGTCAGCAGGCAGATCACCCAGCTCTCCGCCGCCGGGCTGGTCGACCGCCGTCCCGCGCCCGAAGACGGCCGGGCGTCACTGGTGAGCGTGTCCGAGAAGGGCCGGGCCGAGCTCGCCCGCTGGCGCGCCAACTACCTCGAGTTCATGGAGAAGGCGCTCGGCGACTGGGACGACGAGCGCGTCACCGACCTCATCGGCCGGCTCGCCGAGATGAACGCCGACCTCCGCCGTGCCCTCGGCAGCGCCGCGTGCCTCGCTGACACGACCAAGTGACCTCCGGTGAACCAGTCACACCCGGAGTGGCATTTTGCACTCCGGAAATTGTCCGTTCGGGCCTGACTCGGCGGTCGACCCCAGGGTTACCTTCGGTGGGTGGCGCGTAGCCGGGTCGCACTGCTGTGCGCGTTGGGGGTCGACAACTTCGGCTCGGGTCTTTTCCTCCCGTTGGCCCTGGTCTACGTGACGCAGGTCGTCGGGATGCCGCTCGTCGTGGCGGGCACCGCCGTCACGCTCGGCACCGTCGTCGGGCTCGTCGTGCCACCGCTGGCCGGCCGGCTCGTGGACCGCGTCGGGCCGCGCGCGGTGGTGATCGGCGCCCAGCTGCTGCAGGCCGCGGGGGCCGGCGCGTACCTCGTCGCCGACAGCGTGGGCCTGGTGGTCGCCGCCGCCGTGCTGCTCGCCTCCGGGCAGCAGCTGTTCTACAGCTCGTTGTTCGTGCTCATCGCCGACGTCGCGGGTGACGTCCCGAAGGATCGGCCGTTCGCCGAGGCGGGGATGGTGCGGGCCGGCTGCTTCGGCCTCGGCGGGCTCGTCGCGGGCGCGCTGCTGACCTGGCTCGGCGCGGCCGGCTACCGGATCGCGCTCCTGGTGGACGTCGTGACGTTCCTCGTCGCCGCCCTGGTCCTCGCCGTGTCCGTCCGGCTCGCGCGGCCGCACGAGCCGCACCGCGAACGGTCGGTCAAGGTGCTGCGCGACCGGCCGTACCTCGCCCTGATCCTCTTCAGCGCCCTGTTCGGCCTCTCCCTCGAGTTCTTCCTGATCGGCACGCCGGTGTTCGTGCTCGACCGGATGCACGGCCCGGCCTGGCTGCCCGGCGCGATCCTCGCCCTGCTGACCGTGGTGACCAGCCTCGGCGGCACGCTCGCGCTGCGGCTCACCGCGAAGCTGACCCGGATCGCCGCGATGCGGGCGGGCTCGGCGTTGTTCGCCGCGTGGTGCCTGGTCAGCCTGGGTGTGCTGCTCGTGCCGGACGGCTGGCGGGTCGCCTACCTGCTGGCGGCGACGCTGGTGTTCGCCGCGGGTGACCTCGTGTTCGGGCCGCGGTCGGGCGCGCTGGCCGAGGCCGCGGCACCTCCGGTCGCCCGCGGGCGTTATCTGGCTGCGTACCAGTACGCGTTCACGGTGGCGCAGGTGATCGCGCCCGCCGTGGTCGCGTTGTTTTCGGTGGCCGACTGGTTACCCTGGGTGCTGGTCGGGGCGTGCGCCGGCCTCGCCGTGGCCGGGCTCGGGATGCTCGGCAGCCGGTTGCCGGCCGACGCCGTCGCACCCGGTCAGAGTTGAGCGGAACAGACTCAAGTTTTCGTGCGTTAAGGATAGTGTCAGGTCTCGGTCAGGCCTGTCACCAGGACTTTTGAAGCATCGAGCATGAGGTGAGGGATGGACGCTTTCAACCCGACCACGAAGACCCAGCAGGCGATCTCGTCCGCGGCGCAGGCGGCCACCATGGCCGGCAACCCGCACGTGTCGGCCGCCCACCTGCTGGGCGCCCTGCTGGCGCAGGGTGAGGGGCTGACCGCACCGCTGCTGACCGCGGTCGGGGCCGACCCGGGGGTGGTGCACAAGGAGCTCGAGCCGATCATCGCGGCGCTGCCGTCGGCGACCGGCGCGACCGTGTCGAGCCCGCAGTTCGACACCTTCGCCGTCAAGTCGCTGACGCACGCCCAGAAGCTCGCGACCGAGCTGGGCGACGAGTACGTCTCGACCGAGCACCTGCTCGTCGGGCTCGCCACCGAGGGCGGCCAGGTGGCCGACCTGCTCAAGCGCCACGGCGCGACGCCGGACGCGTTGCAGGAGGCGTTCGTCAAGGTCCGCGGCTCCGCCCGGATCACCAGCGAAGACCCGGAGAGCACGTTCAAGGCGCTCGAGAAGTACGGCGTCGACCTGACCGCGCGGGCCCGCAACGGCGAGCTCGACCCGGTCATCGGCCGCGACACCGAGATCCGCCGCGTGGTGCAGGTGCTGTCGCGGCGCACGAAGAACAACCCGGTCCTGATCGGCGAGCCCGGCGTCGGCAAGACGGCGATCGTCGAAGGGCTGGCCCAGCGCATCGTCGCCGGCGACGTGCCGGAGTCGCTGCGCGGCAAGCGCGTCGTCGCCCTCGACCTGGGGTCGATGGTGGCCGGCGCGAAGTTCCGCGGCGAGTTCGAGGAGCGGCTGAAGGCCGTGCTCAAGGAGATCACCGACTCCGCGGGCGAGGTCGTCACGTTCATCGACGAGCTGCACACGATCGTCGGCGCCGGCGCGACCGGCGAGGGCGCGATGGACGCCGGCAACATGATCAAGCCGATGCTCGCCCGCGGTGAGCTGCGAATGGTCGGCGCGACCACGCTCGACGAGTACCGCCAGCACATCGAGAAGGACGCCGCCCTGGAGCGGCGCTTCCAGCAGGTGCTGGTCGGCGAGCCGTCGCCTGAAGACACCATCGCGATCCTGCGCGGTCTGAAGGAGCGTTACGAGGTCCACCACGGTGTCCGGATCACGGACGCCGCGCTGGTCGCCGCCGCGACGCTGTCCGACCGCTACATCACCGCGCGCTTCCTGCCGGACAAGGCCATCGACCTGGTCGACGAAGCCGCGTCCAAGCTGCGCATGGAGATCGACTCGCGGCCGGTGGAGATCGACGAGGTCGAACGCGCCGTCCGGCGGCTCGAGATCGAGGAGATGGCGCTCGCCAAGGAGAGCGACGCGGCTTCGAAGGACCGGCTGTCGGCGTTGCGCGCCGAGCTGGCCGAGAAGCGCGAGACGCTGACCGCGCTGACCGCGCGCTGGCAGAACGAGAAGGGCTCCATCGAGAAGGTCCGTGAGCTGAAGGAAGAGCTCGAGCAGCTGCGCGGCGAGTCCGAACGCGCCGAGCGTGACGGTGACCTGGGCAAGGCCGCCGAGCTGCGCTACGGCCGGATCCCGGCGCTGGAGAAGGAGTTCGAAGCGGCCACCGCGGCGAACGAGGCCAGCCAGCAGAACGTCATGCTGAAGGAAGAGGTCGGAGCGGACGACGTCGCCGACGTCGTGAGCGCGTGGACCGGCATCCCCGCCGGCCGGCTGCTCGAAGGCGAGACCGGCAAGCTGCTCCGGATGGAGGAGGAGCTGGGCCGCCGGGTCATCGGGCAGGCCGAGGCCGTGCAGGTCGTGTCCGACGCGGTGCGCCGCGCGCGGGCCGGCGTCGCCGACCCCGACCGGCCGACCGGTTCGTTCCTGTTCCTCGGCCCGACCGGCGTCGGCAAGACCGAGCTGGCCAAGGCGCTGGCGGAGTTCCTGTTCGACGACGAGCGGGCGATCCAGCGGATCGACATGAGCGAGTACGCCGAGAAGCACTCGGTGGCGCGCCTGGTCGGCGCTCCGCCGGGGTACGTCGGGTACGACCAGGGCGGGCAGCTGACCGAGGCCGTCCGGCGCCGGCCGTACTCGGTGGTGCTGCTCGACGAGGTCGAGAAGGCCCACCCGGACGTCTTCGACGTGCTGCTGCAGGTCCTCGACGACGGGCGGCTGACCGACGGCCAGGGCCGGACGGTGGACTTCCGGAACACCATCCTGATCCTGACGTCCAACCTCGGTTCGCAGGCCATCGCCGACCCGTCGCTCGACGAGCGGCAGCGGCGGGACGCGGTGCTGCAGGTGGTCCAGCGGCAGTTCAAGCCGGAGTTCCTCAACCGGCTCGACGACATCGTGGTGTTCCACGCGCTCGGCACCGAGCAGCTGACGTCCATTGTGGACATCCAGGTCGCGCGCCTGGCGGCCCGGCTGGCCCAGCGGCGCCTGAGCCTCGACGTCACCGAAGGCGCCCGCGAGTGGCTCGCGCTCAACGGCTTCGACCCGATCTACGGCGCCCGTCCGCTCCGGCGGCTGGTCCAGTCGGCGATCGGCGACAAGCTGGCGAAAGAGCTGCTGTCCGGCGAGATCCGTGACGGCGACACGGTCCGGGTCGACATCCCGGAGCTGGAAGCCGGTGACTCGCTGACCGTCACCCGCGTGTGAGTTTCACCAGGCCAACCGGCGTTCGTCTTCGTAGACGGCGCCGGTTGGCCCGTTTTCGTCCACAGTGGCCAGCCGGATGGCCACTTCGGCGCCTTCGTCAGGGGTGCGGGTGCCGCGGAAGCCGTTGAAGTCCGTGGCGACGTGACCGGGGGCGGCGCCGTTCACCTTGATCTTCGTGTCCGCGAGCTCTCGTGCGTAGTGGACGGTCAGCGCGTTGAGCGCGGTCTTCGAGGACGAGTAGGGCATGGACGGCTGCCCCACCCAGGCGCCTTCTTCGCCGAGGGAGCCGCGTTTGCTGGTCACGTTCACGATCCGGCCCGCGGGTGAGCGCCGCAGCAGCGGCAGGAACGCGTTGGTCACGCGGACGACCGCGAACACGTTGGTCTCGTAAACCCGGCGCAGCGTTTCCGCGGACTCTTCCGACGGCTTCCCGTAGCCGCCCGCGCTGATCCCCGCGTTGTTCACCAGCACGTCCAGTTCGCCGACCTCCGCCACGGCGTTTTCGACGTCCTCGTCGGAAAGGACGTCGAGCCGGACGAAGTGCGCCCCGACCTCCTCGGCCGCGGCTTTCCCGCGCCGGTCGTCCCGCGCTCCCAAGTAGACGGTGAATCCCCGCCGGACGAGCCCGGCCGCGATCGCCTTGCCGATGCCCTTGTTGCCGCCCGTCACCAATGCTGTTGTCATGACAACAGCGTACGCCGAAGTTTGTTGTCATGACAACAGCGCCGTAGGGTGGGGCGCGTGGAGCGGCTGAGCAAGGACGACCAGGCGTTGTGGCACGCGTGGAAGCGCGCGGCCGAAACCGTGCGCGCGCGGGTCGTCGAAGACGTCGCCGCCGCGACCGGACTGTCCGATCCGGACTTCGGCGTGCTCACCCGCGTCGCCGAAGACGGGCGGGGACGGCTGCGGCAGAACCTGCTCGCCGACTCCATGGGCTGGCACCGCAGCCGGTTGTCGCACCACCTGACCCGCATGGAGCAGCGCGGCCTGGTGACGCGGCGGGCCGTCGACGGCGGGGTCGAAGTGCTCATCACCGAGGCCGGCCGCGCGGAGGTCGCGCGGGCGCGGCCGGTGCACGCCGCCGCCGTGCGGGCCCACCTGGTCGAACCGCTGGGAAAGGCCGACCGCGCCACGTTCCTCGCCGGTCTTGAAGCCCTGGCCGAATCGCGCGATTAGGCGATTTGTCGACCCGGAAACGGCTAAATGGTCCGAACGGGCCCGGCGACACGGGTACCGGCGATCATCTCTTCGGCGTAGCAGGCGATACCCTCACCGTCGTGGGTATTCCGGCGTGGATCTGGTTCGTCATCGCGGCCGTCGCCCTGGTGGCGGGCCTCGGGCTGCTCGCGGCCGACCGGGCGAAGGAGGGCTCGCGCAACCGCGAGCGAATGCGCTGGGCGCAGTTGCGCGGCTGGCAGTTCGTCGAAGAGGACGAACGGCTGCCGCAGCAGTGGTCCGGCGGCGCGATCGGCTACTTCGGCGCGGACGCCGCCGTCAACGTCGTCGCGGGGTCGACCTTCACCTCCGACGGCCGCCGACCGGTGTTCATCTTCGACATCGAGTCCGAGGGGCAGATCCCCGCGGTCGTCGTCGCCGTGCGCTGCAACAAGAAGCACAAGATCCCGATCGAGATGTGGCTGTCCAGCGTGCCGTTCCAGCGCGCCGACATGCCCGAGATGCTCGGCCCGATCGGCTCGCGCTACGCCTTCGCGGACGACGCTGACGGCGCCCGCGTCGTGATCACCCAGGAGCTCGTCGACGCCGCGGACCAGCTCGGCGGCGACGTCGGCGTGGCGTGGCTGGAGAACGAGTGGGTGCTCGCCAGCGTCGTCCCGACCGCCGGGCCGTCGCGGCTCGAGCGCCTGCTGCGCGACCTCGGGGAGATCGCGGACATCGTCGACCCGTTCGACGAGGACTACGACGCCGGCCGCCACCAGGCGAGCGCGCCGATCCCGTCCACCGGGAGCACGCCGCCGACCCCGGCCGCGGGGATCCCGGCCCAGCAGCCCCCCGCGGAGCCGCCGGCCTCGCAGGACTAGAGCACCCGCTGGTCCAGCACGCTGACCGCCAGTGTGCCGCGCAGTGACGTCGTGCCGCCCTGGACGTGGACCACGTGGTCGACGCCGAGGTCGCCGCTGAACGCGCCTGATGTCGTCTTGACCAGGCCGGACGCCGGGCCGAGCTGGCCGCCCAGCTCGTGCTTCTGCTCGACGTCGAGGACGCCGGTGAAGCTGCCGTGCTGCTCGGACGTCGCGCCGATCGCGCCCAGCGTGCCGAGGTCGACGCCCTGGCCCGCGGACCGGTGCACGCTCACCCCGCCGGTGGTGACGTCGACCTGCTCCGCGTTTTCGGTGAGCACGTCGACGCCGTTCGGCAGCCACACCCCGGTGTGGCGGGTCTCGGCCGCTCCGGCTTGGGTGAGGCGCTGTTCGCCGGTCGTGATGGTGGTCAGCTCGCCCAGCTGCAGCTCGCGCCCGTCGTGGTGGCGGTAGTCGATCGGCAGAGTGCTCTCGGCCGGGCCGGCGAGCGCGGTGGCGGGGGCCGCGAAGAGCAGGGCCACGGGCGCCGCGCCGGCGGCGACCATGGGCAGGTAGCCGCTCTTGCGCCTGCTGTGCTTACCCATGATCGGGACGATAACCCGAGGCCGAACCGGCTGCACCCCGAGGCCCTGACCACTGGGTATCGTTCACTCACATGACCACCACCAACATCTTTTCCGGGGGTCCGGGTGGCGGAGCCCCCGGCCCGGGGCGAAGCCCCGGACGTCACACCGCTGTGATCACTGGGGCCACCGCGGGCATCGGCGCGCAGTTCGCGCGCACGCTCGCCGCCGAGAAGTACGACCTGGTGCTCGTCGCCCGGGACACCGCGCGCCTGGAGGCGTATGCCGCTGAGCTGCGGGAAAAGCACGGTGTCGCCGTCGAGGTGCTGCCCGCCGACCTGTCCGAAGTGGACGGACGAACCGCCGTCGAAGAGCGGCTCGCCGCCGGCCCGGTCGACCTGCTGGTGAACAACGCCGGGTTCGGGCTGAACGGCGACTTCTGGACCATTCCGCCGGACGCGCTGCAGCGCCAGCTCGACGTCAACGTCACCGCCGTGCTGCGGCTGACCCGCGCGGTGCTGCCCGGCATGATCGAGCGCGGTCACGGCGAGATCATCCAGGTCAGCAGCGTCGCGGGCTTCTTCAGCGGCCGCGGCTCGACCTACACGGCCAGCAAGAACTGGGTCACGTCGTTCACCGAAGGCATCGCCGCGTCGCTGCCGAAGGGTGTCCGGATGATGGCGCTGTGCCCGGGTTTCACCGCGACCGAGTTCCACGAGCGCGCGGGCATCGGCAAGCCCGGCCCGAAAATCGCCTGGCTGGGTGTCGAACAGGTGGTCGGCGAAGCGCTCGCGGACCTGCGCCGCGGCAAGGTGATCTCGGTGCCGAGCCTGCAGTACAAGGCCGTCGTCGCGATCGGTGGCCTGCTGCCCCGCGCGGTGCTGCGCCGGATCAGCGGCGGCCGCGGCCGGACCTGAGTCCGCACTTTCACGTGAAAGTGCGCGGTAGGGCTGTCCCTACCCCGAAGACGCGCGTGCGCACCAGGGTCATCGAAGGGCTGTCTCCCTAGCGTTCTCCGCATGACGAATGAGGCGGTTCGGCTCGAGGCCGTGCGCAAGGAGTACAACGGCGTGGTCGCGCTGGACGGGGTCTCGATCTCGTTCCCGCGCGGCGGGTTCACCGCGGTGATGGGCCCGTCCGGCTCGGGCAAGAGCACCTTCCTCCACTGCGCGGCCGGCCTCGACCGGCCGACGGCGGGCCGGGTCGTGCTCGACGGCCAGGACCTCGACGGCAAGAGCGAGACCTACCTGACGAAGCTGCGGCGCGACCGCGTCGGCTTCGTCTTCCAGGCGTTCAACCTGCTGCCGGCGCTGACGGTCGAGCAGAACGTCGTGCTGCCGCTGCAGCTGGCCGGGAAGCGCCCGGACAAGCGGCTCGTGGCGCGGATCCTCACGCACGTAGGGCTCGACGGCCGCCGCAAGCACCTGCCCGGGCAGCTCTCCGGCGGGCAGGCGCAGCGCGTGGCGATCGCGCGGGCACTGGTCACCGACCCGGCCGTGCTGTTCGCCGACGAGCCGACCGGCGCGCTCGACACCCGCACCGCTGCGGACGTGCTCGGCCTGCTGCGCGACTCCGTCCGGTCGTCGGGTCAGACGGTGATCATGGTGACGCACGACCCGGTCGCCGCGTCCTACGCCGACGAGGTCGTGTTCCTCGCCGACGGCCGGATCGCCGGCCGCCTCGCCCGGCCGACCGCGGAAGCCGTCGCCGAGCGGATGACCCACCTCGGCGCCTGGGGCCGGGTGGCGGCGTGATGTTCTCCCTCGCGATGCGGACCCTCCGCCTGCGCAAAGGCGGGTTCCTGGCGACGTTCGTCGCCGTGTTCTTCGGCGCGCTGATCGTCTCGGCGTGCGGCGGCCTGATGGAGACGGGTATCCGGTCCGAGACGCCGGTGCAGCGGCTGGCCGCGGCGCCGATCGTCGTCGGCGGGCCGCAAACGCTTGCGCTGCCCAGAGAGGACCCGGCCACCCTCGACCCCGAGGACAAGCACAAGGTCAAGAACGCGACCCTGCCCGAGCGCGTCCGGGTCGGCGCGGCGCTGGCC
This sequence comes from Amycolatopsis sp. NPDC104587, assembly GCF_055583645.1. NCBI lineage: Bacteria > Bacillati > Actinomycetota > Actinomycetes > Pseudonocardiales > Pseudonocardiaceae > Amycolatopsis > Amycolatopsis sp. NPDC104587. The sequence goes on from NZ_JBVJNO010000004.1 coordinate 707,144, forward strand.
GACCGCCTGCGCGCGGTCCCGGGCGTCACGAACGTCGTCGGGGAGGTCAGCTTCCCGGCGCAGATCGGCACCGCGAGCGCGCTCGGGCACGCGTGGGACTCCGCCGTGCTCACGCCGTACACGCTGAAGGGCGAAGCGCCGAAGCCGGGCGAAGTCGTCGTCGACGCCGGGCTCGGGATCGCCGTCGGGGGCACCCTGCCGATCGCGGCGCACGGCGTTGTCGGCCAGTACCGCGTCTCGGGGATCGCCGAAGCGCCGCAGGCCATGCGGGACCCGGCGCTGTTCTTCGCGCCTTCGGACGCTGAAAGGCTCTCGGGACACCCGGGAACCTTCGACACCATCGGTGTCTTCGGCGGTGACGTCGCCGCGGTGTCGGCGGTCGTCGGGGACGCCGGGGTCGTGACGACCGGCGCCGACCGCGGCGCCCTGGAGTTCCCCGAGGTGAACCAGAGCGGCGAAAACCTGATCGTCCTGGCCGCCGTCTCCGGTGGGCTGTCGGCGATGGTGATGGTTTTTGTCGTCGCGGGCACGCTCTCGCTGTCGACCCAGCAGCGTCAACGTGAGCTCGCGCTGCTGCGGGCGATCGGGACGACCCCGCGTCAGCTGCGGCGGATGGTGCTCGGCGAGGCGCTGGTGGTCGGCCTGCTGGCGGTCGCGGCCGCGGTGGTGCTCGGCCCGGTGCTGGGGAACTGGCTGTTCGGCCGGCTCGCGGCCAACCACGTGGTCCCTGAGGTGCTGCGGTACGAGCAGGGCTGGCTGCCGGCGACGGTGGCCGCGGGCGCGTCGCTGCTGGCCACCGTGGCCGCGGCCTTCGTCGCCGGACGCCGCGCCTCGAAGGTCCGCCCGACCGAGGCGCTCGCCGAGGCCGCTGTCGAGCGGCGCTGGCTGACGCCGATCCGGCTGGTCACCGCGGTCCTGTGCTTCGCCGGCGGGACGGCGCTGGCCATCGTCACGGTCGCCGTGATGACCGGCCCGGTCGCGGCCAGCACGGCCGGTCCGGCAGTGATGCTGTGGGCGTTCGGCCTCGCGGCGATCAGCCCCGGCGTCACGAAGGTGATGGCGATGCTGCTGCGCTGGCCGGTCCAGGCCGTCAGCGGTGTCACGGGCCGGGTCGCGCTGCTCAACACACGCGTCGGCGCGGTCCGGACGGCCGGCGCGGTCACCCCGATCATGCTCGCGGTCGGCATCGCGACCGCCAACATCTACCTGCAGACCACGCAGGAAGCCGTCTCGAACGAGGCGTACACCGCGGACCTGCGCGCGGACGCCGTGGTGGCCGGCCCGGGCGGGCTCGACCCGTCGGTGCTGGGGCGCGTGCGCTCGGCGCCGGGGGTCGCGGGCGCGTCGGAGTACGTCACGAGCACGGTGTTCGTCGAAAAGCCGTACGACTCGAACAACGACCAGGACGGCTGGCCCGCGCTCGGCGTCAGCGAGCTGACGGGGACCGCCGTCGAGGTGCCGACGACGCTCGGCCGCCAGGTCGGCGACACCCTGTCGCTGCGGCTCGGCGACGGCGCGCCGGTGGACGTGCGGGTGTCCGCCGTCGTGAGCCAGCGGCCCGGGTTCGAACGGCTCGTGCTGCCCGCGTCGCTGCTGGCCCCGCACACGACAACCGGGCTCGCGCCGCAGCTGCTGGTCCGCGCCGCTCCCGGCGTCGACACGGCGACGCTGACTTCGCACCTTCGCGAGGCGACAGCGGGGTTGCCGGTGCAGGTCGGCGACCGCGACGACCTGATCGCGGCGCACGCCAAGGGCAACGAGATCGGCGCCTGGGTCAACTACCTGCTCGTCGGGATGATCATCGCGTACACGGTGATTTCGGTGGTGAACACGCTGGTGATGGCCACCGGCAAGCGACGCCGCGAGTTCGGCCTGCAGCGGCTGAGCGGGTTCACCCGCGGCCAGGTGCTGCGGATGGCCGGGGTCGAGGGCGGGCTGATCGCGACCATCGCGGTCCTGCTCGGCACGGCGACGGCGGCCGGCGCGATCGTGCCGTTCTGCCTGGTCGTGACCGGCACGGTGCTGCCGTCCGGGCCGCTGGCCGTCTACCTGGTGGTGCTCGCGCTCGCCGTGACCCTCTCGCTGGTGGCGATCCTGGTCCCGGCCTGGGCGGCGACGCGCGGGCGTGCGGTCGACGCCACATCCATCGGGGAGTGACGACGGCCGTGTGTAAGACTCTCGGCCGTGGCGAACCCCGGGTTGGATCAAGCGGCGAAACTCGAACTGGCCAGGCTGGTCACCGATCTTTCCGTGGTGCACGGAAAAGTGACCCTGGCGTCCGGCAAGGAAGCCGACTACTACATCGACCTCCGGCGGGCGACGCTGCACCACGCGGCCGCGCCGCTGATCGGCAAGCTCCTGCGCCAGCTCACGGCGGACTGGGACTACGTGGCGGCCGGCGGCCTGACGCTCGGCGCCGACCCGGTGGCGCTGGCGATGCTGCACTCGGCGGCCACCGACGGGGTGGTGCTCGACGCGTTCGTGGTCCGGAAGTCCGTCAAGGAACACGGCATGCAGCGCCGCATCGAGGGCATGGAGGTCCGCGGGCAGCGCGTGCTGGCGGTGGAGGACACCTCCACGACCGGCGGCAGTGTGCTCGACGCCGTCGCGGCCCTGCGTGAAGCGGGCGCGAACGTGATCGGCGTGGTCACGGTCGTCGACCGCGACACCGGGGCGCGGGAGGCCATCGAGAAGGAGGGCCTCGAGTACCGGTACGTCCTCGGCAAGGACGACCTCGGCCTGGACTGACCCACGCCTGTCGTGAGTGGTAATTAGGGTTAGAACCCCAATTACCACTCACGACCGCCAGGTCACTTCTTGAACAGGTCCTTCGCCGCGTCCTTGACGTTCTCCACGGCGCCCTTGAGCCCGGCCTTCGCCTGGTCGGCCTGGCCCTCGGCCTGCAGCTGCTCGTCGCCGGTCGCCTTCCCGGCCGTCTCCTTGGCCTTGCCACCCAGCTCTTCGGCCTTGTTGCTGATCTTGTCGCCCAGCGACATGGGGCACCTCCTCCTCCGGCGGCGCCCCGGCGGGGCGCGCTCGTGTCGGAAGGACCACCGAGGCGCGTGATCGTCACGGACTCGCCCCGGTGACCACCGTCACCCACAATCAAGCCGTGACGTTCTCCGGCTCCCGGTGTCCTGTCTTCAAGGAGGTGCCGTGACGACCACCGCCACGCCGCTCGACGACGCGACCCTCGTGGGCCGCGCGCGGGACGGCGACGTCCGGGCGTACGAGCAGCTCGTGCTGCGCTACCAGGGCCCGATGTTCCGGCTCGCGGTGAAGATGCTCGCCCACCGCGGCGACGCCGAGGACGTCGTGCAGGAGGTGTTCCTCAACGCCTGGCGCAAGCTCGACCAGCTCGGCGAGGACGCGGCTTTCGTCGGCTGGCTCTACCGGGCCACCACGAACCGCTGCCTCAACACGATCCGGGCGCGGCGGCCGCAGGCCGACGTCGACCTGGACACGGCCGAGTCGCCGCGGGCGGACCTCCAGCCGGAGCGGGCCGCGCAGGTGAGCGGCCAGCTCGCGGCGTTGAACGCGGCACTGGCCGAGCTCACGCCCGAGCAGCGGGCGTGCTGGCTGCTGCGGGAAGTGCACGGCCGGTCCTACGAAGAGATCGGCGAAGTCGTCGGCGCGAACACGACCGCGGTCCGCGGCCGGATCGCGCGGGCACGGGCCCAGCTGGCGGAGGTGATGAAGCCATGGCGATGACGGACTACGAGCTGCCCTGCGAACGCGATGTCGAGCAGGTGTGGGAGCGACTGGACGCGGTCGGCGCCGGGCTGGCCGACGAGCACGAGCTGACCTGCCCGCACTGCCGCGCCGCGCGCGAAAGCCTGCTGGCGCTGCGCGAGGCCACGGCGGAACTGGTTCTCGAGGACGACGTGCCGTCGCCCGACCTGTTCGGCCGGATCATGTCGGCGGTGCGGGCCGAGGTGCGGCGCGACCGGATGGTGCGGCTGCCGACCCCGGAACCCGGGTTCGTCGAGATCAGCGAGCAGGCGGTGGCGGCGGTGCTGCGCTACGCGGCGGACACCGTCGACGGCGTCCGCGCGCGACGCTGCCGGGTGCGCACCGGCGCCGACGGCGTGGTCGAAGTCGACCTCACCCTCGCGGTGAGTTTGCGGAACGCTACCGGCGGTGAAGCGTTGGCGAAGGTGCGGGAGCGGGTGACCGCGGCGGCCGCGGCCCGGGTGGGCCTGACGCTGGCGAAACTCGACCTGCTGGTCGACGACGTTTATGAAGTTCACGGGGAGCCAGGGGAATGAGCGTGGAGTACGTCATCGCCGATCCGGTGATCGCCAGCGTGGCGGCGAGGGCGGCGATCACCACGCCCGGCGTGGTGCGGCTCGAGCCGGGCCTGCGCGGCCTGGTGACGGCGTGGACGCGGGCGGCCCGCCAACGCTGGAAGGGCCTCGACCCGGCCCCGGCGGACGGCATCCGCGTCCGCACGGCCGACGGCCGGGTGAGCGTGCAGATCGACCTGGTGACGGCGTCCGCTGACCAGGCCGGGGCGGTGGGCCGCGCGGTCCAGCGCGCGGTCGGCCGGTACGTGGCCGAGCAGACCGGGCTGGCCGTCGACGAGGTCTCGGTGTCCATCATGGACATCGAGCCGGCGCCCCGGTGACCGCGCGCGAAGCCGTCGAGAAGATCGTCGGCGCACTGTCGGGGGTGGACGGCCTGCGGCCGGCGACCCCGGTGTCCCCCGAGACGACGTGGCTGCCGGTGGACTGGGAAGGCATGGCGGTCGACCTGACACCGGAACTGGTGCAGATCCGCCTGATCGCGACCCGGCTGCCGATCCCGCCGTTGCTGGACCTGGCCGCGGAGCTCGTGCGGCCGGTGCTGGCGGGGACGGAGTGGTCGCAGGCCAAGCTGCGCTTGGTGGTCACGGACATCGACGGCGCGGCCTTCGTCTGAGGTCGAGAGCCACGTCACACGATCGAGCGAGTGACGATCTCCCTCCCGCTGGGTCTTACCTACACACGAGGCAGAAAGCCTTGAGGGACAGGACATCCGGGAGGACCCCATGACCGCGACCGCCGAGAAGAACACCGTGGCCACCAAGGCCGAGACGGCTCTCGTCAGCACGCAGGGCACCACGACCATCGCCGACACCGTGGTCCAGAAGATCGCCGGGCTCGCCGCGCGTGAGGTCGCCGGTGTCCACGCTCTCGGTGGTGGCGCGGCTCGGGCGCTGAGCGCCATCCGCGACCGCATCCCGGGTGCGTCCGCCAGTGCCGGCCAGGGTGTGTCGGTCGAGGTCGGGGAGAAGCAGGCCGCCGTCGACCTGCAGATCCTCGTCGAGTACGGCGTGGCCATCGCGGACCTCGCGCGGGCCGTGCGCCGCAATGTGATCACCGCGATCGAGCAGATGACCGGGCTGGAGGTCGTCGAGGTGAACATCAACGTCAACGACGTCCACATCCCCGGGGACGACGAAGAGCCCACCACCAGCGACCGGGTGCAGTGACCGTGAGCGCGACGCTGCTCGGCCTGCTTTACGGTCTGGCGCTGGGTTTCGCCGCCGGTTTCGGCGGGTTCGGCGCGTTCATCGCGGTGCTGGTGCTCGGCGGGCTCGGCCTGCTGGCCGGCCGCTGGCTCGACGGCAAGCTCGACCTCTCGGCGCTCGTCGGCGCCGCGCGCGATCGGAGGTGACGCGTGGAACGCGGAGTGACCACTGTGGACCCGCGGGCGGTGCGGCGGATCGCCGCGCGCGCCGCCCGCGAGGTGGACGGCGTCGCGGGGGACGTCACCGCCGAGGCCACAGTGGACGGTTCATCGGCCACAGTGGACGTCCGGCTCCCGCTCGCCTACCCGGCCCCGATCACGGCGACCGTCGAGAAGGTCCGGGCGCACCTGCTCGGCCGCACGACGGAACTGACCGGGCTCACCACGAGCCGGGTGGACATCACGGTCGCGCTTTCGCGCCCGGAACAGCCCCGTCGGAGGGTCCAGTGAGGCGGCCCAGGCGGAGCGTGCCCGCGGTTCTGACGGCGCTGGTCCTGCTCGCGGCGTGCGCGCTCGTCGTGACGGCGCTGGTCCAGCGCCTGCTCGGCGAGCGGCCGCTGGTGTCCTACGACGCGGTCGCCGCCCGCGTGCACGAGACCTCCTGGAACGAACTGCCCGTGCTCGTCGGGGGCGGGGCAGCGGTTCTGGCGGGGTTCGTGCTGCTGGCGGCGGCCGTGCTCCGCGGGCGGCCGTTGGTCGTGCCGCTGGTCGCGGCGCCGGGATTCGCCACGGGGACAGCACGCCACGGCTTGCGCACGTCGTTGCGAGCCACGGCGGCCGGGGTGGACGGCGTCTCGTCGGCCGCGCTGAAGCTGGGACGGCGGAAGGTGAAGGTGCGCGTGAAGACGAAACGGACGAACCGGGACGGGCTGGCCGAAGCGGTCGAAGCCGCGGTGCAGCAGAGGCTGGACGACGTCGGGCTGGCCCGGCCGCCGAAGGTGCGAGTCCGAGTGAGGGGAACACGATGAACCGGCCCGCCGCTCTCAACCGGACTCTCCTCGCGCTGGTCGGCCTGCTTCTCCTCGCTGCGGGCGCGTTCGCGCTGGCGACCCACTTCGGCCGTCTCCACGTCCTCGACCCGGCCGCACCCCTTGTTCCCGGCAACGCGCCCCCGCCGACCTGGGTATTCTGGGTGGCGATCGCCGTCGCGGTCGTCCTCGGGCTGTTGTGCCTGCGGTGGCTGGCCGCGCAGGCGTTCCGGCGGCCCAAGTCCGTCGCCTGGCGGTCTGAGGACACCGCCGGGGCCACCGTGCTCGACTCCGCCACCGCCGCCGCGCCCCTGGCCGAGGACGTCGAGACCTACGAAGGCGTCCGGTCCGCGTCGGCCTGGCTGTCGGGGACGCGGGACGCGCCTGAGCTGCTGCTCGTCGTCACGACGGACCGCGACGCCGGCGCCACCGCCGTGCGGGAGCGGATCGCCGAGCACGCCGTGCCCCGGCTCAAGCGGGCCTTGGAGGTCGATGAGCTCCCGGTACGGCTGGAAATTCGGCTGACGGCGAAATCCGGGGTCCGGGCGCGGTGAGCCGGGCGTAGCGTCGCCCGGTATGGAAGAGCCCCGTGAGCCGCCGCGGCCGTCCGATCCGAACCGGAAGAAACCGGACGGCGCGCCCGACCAGTACCCACACGAGGAGCCGACCACCTATCCCGCCAAGCGGCCGCCGGAATTTCCACCGGGTGTAACGCCTCCGTCACCGCCCAGGTGAAGAAGTTGCTCCGGTGGGTTGAACATCACAGCTCTGGGCATCCTGGAGGGCGGCCGATCTCGATCAGCGGAGTAAAGTCGCTGGTAGGGGTCGGTGAAGGGGGCGTGTGGTGGCGAAGTTCCTGGCCGAAATGACCGTCGCGGTGCACATGCTCGCCCTGCTGCTCATCGGGTTCGGCGGGTTCGTCGCCTGGCGCTGGCCGAAGCTGATCTTCGTCCACATGTTCGCGGCGGCCTGGGGCATCCTCGTCAACGTCACCCCGGTGCCGTGCCCGTTCACCGCGCTGGAGAACTTCTTCCGTCACCAGCAGGGCCTCGGAGACCTGCCCGGCGGCTTCAACGCGTACTACCTGTACGACACGGTCTTCCCCCGGTCGTGGCTGCCGGCGATCGGCATCATCGCGATCGCCGTGGTCGCGTACTCCTACGTCGGCGTCTACCAGCGCTGGCGCCACCGCCACCACCCCGAAGACACCCAGCCCCGCGCGGTCCACCTCGGCTGAGGCACTATCAGCGCATGGAACGTGTGCTCGGCATCGGTGGTTACTTCCTCCGCGCCGCGGACCCGGCGGCCCTGGGCGCCTGGTACCGCGACTGCCTCGGCCTCGACGCCGACGAACACGGCCTGTGGCAGCAGGCGGCGGGCCCGACGGTCTTCGCGCCGTTCGAGGCCGGCACCGACTACTTCGGCTCGCCTGCCCAGCAGACCATGCTGAACTTCCGGGTCCGCGACCTCGACGCGATGCTCGCCCAGCTCCGAGCCCAAGGCGCCGACGTCGCCGAGGAGACGCAGGACATGGCGGGGGTCGGCCGGTTCGGCTGGGTCACCGATCCCGAGGGCAACCGCATCGAGCTTTGGCAGTCCGCCTAGAGCCGCGGCCGCGGGTGGGGCGACAATCGACGCTGTGAGCGCATCGCACGACGTCGGACCCACCGAGTGGGTGAGCCGCGAAGAGGTCGGCGTCGGTCCGTGGCCGGGTGAGTGGCCGTCCGACGAGCGGTACGACCCGGACCTGCTGCGGGACGGCGACCGCCGCAACGTCGTCGACGCCTACCGCTACTGGCGGCGCGAAGCAATTGTGTCCGATGTGGACAGCCGTCGGCACCCGTTCCACGTCGCCATCGAGAACTTCCAGCACGACCACAACATCGGCACGGTCGTCCGCACGGCCAACGCGTTCGCCGCGGCCGAGGTGCACATCGTCGGCCGCCGCCGCTGGAACCGGCGCGGCGCCATGGTGACCGACCGCTACCAGCACCTCCGCCACCACGAGGACGTCGACGGGCTGCTCGCCTTCGCCGCGGAAAACCGCCTCGCCCTCGTCGCGGTCGACAACACGCCCGGTTCGCAGCCGGTCGAGACGGCCGAAATCCCGCGCGAGTGCGTCCTGCTGTTCGGTCAGGAAGGGCCAGGGCTGTCGGCGGGCGCGCAGGAAGCGGCGTCCCTGGTCGTGTCGATCGCCCAGTTCGGCACCACCCGGTCGATCAACGCCGGGGTCGCGGCCGGGATCGTCATGCACGCCTGGGTCCGGCAGCACGCCGACCTGACCACCGCCTGGTGACTACGCCGGCGCGACCTCGACCGGGATGCCGTTCAGCACCGATGTCCCGGACGGCACGTCCAGCAGCGTCTCGTCGGCGACCAGGTTCGAGTTGACGCCGGGGTTCGCGCGCGCCACCCGGGTGCGCGAACCGTCGACGTCGTGGCCCCAGCCGTGCGGGATGCTGACCACGCCTTCGCGGACCTCGTCGGTCACCTCCACCGGCACTTCCAGCTTGCCGGCGCGGGAAGTCACCGACGCGAGCGCGCCATCGGTGAGGCCCAGGCGGGTGGCGTCGGCCGGGTGCACCTGCACCGTGCACCGGTTGCCGCCGCGGACCAGCGGTTTCAGGTTGTGCATCCACGAGTTGTTCGAGCTCAGGTGCCGTCGCCCGATCAGCACAAGACCGTCTTCTTCGGGCTTGGCGAGCTCGGCGCGCAGCCTCGGGACGTCCGCGACGATCGTCTCCGGCGCCAGTTCGATCCGCCCGGACGCCGTGCACAGCACCTCCGGGATCCGCGGCTTCAGCGGCCCGAAGTCCATCCCGTGCGGCGCGGCTTCGAGGTCGGCCAGCGTGACGTCGTAGGGCCCGGCGCGCAGCATCAGGTCGACCAGCCGCGCGGGGCCGGTCCGGTCGTGGGTGACCTCGAGCTTGGCGCGGCGCGCGACGTCCGCGGCGACGAAGTCGTCGAGCGCCTCGACGTCCGCTTCGGGGCCCTGACCGGTGACGATGCCGGTGAGCCGCAGCATCGTCTCCCACTCCTGCGGCAGTTTCGACGGCAGCGTCGCCGGGGTCCAGTTGGCGACGTTGCGCACCGAGAGCTGGTAGAAGGCCAGGTCGAAGTGCGGCCGTTCGAGCGGCGACGGCCCGGGCAGGATGACGTCCGCCTGGCGTGACGTCTCGTTCAGGTAGACGTCGACGGAGATCATGAAGTCGAGCTTCTTCAGCGCCTCGCTCAGGCGCCCGGCGTTCGGCGTGCTCAGGCACGGGTTGCCGCTGACGGTGACCAGCGCGCGGACCTGGCCCTCGCCCGGGGTTTCGATCTCGTCGGCGAGCGTCGCGACCGGCAGCTCGCCGACCACCTCGGGGTACCCGCGCACCCGGCTGTGCCACCGGCCGACGGCGAACGGGCGCCGGTTGCCGGTGGGCTGGCACGCGGCCAGCGGGAACATCGCGCCGCCCGGCTCGTCGAGGTTGCCGGTGAGCACGTTGAGGACGTCGACCAGCCAGCTCGCGACCGTGCCGAACCGCTGGGTCGTGGTGCCGATCCGGCCGTAGACGACGGCGTTCTCGGTGGCGAGTTCGAGCGCCATCCGGCGGATCTCGGCGGCGGGGATGCCGGTGCGCGGCGCGACGGCTTCGGGGGTGAACGGGCGGGCCAGCGTGCGGACGTCGTCGAGGCCGGTGAGGTGGGGTTCGAGCCGGCCGGGGCGTACCCGGTTTTCCGCGAACAGGACGTTGACCAGTGCGAACAGCAGCAGGGCGTCGGTGCCGGGCCGGATGGCGTGGTGCTCGTCGGCGAACTGCGCGGTGCGCGTGCGGCGCGGGTCGACCACGACGATCTTGCCGCCGCGGTCGCGGATCCCGCGCAACCGGCCGCGGACGTCCGGCGCGGTCATCAGGCTGCCGTTCGAGACGAGCGGGTTGGCGCCGAGGATCAGCAGGTGCCGCGTGCGGTCGAGGTCGGGCACGGGGATGGCGAGGGGGTCGCCGAACATCGTGCCGGACGAGTAGTGCTTCGGCATCTGGTCGACCGACGTCGCGCTGTAGAAGTTCTTGGTGCCCAAGGCTTTGTAGAGCACCCGGCCGTAGAGCGTGAGCGCGATGTTGTGCACACCGGGGTTGCCCGCGTACACGGCGACGGCGTCCCGGCCGTGCTCCTCGAGGATCGGCGGGAGGCGCCGGTCGATCTCGTCGTAGGCCTCCTGCCAGCTGACCTCGACGAACTCGCCGTCGCGCTTGAGCAGCGGTGCGGTCAGCCGATCGGGGTCGTGGTGCAGCGCCCCGAGCGACGCGCCCTTAGGGCAGATGTAACCCTTCGAGAAGACGTCGTTCTCGTCGCCCTTCACGCGCGTGACCTGCTGGTTCTCGTCAAGCGTCACCTCGAGCCCACAGGTCGCTTCGCACAGCGGGCAGGTGACGTGGGCTGTGGTCATAACAAGTGAACATACCGAGCGGTATGTCGACGGGCAAGGCAGGATTGCGTCATGGACGTCTCGGCCGCCGAACGTGCGGTGACCGCCCGCCACCTGCGCCGCGTCTGGGCGCTCCCGGCGACGGTGCTGGGCCGCAGCGGCTGGCCGGCTTCGGCCGGACAGCGGGTGCACTGGCATTGGAACTACTGGTGGCAGGCGCACCTGCTGGACACCCTCGTGGACGCGCAGCTGCGTTCGCCCACTGCGTCGCGCCTGGCGGTGATCCGGTCGTTCGTGCGTTCCGTGCGGTTGCGCAACTTCGGCCGCTGGACCAACGACTACTACGACGACATCGCGTGGCTCGGCCTTGCGCTGCAACGGGTCCAGCACCTCGGAACCGACGTCGGCCCGGCCCTGGCGGCCATCGACACCCAGCTCCTGTCCGGCTGGACGGAGGCGGCGGGCGGCGGAATCTGGTGGCGCCGCGGCGACGACTTCAAGAACACCCCGGCCAACGGCCCGGCGGCGATCTTCCACGCGCGGTCGGGAAACCTGCCCCGCGCCCGCGAGATGACCGCATGGCTGACGTCCACTTTGGTCGATCCCGCGTCCGGCCTGGTCTGGGACGGGATCCACGCGGACACGGGCGAGCTGGTGAAGCACATTTACACGTACTGCCAAGGGGTTTACCTCGGCGCATGCTTGGAGCTGTCCGAACTGGACAATGCGGCGCGCACGGTGCGCGCGGTGGCCGAGCACTGCGCACCGGGTGGCGTGATCCGCGGCCAGAGCGGCGGAGACGGAGGATTGTTCGCGGCGATCTTGGCCCGGTACTTGGCTTTGGCGGCGGGAATATTGCCCGGCCCGGAGGCGGCGGTGGCGCGGTCGCTGGTGCTCCGCTCCGCCGAGGCGTGCTGGTCGGGGGCTGCGGAGGGGCTGGTGTTCAGCGCTTTCTGGGATCGTCCGGCGCCGCCGTTGCCCTTGCCTTCGGACGCGCCGGAGCGAGACATGTCGGTACAGGTGGGCGGCTGGATGCTCCTGGAAGCCGCGGCGACGCTGTCGGATTGACTCAGCTGGACTTCGGAGGTTCCTTCAGAGATCGTCAGGAACAACGTGAGGTTGTAGACCGCAAGGCCATCCTCGGCCCGCGTACAGCGGTGCCCCTGCCGATGACGCGCTCAACGCTCCCACCTCGTACCCCGGCAGCAGCTGCTCCATCGAGGTCATCAGCTCGCTCGCGATCCCCCGCCGCCGGTGGGCGGGGTGGACCGCGACGCCCTCGACGTGGCCCGTGTTCAGGATGCGGCCGTCGTGCGTCAGGCGGCGTTGCACCAGGGACGCGTGGCCGACCAGCTCGGCGCCGGAGAACGCCAGCGCGTGCATTCCGCCGAGCGTGTTTTCCCAGCCCGGGAGGTCGAAGTCCCGGTAGGCGCCTTCGAGCAGGTCTCGAACCGCGCCGAGCTCGGCGGGCGGCAGCTGGGCGGTGTGCGCGAGTCGGATCACGCTTCAGCAGCCGCAGGAGGCGCCGTGCAAAAACTTCGGTGTCAGGTGGATCGACTCCGGGGGCCGGTCCGGGTCCGCCATGCGGGACATCAGCAGCCGCACAGCTCGTTGGCCGATGTCCGCGACCGGCTGAGCCAACGTTGTCACCGCCGGGCTGACGCGGCGGGCCCACTCCATGTCGCCGTACCCGACCACCGCCAGCTCCGACCCGATGCGGATGCCGCGGCGGTGGGCCTCGTACTGGACGCCCACCAGCATCGACTCGTCCGCGACCACCAGCGCCGTCGGGGAGGGCCAGCCGTCGAGGAGCTTGGCCGTCGCGCGGGCCGCTCCACCTGACGTCGACAAACCGGACTCCACCAGCTCGCGGTTGAACCGCAGGCCCGCCTGCTCCAGCCCCAGCCGGTACCCGCGGACGCGCTCGCGGCTGACCTCCAGGCTCTCCTCGCCCGAAATCAACCCGATCTTGCGGTGCCGCCCCGACGTCAGGTGCCGGACCAGCGACGCCACCGCGTGCACGTTCTCCGTGCCCACCTGGTCGACGTCGTTGCGCGCGGCGACGCGGTCGACCAGCACCGTCGGCACCCCCATCCGGACCAGGCCGTTGACCACCGCCTCATCGCCGGGGGACGGGACCAGCAGCACGCCGTCCACCAGGTCCGCCCGCAACGCGCGCACGATGGCGGCCTCTTCGGTGACGCTGTCTTCGGTGTCGGCCAGCATGACGTCGCAGCCCGCCTGGGCGGCCGCGCCGCGGATCGAGCGCAGCAGCGCCCCTGAGTACGGGTTGGCGTGCACCCCCATGGCGACGCCGATCCGGTAGGTGACCGGGGGGTCCCACAACCGGAGCTCTGGCGAAAGTGCGGTCATCAGGCCTCGCAGACGCTCAGCCGAACGGTATCCGCTGAACGCTCCGCGCGAGACCCCTATCCTGATTAATCACTGATGTGAGTGAACCGGCGGGCAACCGCACGACTCACGGTGACGCAGAGTGGGCGCGAGCCGCACCGTCTCGGCCTTGCGGGCCGGGTCGTTGATCCGGGCCAGGAGCAGCCGCACGGCCTGCCGCCCGATCTCCTCGATCGGCTGGGCCATCGTCGTGAGCGGCGGGTCGACCAGGTCCGCCCACTCGACGTCGTCATAGACCACGACCGGCAGGTCACGCCCGATGCGCAGGCCCCGCCGGCGCGCCTCGTGCAGCACCCCGACCATCATGCTGTCGTTCCCGACCACCAGCGCGGTCGGCGGCTCGGGCAGCGCCAGCAGCGTGCTCAGCGCCAGCGAGCCGCCATCGCCTGAGGAGTTTCCGCAGGCCACGAGCTCGGACGACCACGTGAGCCCGGACCGGCCGAGCCCCAGCCGGTACCCCAGCACCCGCTCCTCGCTCGTCGACAGCCCGGGCGCGCCGCTGATCATCCCGATCCGCCGGTGCCCGAGCGTCGCCAGGTGCGCGGTCAGCGCCGACGTGGCCTGGATGTTCTCCGTGCCCACCTGGTCGACGTCGGCGCGGGTGGTCAGCCGGTCGATCAGCACCGTCGGGACGTCGAGCGACACGAGCTCGCCGATCACCGGCGCGTCGCCGGGCGCCGGGGTGATGAGCAGGCCGTCCACCCGGCGGGAGCGCAGCGCGCGCACCGTGTCACGCTCCGTGTCCGCGGTGTCGTGCGTGTCGGCCAGCAGGACGGTGTACCCGTGCGTGGACGCCTCCCGTTCGATCGCTTGCATCAGCGTCGCGAAGTACGGGTTCGCCACCAGCGAGATCGCCATGCCGATCGACCGGGTCCCGCCGGTGACCAGCGAGCGCGCGATGGCGTCGCCGGTGTAGCCGGTCGTCTCGATCGCCCGCAGCACCGCGGCCTTCGTGTCCTCGGCGACCGCGCGGGTCCCGTTCACGACGTGCGACACGGTGGTGATCGAGACGCCGGCGAGCTCGGCGATGTCGCGTTGGGTCGGCCGCGACGATCTCGGCTGGGGCATGCCAATCCTTTCCGGCAAGCGTTTGCGCAAACGCTTGCGTCCGAGGTGCAGTCTGTCTACCTTCCCGACCATCGGCAAGCTTCGACACGAACAAAGGGTGGGAACCCATGAGACAGCGCAGTCTCACCGCCGTCGTGTTGGCCGCCGTCCTCGCCGCGACGACCGGATGCACGGTCGAACGCCACTGGGGCGGCAACACCACCACCGGCGGGAGCGGCAAGGCCAAGGTCGGCTTGGTCACCAAGACCGACACCAACCCCTACTTCGTGGCGCTTCGCGATTCCGCGAGAGCCACCGCGCAGGCCAACGGCGCCGACTTCAACGCCCTCGCCGGGCAGTTCGACGGGGACAACGACGGCCAGGTCCGCGCCATCGAGAACCTCATGCAGCAGGGCGTGACCACGATCCTGATCACGCCCAGCTCCTCGACCGGCGTGCTGAAGGCCATCAAGGACGCCCGCGACGCGGGGGTCCTGGTCATCGCCCTCGACACCGCCACCGAACCGCCGGACGCCGTCGACGCCACTTTCGCCACCGACAACTTCGCGGCCGGCGAGCAGCAGGGCGCGTACGTCAAGGCCGCGCTCAAGGGCGTCCCGCCCAAGCTGCTGATGGTCGACGGCACCGCGGGCAGCTCGGTCGACACCCAGCGCCACGGCGGCTTCCTCAAGGGCATCGGGCTGACCGACGGCTCGCCCGAGATCAAGGGGCACACCGCCGCCAACGGCGACCAGAGCCTCGCCCAGCAGGGCATGGAGAACCTGCTCCAGCGCAGCACCGACATCAACGCCGTGTACTCGATGAACGAGCCGATGGGCCGCGGCTCCTACGCGGCGCTGCAGGCCCGCGGGCTCACCGGGCAGATCGTGATGGGCTCGATCGACGGCGGTTGCGAAGGCGTCCAAAACGTCAAGGACGGCCAGTACGCCGCGACCGTCATGCAGTTCCCCAAGAAGATGGCCGAGCAGGGTGTGCTCGCGGCCGTCGAGTACGCGAAGACGGGGAAGAAGCCCACGGGCTTCCTCAACACCGGTTCCGCCGTGATCACCGACAAGCCGATGCCCGGGGTCGAAAGCCACGACACCGCGTGGGGCCTGCAGAACTGCTGGGGAGGAACGAAGTGACTACGGCAACCGTTGCTCGTCCATCCACAAAGGAACGCGAGTCGCTGGGCGAGTTCCTCCTCCGCGCGCCCGCGGTGGGCCCGGCGCTCGCGCTGGTCGTCGCGATCGTGGTGTTCTCGCTGGCCACGGACACGTTCTTCGACCTCGACAACCTGTCCACGGTAGTCCAGCAGTCCCTGGTCGTCGGGACCCTCGCGCTGGGCCAGACGCTCGTCATCCTCATCGCGGGCATCGACCTGTCGAACGCGTCGTCGATGGTCGTCGCGACGCTGATCATGGCGAAGCTGGCCGCGGCCGGCACGAACGGGTTCGTCGCGCTGCTGGCCGGGATCGTGCTGACGGTCATCGTCGGCATGTTCATCGGCGGGCTCGCGACGCGCGTCAAGCTCCCGGCGTTCATCATCACGCTCGGCACGTTCACCATGCTCACCGCGGTGTCGAAGCTGATCGCGGGCGGCCAGGCCGTCCCGGTGACCGACGGGCTGCTGCAGTGGCTCGGCACCAAGCGGTACCTCTTCGGCGGCATCCCGATCACGTACGGCATGACGCTGGCGCTGCTGATGTACCTCGGTGTCTGGTACGCGCTCACGAAAACCGCGTGGGGCAAGCACGTCTACGCGGTCGGCAACGCGCCGGAGTCCGCACGGCTGTCCGGCATCAAGGTCAACCGCACGGTCCTCTCGGTGTACATCGTGGCCGGGCTGGCCTTCGGGCTCGCCGCGTGGCAGGCGCTCGGCCGGACGCCGAACGCCGACCCGAACCAGTTCCAGCTCGGCAACCTCGACTCGATCACCGCCGTCGTCCTCGGCGGGACGAGCCTCTTCGGCGGCCGCGGCTCGGTGCTCGGGACGCTGATGGGCGCGCTGGTCGTGGCGGTGCTGCGGTCGGGGCTGACGCAGATGAACGTGGATGGCAACTACCAGGACCTCGCCACCGGCGCCCTGCTGATCGCCGCCGTTGTGGTGGACCGGATCGCGAGGAGGCAGCAGCAGTCATGACCGAACCGATCCTGCAGGCCCGTGGCCTGGTGAAGCGCTACGGCCGGGTGACCGCCATCGACGGCGCCGACTTCGACCTGCTGCCCGGCGAGGTGCTCGCCGTGGTCGGCGACAACGGCGCCGGGAAGTCGTCGCTGATCAAAACCCTGTCCGGAGCGGTGATCCCGGACGAGGGTGAGATCAAAGTGGACGGTGAGACCGTTCACTTCAAGTCCCCTTTGGACGCCCGGCACTACGGGATCGAGACGGTGTACCAGGACCTCGCCGTCGCGCCCGCGCTCGACATCGCGTCGAACATGTTCCTGGGCCGGGAGAAGCGGCTGAGCGGCCCGTTCGGGCTGTTCCGGAAGCTCGACACGGCGACCATGCGGTCGGAGGCGCAGCGGATCCTCGACGAGCTGGGCATCAACATCAAGTCGATCACCCAGCCGGTCGAGACGCTCTCCGGTGGTCAGCGCCAGGGTGTCGCCGTCGCGCGGGCCGCGGCGTTCGGTACCAAGGCCGTGATCATGGACGAGCCCACCGCCGCGCTCGGGGTCGCCGAGTCCGGCAAGGTGCTCGACCTGATCGGCCGGATCCGCGACCGCGGCCTGCCGGTGGTGCTGATCAGCCACAACATGCCGCACGTGTTCGACATCGCCGACCGCATCCACGTGCACCGCCTCGGCAAGCGCGTCGCGGTCGTCTCGCCGAAGACGCATTCGATGAACCAGGTGGTCGGCCTGCTCACGGGTGCGTTGCGGCTCAACGAGAACGGCGAGATCGAAGAAGCTGCGGCCGCGACCCACGTGGCCGGTTTGAAGTGAAGGTGCTGCTGGCGGGTTTGTGCACCGTGGACGTCGTCCAGCGGGTCACCGAGCTTCCGGCGCCGGGTGAGAAGGTGCAGTCGTTGCGGGTGGACGTCGCGGCCGGTGGGCCCGCGACGAACGCCGCGGTGACGGCCGCCGCGCTCGGCGCCGAGGCGACCCTGCTGACCGTCCTCGGCGCACACCCGCTGGCGGCGCTCGCCCGCGCCGACCTCGAAGCGCACGGTGTGCGCGTCGTCGACCTGGCCCCCTCACTCACCGACCCACCGCCGGTCAGCGCGGTGGCCGTCCGCGACCGCGACGGCGAACGCACCGTCATCTCCCGCAACGCCGCCGAGTGGCACTTTCACGTGAAAGTGCCGCTTTCCGAGGCTCGTGGGGCTGATGTGGTGCTGGTGGACGGGCACTATTCGGAACTGGCGCTGGCCGTCGCGCGGGAAGCGGAGGCGCCGGTCGTGCTGGACGCCGGGAGCTGGAAACCCGTGCTCGACGAGCTCCTCCCGCTGGTCGACGTCGCCGCCTGCTCGGCGCACTTCAAGGCGCCGGGACCGGGGCTGCACGAGCGGGGCGTGCCGACCGTCATCACCACCGCGGGGCCCGGCCCGGTGCGGTGGTCCACTGCGGACGGACGCTCGGGTGAGGTGCCTGTCGCCGACGTGGAAGCGCGAGACACACTAGGTGCGGGAGACGTCTGGCACGGCGCGCTCGCCGTGGCCGTGACGCGCGAACCGACGGTGACGGACCGGATCCGCTTCGCCAACGAGGTGGCCGCCGAACGGGTGCGGCATGTGGGACCGCGGTCGTGGACGACCGCGATCGCAGGAAGGAACAGGACATGACGGCGTTCGACGACCTGCTGGCCCGGGCCGAGGGCCTGACCGTGCGCGGGCAGCGCAACGTGCTGGGCATCATCGGCGCGCCCGCCTCCGGCAAGACCACGCTGGCCTGGGCGCTGGCCAACGCGCTCGGCTCGCGCGCCGCCGTGGTCGGCATGGACGGCTTCCACCTGGCGCAGGTCGAGCTGCGCCGGCTCGGGCGCGCCGAGCGCAAGGGCGCGCCGGACACGTTCGACGCGGCGGGCTACTACCACCTGATCCGCCGGCTCGCCGAAGGCCGCGAGACGGTCTACGCGCCGGAGTTCCGCCGCGAGATCGAGGAGCCGATCGCCGGCGCGGTCCCGGTCGCGCCCGAGGTCCAGCTCGTCATCACCGAGGGCAACTACCTGCTGCTGCCGGACGACCCCTGGAGTGGGATCCGGCCGCTGCTCACCGAGGCCTGGTTCCTCGCGCCGGACGAGCCCGAGCGCATCGAACGCCTGGTGTCGCGCCACCGCCGGTACGGCCGCTCGCTGGTCGAGGCCCGCCAGCGCGCACTCGGCTCGGACCAGCGCAACGCCGACCTCATCTCGCAGACGCGGGACCGCGCGGACCTGGTGCTGGAGAACCTGCCGCTGGTCAACTTCGCGCTGTGAGCGTCCTGGTCGTCACCGGCGGCAGCCGGGGGATCGGCGCGGCCATCTGCACGCTGGCGGGCTCGCGCGGCTACGACGTCGTCGTGAACTACTCCGGTGATCCCGCGCCCGCCGCGGACGTCGTCGCGCGGGTGCGTGCGTCGGGGCGCCAGGCGGTCGCGGTCCGCGCGGACGTCTCGGACGAGGACGACGTCCGCGCGCTGTTCGACGCGGCCGCGGAGCTGGGGCCGGTGACCGGGCTGGTCAACAACGCCGCCATCACCGGGAACACCCCCGGACGGCTCTCGGACTACGAGGTCGACGTCGTCCGCCGGACGTTCGAGGTGAACGTCACGGGGGTGTTCCTGTGCTGCCGCGAGGCGGTCCGCCGCATGACGGACGGCGGCGCGATCGTCAACATCTCCTCGACGGCGGCCCGCACGGGCTCGGCGGGCGAATGGGTGCACTACGCGGCGTCGAAGGCCGCGGTGGACACACTGACGTTCGGCCTGGCGCAGGAGGTCGCGGCGGCGGGGATCCGGGTCAACGCCGTAGCGCCGGGGATGATCCACACCGGGCTGCACGAGGCCGCCGGCCTGCCGGACCGGATGGCGAAGTACGCGCCGCAGATCCCGATGGGCCGCGCCGGCCAGCCCGCCGAAATCGCCGAAGCGGTGCTGTTCCTGCTGTCGCCGGCGTCGTCGTTCACGACGGGCGCGGTGCTGGACGTCGGTGGCGGCCGGTGACCGATCGACCACTTTTCGTGCAACGTGAATGACCTTCGGTCACCGGCGTCCGCCTGCTGAGACTTCCGGAGACGGCGAGATCACGATCGGACGGGGAACTTGGTCACCGCCGTTTAGGCGAGCGAACGCTGTGCAACGCTGGGGAGCCGCCACGCGAAAGGACGGCTTCGAAAGCCATGGCAAAACTCATGTCCGTGCACCACCTCGCGCTCACCGTGACCGATGTGGACCGCAGCGTCCCGTGGTACGCCCGGGTCCTCGACCTCGAGGAGGTCACCCGGCGCGAAGAGCCGGACACGGGGCTGCGGAAGGTGGTGCTGAGGTCCGCGGGTGACGAGTTCTCCGTGGTGCTGGTGCAGCACGCCGACACCGGCAGACGCGGGTTCGACGAACGCAGAGCCGGCCTCGACCACGTCGCCTTCAAGGTCGGCTCCACGGCCGAGCTGGCCGAATGGGAGGAGCGCCTCGCGGAGTTCGGCGTCTCGTACCTCCCGACGGCGCCGTCCCGCACCTTCGAGGGCTCTTACGTGGTGATCTTCCGCGACCCGGACGGCATCCAGCTCGAGATCTGGGCCGACCCCGAGCTGTGAGTCAGGCGCGGGCGTCGTCCGTCTCTTCGACCGGGCGGCGCATCTCCTGGCGGTAGCGCAGCACGCCGTAGCCGGTCCCGAACACGAAGAACACGATGCTGATCCACAGCGCCGCCGTCTTCAGCCACGGCAGCGCGTCCAGCAGGCCGGCGCCGTAGTAGCCGAGCAGGACCAGCGTCGGAACCCACAGCAGCCCACCCAGCGCCGTCGCCGCCATGAAGCGGCGGGGGTCCATGCGGGCCGCGCCCGCGATCAGCGGGGCCAGCGTGCGGATCCACGGGATCCAGCGGGCCGCCACGATCGCGAAGAACCCACGCCGGTCCAGGAACCGCTGGGCGCGGTCGAGGGCCTGGCGGTTGAGCACCTTGCCGTCGCGGCGGGCGATCAGTTTCGTGCCGCTGGTGCGCCCGATGTAGTAGCCGATCTGGTTGCCGAGCACGGCGACGACCAGCGCGGCGCCCGACAGCAGCCACGCGTTCAGGTCCGAACCGTGCTGGGCCAGCACCACACCCGCGCCGAACAGCAGCGAGTCGCCGGGCAGGAACAGCCCGATGATCAGCGCGCACTCGACCAGCACGAAGCTCAGCACGATCACCCAGACGAGCAGCGGACCGGCCGTGTCCAGCCAGCTCACGCCGACGCCCGCGGCCTCGATGCTCACGACGTTCACCCCCCGAGCCTACGGGGCGCAGGTGAACTCCCCGCGGCCAACGGCCGAATCGAGCCGCCCGGAAGATTCCGCCCCCACGAACCGTGAAGGCCCCCTCACCAGCGGTGAGAGGGCCTTCCGGAGCCAGGTGGCTCAGAACTGCGGCAGCGACTCGCCCTGCACCGCTTCGATGTCCAGCTCGACCTTCACCGTGGTGCCGACCGCCGCGACCCCGGCCCGGACCATCGCGCTGTAGTTGATCGCGAAGTCGTTCCGGTGCAGCGTCGTCTCGGCGTGGAACGCCGCCCGCACGCCGCCCCACGGGTCCGGGCCCCAGCCGCCGTAGGTCAGCTCGAGCTCGATCTCGCGGCGCTCGCCGTGCAGCGTCAGGTCACCGACCAGCGTCCACGAGTCCACGCCGCGCTGGCGCAGCCCGGAGCTGGTGAACGTGATCACCGGGTGGACGTCGACGTCGAGGAAGTCCGGCGAGCGCAGGTGGTCGTCCCGCATCCGGATGCCGGTGTCGATGCTCGCCGCCTTGATCTCGGCGTGCACCGTCGAGCGCTCGGCCGGGCGGCCGATCTCGATCCGCCCGGACACGTCCGGGAACCGCGCCTTGATGCTCGCGATGCCCAGGTGCCGCGCGGTCGCGACGACCGACGTGTGCATCGGGTCGATCACCCACGGCCCGGCCGGCGGCAGGTCGATCGCCTCGGCGACCGGCGCCAGCACGACGTCGCCGAGCGAGCCGGAGCCGTCCGAGGCGACCTGCGCCATCCGGGCGACCGGGGTGTACCCGGCCGCCGTGACGACCGCGGTGTAGCTGCCCGGCGCGAGCGCGTCGGTGACGACCTCGCCGCGGACGTCCGCCGCCTGGCGGGTGACCTGCCGCCCGGCCGGGTCGGTGACGGTGAGCACCGCGTGCTCCACCGCCCAGCCCTCGGCCGTGCGGAAGGTCGCGCGCAGGCCCGTCATGACCGGTCGACCAGCTCGTCGAAGGCCTGGTCGTAGCTCAGCTTGACGTCGTGGTCCGCCTCGCCGCCGGTCAGCTCCACCTGGCTGGTCGCCGGCGGGTAGCCGCTCGCGACCACGGTGTACGCGCCCGCGGGCAGGTCGCTCACGACGTACCGGCCTTCGCCGTCGGTCCGCGCGACCGCGGCCACGTTGCCCTCGGGGTCGAGCACGGTGATCCGCGCGTCCGGGACGACCTTGTCGCCTTCGGTCCGCGCGACGCCGGTGAGCTGCACCGAGCTGGACAGCTCCAGGTCGTGGCGCAGCACGCCGCTGTCCGGCACGGTCAGCGTCACCGCGACGGGCCGGTAGCCCGCGCCGCTGGCGACCAGGGTGTAGGCCCCGGCGCCGACCCCGACGAAGGCGTAGGTGCCGTCCGCGGTCGTGATGAACGCGCCGTTCACCTCGCCCCGGCCGTCGGTCAGCGTCACGGTCACGCTGGCCAGCGGGGAACCGGTCGAGGCCGCCCGCACGGTGCCGGTCAGCTCGCCGGACCCGGTGAGCGTGACGTCGACCGTCGCCGGCCCGTTGCTGATCACGACGCTGGAGGCCTGCGGCTGGTGGCCGTGGGCCGCGACGATCAGGACGTACGCGCCCGGGCCCTGGCTCGGCACCGAGTAGCTGCCGTCCGGGGCGCCGGTGGCCCGCGCGACCTGACGGCCGCGCTGGTCGATCAGGGTCAGCGCGGCGCCCGAGACGTGGCTGCCGTCCTGGCGGCGGACGTGCCCGGTCACCGGCACGCCACCCGCGCCGAGGGGGACGTCGATCTCGGAGTCCGCGACGGAGTTCGTGATCGGCAGCGCACCCGACACGGCCTGGTAGTCACCGTGGCCGTTGGTGCTCAGCGCGTGCTTCCCGCCGCCGACCAGGGCCGGTTCGCGGTCGACCGGGTGCACCGGCTCGACGATCTCGGTGGGCTCGTCGGCGAAGTCGTGCTCGTGCTCGTCGAGCAGCGCCTCGCCGCCCTCCATCGTCGCCGCGGCCGGGGCCGCGTTGGTCAGCGGGATCTCCTTCATGAACAGCAGGACGATCGTGGCCAGCAGCGCCACCGCGCCGGCGATGTAGAACACCGTGGTGATCGATTCGGTGAAGCCGATCAGCACCGGGGTCCTGATCGCCTCCGGCAGGTTCTGGATGCCGCTGGTGTCCCCGGACAGGCTGCCGATGCCGGCGCCCGCGCCTTCCGGCAGCTTGCCGCCGAACGCCTTCGTGATGTTGGGCAGCAGCGTGTTGAACAGGACGGTCAGGAAGATCGCGACACCGGCGGTGCCACCGATCTGGCGGAAGAACGTCGCCGACGCGGTCGAGACGCCCATGTCGCTGCGCGGGCCCGCGTTCTGCACCGCGATGATCAGCGTCTGCATGCACTGGCCGAGGCCGAGGCCGATGATGGCCGCCGCGACCAGCGGGTGCCACAGCGGCGAGTCGTACTTGACCTGCGCGAAGAAGAACGCGCCACCGGCGATCAGGATGGTGCCGACGATCGGGAAGATCTTGTAGCGCCCGGTCTTCCCGGTGAGCCGGCCGGACACGATCGAGCTGAGCATGATGCCCGCCATCAGCGGCAGCATCAGCAGCCCGGACTCGGTCGGCGTGTAGCCCTGCACGACCTGCATGAACTGCGGGATCATCGTGATCGCGCCGAACATCGCGACACCGACGATGACGCCGCCGATGATCGCCACGGTGAACGTCGAGTTCTTGAACAGCCGCAGCGGGATCAGCGCGGCTTCCTTCATCAGCCGCTCGACCAGGATGAACGCGATGACGCCGACTCCGCCGATGATGTAGCAGAGGATGGCCTTCTGGTCGCCCCAGCCCCACTTCTGGCCCTGCTCGGCGACGATCAGGAACGGCACGACCGCGACGATGAGCGTGAGCGCGCCCCACCAGTCGATCTTGTGCTCGTGGCGCTCGTGCGGGACGTTGAGGACCTTCGCGACGACGAACAGCGCGATGATGCCGATCGGGACGTTGATCAGGAAGACCCAGCGCCAGCCGTGCAGGCCGGCCAGGTTGTCGATGCCGGCGAAGAAGCCGCCCAGCACCGGGCCGAGCACGGTCGACAGGCCGAACACGGCCAGGATATAACCCTGGTACTTCGCCCGCTCACGCGGCGGCACGATGTCGCCGAGGATGGTCATGGCCAGCGACATCAGGCCGCCGGCGCCCAGGCCCTGAACCGCGCGGAACGCGGCGAGCTCGTACATCGACGTCGAGAAGGTCGACGCGGCGGAACCGGCGACGAAGATGCCGATCGCGGCCAGGTAGAACGGCTTGCGGCCGTAGATGTCGGACAGCTTGCCGTAGATCGGCGTGACGATCGTCGAGGTGATCAGGTACGCCGTGGTCGCCCAGGCCTGCAGGTCGAAGCCGTGCAGGTCGTTGGCGATCTTGACGATCGACGTGCCGACGATGGTCTGGTCGAGCGCGGCGAGGAACATGCCGCACATCAGGCCGCTCAGGATCGTGACGATCTGGCGGTGGCTCAGCCGGGGCGGCTGACCCACCTCGGGTTGAGCGACTGCTTCGGTGGTGGAACTCATGCGTTGGCCCCCTTGGCCGGTGCACCGGCGGACGCTGCGGCGTCGGCCAGCTGTGGAGAGTGGTTCTCGATACCTGTGTTGAGTCGGCCGAACAACTTGTTCAGGGTCTGGATCTCCCCTTCGGTCCAGTCCCCGAGCACGTCGGCCAGCCATTGGTTGCGCTGCTTGCGGTTCTCTTCGAACACCCGCATGCCCTCGCTCGTCGGGGCGAGCAGGCAGGCCCGGCCGTCCTCGGGATCGGCCTGGCGCTCGACCAGGCCGTGCTGGACGAGGGAGCTCGACTGCCTGCTGATCGTGGAGATCTCGGAGTGGAGCGAGTCGGCGAGCCGGCTGGTGCGCTGCGGGCCCTCGTGGATGAGGGTGAAGAGGATCGCGTAGGCCGCTCGTTCGATGCCGTCCGGACCCTGCTTGGACACCTGCGACTTCGCCTTGTTGATCAGGCGGACCAGGCGCACCAGCTCGTGGCCGAGCTGGTCGGCGAGGTCGAGCTCGGCGGTCGGCCGGGTGGCGGAGCTGTTCGGTGCCATGGCGATCCTTCACACGCGGGCGGCGTTGGTTGGCGGCTGCAACTAGTTGCCTCCGGCAAGGATGTGCCTTCATCAGCGGTTGTGCAAGCGGAGCGTGGCCGATGTGTCGGAACACACTTTAGTTGCCGTATGCAAGCAGATTTCTCCCGGGTTGCGCGGGGAACAACGGCCGCCGTCGCCGGTTGGAAAGGGTATGACCGACGACACAGCGCTGAAGGACTTCCTCGCCAGTCACCGCCACGGCGTCCTGGCCACGATCCGCCGGGACGGGCGGCCCCAGCTGTCCACGATCACGCACCTCTACAACGCGGAGACCGACACGATCACCGCGTCGATCACCGAGACACGGGCGAAGACGAAGAACATGCGCCGCGACCCGCGGGTCACCTACCACGTCGGCAGCGAGGACGGCTGGAGCTACGTCGTCGCCGAAGGGCGGGCCACGCTCACGCCGCCGGCCGCGGCCCGGGACGACGAGACCGTGGAGGGCCTCGTCGACTACTACCGCCGGGCCTCGGGGGAGCACCCGGACTGGGACGAATACCGCGAGGCGATGGTGACCGACCAGCGCGTTCTGCTGACGGTGCACATCGACAAGGTGCACGGCCTGATCCGCTGAACCGGCAGAATCGAAACAAAACTTCCGCAGTGCGGACTATCCGGGCTTACCATGGGGGCATGGGCAACGATGCACTGGTCACCCGGCTCCGCGACCTCGTCGGCAAGAGCGCCGTGCTCACCGACGCCGACGTCACCGCCTCCTACTCGCGCGACATGATGCCGCTCGCGCCGTCCGGCGAACCGCTCGCCGTGGTGCTGCCGTCGAGCACCGAGGAGGTGCAGGCCGTCGTCAAGGCGTGTGCCGAAGCGCGGGTGCCGATCGTGCCGCGCGGCGCGGGCAGCGGCCTGTCCGGCGCCGCGAACGCCATCGACGGCTGTGTGGTGCTCTCGCTGGTCAAGCTCGACCGGATCGTCGAGATCGACGCCGGGAACCGGCTGGCCGTCGTGCAGCCCGGCGTGGTCAACCTGGACTTCCGCAACGCCGTCGAGAAGGACGGGCTGTTCTACCCGCCGGACCCGTCCAGCTACGACTGGTGCACGATCGGCGGCAACCTCTCCACCAACGCCGGCGGGCTCTGCTGCGTGAAGTACGGCGTCACCACGGACTCGGTCCTCGGTCTGGAAGTCGTCCTGGCCGACGGCTCACTCCTCAAGACGGGACGGCGCACGGTCAAGGGCGTCGCCGGCTACGACCTGGCCCGCCTGTTCGTCGGCAGCGAGGGCACGCTCGGCGTCATCACCCAGGCGACGGTGCAGCTCAAGCCCCTGCCCCAGGCCCCGGCGACGTTCGTCGCGGGCTTCACGACCACCGAAGCCGCCGGCGAGGCCGTCGCCCGGGTGGTGCGCGAAGGACTCGTGCCGTCGTTGCTGGAGATCATGGACGCGTCGTCGATCAAGGCGTCCGAGATGTACCTGAAGACGGACCTCGGTGCGGGCTCGGACTGCCAGGCGCTGCTGCTGGGCCAGTCCGACGCCGGCGGCGAGGTCGCGCGCCGCGAGCTGGCCGCGTTGGAGCAGATCTGCGTCGACTGCGGCGCGGACCTCGCTTACACGACCGAGGACCTCGAAGAGGGCCGGATGCTGCTGCAGGCCCGCCGCGTCGTGCTGACGGCCCTGGAGACGTACGGCCTCTGGCTGACCGACGACGTCTGCGTCCCGCGCACCCGCATCGCCGAGCTCATCCGCGGCTGCGAAAAGGTGAGCTCCGAGGTGGGCCTGCGCATCGCGGTGGTCGGCCACGCCGGCGACGGCAACATGCACCCGACGATCGTCTACCAGCCCGACGACCCGGACGAGTTCGCCCGGGCCCAGCGCGCGTTCGACGAGATCCTCGAGGTCGGCCTGTCCCTCGGCGGCACGGTGACCGGCGAGCACGGGGTCGGCAAGATCAAGCGCGAGTGGCTGGAGCGGGAGATCGGGCCGGTCGGGATGCGCGTGCACCGGCAGATCAAGCAGGCGCTGGACCCGGAGAACCTCTTCAACCCGGGGTCGATGTTCTCGATGACCTAGTCGGGTACTACGTCCGAGTACTACAATGGCTTCATGAGTCAGGTGGCTGTGCGCGAGCTGAACCAGGACACCGCCGGTGTGCTGGCCAGGGTGAAGGCCGGCGAGGATGTCGAGATCACCGAGCGCGGTACGGTCATCGCCCGCATCGTTCCCGCGCAGCCGAGTCCGGTCTCGGCGCTGATCGCTTCGGGAAAGCTGCACCCGGCCTCGGTGGACGGGCCGATGCCGCGCCCCCACGGACCTGTCCGTACCGATCTTGAAGCCGGGCAACTGGTCAGCGCGCTCCGCGACGACGAACGGTACTGATGATCTACCTGGACACGGCCGCGCTGGTGAAGCTGATCCGGCACGAAGCCGAGAGCGAGGCGCTGGTCGACTGGCTGGACGAGCGGCAGGGCACCCTGCTCGTGACGTCGGCGCTGGCCGAAGTCGAAGTGTCCCGGGCTCTCCTGCGCAGCGATCCCGGTCTGCTGCCCGATGTTCCGGCCGTGCTGGCGCGGGTCGCCAAGTACGAGATCGACGACCTGGTGCGCCGGACCGCGGCCGCCTATCCGTCGCCTGACCTGCGTTCGCCGGACGCGATCCACTTGGCCACGGCGCACGCCGTGTTCGGCAGGCAGCTGACCTCGTTCGTCACTTACGACCAACGTCTGCTGGCCGTCGCCGAAGCGATCGGGCTGCCGATCGCCAGCCCCGGCGCAGCCGGTTAGTCCTTGATGCGGGGGATGCGCTGGGTGACCTCGGGGTCCGCCTCCGCCAGCGCCTTCTTCTCGCGGCGGGACTTCAGGAACTCCAGCGCGATCGGCACCACCGACACCAGGACGATGAGCACGAAGATCGCGTCGACGTTGTCGCGGATGAAGCCGATGTTGCCGAGCAGGGACCCCAGGACCGTGATGCCCGCGGCCCACAGGATGCCGCCGATGACCGTGTACGTGAAGTAGCGCTTCGGGTCCATGCGGCCGATGCCCGCGATCCACGTGATGAACGTCCGGACGAACGGGACGAACCGGGCCAGCACGACCGCCTTCGGGCCGTGCTTCTCCAGGAACTCGTGGGTCTTGTCGACGTACTCGCGCTTGAAGAACTTCGAGTCCGGCCGGTTGAACAGCTTGGGCCCGACGAAGTAGCCGATGTAGTACCCGACGACGTTGCCGAGCAGGGCCGCGACCGTCACCAGCACGCAGACCAGCCACAACGGCGCGTCGAGCGTGCCGTTCGCGATGAAGAGGCCCGCCGTGAACAGCAGGGAGTCGCCGGGCAGCACCGGGAAGATGCTGCTCTCGATGAAGATGATCAGGCAGAGCACCGCGATGACCGGCGTGGTCAGGCCGCTCAGCAGGTGCTGCGGGTCCAGCCATGACGGCAGCAGGGACATCGTGTTGACCGTGCTCTGGGCGAGAATCACCTCAAAAACGGTACAGGGTCACCCTGAGTCGTCACTGAGACCCGGTCAGACCAGCGTGAGCAGCCCCACGACGGACCCCGCCGCGAGGCCCAGCAGCACCGCGAGCATGAGGATCCAGTACACCGGCAGCTGCGCCGCCTGCCGGACCGGGAGCGGTTCCGGGCGCGGTGCGTAGGCGGTCGGGGCGTCGGCGGCCGCGTCGAGGGCCGCCCGCTCGCGCTCCAGGGAGTCCGCGCCGGCGCCCGAGAGCAGCCCGTACGCCGAGGGCAGCTCGTTGATCGCGCTCGTCGGGACCGCGTCGGTGCCCGGCTCCGGCGGCGACGCCGGCAAAGACGAAGACGCCTCCGAAGGCGGCGGCGACGCCTGCGGGGCGAAGACGGCTTGCGCGCGAAGGGCGTCCGCCAGCAGTTGCTCGGGGTCCTTCGGCTCGCTCATCTCCGCCCGTCCGTCGTAGGAAGCTACGTGCTCAAGGTAGCCGTACCCACCTCGGCGACCCATTCACCCCGGCGCAGCACCTTCGCCGGCCGCAGGTCCTGGTCGAGGACGACGATGTCGGCCGCGTACCCGGGGCAGAGCATCCCGGTGTGGCCGGCGATGCCGAGCAGCTCGGCGGGCCGTTGCGACGTCGCGTGCACCGCGTCGAGGATCCCGAGTTTGGCACCCCGGACGAGGTTGCGGAAGGCGGTGTCCATCGTCAGGGTGCTGCCGGCCAGCGAACCGTTGTCGGCGAGGGTGGCGACGCCGTCGTGCACGTCGACCTCGAGACGGCCGAGCGTGTAGCGGCCGTCGGCGGCGTCGGTGGCCGACATCGCGTCGGTGATCAGCACCGTCCGGTTGCGGCCGGCGTGCTTCGCGGCCAGGCGCACGACCGTCGGGTGCAGGTGCACCAGGTCGCAGATGAGCTCGATCGTGATGCGCTCGTCGTCGAGCAGGGCCCCGATCGGCCCCGGCTCGCGGTGGTGCAGCGGCCGCATGCCGTTGAACAGGTGCGTCGCGACCGTCGCGCCCGCGTCGATCGCCGGCAGCAGCTGCTCCTCGACGCCGTCGGTGTGCCCGATCGCGGCGATGACGCCCGATTCGGCCAGCTGCCGGACAGCCTTGATCCCGCCGTGCAGCTCCGGGGCGATGGTGACCATCCGGATCGCGCCCTGGCCGGCGCGCAGGAGCTTCTCGACCGTCCCGGTGTCCGGTTCGAGCAGGGTTTCCGGATCGTGCGCCCCACACCGGGCCTTCGAGATGAACGGCCCCTCCAGGTGGATGCCCGCGACCTCGCCGTCCTGGGCGAGCTCACGCAGCGCGGCAACCTGCTCACGCAGGATGTCCACCGGATCGGAGACCAGGCTGGCGAGCATGGTCGTGGTGCCGTGACGGCGGTGCGCCCGCACCGCCGTCAAGAGCTCCTCGGGATCGAGGGAGGTGAACGAAGCACCTCCCCCGCCGTGGCAGTGGGTGTCGACGAATCCTGGCACGACCAGTGCCCCGCCGACGTCCACGTGCTCGCCGGACGGCGGGGTCCCCGAACCCACGCCGGCGATCCGCCCGTCGGAGACGGCTACCCAGCCGTCGTCGAGTACACGGTCCGGGGCGGCGACCCGGCCGCCCATGATCACAAAATCTCCGGCGCCTCTCACGTACCCCAGCATATATTGGTCTGGACCAAGCATGGTGATACGACTCAGTGATCGGAATGGTCCACCCGGGTCACTGTGGGGCCTGCATGGCCTTCTGGAGTGCCTCGAGAGCCCGGCTGGCTGTCGACTTGACGGTACCCTTGGAGATGCCCGCGGCCTCAGAGATTTCGGCCTCGCTCAGCCCACCGTAGTAACGCAGCACCAGCACCTCGCGCTGGCGCGGCGGCAGCTTGGACAGCGCGCTGACCACGGCCTGGTGCTCGCTGGAGAGCATCGCGAGGCTCTCCGCCGACCGGGCGTTGACCGCGTGCGGCGGCACGTACTCCCGCGCGGTCTTGCGCCGGCGCAGCACGCTGCGCGACCCGTTGACCACCGCGGTGCGCAGGTAGCCGACGGCCGCCGCGGCGTCCCGGAGCCGTCCCCAGTTGCGATGCAGGCCGGTGAAGGCCTCCTGGACGACGTCTTCCGCGGTCGCGGGCTCGTCGACCAGCAGGATCGCCAGCCGGACCAGCCGCATGCGGTGCTGGCGGTAGAGGTCTTCGAGGGTCAGCGGCGCCGGCGTCTGAGCCGGGGCCGGACCGTCCATGACCCGCAGGTGGCCGAGGGTCGCCTCGACACTGCGTTCCGCATTGCCCTCGAGCATGAACCCCTGCCTGTCCTCGACCCCGGTTTGCACGGTGTGCCGCGTCAGCAGGTTCACGGTATTCACAGCGCTCACACAGGTACTGACGCACGCCCAGCCTATCGGGTTGGCCTGTCGCCGCCACAGATCGGATGCTGGGACACGACGGTGACCCGGGTAGCGTCGGTCCCGTCCCGCCCCCGCCCGACCCCGGAGATCCACATGGCCTGGTACCTCGTCGAAATCACCTACGTCCAGGAGAAGATGCCGGAGGTCCGGCCCCGGCACCGCGAGTTCCTGCGGAACCTGGCCGCGGACGGGCGTGTCGCGGTCGCCGGGCCGCTGGGCGACGGCTCCGGCGGCATCACGCTCTACCAGGCCGACGACGAGGCGCACCTCAAGGAGACGATCGACCAGGACCCGTACTTCCTGGAGGGCGTGGTCGCGGAGCGGTCGATCCGCGAGTACAAGCCGGTCATCGGCGCCTGGGTGCCCGACGCGTCATAGGTCGAGCACGGCGGTGCCGCGGTCGACGCAGAGCCGCATCGGCTCGCCGTCGGCCGTCGGCACCGCGCAGGTCCCGCAAAAACCTTGGCGGCACGAGTACGCCGTGCCGGGCCGCGCTTCGAGGACGACGTCGAGCGCGCTGCGGTCGGCCGGGACGTCGAGGACCAGCCCCGACCCGCGCAAGGTCAGCCGGAACGGCTCACCCGCGACGATCGGCGGCGGCGCGAACCGCTCGAAGTGCACCGCGCCCCTGGTCAGGGCCAGGTCGACGCGGACGCCGGTGATCATCGGCGCCGGGCCGCAGCAGTACACCGCCGCCCCTTCGGGCAGATCTTCCAGGAGCTCCGCGCCCGAGGCCGGGATGCCGTAGTCGGTGTCGGGCCGGATCCGGACGCGTTCGTCCCCGTCCAGCTCGTCGAGGAACGGCATCGACGAGCGGCTGCGGCCGGTGTAGACCAGCCGCCAGTCCGCGCCTCTCGCGGCGGCGGCGCGGACCATCGGCAGGATCGGCGTGATCCCGATGCCGCCCGCGATGAACAGGAACGGCCCGTCGCCGACGAAGGGGAACGCCGTCCGCGGGCCGCGCACGGTGACGCGTGTCCCCGGGCGCAGCGCGTGGACCTCGGTGGACGCGACACCGATCTTCCGCACGGCGATCCGGTAATGGTCCTTTTCCGACGGGTCGCCGCAGAGCGAGTACTGCCGCACCAGGCCGGACGGCAGCACGAGGTCGATGTGCGCGCCGGGTCGCCACGCGGGCAGTGGCACGCCGTTCGCGAGGCGCAGGCCGACCACGCCTTCGGCCTCGGACCGCACCTCTTCGACCACCAGGTGCAGGTTCCGGTCCACGGCACGCACCGGCGGTCGCCGCTTCCCGCTGAACTGCGACATCCGGCGGTAAACGCCCACGACTCCGACCAAAGTGGACATGAGCCGGTCGGTCCGGTCACTCCCGTCCAACCGCGTCGGCCGGCCAAGCCCCGCACTTTCACGTGAAAGTGCGAGGCCCAGGTGGGCACTTTCACGTGAAAGTGCCGCTTCCGGTTTGGTCACTCCGCCGCCCGGGCGGCGGGTGAGGCGGCCAGGTACGCCACCGCCTGCTCGGTGCTCCCGGTCTCGGTCGGGTGATAGCGCTTTCGGAAGTACGGCCGGATCTCCCGCGCCAGCTGACGCCCGGTCGGCAGCAACCCACGTTTCGCCGCCCGGCGGTAGCCCCGCAGCGACGCGCGGCCGGGCCGGGTCGGATCGTTACGCATCAGATATCGCGTGCCACGCGCGAAGACCCAGGCGAGTACCGGCGTCACCGCGGCCATGCTGCGGACGCGGCGCGTGTACCGGCCGTCGAGGTGCATGAACAGGTCGAAGGCGACGGACCGGTGCTCGACCTCTTCGGCGCCGTGCCAGCGCAGCAAGTCGAGCATCACCGGGTCGGCGCCGGCCCGCTCCAGGGGCGCGTCGAGCACCCACTGGCCGAGGAACGCGGTGTAGTGCTCGATCGCGGCGACGATGCCGAGCCGTTCGACGAGCCACTCCTCGGCGGCCCGGCCGGTCAGGTCCCGGTCGCCGAGCAGCTTCCGGAACAGCCACTCCATCTGCGCGATGAACGGCCGCACGGGCACTCCCGCGGCCTCGAGGTGCGTCGCGGCGCCGTCGTGGGCCTCGGCGTGCACGGCCTCCTGGCCGATGAACCCGAGGACGTCCGCCTTGAGCCGCTCGTCGCGGATCAGCGGCACGGCCTGCTTGAACACCTCGACAAACCAGCGCTCGCCCTCGGGCAGCGCCAGGTGCAGCACGTTGATCGTGTGCGTCGCCTGCGGCTCGCCGGGGATCCAGTGCATCGGCAGGCTCGCCCAGTCGAACTTGACGTCGCGGGCGTGGAGGACGAGCTGCTCTTCCTCGGCCGTCACGACGCGCGCCCGGAAAGCTCGTAGTCGGCGGGGTCCACCTTCCGCGTCTCCAGCCAGTAGCGCCAGGTGAAGCCGGGCCAGATCGTCCGGTTCACGCCCTTGGCGTCGAGGTACCAGCTCTTGCAGCCGCCCTGCGTCCAGACGCCCTTGACCAGCTTGTCCTGGATGTCCTGCTGGAACTTGTCCTGCACGCCGGGCCGGACGTCGACCGCCGCGGCGCCGCGCGAGTCGGCGAGCTTGATGGCGTCGACGACGTACTTCGACTGCGACTCGATCATGAAGACCACGGAGTTGTGGCCCAACGCGGTGTTCGGGCCGAGCAGGAAGAACAGGTTCGGGAAGCCGGAGACGGTGATGCCCTTGTGGGTCCGCATCCCTTCGACCGCCCACTCCTTGGCGAGGTTGCGGCCGTCGGCGCCGGTGATGTCGAGGTACTCCAGCGCGTCGGTCACCTTGAAGCCGGTGCCGTAGATGATCGCGTCGACCTCGTGCTCGACCCCGGCGGAGTCGACGATCGAGTGCGCCTTGACCTCCTTGACCCCGGCCGTGTTCACGTCGACGTTCGGCCGGCTCAGCGCCGGGTAGTAGTCGTTGGAGATCAGGACGCGCTTGCAGCCCATGGTGTAGTCCGGCGTGACCTTCTTGCGCAGCGCGGAGTCCTTGATGCCCTTCGCGATGTTGCGCTTCGCGATCAGCTCGCCAGCCTTCATGATCCCCGGGTGGCCGTTGAAGCCGACGGCGCGGACCTCGAGCAGCCAGTACAGCGCGTTGCGGTAGAGGCGCTGAGCGCCGGGGACGCGCTTGAACAGCGTCTGCGCCCAGTCCGGCATCGCGTGGTCGGGCTTGGGCATGATCCACGGCGGGGTGCGCTGGAAGAGCGTCAGCTCGGCGACGTCCGGGGCGATCTTCGGGACGAACTGGACCGCGCTCGCGCCGGTGCCGACCACGGCGACCTTCTTGCCACGCAGGTCGTACTCGTGGTTCCACTGCGCCGAGTGCCAGGTCTGGCCCTTGAACTTCGTGATCCCGGGCAGCTCGGGGACCTGCGGGATGTGCAGGCCGCCCACACCGGAGACGAGGAACTGCGCCGAGAACTCGCGGCCGTCCTTCGTGGTCGCCGTCCAGCGGCGTTCCTTCTCGTCCCAGTGCGCGTCGGTGAGCTCGACGCCGAAGCGGATCTTCTCGCGCAGCCGGTACTTGTCCGCGACACCCTTGAGGTAGTCGAAGATCTCCGGCTGCGGCGAGAACGACCGCGACCAGCTGGGGTTCTGCTCGTACGAGAACGAGTACATGTGCGACTGCACGTCACAGGCGCACCCGGGGTACGAGTTGTCGCGCCAGGTGCCGCCCACCTCGGCGGCCTTCTCCAGGATCACGTAGTCCCGGATGCCGGCCTTTTCGAGCTGGATCGCCTGGCCGAGCCCGGAGAACCCGGTGCCCACGATCACGACCTTGAACCGCTCGGTCATCTGTCTCGGCCTCCGCTGCTTCGAGGAAACTGCGGAGATGACGTTACCTCAAGTAACAGTTACTTGGAAGTACTACCTACCGACTAGTACGTCCCGCCGAGCTTCGTGTGGTCCCAGCTGACGATCTTCGTCGGGTGGAAGACCAGCCCGATCCGCTTGGGGGCCTGACCTGCGATGAAGGCGCTCAGTTCGGACGGTACGGGGTCTCCCGGCTTCGCGCCCGCGTACCGCTGCATGAGCGTGATGCCCATCCGGGTGACCTCGTCGGTGTCCTCGACGAGCTGGACGTCGGCCTCGAGCGAGACGCCGCGGAGCTTCTCGTAGCTATCGCCGTCCTCGATGAGCACGGTGGCCTCCGGCAGCCGCCGGAGGTTCTTCGCCTTCTGCGATGTGCCGTACGTCCAGGTCGCGACGCCGTCCTCGTGCGGGAAGTACCAGAGCGGCGCGAGGTGTGGGCGGCCGTTCGGGCCGACGCTGGCGACGTTGATGACCTTCTGCTCGCCGAGGTACGCGCGCACCTCGTCCTCGGTCATCCGGATCCGGTCACGACGGGACATCTTCACCCCTTGGTGGCGGCTCGCCCACCGTGGCCGGTGACCGCCGACTCGAACGCGCCGCGCGCCTCGATGTCGGCCAGCGCGGCCTTGTCCGCCGAAGGTACCCGGCTGCGGGACCCGATTTCGATGATCGGCGGGAGGAACGCGCGGAGCAGCTTGAGGCCGCCGACCCAGCGCGGCACGTGGATGGTCCGGGCGCGCTTGAGGATGCCCGCTTCGAGGTTGTCGAGGGCGACGTCCAGCGGGTAGGTCTTGCCGATCAGGCCGGGCATCGACGAGCGGAGCTTGCCGAACACCGGGTGCGCGTCGGCGCTTTCGACCAGGTCGGTGCGGATCCACGTCGGGTGCGCGACGCCGACCTTGACACCCAGGTGGGCGACTTCGGCGCGCAAGCTGTTGGAGAACGCTTCGACGCCGGCCTTCGCGGCGGCGTAGTTCGCCATGCCCGGCGCGTGCGTGATCGCGGCGAGGCTGGAGATGGCGAGCAGGTAGCCCTTGCGGTTGATGACGTGCGGCAGCGTGACGCGGAACGTGCGCCAGACGCCGAGCAGGTCGACCTCGATGACCTTCTCGAACGCGGCCCGGTCGACCGAGCGGACGAAGCCCGCGGTCGCGATGCCGGCGTTGGCGATGACGATGTCGATGCCGCCGAAGTGCTCGACGACGCCGGCCGTGGCCGCTTCGAGGGCGTCCCAGCTCGTGACGTCGGCTTCCCAGGAGTGCGCGTTCGCGCCGATGCGGTCGGCGACCTTCTTCTGCTCTTCGGCTTCGAGTCCGACGAGGGCGACCTTCGCGCCGCGCGCGGCGAGCCGTTCGGCCAGCCCGGCACCGATGCCGCGCGCGGCACCGGTGATCAGCACGACCTTGCCGTCGACCTTCTTGGTGCCGCTGAGCAGCGAAAACGGGTTGGCCACGGTGCCCTCCTAGATGTCACTTGAGGGCACCGTACCTCAACTTACCCATAGTAAGCTACCCGAGAGTAGTGGGGGGGGGGGGGGGGGGGGGGGGGGGGGGGGGGGGGGGGGGGGGGGGGGGGGGGGGGGGGGGGGGGGGGGGGGGGGGGGGGGGGTTGGGGGGGGGGGGGGGGGGGGGGGGGGGGGGGGGGGGGGGGGGGGGGGGGGGGGGGGGGGGGGGGGGGGGGGGGGGGGGGGGGGGGGGGGGGGGG
>NZ_JBVJNO010000005.1:0-81721 GCF_055583645.1 Amycolatopsis sp. NPDC104587
CGATCACCGCCCACGCCTTCTCCGTCAACTCACCCCGACCAACCACGCCGCAATTCAACCGGACCGCAGCTAGATCACTTACAGGACACTCCCTAATAACGCGTGTCCGAAATCCGGGCTGTACCTCCCGAAGTCCCCCAATGAGGAGAATCATGGCTTCGCTGCTCACCGGCCGCCGCCGGTGGCTGGTCGCGGGCGCCCTCGGCGCCGCGCTGATCGCCGCCGCTCCGGTCGCCATCGCCGCCAGTGGTTCCGGCAACGCCGACGCGCGTTCGTCGGCCGGCACCGGTGACCGCACCAACGACGTCCGCTCGGCGATCCAGGGCGGCTCCGCCCGCAACGTCATCCTGTTCCTGGGTGACGGCATGGGCCAGTCCGAGATCACCTCCGCGCGCAACTACGAGCGCGGCGCCGCGGGCCGGCTCGCGATGGACGAGCTGCCGCTGACCGGCGACTACACGACCTACGCCGTCGAGCAGAACAACCCCGGCAAGCCGAACTACGTGACCGACTCGGCCGCGTCCGGCACCGGCTGGGCCACCGGCGTCAAGACCTACAACGGCGCCATCTCGGTCGACGCGTACGGCAACTCCGTGCCGACGATCCTCGAGCTCGCCAAGCGCGGCGGCCTGCGCACCGGCGACGTCACCACCGCCGAGGTCCAGGACGCCACCCCGGCCGTGCTGGGTGCCCACGTCGTCAGCCGTGACTGCAAGGGCCCGGTCGAGACGACCGCCAAGTGCGCCGTCAACGCCAAGGAGAAGGGCGGCGCCGGCTCGATCTCCGAGCAGCTCGTCCAGACCCGCCCCGACGTCCTGCTGGGCGGCGGTTCGGCGTACTTCGACCAGACGGTCACCGCCGGCAAGTTCAAGGGCAAGACCGTCCTCGACCAGGCCAAGGCGGCCGGCTACAACGTCGTGAACACCGCGGCGGACCTCGCGGCGGCCAAGAAGGGCAAGCCGGTCCTCGGCCTGTTCGCCAAGAACAACATGCCGGTGAACTGGACCGGCCCGGCCGCGGTCCACGGCGGCACCCCGCCGTCGCGCTGCACGCCGAACGCAGGCCTGCCGAAGACCCAGCCGAAGCTGGCCGACCAGACCCGCAAGGCGCTCGAGCTGCTCGACGACCGCCACTCGGACAAGGGCTTCTTCCTCCAGGTCGAGGGCGCGAGCATCGACAAGCAGGACCACGCCGCCGACCCGTGCGGCCAGATCGGCGAGACGATCGACTTCGACGCGGCGATCGCGGCGGGCACGGCGTTCGCCCGCAGCCACCCCGACACTCTGGTGCTGGTGACCGCCGACCACGGCCACAGCTCCCAGATCGTCGAGCCGACCGCCACCCCGGGCCTGACCGCGACGCTGGTCACCAACGAGGGCGCGAACATGACCCTGGCCTACGGCACCGCCGAGACCGGCGGCTCGCAGTCGCACACCGGCACCCAGGTCCGCATCGCGGCCATGGGCCCGCAGGCTGCGAACGTCGTCGGCCTGACCAACCAGACCGACCTGTTCGGCACCCTGAAGCGGGCCCTGCGCCTGCGCTGACCCGCTCGTGAGTGGTAATTCGGGTTAGAACCCGAATTACCACTCACGACGAGTGCGGTAGGGCTGGCCCCCGGAACGGTTCGGCGGCCTGCCCCAATGCCCCCTGGTGGTGGGCTCCCTAGGTTGGGGAGCACCACGACACCAGGGGGTTCTTTCATGCGGAAGTCCTTGCCCGGCAGGCGAGTCCTCGCGTGCGGCACGCTCGTCGCGCTCCTCGCGGCGACCACGGCGGCACCCGCGCTCGCCACCACCACGAACCCGCTGCAGCGGGCGCTGGACCGGGTCACCGCCCAGGGTGGCGCGCCCGGCGCCGAAGCCGTCGTCACCGACCACGGGCGCGTCACCGAGACGCGCAGCGGCGCCGGCGACCTGAGCACCGGGAAGCCGTACCCGCGGGACGCGAAGTTCCGCGTCGGCAGCGTCACCAAGACGTTCGTCGCGACGGTCGTCCTGCAGCTCGTCGGTGAGGGGAAGGTCAGGCTCGACGACCCGATCGAGCGTTACCTGCCCGGGCTGATCACCGGCAACGGCAACGACGGCCGGCAGATCACCGTGCGGAACCTGTTGCAGCACACCAGCGGCCTCTACAACTACACCGACGAGGTGCTGACGGAGGATCCCGAGTCCCTGCGCCACCGCGGCGCCGAGCCCGGCGAGCTGGTCGCGATCGCGCTGAAGCACGCGCCGCTGTTCGCGCCCGGCACCTCCTGGTCTTACTCGAACACCGACTACATCGTCGCCGGGATGCTCGTCGAAAAGGTCACCGGACGCGATCTCGCCACCGAGATCGACCGCCGGATCGCCCGGCCGCTGGGCCTGCGGGACACGGCGCTGCCCCGCCGTGGCGACGAGCGGCTGCCGGCGCCGCACCCGCGCGGGTACGTGTCACTCGGCGGACCCCCGGTCGACTTCACCGACTTCGACCCGTCGATCGCCGGTGCGGCGGGCGGGCTCGTGTCGAGCGGCCGGGACCTGGACACGTTCTTCTCGGCGTTGCTCGCCGGCCGGCTGCTGCCCGCCGCGCAGCTCGCGCAGATGCGGCGCACGGTCCCGGCGCCGAGCGAGCCGGGCGCCGACTACGGCCTCGGCCTGATCCGCCGGACCCTGCCGGACGGCACGCCGTACTGGGGCCACGACGGGGGCATCTTCGGCTTCGCCACGCTGGCGGGCGCCCTCGACGGCGGCCGGGCCGCCGCCGTGTCGGTCAACGAGCTCCCCACCCCCGACGGCGTGCAGCAGAACACCGAAACGGCTTTCGAGATCGCGCTGGCCCGCAGGTAGCACCGAATTTGTCGGTGCCTGCCGGTAAAGTCGAAAACGGGGGGCGCCCCGGCGGCCCTGCTCAGGGAAGCAGGTCGAGGGCCTCGGTCCACGGCCGCCCGACGTCGAGCCGGTGCAGCGTCACCCCGGCGCCCGCGAGGGCGTCGAGGTGGCGCTGCCACGCCGGGTGGTGCACCCGGGTGTCCTGGATCTGGTACGCCACCACGACCGTGATCCCGGGCGCGCCGAGGACGTCACCGAGCACGGTCAGCGCCTGGTTGTCCGCGATCCCCAGCGCCAGCTTCGCCACGGAGTTCGCCGACGCCGGGGCGAAGAGGAACACCGCAGGGTCCGGGTGCGGCCGCGGCTCCCCCGGTAGCCTCGACACACTGCGGACCGGCAAGTCGGTCGCGGCTTCGACGTCGGCGAGCGCGCCGGTCGACTCCAGCCACCGGTGAGCCGTCGGCGTCAGGGTGATCGCCGTCCGCCAGCCGCGGGCGGCGGCGGGCCGGACCAGCTCGGCGGCGAACCGGACGTCCAGCCCGCCGCACGAGCCGGCGACCAGCCCGAGATCTCTCACGGTTTGCGCAGCACGGCGCAGAACATCGCGTCGGTGCCGTGGCGGTGCGGCCAGAGCTGCACGTACGGCCCGTCCCCGAGCTCCGGCACTCCGGGGAAGAACTCCCGCGAGTCCAGCACCTCGGCCTTGAGCCGCCGCGCCGTCTCGCCGAGGACACCCTCGGTCTCGGCCAGGTGCGGCGAGCACACGACGTAGGTGAGCGCGCCGCCGGGCCGCAGCAGCGCGTACGCCGCCGTGATCAGCTCGCCCTGCAGCTTCGTCAGGTCCGCGACGTCGGACGGCTGCCGACGCCAGCGCGCCTCCGGCCGCCGCCGCAGCGCGCCGAGCCCGCTGCACGGCGCGTCGACGAGGATCCGGTCGTAGCCCGGCTCCAAGCCGCTCTCGCGCCCGTCGGCGACGTGCACCTTCACCGGCAGGCCACTGGTGGCCTTCTCGACGAGCTTCGCGCGGTGCGGCGCCTTCTCGACGGCGTCCACGGTCGCCCCGCTCAACGCGGCCAGCGCGCCGAGCAGCGCGGCCTTGCCGCCGGGGCCGGCGCACAGGTCGAGCCAGCGCTCGTCGGTGCCCTCGACGGGCACCTTCGTCGCGGCGATCGCGCAGAGCTGGCTGCCCTCGTCCTGCACCGCGGCCAGGCGTTCGCGGACCGGCTCGGCGTCGGCCGGGTCGCCGGCGCCCGCGGGCAGCCGCACGCCGTAGGGCGAGTACGGCGCCGGGTCGCCGCCGGTGATCGCGGCCAGCTCGTCGGCGCTGATCTCGCCGGGCCGGGCGACCAGGTGCACCTCGGGCCGCGCGTCGTCGGCTTCGAGGGCGGCCTTGAGGCCGGCGCCCTTGTCCCCCAGCGCTTCGGCGAACGAGCGGGCGATCCAGCGCGGGTGCGCGGTGCGCAGCGCATAGGCGCCGATGGGGTCGGCCCCCTCGTCCGGCGCCAGCTCGTCGAGCCAGGTCTGTTCGTCCTTTTCGGACACCTTGCGCATGATCGCGTTCGCGAAACCCGTGGCCCACGAACCGGCTTCGGCCCGCACCATGTCCACAGTGGACGTCACGGCGGCGTGCTCCGGGATGCGCGTGCGCAGCAGCTGGTAGGCGCCGAGGCGCAGCGCGTCCAGCACGGCCGGGTCGGTCTGGGACAGCGGGCGCTCGGCGCACGCGGCGATCACGGCGTCGAGCAGGCCCTGCGCCCGCGCGGTGCCGTAGGTCAGCTCGGTGGCCAGCGCGGCGTCCCGGCCGCCGATCCGCCGCTCGCGCAGCAGGTCCGGCAGGACGAGGTTGGCGTAGGCGTCCTTGGTCCGCACCGCGGCCAGGACGTCGAACGCGGCCTGCCGGGCCGGGTCCACCTCCGGCGGGCGGCGCGGGCCTTCCTTGCGCGGGGCCGGGCGGCCCCGCTGCGGCCGTGACGGCCGTCGTTCCCTGCTGTCGTTCACCGGAGGCGTTCTCCCTGGTCGATCCTGGTTCCGCGGGCCCAGTCGGTGGCCGCCATCCGTTTCTTGCCGGGCGCCTGCACCTCGCCGAGCCGCAGCGGCTTCGTCGCCGTGCCGACCAGCACCCGTTTGCGTTCGACCACGATCTCGCCCGGCGGCGGGCCGGGTTCGTCGAGCACCGTGACCGGGCCGAGCTTGAAGCGTTCCCCGCGGAACTCCGCCCACGCGCCCGGCTCCGGCGTGACCGACCGGATCTGCCGGTCGACCGCCGCAGCGGGGTCGGCGAAGGACACCCGCGCGTCTTCGACCGTCACCTTCGGCGCGTAGCTGAGCCCTTCGGCGGGCTGCTCGCGCGCGACCAGGCTGCCGTCGGCCAGACCGTCCATGGTGGACAGCAGCAGCTTGGCGCCGGACTCCGCCAGCCGGCCGAGCAGGCCGCCCGCGGTGTCGGTCGCGCCGATCGTCTCGGTGACCACACCGAAGACCGGGCCCGCGTCCAGCTCCTTGACGATCCGGAAGGTCGACGCGCCGGTGATCTCGTCCCCGGCGCGGATCGCGGCCTGCACCGGCGCGGCCCCGCGCCACGCGGGCAGCAGCGAGAAGTGCAGGTTCACCCAGC
This sequence comes from Amycolatopsis sp. NPDC104587, assembly GCF_055583645.1. Lineage (NCBI taxonomy): Bacteria > Bacillati > Actinomycetota > Actinomycetes > Pseudonocardiales > Pseudonocardiaceae > Amycolatopsis > Amycolatopsis sp. NPDC104587. Next base: position 5,425 of record NZ_JBVJNO010000005.1, read on the forward strand.
CGAGGCGCGGGATGTCGAGGGCGGCCTGCGGCAGCAGCGCACCGTAGGCGACGACCGGGCAGGCGTCCGGCGCGAGCTCGGTGAGCCGGGCGAGGAAGGCCGGGTCACCGGCGCGCGCGGGCGTCAGGACCTCGATGCCGTGCTCGTCGGCGAGCGCGCCGACGGGTGACCGGACGACCCGGCGCCCGCGCCCGGCCTGGGCATCGGGCCGGGTGACGACGGCGACGATCTCGTGCCGCCCGGAGTCGAGCAGGGCGCGGAGCGCGGGGACCGCCGGATCGGGGGTGCCGGCGAAGACGAGCTTCATCGGCCCACCCCCGGCGGGAGCGGGGAGGATTCACGTGGCTGGAACATCGCGCCCGAGTCTAGAAGGCCCCGATGATCACGGCGCGCTCGCGCCCGGCGGAAACCGGGCGACAGCCCGTGCGGGCCCGGCTAGCGTCGCCGGCATGCCCACCCCGACGTGGCGCCCCCTCACCCACGAGGACGCCCGAGCCGCCGCCGACCTGCTCAACGCGATGGAGTCCGTGGACCGGATCGGCGAGCACTACACCGCGGAAGACACCCTCACCGAGCTGGTTGACCCGTACGCGGACCTGACGCTCGGGAGCCTCGCGGCCTTCGACGGCAACGTGATGATCGGCTACACGAAGATCCGCTTCAAGCCGTCGGCCGGCGAGGTCCACCGGGTCTTCCTGGACGGCGGGGTGCACCCGTCGTACCGCCGCCGGGGCATCGGTACCACGCTCGTCGAGGCCGGGGTGGTCGCCGCGAAGGTCCTCCACGAACGGCACCACCCGGGCCTGCGGCTCGCGGTGGAAGTCCACCGGCCCGAGCACATCGCCGGGCTGGCCGAGCTGATGCGGTCCCGTGGCTTCGCGCCGGTCCGGCACTTCCGGCGCATGGAACACCCGCTCGGCGAGGTCACGCCGGTGGATGCGCGGATCGAGCCGTGGTCGGAGCGGACCGACGAGGACTTCCGGCGCGTCCGGAACGCGGCGTTCGAGGGCTGCTGGGGTGCGGCGCCGATGCCCGCGGACCTGTGGCGGAACAAGATCGTCAACCAGACGTTCCGGCCTGAGGTCAGCTTCCTCTACCGCGACGCGAACGGGGAGCCGGTCGGCCTGCTCGTGACGCTGTCCTGGGACGCCGACACCGAGGCCACGGGCCTCCGCGACGCGCACTTCATGGTCGTCGGGACGCTGCCGGACCACCGCAAGCGCGGTATCGCGGCCGCCCTGCTGGCGCACGCGTTGCACGCCGCGAAGGAGCAGGGTTACGACCAGGCGAGCCTGGTGGTGGACTCGGCGAGCCCGTCCGGCGCCTCCGGGGTGTTCGAGCGGGCCGGGTTCATCCCGAAGGCGCCGTACGTCCGCTGGGCTCTCGAAGCCTGAGCTACCAGTGCGCGGGCCACACCACCTGGGCCGAGCCGATCCCGCGGCGGACCGGTTCCGCCGCCGCCAGCCAGCGGCCGTCGCGCAGCCGCTCCACGCCCGTCGCCGCGCCGATCTCCGCCGGCGCCGTCGAGAAGCCCTGGCCGCGGGCCCTGAGCGCCGCCGTCTCCGGCAGGTCCAGGAACTGCTGCTCGACCTGGGCCTGGGCCGAGTTCCGCTGCGACGCGCGCGGCGCCGCGATGGCGTCCTCGAGCGACAGGCCGCGGTCGATCCGGCCGGTCAGCACCTGCAGCACCGTCGTGATGATCGACGCGCCGCCCGGCGAACCCGTGGCGAAGAACGGGCGGCCGTCCTTGAGCACGATCGTCGGCGCCATCGAGGAGCGCGGCCGCTTGCCCGGGCCGGGCAGGTTCGGGTCGGGCACGCCCGGCGTCACCGGCGTGAACGAGAAGTCGGTCAGCTCGTTGTTGAGCAGGAACCCGCGGCCCGGCACGACGATCCCGCTGCCGCCCTCCTGCTCGATGGTCAGCGTGTAGGCGACGACGTTGCCCCACTTGTCGGCGACGGTCAGGTGCGTCGTGTTCTCACCCTCGTACGGCGTCGGCGCGCCGGTGGTCCCGGCCGCGCACGGCGTCGGGTGCCGCGGGTCGGCGGGCGCGACCGGGCTCGTCGCGGCCTTGTCCTTCGAGATCAGGCAGGCCCGCGTGTCGGCGAAGCGCTGGCTCAGCAGCTCCTTGGCCGGGACGTCGATGACGGCGGGGTCGCCGATCCAGCGGTTGCGGTCGGCGAAGGCGAACCGCGTCGACTCCAGGAAGTACTGCAGGTAGTCGGCCTTGCTCGCGTGCCTGAGGTCGTAGTTCTCGAGGATGTTGAGCGCCTCGCCGACGGTGAGCCCGCCCGAGGACGGCGCCGGCATGCCGTAGACGTCCAGACCGCGGTACTCCGCGTGGGTCGGCGTGCGCTCGATCGCCCGGTAGTCGGCGATGTCGCGCGCGGTGAGCTTGCCGGGCCGCACGTTCAGCGTCGACGCCGGGTCCTTCGGCGGCTGCTGGACGGTCTTGGCGATGTCCGCGCCGATCGGGCCCCGGTAGAGCGCGTCGACTCCGCGGCGCTCGAGCTGTGCGTAGGTGTCCGCGAGGTCGGGGTTCCGGAAGACCGTCCCGGGCGCCGGCGGCGCGCCGTTCGGCAGGTACAGCGACCGCGTCGACGGGAACGCGGAGAACCGCGCGGCGTTGTTCGCGATCTGCGTCTGGAACGTCGGGTCGACGACAAAACCCTTGCGCGCCAGGTCTTCCGCGGGCTTCAGGGACTTCGCGAGCGAGCGCGTCCCCCACTTGCGCAGGGCTTCGGACCACGTCGCGGGGGTGCCGGGCACGCCGACGCTGAGCCCGCTCGTGACGGCGTCGTTGAACGGCAGCGGCTGGCCGTTTTCGACGAAGAGGTTCGCGTCGGCGGACTTCGGCGCGGTCTCGCGACCGTCCAGTGTGTGCACGCGGTGCGTCTTCGCGTCGTAGTAGACGAAGAACCCGCCCCCGCCGACGCCGGCGGAGAACGGGTCGGTGACGCCGAGCGCGGCGGCGACCGCGACGGCCGCGTCCACGGCGTTGCCGCCGTCGCGCAGGACCTTGGTGCCGACCGCGGTGGCGTCGGCGTCGATGCTGGCCACGGCGCCGCCGAAGCCGACCGCGACCGGCGACTTCGGGGTGGGCGTGGCGGCGGAGGCGGGTCCGGCCGCGACGCCCGTGGCGAGCACGGCGGTGGCGGCGATGAGGAGGACGCGGCGGCGTCTGAGCGGCGGCATGCGGGCGAGTCTGCCCCTCGCACCGGCCGCCTTCAAGACGCCAAAGGGGCCGGTTCGCCCGCTTTGTCAACTTTTCACGTGATTCAGGGGGGTCGGAAATTAAATCACATGGAGCAGTGACGTTGTGGTCCCCGGCGTAACAGAATCATGCGGCGCGGCCTGCACACCGCGCACCGCGAGGGTGATTCGAAGGGAACAACTCAAGATGACTGCACCACGACGGTGGCGCCGCCTGCTCGGCGCCGCACTCGCGGTCTCGACCTCCCTGCTGGTCGTGACCACCGCCGGCGCCTCGGCTTCACCGGGGCTGCCGGACCAGGACGCGTCGGACAACCACGAGATGGGCGCGGCGATCCGCGCCCACGACGGAGTGCCCCCGGCGGGGCTCGCGCCGGCGTCGGTGGACGCGAGCGTCCCCGGCATCGACGTCAGCTCCTACCAGGGCAACGTCAACTGGGCGTCGTACTGGAGCGCGGGCAAGAAGTTCGCCTACGTCAAGGCGACCGAGGGCACCGGCTACCAGAACGCCTACTTTTCCCAGCAGTACACGGGGTCCTACAACGTGGGCATGATCCGCGGCGCGTACCACTACGGCCGCCCGGACACCTCGGGCGGCGCGGCCCAGGCCGACTACTTCGTCGCCCACGGCGGCAACTGGTCGAAGGACGGCAAGACGCTCCCGGGCACGCTCGACATCGAGTGGGGCCCGAACAACGCCTGCTACGGCAAGACGCCGGCCCAGATGGTGGCGTGGATCAAGGCGTTCAGCGACGAGTACCACGCGAAGACGACCCGCTGGCCGGTGATCTACACGGCGACGAGCTGGTGGAGCCAGTGCACGGGCAACACGGGCGACTTCAGCTCGACTAACCCGTTGTGGGTGGCGCGGTACGCGTCGTCGGCCGGGACGCTGCCGTACAAGTGGGGTTTCTACACGTTCTGGCAGTACAGCTCTTCGCCGATCGACCAGGACTCGTTCAGCGCGGACATTTCGCGCCTGAAGGTGCTGGCGACGGGCTGATCCCGACTTCCGCGGGTTACGCGGGTGGCGCGGTCGGCGGAAGACTCGACCGCGTCACCCACGCCGTGGAGGGAAACCCGTGCGCCTGACCGCCCTGCTCCCCCTGCTCGCCGCCGTTCCGCTCTTCGCCTTCCCCGCCGTGGCCGGCGCCGCGCCCGGGTGCTTCGACGCCGGTGTTCCGCTGACCGTGGAGGAACAGCGGCTCACCGCTTCCCTGCCGGCCGGCGGGCCTGCCGTCGGGCCCGAGCTCGTGCGGCTGGCCGGGTTCGATCCCCTGGTCGCCGAGGTGAAGCGCGACCTCTGCGCGGCGCGCACCCCGCGTCGGGCCGAGCGGGTGGCCACCCAGGCCGGCGGTCGGCTGTGGCGGACGGCGGTCGACCGCGCGCAGGGGCGCCGTCCGGACCTCGGGACGCTCGACCGCTTCGACGACCGGCCGCTGTACTGGGCGCGGCTGCAGCTCAGCAGCGCGCTGCGGCAGTGGAAGCCGGCGTTTTCCCTACCGGACCGCACTTCCCTGCTGACGGCGTTCGACCGCGGCTCGCGCGGCCTCGACGACGTCCGGTTCCCGCTCGGGAAGACGCGGCGGGTCATGGTGAGCGGCTTCGACCCGTTCCAGCTCGACGGCCCGGGCCTGACCATCTCGAACCCGGCCGGGGCGTCGGCGCTGCAGCTGGACGGCCGGGTGCTGGACACGCCGTCCGGGCGCGCGGTGGTGCAGGCGGTGAGCTTTCCGGTGGTGTGGGGCTACTTCGACGAGGGAATCGTCGAAGCGGCGTACGGCACGGCGTTGCGCGACCGCGCGCGGCGGCCGGACGTGGTGCTGACGATCAGCCAGGGCCGTCCGGGCCGCTTCGACATCGAACGCTGGGCCGGCGCGTGGCGCGGCGGGTTCCCGGACAACAACAACGTGTCAGTCACCGGCGGGGTCCCGCCGGCGGCGGGCTGGCCGCAGCCGGACGTCCAGTTCATCGAGACGACCCTGCCGTACCAGCGGATGCTGGCCGCGCCCGCCGGCGCGTACCCGGTGAACTTCAACCAGGCGTTCTGCGTGTGGCCGGATTCTTCGCACCCGGGCACCGGAACGCCGGTGTGCCGCTCGGACGCCCCGGCGCCGGGCGAGATCGCGGCGTCGGGCGGCGGTGGGAACTACCTGTCGAACGAATCGATGTTCCGCGCGAACCGCGTCCGGCTGGGGCTGGGCCTGACGTCGGTGGCGGGCGGGCACCTGCACACCCCGGTGCTGGGCCAGCCGGCCGACCCGGCGGCGCTGACGGACCCCGCTTTCGAGTCCCGCCGCCAGGCGATCGCGGCGCAGGTGATCACGTTGGCGACCGCGGCGGCGGATGCTTCTTCCGCGGCGATCCCGGTCCAGGCAACGGAATCCCCGCGGGTGGCGGTGGAGTCCCTGCCGGGCACAGTCCTTCCGGGCTGAGCCACCGTGCTTGAAAGGTCGACACGCGTGTTTGAAGGGTCGACACGGGCTAGATGAGGTCCAGGGGGTCGAGCTGGATGCGGATCGGCTCCGTGGCCTTCCGGGCGTCCCGGCGCGCCGCCGCCGCGTGGATTTCGGCCGCCAGTGCCTTTCCCTCCGCTCGGGACACGCGCACCAACGCCCGTTCGCGCGAAGCGTTGCCCTCTTCGTCCACCTCGCCCAGCGGGACCGGGCCGAGGACCTCTCCCGACGACGGCAGCGGCAGGTCGTCCAGTGCGGCAGCCACCGCGTCCGGGCTGCCCTCCACGCTCGCCATGCGCATCGCCGGAGGGAAGCCCAGCTCCTGGCGCTCGGCCAGCTCCTGGGCCGCGTGCCAGGCCGGGTCCCAGCGGACCAGTGCCTGGACCACCGGCATCCCCGCCTCCGCGCCGACGATCACGCGGCCGCCCGACGACGACGGGCGCACCAAGGCCGCCGCTGCCATCCAGCGGCGCAGGGCCTCCTCCGCCGCCCGCAGGTCCTGGCGGCCGAGCAGCGCCCAGCCGTCCAGCAGCAGCGCCGCGCCGTAGCCGCCTTCCGCCACCGGTTCCGCTCCCGGCGTGCACACCACCAGCGCCGGTTTGCCCGGCACCGAGGCCAGGACCTCCGACGCTCCGGACGTGCGGACCGGGATGCCCGGGAACGCGCGGCCGAGCTCCTCCGCCGTCCGCTTCGCGCCGACGATCACCGCGCGCAGCCGGACCGAGCCGCACGCCGTGCAGCGGAACGCCGTCTCCGGGACGCCGCACCAGCGGCACGCCGGGGGTTTCGGCTGGCCGTCGATCGAGCCGCCGGGCAGGGCCAGCGGTCCGGCGCACCGGCGGCAGTGTGCGGGCGTGCGGCAGTTTCCGCAGGCCAGGCCCGGCACGTACCCGCGCCGTGGCACCTGCACCAGCGTCGGGTGGCCCGCCGCGAACGCCTGCCGCGCGGCCTCGAACGCCACCGCGGGCAGCCGGGCGACGCGGGCGGCCTCGTCGCGGGCGACGTCGAAGTCCTCGCCGACCGGTGTGACGCGCGGGGCGGCCGAGCGCAGCACCGTGCGGTCCGCCAGCACCGGCGCCGCCCAGCCGGACTCGACGAGCAGCTGGGCCTCCGCCGTCCTGGCGAACCCGCCGACCAGCAGGGACGCCTTCGCCGCGTGGGCGCGATCCATCAGCACGTCCCGGACGTGCGGGTACGGCGCGTGCTGGTCGAGGTGCAGGTCGTCGCCGTCGTCCCAGACGGCGAACAGGCCCGGGTCGTGGACCGGCGCGAACATCGCCGCGCGTGTCCCGACCACCACGCGCACCGCGCCGCGCAGCACCGCCAGCCAGCGCCGGTACCGCTCGGCGGGCCCGAGCCCGGCGATCAGCGCCACGACGCCTTCCTCGCCCACCAGCGAAGCGCACGCCTCGTGCACCCGCGTCAGGTCGCGGTGGTCGGGCACCACCAGCACCGCGCCGCGGCCCGCCGCGGCCACGGACGCCGCCGCTTCGGCGAGCCGGCGCGGCCAGTCCTCACCCGGCAGGGCCTGCCAGACGGCGTTCGCGGGCTTGCCCTCGGCCAGCGCCTCCAGGAACGCCGGGCCACGCTGGTAGCGCGCCCAGGCCGTGGTGTCCGGCGCCTCCGGGAGCGCCGCCGGCGGCAGCGGCGGCTCGCCTTCGACCTTCGCGTGCCGCGGCGGGATCGCCAGCCGCAGGACGTCCGACAGCGTGCCGCCGTAGCGGTCGGCGACCGCGCGGCACAGCCCGCGCAGCGACGGCGGCAGCACCGGCTCGGCCGAGGTGACGCGGTCCAGGAACGCCAGCTTCCGGTCGTAGTCGCTGGACTCGCCCCGCTCGACCAGGTACCCGTCGACGAGCTGCCCGGCGAACCGGACGCGCACCCGGCAACCGGGCACGGCGGTCTCGTGCAGCTTCTCCGGCACCAGGTAGTCGAACGTGCGGTCCAGGTGCGCCAGGGGGATGTCGACGACGATCCGCGCGACCGGCCGCTCGGGCGCGGGCGACTGGGCGCCCTTCGCCTTCTGCCCCGGCTTCGGTTTCCGGGCACGCGACGGCGCCGCCTGAGCGGCGGGCGGCTTCTCCGGGAGGTCCCAGAGAGCGGCGGGCTCGGAGCTACTCACGCCGTGATCTCTACCAGACCCCTCCGACACCCCGGACGCCAGGAAGGCCACCTCGACGGGGGTCGAGGTGGCCTTCACCGGATCGTGCGTCAGGCTCCCGCGGCGTTCTTCAGCGCCTCGGCGCGGGCGGTGCTCTCCCACGGCAGGCCGAGCTCGGGACGGCCGAAGTGGCCGTACGCCGCTGTCGGGGCGTAGATCGGGCGCAGCAGGTCGAGGTCGCGGATGATCGCCGCCGGCCGCAGGTCGAAGACCTCGGTGATGGCCTGCTGGATCTTCGACGGGTCGACCGTCTCGGTCCCGAACGTCTCGACGAACAGGCCCACCGGGGCCGCCTTGCCGATCGCGTACGCGACCTGGACCTCGGTGCGCGTGGCCAGCCCGGCCGCGACGACGTTCTTCGCCACCCAGCGCATCGCGTACGCGGCGGAGCGGTCGACCTTGGACGGGTCCTTGCCCGAGAACGCGCCACCGCCGTGGCGGGCCATGCCGCCGTAGGTGTCGACGATGATCTTGCGCCCGGTCAGGCCGGCGTCGCCCATCGGGCCGCCGATGACGAAGCGGCCGGTCGGGTTGACCAGCAGCCGCGCGCCGGAGGTGTCGATGCCCAGGCCCTCGAGCTCGGGCGCGACGACGTGCTCCTTGACGTCGACGCCGAGCATGCGGTCGAGGTCGATGCCGTCCGCGTGCTGGGTCGACACGACGACGGTGTCGAGGCGCACCGGCTGGTCGCCGGCGTACTCGATGGTCACCTGGGTCTTGCCGTCCGGGCGCAGGTACGGCAGCACGCCGTCCTTGCGGACCGCGGTCAGCCGCTTGGACAGGCGGTGGGCCAGCGCGATCGGCAGCGGCATCAGCTCGGGGGTGTCCGAGCAGGCGTAGCCGAACATCAGGCCCTGGTCGCCGGCGCCCTGGCGGTTGATCTCGTCCTCGACCGAGGACCCTGTCTCGACCCGTGCCTCATACGCGGTGTCGACGCCCTGGGCGATGTCGGGCGACTGGGAGCCGATCGCGACGTTGACGCCGCACGAGTTGCCGTCGAAGCCCTTGGCCGACGAGTCGTACCCGATCTTCAGGATGACGTCGCGGACGATCGTGGGGATGTCGGCGTACGCCTCCGTGGTCACCTCGCCCGCCACGTGGACCTGGCCGGTGGTGATCAGGGTCTCGACCGCGACGCGGCTGCGCGGGTCCTTCGACAGGAGCCCGTCGAGGATCGAGTCGCTGATGGCGTCACAAATCTTGTCGGGGTGCCCTTCGGTCACCGACTCCGAGGTGAACAATCTGCTGCTAGACGCGGTCACGGTGGCCGTCACTTCCTCACCTAGACGTCGGATGCCCGGCAAGTTAGGCACCCCTTAATTAGTGCAAGCGTACTGACTATCGCTCTGGGGACAGTCAACGCTTCATGAAGCTCACAACAGCGTCCCACAACGTGGACGCGAGTTCGGCCTTCGCACCGAGAGGTATAGGGATTTCCGTGCCGTCGGATCCGAGCAGCCAGCCCGAATTGTCCTCCGTGCCGAACGCCTTGCCGTCGCCGACGGCGTTGACGACCAGCAGGTCGGCGCCCTTGCGCTTGAGCTTCACGCGGGCGTGGTCGAGAACGCTACCGTGCTCGTCGCCGGTCTCCGCGGCGAACCCGACGACCACCTGACCGGGCCGCCGGCCCCGCACCAGCTCGGCCAGGATGTCGGCGTTGCGGTCCAGCGTGAGCACGGGATCCGGCTGGTCATCGGACTTCTTGATCTTGACGTCGGCCCGGGTCGCCGGCCGGAAGTCGGCGACGGCGGCGGCCATCACGAGGACGTCGGCCACGGCGGCTTCGGCGTGCATGGCCTGCCGCAGCTCTTCGGCCGTCGAGACGTGCTTCACGACCGCGCCCGCCGGGTCGGGCAGCGCGATCGTGTGCGCCGTGACCAGCGTGACCTCGGCGCCGCGCTGCGCGGCGACGCGGGCCAGCGCGTACCCCTGCTTGCCGGAGGAACGGTTGCCCAGGTAACGGACCGGATCCAGCGGTTCGCGGGTGCCGCCGGCCGAGACGACCACGCGGACGCCTTCGAGGTCACGGGCTAGTGCGTCCGGCCTGGCCAGCAGCAACCGGGCGAGGTCGACGATCTCGGCGGGGTTCGCGAGGCGGCCCTTGCCGGTGTCGACACCGGTCAGCCGGCCGGAGTCCGGCTCGGCGACCGTCACGCCGCGTGAGCGCAGGACGGCAACATTCTCGCGGGTTGCCGGGTGCTCCCACATCTCGGTATGCATCGCCGGAAAAAAGGCAACCGGGCACCGGGCGGTGAGCAACGTGGTGGTCAGCAGGTCGTCCGCGAGGCCGTGGGCGGCCTTCGCGAGGAGGTTCGCCGTCGCCGGGACGACCAGGACGAGGTCGGCCTCCTTGCCGACGCGGACGTGCTGGACCTCGGGCACCTCGGTGAACACGCCGGTGTGCACCGGGTGCCCCGAGAGAGCCTCGAAGGTGGCCGCGCCGACGAAGTTCAGCGCGGCTTCGGTGGGTACCACGCGGACGTCGTGACCGGACTCGGTCAGCCCCCGCAGGACCTCACAGGCCTTGTAGGCGGCGATGCCGCCGCCCACGCCCAGGACGACCTTGGGTTTACTCACCCTCGGTGTGCTCGAGCAGGCCACCGTGGATCTCGCGCAGCGCGATCGAGAGCGGCTTCTCGCGCGGGCCCGGCTCGACGAGCGGGCCGACGTACTCGAGCAGGCCCTCGCCCAGCTGGGCGTAGTAGTCGTTGATCTGGCGGGCACGCTTGGCCGAGTAGATCACCAGCGCGTACTTCGAGCTGACCTTCTCGAGCAGGTCGTCGATCGGCGGGTTGGTGATGCCCTCGAGCTCTTCGTGCAGCGTCGCCTGAGTCGTCACTCTTGGTGCTCCGAATCTGTGGGACTACCGGCGGCAAACTGCTCGCCGGTAATCAAGTTTAGCAAGTGCTCAGCGGCCTCCCGCACGTCGGCGTTGACGAGGCGGTGGTCGAACTCGCCGGCGGCGGCCAGCTCACGCTCCGCTTCCGCCAGCCGCGCCTTGACGGCGGCCTCGTTCTCCGTGCCGCGTCCGGTGAGCCGGCCGACCAGCTCGTCCCACGACGGCGGCATCAGCATCACCAGCCGGGCCTCCGGCATCGCCGCGCGGACCTGGCGCGCGCCCTGCAGTTCGATCTCCAGGACCGCCGGGCGCCCTTCGGCGAGGGCCTTCTCGACCGGCTCGCGCGGGGTGCCGTAGCAGTTGCCCGCGAACTCGGCCCACTCGAGCAGCCTGCCGTCGTCGACCATCGCGTCGAACTCGGGACGGTCGACGAAGTGGTAGTGCGCGCCGTCGACCTCGCCGGGCCGCGGCTTGCGCGTGGTGACCGAAACGCTGAAGTAGACGTCGGGCTCGAGCTTGCGCAGCTCCCCCACCACGCTCGACTTCCCGACCCCCGAAGGCCCCGATACGACGGTGAGCCGGTGCCGGGGGAAGTCCCCCGCCACCGGCTCACTGCCGCGGTCGGTGCCCGGGTTCACCGGGTGGTCACGACCGACGCCGTTCACTCGCCGCTGAACTCGGCCAGCAGCGCCTTGCGCTGCCGGTCGCCGAGGCCGCGGAGACGACGGCTGGGGGCGATCTCCAGTCGTTCCATGGTCTGCTGGGCGCGGACCTTGCCGACGCCCGGAAGGGCCTCGAGCAGAGCCGAAACCTTCATCTTGCCGAGGACTTCGTTTTCCTCGGCCTGCTTCAGCACGTCGACCAGAGTGGTACCGCCCCGCTTCAGCCGCTCCTTCAGCTCAGCACGGATCTTGCGAGCAGCGGCGGCCTTCTCCAGCGCCGCAGCGCGCTGTTCCTCTGTCAGCTGGGGAAGTGCCACGTTTTCCTCCGGTAGTTCTCAAATCTGGGTGGGTGACGCGACGGTACCCACCCGTGAGCACCGGCCACAATGCGGGGGTGGCTGGTGGGACTGGTTTCCGGGGCCTGCTATTGGCCGTTTTCCTGCGGGTCGGCCAGCACTTCGGCGACACGTTCGACCGCTTGGCGCAAAGCGGGTTGCTCCGGTCCGTGCCGTAGCAGGTCACGGGACGATGCGGGCAGCACACCAGGTAGGTCCGTACCGAAAAGGGCCCGCAAATCGGCCACAGTGGCCCCCTGGGCCCCGAAACCGGGCGCCAGGACCGGTCCGTTCAGCCCGGCGAGCGCGAGCTCTCCCGGCGCAACGGTGGCTCCGACGACCACACCCACATCGCCGAGCGGCGCGGCTCCGTCGTTGAGTGCCGCCGCTTCGTCGACGATCGCCTGCGCGACGGTGCGCCCGTCGGGCAGTTTCGCGTTCTGCACGGCGGCCGCTTCGGGGTTGGAAGTTCGCGCAAGCACGAAGATGCCGCGCCCCGCGGCGACCGCCGTTTCGGCGCATTGGGCCAAAGAGCCGAACCCGAGATAGGGCGAAACGGTGATCGCGTCGGCCGCGATCGCCGCGCCGTCGGCCACGTACGCGGCCGTGTAGGCCGCCATCGTGGAGCCGATGTCGCCGCGCTTGACGTCCAGCAGCACGAGCGCGCCCGCCTCCCGGGCCGTTTCCACGACCCGTTCGAGGACGCGGACACCGGCCGCCCCGAAACTTTCGAAGAACGCCGACTGCGGCTTCACGATCGCCGTGCGCGCCGCCAGGACCTCCGTGGCGGACAGCGCGAAGCGTTCGAGGCCCGACGCGTCCACCGGGAGCCCCCAGGCCTCGATGAGGCCCGGGTGGGGGTCGATCCCGGCGCACAGCGGGCCGCGGGCCGCGACGGCCTTCGCCAGCCGCGCCCCGAACCGCTCCCCCGCCGAAGCCGTCACGACTTCGCCTTGAGCGCCGCCTGCAGCTCCTGCAGGGACTTGACCCCGATGTCACCGCGGATCAGCGCCTCGATGCCGTGCACGGCCGCCGCTGCGCCCTGCACCGTGGTGACGCACGGGATGTCCCGGGACACCGCCGCGGTGCGGATTTCGTAGCCGTCGACGCGCGGACCGCTGTTGCCGTAGGGCGTGTTGATCACCATGTCGACGTCGCCGTTCAGGATGACGTCCACGATGTTCGGCTCGGCTTCGGTCGAACCCTCGTAGTGCTTGCGCACCACCGTGCAGGCGACCCCGTTGCGCCGCAGCACTTCCGCGGTGCCGGACGTGGCGAGGATCTCGAACCCGAGGTCCGCCAGGCGCTTCACCGGGAAGACCAGCGAGCGCTTGTCGCGGTTGGCGACCGAGACGAACACACGCCCGGACGTCGGCAACGAACCGTAGGCCGCGCTCTGGGACTTGGCGAACGCCTTGCCGAAGTCGACGTCGACGCCCATCACCTCGCCGGTGGACTTCATCTCCGGGCCCAGCAGCGAGTCGACGCCGTGGCCTTCGGGCGTGCGGAAGCGGTGGAAGGGCAGCACCGCTTCCTTCACCGCGACCGGCGAGTCGGCCGGCATCTGCCCGCCGTCGCCGTCGGCCGGGAGGACACCGCTCTCGCGCAGGTCCTTGATCGTCGAGCCGGTCATGATCAGCGCGGCGGCCTTCGCCAGCGGCACCGCCGTCGCCTTGGACACGAACGGCACCGTCCGCGACGCGCGCGGGTTGGCCTCCAGGACGTAGAGGACGTCGTCCTTGAGCGCGTACTGGACGTTCAGCAGCCCCCGCACCCCGACACCGCGCGCGATCGCCTCGGTGGAGCTGCGGACGGTCTGCAGGTCGGTGTGCCCGAGCGTGATCGGCGGCAGCGCGCACGACGAGTCGCCGGAGTGGATCCCGGCCTCTTCGATGTGCTCCATGACCCCGCCGAGGTACAGCTCTTCGCCGTCGAACAGCGCGTCGACGTCGATCTCGATGGCGTCGTCGAGGAACCGGTCGACCAGCACCGGGTGCTCCGGGGTGACCTCGGTGGCGCGGCGGATGTAGCCGGCCAGGGTCTCCTCGTCGTAGACGATCTCCATGCCGCGCCCGCCGAGCACGTAGGACGGCCGGACGAGCACCGGGTAGCCGATCTCGTCGGCGATCCGCTTGGCGCCCTCGAACGACGTCGCCGTGCCGTAGGCCGGCGCGGGCAGCCCGGCCTCGGTGAGCACCTCGCCGAACGCGCCGCGGTCCTCGGCCAGGTCGATGGCCTCCGGCGGCGTCCCGACCACCGGGACACCGGCGTCGGCGAGCCGCTTCGCCAGACCCAGCGGGGTCTGGCCGCCGAGCTGGACGATCACGCCGGCGACCGTGCCGGACGCCTGCTCGGCGTGCACCACCTCGAGGACGTCCTCGAAGGACAGCGGCTCGAAGTACAGCCGGTCCGAGGTGTCGTAGTCGGTGGACACGGTTTCCGGGTTGCAGTTGACCATGACGGCCTCGAACCCGGCCTCCCGCAACGCGATCGCCGCGTGCACGCAGGAGTAGTCGAACTCGATGCCCTGGCCGATCCGGTTCGGGCCCGAGCCGAGGATGAGCACCTTCGGCTTGTCCGTCTGCGCGGCCACTTCGGACTGCGCCTCGGGGTCGGACTCGTAGGCCGAGTAGTGGTAGGGCGTCTGGGCGGCGAACTCGGCCGCGCAGGTGTCCACGGTCTTGAACACCGGCCGCACGCCGAGGCGGTGGCGCAGCGCGCGGACGCCGTCCTCACCGGCCAGCTCCGGGCGCAGCGCGGCGACCTGGCGGTCGGACAGGCCGGTGCGCTTGGCGCGGCGCAGCAGGTCGCCGTCCAGCACCGGCGCGTCGCGGACCTCGGCGCCGACCTCGCCGATGAGGGCGATCTGGTCGATGAACCAGGGGTCGATGCCGGAGGCCTCGTGCACCTGCGCGACGGTGCCGCCCAGGCGAAGCGCGCGTTCCACTTCGTACAGCCGGCCCTCGTGCGCCGTGCGCAGCGAGTCCAAAGTGGACTCCAGCGTGACACCCTCGGGGTCCGGCAGCGTCCAGAAGCCGGTCGCCTTCGTCTCGATCGAGCGCATCACCTTGCCGAGCGCCTCGGGGAAGCTGCGGCCGAACGACATCGCCTCGCCGACGCTCTTCATCGTCGTGGTCAGCGTCGGGTCGGCGCCCGGGAACTTCTCGAAGGCGAACCGCGGCATCTTCACGACGACGTAGTCCAGCGTCGGCTCGAAGGCCGCCGGGGTCTCGCCGGTGATGTCGTTGGTGATCTCGTCGAGGGTGTAGCCGATGGCCAGCTTCGCGGCGATCTTGGCGATCGGGAAGCCGGTGGCCTTGCTTGCCAGGGCGCTGGAGCGCGACACGCGCGGGTTCATCTCGATGACGACCATCCGGCCGTCGGCCGGGTTGATCGCGAACTGGATGTTGCAGCCGCCGGTGTCGACGCCGACCTCGCGCAGCACGGCGATGCCGACGTCGCGCATCACCTGGTACTCGCGGTCGGTGAGGGTCATGGTCGGCGCCACGGTGACGGAGTCGCCGGTGTGCACGCCCATCGCGTCGACGTTTTCGATCGAGCACACGACCACGACGTTGTCGTGCTTGTCGCGCATGAGCTCGAGCTCGTACTCCTTCCAGCCGAGCACGCTCTCCTCGATGAGCACCTCGGTGACCGGGGACTCGGTGAGCCCGGTGGAGGCGAGCCGCTCGAGGTCCTCGGGCGTGTGCGCCATGCCGGAGCCGAGCCCGCCCATGGTGAAGCTCGGCCGGATGACGACCGGCAGCCCCAGGTCCTCGACGGTCGCGCGGACCTCGTCCATGTCGTGGCAGACGCGGGAGCGCGGGACCTCGGCGCCGATGGTGCGCACGATGTCCTTGAACTTCTGCCGGTCCTCACCACGCTGGATGGCGTCGATGTCGGCGCCGATCAGCTCGACGCCGTACTTGTCGAGCACACCGCGCTCGTGCAGGGCGACGGCGCAGTTGAGCGCGGTCTGCCCGCCGAGGGTGGCCAGGATCGCGTCCGGCCGTTCGGCGGCGATGACCTTCTCCACGAAGTCCGGCGTCACCGGCTCGATGTAGGTCGCGTCGGCGAACTCCGGGTCGGTCATGATGGTGGCCGGGTTCGAGTTCACCAGGGAGACACGCAGCCCTTCGGCGCGCAGCACCCGGCAGGCCTGGGTGCCGGAGTAGTCGAACTCTGCGGCCTGCCCGATCACGATCGGCCCGGAGCCGATCACCAGCACGTGCTGGATGTCCGTCCTCTTCGGCATCAGTTACCTTCTTTCACCAGGCGCCGCAAGCCGTCGCGGAAGACCTGAAAGCTTTTGGATCGGTTGTTCTCGATGTCCATGTGGGGCGTGATCGCCTCGGCGGTAGCCACCTTCGGCAAGCGGTCGCGGAGGTACCCCGTGGACCGGAGGAGGTCCTCCAGCGCACGCGACGCCTTGCCTGTGCCATCAGGATCGCGGTAGCGCGCCTGCTTGCCCAAGTCCTCCGGCACCCTGCCGTGTGCCGCGCACAGGGCCGGGACGTCGCCGAGAAACCAGGACTCCAGCTCGTCGATCACTACGCGGTGCAGAACGAACTCGGACGGAAGTCCCGCTTTCTCGCCCATGCCGACCAGGTGGCGCTTGAGTTCCCGGCAGTCCTCGGCGTCCCGGTCGACGAGTACGACAACCCGAAGCGCCTCCCACTTGATCCGGGCCGCGAACCCGCGCAGGATTCCGGGCAACCGCTTGAGCAGATCCTGCTTGCCTTGAAAGCGCCGGACGGCGAAGGACACGTCCTCACCGACGATCTTCGGAACCAGGGTTTTCAACGCTGCTTCCGCCGACGGCTCCTCGACCAGGATCTCGACGTGGATCACCGGAGTTGCCCCGGCCGGTCGAGGGGATCACCGAGGCCGAAGAACCCCTCGGTCCAGAGGTTCCCCACCAGACCCCCGTTGTCGACCATGGCCATCAGCCGAGGGATGTCCGCGGCCCGACGGGCCTGCGAGAAGCCGGATTCGTCGCGGAACAGCATCCAGACCTCGTCGGGGTGCAGAGCGTCGACGAACTCGGGCGCGTGGGTGGCAACCATGACCTGACCAGCCGCTTCTGCCCCCCGCGCGTCCTCGGCGAGGCGGTAGTGGAGCCTCGGGTGAACCTGCTTCTCCGGCTCTTCGACCAGCAGCACCGAGGTGTCGGTCCGGAGGGCGACCAGGTAGCCGAGCAGTTGCAGCGTTCCGTCGGAGATGTTGTCCGGGAGAATGGGCAATGCTTCGTCCCATTCCCTCAGCCGGACGATCCAAGTTCCGTCGCCGAGCCTGAAGGGCTCGATGTCTTCCAGCCTCGGCACGTACTTGCGCAGCGAAGTGATGATCTCCGCCCACACAGACGGGCGTTCGGTGCGGAGCCGCTCGATCACCACACCGATGTTCCGTCCGGAAGACGAGAGACGCGCCGCCCGGCTCGCTCTGGTACCCCGGCGCATAGCCTCGATGTCCAGGTCCGAGACCAGAATTCCGGATACGAACCGATGGAACTCGGCGATTTCGGCATTGGCCGCGAACTGGCTGACCACACCGACTCCGAGCAGGTCAGGGGTTGCGAACTCGACCCGCTCATCGTCGCCCGGCCGGCGCACAGTTCCCTTGCCCCGGCGAAGGTTCAGCACGTCGAACGATATCTCCGCGCCGGCCGGCTGCCAGGTGAGCTTCTCCTCGGCTACCACCGGGACGTCGTTCTCATGATCGACCACCAACCGGTACTGCCCGGACGCGTCACCGACCCGGAAGTCCAGTTCGAACGACACCGGCTCGTCCCCACCTCGCGTGCCAATCTCCGCGATTCCGTCGCGGATGTCCCACGCGTGGACCAGACCCGACCGAAACGACTCGGCCACGAAGGACAAGGCGTCGAAAACCGTCGACTTGCCACTCCCGTTCGGCCCGATCAGCGCCGTCACCGGCGTCAGTCCGGCCAGTTCGACGTCCCGGAGCACCCGGAAGTTCCGGATCCGGATCCGCTCGATACCGGTCGTGAGCGTCACGACCGCTTCTCCATGAGCGAAACGAAATCGTCGAACAGGGGGGCCGCGTCGTGCGGGCCGGCCGCGGCTTCGGGGTGGTACTGGACCGAGAACGCCGGGACGTCGAAGGCCCGCAGGCCCTCGACCGCGCCGTCGTTGGCGCAGTAGTGGCTGACCTGAGCCGCGCCGAAGGGCGACTCGAAGCGCTGCCCTGGCTCGCCTTCGAGGGCGAAGCCGTGGTTCTGCGCGGTGATCGCCACCGACTTCGTGGCGACGTCGATCACCGGGATGTTGATGCCGCGGTGGCCGTAGCGCATCTTGTACGTCTCCAGGCCGAGCGCGCGGCCCAGGACCTGGTTGCCGAAGCAGATGCCGAACAGCGGGATCTCGCGGCCGAGGACCTGCTTGGTCAGCTCGGTCGCGTGGGTCGTGGTGGCCGGGTCGCCGGGGCCGTTGGAGAGGAAGACGCCGTCCGGCTCGATGGCCAGGAGCTCGTCCAAGGTCGACGTCGAGGGCAGCACGTGCACCTCGATGCCGCGCCGGACCATCTGCCGCGGGGTGTTGGACTTGATGCCCAGGTCGAGCGCCACCACCCGGAAGCGCGTCTCCCCGTCAGGCGAGATCACGTAGGGGCGAGGCGTCGAGACCTGGCCGGCCAGGTCCGCGCCCTCCATCTTCGGGCTGGCCAGCACTTCGGCGACCATCTCGTCGACGGTGCCCAGCGCGTCGCCGGAGAAGACCCCGGCGCGCATCGCGCCGAGCTCACGCAGGTGCCGCGTCAGCGAGCGGGTGTCGACCTCGGCGATGCCGACGATCCCCTGGTTCACCAGCTCCTCGTCCAGGGTGCGCTTGGCGCGCCAGTTGGACGGCGTGCGCGCGGGGTCGCGCACCACGTAGCCGTTGACCCAGATCTTCGCCGACTCGTCGTCCTCGTCGTTCCAGCCGGTGTTGCCGATCTGCGGCGCGGTCTGCACCACGATCTGCCCGTGGTAGGACGGGTCGGTCAGCGTCTCCTGGTAGCCGGTCATGCCGGTGCAGAACACCGCCTCGCCGAGGCTCCGCCCCTGCGCGCCGTACGCGGCGCCGCGGAACACCCGGCCGTCTTCGAGCACCAGTGCGGCCTGAGCGCGCGCGTTCACTGGGCACCTCCCTTGATCTTCAGCTGGTCGATCCAGTGTGGATAGTCGTCGAGCTCGTCGCCGCGGAAGCCGGTGTCGAGCTCGGTGTCGCCGGCTCGCCAGGTGATGACCAGCAGGGCGTCGGTGCCCATCACCTTCCCGGCGATCTTGCTGTCGCGCCGGATCCCGGTGATCTCGGCCCGCGGGATCCAGAAGTCGGGGGCGCCGCCGCGTTCGACCGCGACGCCGCCTTCGTGGAGCCGCCAGACCGCGCCGGTGCGCAGGCCCGCGCCCCGGGTGACGACGCGGTCCTGCCAGTTGCCTGCCGTCGTGGTGGCGACGTAGACGCCGGTGGACTCGAGCAGGATCGCACCGGGGTCACTGGGGATTTGCTCGAACGGCGGCACCTGCACGCTCTGCGAGCGCGCCTTGCGCCGCCAGCCGAGGTACATGCCCCACAGGCAGAGCAGGAAGAAAGCGACGATCGCCAGCACCAGCCACAGGCGTTCCATCAGCAGATCTTCCCGTCCCGGGCGGTGACCCGCCCGCGCAGCAGCGTCGCGGTCACCACGCCGGGCAGCCGCATTCCCTCGTACGGGGTGTTGGCGGCGATGCTGGCGAGCTCGGCGCCCCGGACCGTCCACTCGGCGTCCGGGTCGACGAGAGCCAGGTTCGCCGGCTCCCCCACCGCGACCGGCCGGCCGTGGTCGGGCAGGTTCCCGATCTCGGCGGGCCGCTCGCTCATGACGCGGGCGACGCCGCGCCAGTCGAGCAGCCCGGTGCGGACCATGGTCTCGGCCACGATGGACAGTGCCGTCTGCAGCCCGAGCATGCCCGGCCGCGCGGCACTCCACTCGGTGTCCTTGTCCTGCACCGCGTGCGGGGCGTGGTCGGTGGCGACGCAGTCGATGACGCCTTCCGCGAGCGCGGCCCGCAGCTTTTCGGCGTCGGACTCGGTGCGCAGCGGCGGGTTCACCTTGTTGACCGGGTCGTAGGTGGCCAGGCGCTCGTCGGTGAGCAGCAGGTGGTGCGGCGTGACCTCGGCCGACACCTTCGTGCCGCGGTCCTTCGCCCAGCGCAGCACGTCCGCGGTGCCCGAAGTGGACACGTGGCAGACGTGCAGCCGCGCGTTCGCGTGCAGCGCCAGGAGGCAGTCTCGGGCCACGATGGACTCTTCCGCCGCGGCCGGCCAGCCGGTGTAGCCGAGCCGGGCCGCGCGCTCGCCCTCGTGCGCCTGGGCGCCGACGGTCAGCCGCGGCTCCTCGGCGTGCTGCGCGATGACGACGTCGAGCGCGGTCGAGTACTCCAGCGCGCGGCGCATCAGCAGCGGGTCGGCGACGCAGAGGCCGTCGTCGGAGAAGACCTTCACCTGGGCCTGCGACTTCGCCATCGTGCCCAGCTCGGCGAGCTTCTCGCCCTTGAGCCCGACGGTGACCGCGCCGACCGGGTGGACGTCGACCAGGCCGACCTCCTGCCCGCGGCGCCAGACGTGGTCGACGATCACGGCGTTGTCGGCGACCGGGTCGGTGTTGGCCATGGCGAACACCGCCGTGTAGCCGCCGAGCGCCGCCGCGGCCGAACCGCTGTCGATCGTCTCGGTGTCTTCGCGGCCGGGTTCGCGCAGGTGGGTGTGCAGGTCGACGAAGCCCGGCAGGAGGACCTGACCGGCGGCTTCGATGACTTCGGCGGCTGCGGTGTCTTCGGGGGCGTCGACGGCGCCGATCGCGGTGATCACGCCGTCCTCGACCAGGACGTCGACCGGGTCGCCTTCGCCGTAGGGCCGGGCGCCCTTGATCAGGATGGTCACGCGGCGGCTCCTTCGCTGGCCAGGAGGTGGTAGAGGACCGCCATGCGGACGTGCACGCCGTTGCGGACCTGTTCGGTGATGGCCGAGGCCGGGGAGTCGGCGACCGCGCTCGCGATCTCCATCCCGCGCAGCATCGGGCCGGGGTGCAGGACGACCGCGTGGTCCGGCAGCAGCTTCTGCCGCCGTTCCGAAAGGCCGTACGCGATCGAGTACTCACGCGCGCTCGGGAAGAACCCGCCGTGCATCCGTTCGGCTTGGACCCGCAGCATCATCACGGCGTCGACCGCGGGCAGCTCGGCGTCCAGGTCGTGCGAAACGGTCACCGGCAGGCTTTCCACGCCGTACGGCAGCAGCGTCGGCGGCGCGACCAGCACCACCTCCGCGCCGAGCGCGGCGAGCAGGTGGATGTTCGAGCGGGCGACGCGGCTGTGCAGGACGTCCCCGACGATCGCGACCCGGCGGTCCTTCAGCGAGCCGAGCCGCTCCCGCAGCGTGGCCGCGTCGAGCAGCGCCTGCGTGGGGTGCTCGTGGGTGCCGTCACCGGCGTTGACCACCGAGGTGCCGGGCTCGGCGAGCCACTCCGAGAGCCGCTGGGCGGCGCCGCTGGCGGGGTGCCGGACGATCACGCAGTCGGCGCCCGCGGCGGCCAGCGTCAGGGCGGTGTCGCGCAGGGACTCCCCCTTGTTGACCGAGGAGCTGGACGCCGAGACGTTGATCACGTCCGCGCTCATCCACTTCCCGGCGATCTCGAACGACACCCGGGTGCGCGTCGAGTTCTCGTAGAACAGGGTGATCACCGTGCGGCCGCGCAGTGTCGGCAGCTTCTTGACCTCGCGGCCGAGCAGGGTGTGCTTCAGCTCGTCGGCGGTGTCCAGCACGGCGGTGGCGACCGCCGGGTCGAGCCCGTCGGTGGCGAGCAGGTGCTTCACGAGTCTTCTCCAGGGGCTTCGGCCGGGCCGCCTTCCGACGGGCGCAGCAGCACGGCGTCGCGGCCGTCGATCTCGGCCAGCAGGACCGACACCCCCTCGGTGCGGGCGGTCGGCACGTTCTTGCCCACGTAGTCGGCGCGGATCGGCAGCTCACGGTGACCTCGGTCGACGAGGACCGCCAGCTGGACCGCGCGGGGGCGGCCGTGATCACGGAGGGCATCGAGCGCGGCCCGGATCGTGCGGCCGGAGAAGAGCACGTCGTCGACCAGGATCACCACCCGGTCGTCGATGCCGTCGGGCGGCAGCTGCGTCTGTTCGAGCGCGCGCGGCGGACGGCGGCGCAGGTCGTCCCGGTAGAGGGTGACGTCGAGGGCGCCGGTCGGCGGGCGGAGGCCGGAGAACTCGCCGATCTTGCCGGCCAGGCGGTTCGCGAGCGGCGTGCCGCGGGAAGGGATGCCGAGCAACACGGGCGGGGTAGTGCTCTCCGCACCGTTCGCGGTCTTTTCGATGACCTGATGGGCCATTCGGGCGATCGTGCGCGCGACATCGCCGGCCGTCAGGAGCTCGCGCTCCCCGGCCGAACCAGCCGCGCCACGCGGACGTGACGACAAACCGGACTCCTTCCCCGCCTCACCGGACGGGTCCTTAAAGGACGTCTGTTCCCCTGCTGGTCGGGGCTTTCGCACCGACAGTAGCAGGCACTTTGCTCAGTCTTACGGGTGGTGTGGCGTGATTCGCGGCAAGCTCGCGCTTGACCTGGTGACAACAATGCGTAACCATTACTCTGAGTATTCGACTCGAAGAGTCCCCTGGACCGGTCACCCCGACCGGAAAGGGGGTGGAGAACGGAGAACGACCAGATGGGCGATTACGCCAAGGCGCTCGGGGCCAAGCTCCGCGGGATCCGCCAGCAGCAGGGCCTGTCCCTGCACGGGGTCGAGCAGAAGTCCGGTGGGCGCTGGAAGGCCGTCGTCGTCGGCTCGTACGAGCGTGGCGACCGTGCCGTCACCGTGCAGAAGCTGGCCGAGCTGGCCGACTTCTACGGCGTGCCGGTGGTCGAGCTGCTGCCCGAGGGCCGGGTCCCCTCCGGCGCGGAGCCCGCCACCAAGATCGTGATCAACCTCGAGCGCCTGCAGCAGCTGCCGGCCGAAAAGGTGGGCCCCCTGGCCCGCTACGCGGCGACGATCCAGAGCCAGCGCGGCGACTACAACGGCAAGGTGCTCTCGATCCGGACCGAGGACCTGCGGTCCCTGGCGATCATCTACGACATGACGCCGGGCGAGCTGACCGAGCAGCTCATCGACTGGGGTGTCCTCCCCCCGGAGGCGCGCCCGTCCAAGGAAGACTGATCAGGTGCTGCGCCGACGCAGTGAGCGTCCCCCGGTGGGGCACCGGAGACGCTCACTGGCTCGTCGGGGGGCTCGCAGCACCTAGAGAACGGCGCGGAGGCGGTCGGCGATGGTGCCGATCCGGCCCAGCACGCCGTTGACGAACCGCGGTGAGTCGTCCGTGGACAGTTCCTTCGCGAGGCCCACGGCCTCGTCGATCGCGACCGGGTCCGGCACGTCCTCAGCCCAGAGCAGCTCGTAGACCCCGACCCGCAGCACCGCGAGGTCGACCTTCGGCATCCGCTCCAGGGTCCAGCCCTGCGCGTGCTCGGCCAGCAGCTCGTCGATCTGCGTCTTCCGCGCGGTGACGCCCTCGACCAGGCTGATCGTGTAGTCCCCGATCGGGTCCACCTCGGTCGCCCCGACGCGGTCGGCCAGCAGCGTCACCGGGTCGGCGTCACGCTGCGAGGCCTCGTAGAGCATTTCCACCGCGCGACGGCGCGCCTGCCGCCGGCTGATCGCGCCGCCGCGGTTCGGGTGGGGCTTCGAAGTCGGCATCAGCTGGAGACGCGGCCCAGGTAACGGCCGTCACGGGTGTCGACCTTGATCTTCTCGCCGGTGGACAGGAACAGCGGGACCTGGATCTCCGCGCCGGTCTCCAGCGTCGCCGGCTTGGTGCCGCCGGTCGAGCGGTCGCCCTGCAGGCCCGGGTCGGTGTGCTGGATGAGGATCTCGACCGAGGTCGGGAGCTCGACGTAGAGCGCCTCGTTCTCGTGCACCGCGACCTGGACCTCGGTGTTCTCCAGCATGTAGTTGGCGTTGTCGCCGACGACCGCGGCCAGCACGGTGATCTGGTCGTAGGTGTCGCCGTCCATGAACACGAAGTCCTGGCCGTCCTTGTACAGGTAGGTCATGTTCCGGCGGTCCACCGTGGCCGTCTCGACCTTCGTGCCCGCGTTGAACGTCTTGTCGACCACCTTGCCGGTGAGCACGTGCTTGAGCGTCGTGCGCACGAAGGCGCCGCCCTTGCCCGGCTTGACGTGCTGGAACGCGGTGACGGTCCACAGCTGGCCCTCGAGGTTGAGGACGAGCCCGTTCTTCAGGTCGTTGGTCGTGGCCACGAGCTTGCAGTCTCCTGTGTCGAATCTTCGGGTTCGGGGCCGCTGTCAGACGACCACGAGGTTCTTGGTGCTCAGGGTGAGGAGCTCGGGCTCCCCGGCCCGCACGACGAGCGTGTCCTCGATGCGCACGCCACCGCGCCCAGCGAGGTAGACGCCGGGCTCGACGGTGACCGCCATACCGGCGGACAGTGTACCGACGCCCGTCGCGGCCAGGCTCGGTGCCTCGTGGATCTGCAGGCCGACGCCGTGTCCGAGACCGTGCGCGAAGTGCTCGCCGTGGCCCGCGTCCGCGATCACGCCGCGCGCCGCGGCGTCCACTTCGGACACATCGGCGCCCGGCGCAACGGCCCGGGCGCCGGCCGCCTGCGCGGCGTGCACGAGGTCGTAGACCTCCCGCTGCCAGTCCGCGGGCGCGCCGAGGACGAAGGTGCGCGTCATGTCGGAGTGGTACCCGTCGACGGTCGCGCCGAAGTCCAGCTTGACGAAGTCCCCGCGCTTCAGCTCGGCGTGCGTGGGCTGGTGGTGCGGGATCGCCGAGTGCGCGCCGGCGGCGACGATGGTGGCGAAGCTGGGCTCGGCCGAGCCGTGCTCCAGCATGCGGTTCTCCAGGTCACGGGCCACCTCCAGCTCGGTCCGCCCGGGCCGCAGCCCGCCGGCCGCGACGAGGTCGTCCAGCGCCCGGTCCGCGGCGGCGCACGCCTGGCGCAGCGCGTCGACCTCGGCTTCGTCCTTGACCAGCCGCAGCCGCTCGACGAGCCCCGGCGTCCGCTCGAGGGCGAGGTGCTCGCGGAGGGTCTCGTACTCCTCGACGCTGACGTGCTGGCTCTCGAAGCCGACCCGCTCGGCCTTCCCGGCGCGCCGGACGAGCGCGTCGGCGCTGGGCCGTTCGATGACCCGTTCGAGGTCGGGGACCTCGGCGGCCGCTTGGGTGGTGTAGCGGCCGTCGGTGCAGAAGAGCGTCTTCCCGTCGCCTTCGGCGCGCAGCAGCACGGCGGCGTTCGAGCCGGTGAAGCCGGTCAGGTAGCGGATGTTGAGCAGATCGGTGACCAGCAGCGCGTCGAGGCCGGCTTCGGTCAGAAGCCCGTGCAGCGCCGCCCGGCGTCGTCCATGGGTTTCAGGCACGACGTCCAGCCTAGTGGGCCGGGCGGGCAACCTTCGTCGCCTTCCGCGCCGGGAAGCGACTCGCCAGTAACCTGGCCTACACTCCGCAGGATGAGCGCCTGGGTGATTCGCGGGCTCGGGATGGCGGTGCTCCACGGCGCGGCCATCACCCTCCTCGCCAAGTACGCCGTCTACCACCCCACCGACCAGACGCTGGTGGTGTCGGTGGCGCTCGCGGTGCTGGTCGGCACCGCGGCGCTGTGGAGCGCCCTGGACGCCTGGCGGGGGCTGGCCGACCGGGGCAAGGTCTGGTTCATCTCGGCGCTGATCGCCGGCCCGGTGGCCGGAGTCCTGTACGTGATCGGGCGCGCGGTGTTCGTCGACCAGACGGGGATTTCGGAGCTGGGCGGCGCACTGACCGGCGGCGCGGCGTTCTCGGCGTTGCTGGTGCTGGTCCCGGCGGGCCTGGGGTTGTTCGTCGGCGGGCGGATCGGGCGTTCTCGGCCGGTCTCGGAAGACTCGGTTGACGAGCCGGTCGAGGAACCGGCGGAGGCGCCTTCGCCGCGGCCTCGGCCCCGGCCTGCTCGCCGCCCGGTGGCCGCGGGCGATCGAGCCGACGGCTCCGGCCGCCCAATGGCCGCGGGCGACCGGACCGATGGCTCCGGGACTCCGCCACGGCCGATGCGGCGCCGTCAGCCGCCCAGGGAAGCTCCGCGCGGCTAGTTCTCGATTTCCCCCGAATGTGCCCCCCGGAGCGGGAACTCCGGATCACTTTCTCAGGGAAAGTGACGCTTGCCGACCGGGCAGGCGCCGGCTCAGTGGGGTCTCAGCGGGTCTCAGCCGGCGAGGGAAGCTCCGCGCGGGTAGCCGTCCCACTGGGCCGCCGTCAGCGGGCGGGCCGTCGAGGCGTTGCCCGCGACCACCCCGGGGTCGGGGACCCGCCACAGCCGGCGGTCGTCGAGGACCAGGGCGTACCCGCGGCCCGGCGCCTGGACCGCCTCCGCGCCGGAGCGCAGCCGCGCCGCCACCGGGAGGGCGCCGACCGCGAGTGGCGCCTTCTCCAGCAGTTCGCCGGCGAGGGCCGCGGCCACCGCACGGCGGTCGACCCGCACCCGCTTCCCGGCGCGGACCAGGTCCATCGTGCGTTCCGGCGAGGGCATCGTGACCCCGTCGAACGTCGCGGCCACCCGGGCCGGGTTCGCGCAGGCCTGGCTGTCCTGCAGGTCCAGCCCGAAGTGGCGCAGGCCGGTCGGGGCGCCGGCGGTGCCGATCGCGGTCGCGCGCACGACGTCGAACGGCACCCGGTCGCACGGGTCGGCCGACGACAGCGGCGCGTGCCCGTCCGACCGGCGCACCAGCCCGGGGCCCTCCTTCCACGGCCCGGGGACCACCACCGGCCGGAAGGGGTTCTCGGTGAAGTCCGCGGTCCAGAAGGTGAGCGTGGTCCCGGCGTCGGTCTCGTGCGCGACGACGAACGCGTCGAGCGCGCCCACCCACATCAGGTCGGCGCTGAAGCCGTCGACGACCGAGCGGCCGCGCGGCGCCGCCGTGGACGAGACCGGCACGAACCCGCCGACGTCCAGCGCCTGCACCCCACCGCCGAACGCGGGGTCGGGCGAGCGCAGCACGAACTGCCCGGCGCCGTTCCAGCCGGCGGCGCGGCCGGTGGTGTCGGTGAACATCAGGTAGAACCAGCCGTCGAGGTAGACGGCCGAGGGCTGGCCGGCGCCGTAGACGTTCGCGCGGTGCACGTCGTGCGACGGCCCGAGGATCGGCCGCCCGTTCGCCGCCCGCGTCCAGTGCACCCCATCGGTGCTGGTCGCGAGCCCGACGGCGTTCCCGAGCGCGTGGTCACCGGCGGCGCCGGTGTAGTAGAGGTAGTACGTCGAGCCGACCCGTAACACGGACGGGTCACAGGTGTGCATGCCGTCGAACTGCCCGGGCGCCCCGGAGAAGACGGCAGCGGGGATCCCGCCCCCGGGCGCGGTGAAGGGGCCGTCGATCGACTGTGCCTGGGCGTAGAGGATGTCGTCCCCGGCGGGTCCGGCGCCGCCGTACTGGCTGCACCACCACATCCGGGTCTGCCCATGGTCCAGCATGACGGAGGGCCCGTAGTTGTAAACGGCATCCGCCCCACCGGCGGCGATCACCCCGCCACTCTGCCGAGGGTCACCCGAAGGAAGTTTGACGTCGATCGGCCGCGGCGGGGCGGTGGTCTTCCCGCCCGCGATGGCCGGCTGGTCCCCCGCTGCCTGCGGCTGGGCGTAACCCTGGGTGCAGCCCGCGACCAGGAACGCCGCCAGCGCACTGACGAGCAAGGCACGAGCGGGTCGCCGACCCCCACGACGAAACGGGCGCACGACACCGGAGTGTAGCGAGAGCGCCCCCGACCGAGTGATGACGCTCCCGGTCGGGGGTCGCCTGATCGTTTGTGCCTCGATCGGTGCGCCGGGGTGGCTGGGGGCGTTGTGCGGCAAGGATCTTGGTTGCCGGGCGGCGGAGCTGCGACGATCCGGTTTGCGGGTACGAGCGCACGCCTCGCGCTTGGTTTGCCCGGCGGCGCTCCCTGGTTCGCCGGGCGGCGGGCCGCGGCCGCCGCAGGTAACCAGCCGCACCGAAGCCCGATTCGCCGACGACGCAGCACGGCCGCCTCAGATGACCAGCCGAGCCGATCCACGGTTCACCGCCGATGGGCCGCGGCCGCCTCAGGTGGCCGGTCGGTGGTGCACTCGGCTTGCAGCTGGGCGGTCGGGCCGCCTCACACGGGCGGTGGCGGGCCTTCCATCGCGACCAGCTCGACCTCGAAGCCCGCGTCGTTCTCGAGGTAAGCCGCGTAGTGCGCTTCGCCGCCCGCGTACGGGTAGCGATCCGCGAACAGCGGGCGCCAGCCGTGGTCGGGGGCCTGCTCTGCCAGGGCGTCGACCTCGGCTCGGGTGGCCACGTGCAGCGCCACGTGGTTCAGACCCGGGCGGGTGCGCTCGTGCTCTGTTGCGCTCAGTGCCGGTGATGCCTCGACCACCAGGTACGTTCCGCCCCGCCGCCAGCTGACTCCCGCGGGCCAGCGCTGGAACTCCCGCCAGCCGAGCTCGCCGAGCAGCCAGCCCCAGCTCCGCTCCGCCGCCGCGAGGTCCGGCGCCCACAGCTCGATGTGGTGCGGCCGCCCGTGCTCGGTCGGGAGCGCCACCAGCACACGGTGCAGGTCGCCGTAGTGGACGCCCGTGCCCACGTCGAGGAAACCCAGGCGCCCGGCCACTTTCCGGCTTGCCGCGTTGTTCTCGTGCACCAGCGCCCACACCGCCGGGAGCCCGAGCGCGCCCAGGCCGTGGTCCAGCAGCGCGCGGGCGGCCTCGGTCGCCAGGCCCTGCCCGGTGTGCGCGCCCGTCACGTAGTAGCCGAGCTCGGCCACCCCGCCCGGCAGCTCCGTCGACGGGCGCAGGTGCGCGACGCCGACGACCTCGCCGTCGCGCTCGATCACCCAGTGGCCCTGGCCGGCCGGGCCGCGGTAGGCCAGGCGGCGGTCCACCATCGCGCCCGCCGCGGCCGGGTCGGAGAAGTCCGCCGCGAAGAAGCGGCTCATCTCCGGGTCTGCGAACACCTTCACCACGGCCTCGCGGTCGGCCTCGACCAGCTGCCGCAGCCGCAGCCGCGCCGTCGTCAGCGTCGGCAGTGTCATCCCGGGTGCGCGGCGAGCCACCGCAGGGCGAGCGGGTAACCGTCGACGCCGAGACCGGCGATCACCGCGGTCGCGATGTCGGAAAGCACGCTGTGGTGCCGGAACTCCTCCCGCTTGTGCACGTTCGAGATGTGCAGCTCGATCAGCGGCGCGCTCAGCTGCGCCGCGGCGTCGCGCACCGCGATCGAGTAGTGCGTCCACGCGCCGGCGTTGAGGACCACCGGGTTGCCGCCGTCGGCGGCTTCGTGCAGCCAGCCGACCAGCTCGCCTTCGAAGTCGGTCTGCCGGACCTCGACTTCGATCCCTAGCTCTTCACCGGTCTTGACGCACAGCGCGGCGAGGTCGTCGTGGGTCGTCGAGCCGTAGACCGACGGCTCGCGCTTGCCGAGCCGCCCCAGGTTGGGGCCGTTGAACACGAACGCCTTCACAGCAGCACGCTCCCGCCGGCCTTCGGGGCGTCGGCGGCGATCGCCGAGTAGGCGCCCGCGAGCAGCGACGGGTCGGGGCCTTCGAGCCGGCCGGGCTTGCCGAGGCCGTCGAGGACGACGAACCGCAGCACCCCCGAGCGGGTCTTCTTGTCGCCCTTCATGGTCTCCAGCAGCTGGGGCAGCGCGTCGGCGTCGTACGTCGTCGGCAGGCCGAGCAGCTTCAGCACGGCGGCGTGGCGCTCGGCGGTGGCGTCGTCGAGCCGCCCGGCCAGCCGCGCGAGCTCGGCGGCGAACACCAGCCCGACACTCACCGCGGCGCCGTGGCGCCACCGGTACCGCTCGCGGCGCTCGATGGCGTGGCCGAGGGTGTGGCCGTAGTTGAGGATCTCGCGCAGGTCGGACTCGCGCAGGTCGGCGGCCACGACGTCGGCCTTCACCTGGATCGAGCGGCGGACCAGCTCGGCCAGCACGTCACCGGTCGCGTCGAGCGCGGCGGCCGGGTCGGCCTCGATCAGCTCGAGGATCCGCGGGTCGGCGATGAAGCCCGTCTTCACGACCTCGGCCATCCCGGCGACGAGCTCGTTCGGCGGGAGCGTC
Organism: Amycolatopsis sp. NPDC104587; assembly: GCF_055583645.1. Taxonomy (NCBI): domain Bacteria; kingdom Bacillati; phylum Actinomycetota; class Actinomycetes; order Pseudonocardiales; family Pseudonocardiaceae; genus Amycolatopsis; species Amycolatopsis sp. NPDC104587. The sequence continues at coordinate 35,189 of NZ_JBVJNO010000005.1, forward strand.
TCCAGCGTCGCCAGGTCGACGAACACCGCACTCGGCTCGTGGAACACCCCGACGAGGTTCTTGCCCGCCTCGGTGTTGATGCCGGTCTTGCCGCCGACCGCGGCGTCGACCATGCCGAGCAGCGTCGTCGGCACGTTGACCAGCCGCACCCCGCGCATCCAGGTCGCCGCGACGAACCCGGCGAGGTCGGTGACGGCGCCGCCGCCGAGCCCGACGACCACCCCGCGGCGGTCCAGCCCGATCCGGCCGAGCACCTCCCAGCAGAAGCTGGCGACGGTGAGCGCCTTGCCGTCCTCGGCGTCCGGGATCTCGACGCGGTGCGCGTCGAGGCCCGCCGCGTTCAGCTCCTCGCGGATCGCCTCGGCGGTGGTGGTCAGCGTGGGCGGGTGGATCAGCGCGATCTTCGAGGCGTCGGCCAGCTGCGTGGTGAGGTCGCCGAGCAGGCCGCGCCCGATCACCACGTCGTAGGGATGGGCGGTGGCGACCGGGATGCGCACCGGGTCGGACATCGGGTGACTCACTCCTTGGCTTCGGCGGGGACGACGAGCTCCGCCGCGAGGTCCGCGACGATCTCGGCGGGCGTCCGGTCGTCGGTGACGACCTCGACGGTGGCGACCTCGCGGTAGACGGGCACCCGCTCGTCGAGCAGTTTCTTGAACGTGGCGCGAGGGTTCACCCCGGCCAGCAGCGGCCGCGCGGAAGACAGGCCGGTGCGCTGCACGCCGGCGGCGAGGCCGACGTTCAGGAACACGACGGTGTGCTCCGCGAGCCGGGCCCGGGTGCCGGGCGTGAGCGGCGCGCCGCCACCGAGGGACAGAACACCGTCGTGCTCCGCCAGCGCCGTGGCGACGGCCTCCGCTTCCAGCGCCCGGAAGGCCGGTTCGCCGTCTTCGGCGAAGATGTCGGAGATGCTGCGCCCGGCGCGCGCGACGATGTCGTCGTCACTGTCCCGGAACGCGACACCGAGCGCCGCCGCCAGCATCGGCCCGACTGTGCTCTTGCCCGAGCCGGGCGGCCCGACGATCACCGCGCGAGGGCTCACCACCGCTCCTCGAGGGCCTTGAGGTACGCCTCGGCGTTGCGCTTGCTCTCGACGAGGGAGTCGCCGCCGAACTTCTCCAGCGCGGCGTCGGCGAGGACGAGCGCCACCACCGACTCCAGCACGACTCCCGCGCGTGGCACCGCGCAGACGTCCGAGCGCTGGTGGATGGCCACCGCGGGCTCACCGGTCTTGACGTCCACAGTGGACAGTGCTTTGGGGACGGTCGAGATCGGCTTCATCGCGACGCGCACCCGCAGCGGCTCGCCGTTGGTGATGCCGCCTTCCAGACCGCCCGCGCGGTTCGACCGGCGGGTGACGCCGACCGGGCCGGAGCCGCGGTCGATCTCGTCGTGCGCCTGGCTGCCCCAGCGGCGGGCGGTGGTGAAGCCGTCACCGACCTCGACGCCCTTCATCGCCTGGACGCCCATGAGCGCGCCCGCGAGCCGCGCGTCGAGCCGGCGGTCCCAGTGGACGTGGGAGCCGAGGCCCGGCGGCAGCCCGTAGGCGAGGACCTCGATCACGCCGCCGACGGTGTCCCCCGCCTTCCGCACGGCGTCGACCTCGGCGACCATCGCGTCGGTGCCCTCCTGGCTGAAGGCGCGCACCGGGCTCTCGTCGATGGCGGGCAGGTCGGCCGCGACCGGCAGCGGGCCTTCGGGCGCGTCCGCGCCGCCGATCGAGACGACGTGGCTGAGGATCTCGACCCCGAGCAGCTGCTTGAGGAAGTTGCGGGCGACGGTGCCGAGCGCGGTCCGCGACGCCGTCTCGCGGGCGCTGGCGCGTTCGAGGACCGGGCGGGCCTCGTCGAAGCCGTACTTCTGCATGCCGGGCAGGTCGGCGTGGCCGGGGCGGGGGCGGGTGAGCGGTTCGTTGCGCGCGAGGCCCTCGAGGATCTGCGGGTCGACCGGGTCGGCCGCCATCACCTGCTCCCACTTGGGCCACTCGGCGTTCTCGATCTGGATCGCGACCGGGCCGCCCTGGGTGAGGCCGTGGCGGACGCCGCCGAGGAAGTCGATGTGGTCGGTCTCGAAGCCCATCCGCGGGCTGCGGCCGAAGCCGAGGCGGCGCCGGGCCAGCTGCTCGGTGACGTCGGCGGTGGTGACCCCCACGCCGGCGGGCATGCCTTCGAGCACGGCGGCCAGCGCGGGTCCGTGCGATTCACCTGCGGTGATCCAGCGCAACATGTCCTCAATCCTGTCACGGGCGCCGACGGGGGCGGAAACGTGTTCCGGTCACTGCGCGGCCGGGAAGATCGCGCACAGCCAGGTGGCCGTGAGCAGGGCCGGACCGTGCGGCACGCGGCCGCGTCCCCGCACGATCGCGACGGCCAGGCTGAGCGGCGCCGCCAGGACGGCCGCGAGCGCGAGGGCGGGCCAGCCGGCCGCACCCAGGACGGCGCCGAGGCTGCCGGACAGCTTCACGTCACCCGCGCCGAGGCTTCGAGGCGCGGCCTGCCGGACCATCGCGTGAGTGCCGCCGAAGAGCAGGGCGCCGATGGCAGCGCGCACGGCGAGCGACGGGCCCCCGCCGCCGAGCGCGGCCGCTCCGACGGCGGCGCCGAAGAGCGGGTAGGCGGGGAGGGTGAGCACGTCCGGGAGCCGGAGGTGGCGCAGGTCGGCGAAGGCGAGCGGGACCGCGACGACGGTCAGCAGGACGGGCACCGGCAGCCACCAGCCGGGGAGGGCGCCGGCGAGCCGGGCGGTCGTGACCACGGCCACGCCGAGGGCGGCGAGGACCGCGGTGGCCGCGACGGGGATCGGCGCGGCGGCGCGTTTCAGCAGGGCCGCGGTGACGGGTGCGGTAGCGGCGGCCGCTGTGGCCGCCGCGGTGGTGACGAGGATCGGGGAGGTCATGGGTCCAGCGTGCGGCGGGCGGGTTGAGCAGGGCAAACGGCGGGCGTCACGAACGGACCGTTCGCTGCGTTCCGGGGTGGATTTCACTCCTGTGGGTGGCCGGGGAGGCGTGATTGAAGGGGCAACACCCGTGATTGGAGAGGCATCAAGCGTGATTGAGGGGGCATCACGCGTGGTTGGAGGGACGACTCGCGTACCTGGGTGGACGACACGTGCCCAGAGGAGGTGAGTGGGCCGCTCGTCCGGCGGAGCCGGACGAGCGGGCCGAGCGGGACCAGCGGGACTAGAGGGACAGGCGGAGCAGGGGGCGGCCGCTTCCGCCGCGGACCTCCAGCGCCGTCAGGTCCGACCGCTGCAGGGCCGTGCCGATCACGATGCGGGCCGTGTTGTCCGGGACCGCCTTCCACGTCGCCAGTACCGTCTCCGTGCCGTTGCGGGCGATCGCCACCAGCAGGTAGTCGCCGCCGCTGCGGCCGCCCGTGTAGCTGCACGACATGTCGACCTGGGTGCCCCAGTCGAACGTGTCGAGGCGGGCGTCCGCGCGCACCGGGAACTGGCCCAGCGCCGTCATCTGGATCGCCGGCGGGCCCGACGGCGCCGGCCACGCGGCCACCACGCCGAGCGCGACGCACGCCGAAACCGCGAGCGCGGCCGACACCGACGTCACCGCGAACCGGATCCGCCGCCCGCGCCGGACGCGGCGCAGCACCGAAGGCAGCAGCTCCGGCGGAGGCGGCCCGGCGTCGAAGACCGCGGCCGGCGTGTCCACCCTGGCCAGCAGCCCCGGCAGGCCCGCCAGCTCGCGCACCGAAGCCGCGCACCGGTCGCACTCCCGCAGGTGCTGCTCGAAGCGCTGGCGGTCCTCGGGGGCGAGCGCCCCCAGCACGTACGCCGCGTCGAACGTCGCGAACGGGTCCTCGCTCACTGGGTCACCCCCCTCTCCTCCAACACCAGACGCAGCGCGCGCAACGCGTAGTGCGTACGCGACTTGACCGTCCCCTCGGCCACGCCGAGCCGTTCCGCCGCGTCGGCGACGGAGTACCCCTGGAAGTAGCACAGCAGCAGCACCTCGCGGTGCCGTTCCGACAGCTCCGCGAGGGCTTCCGCGACGAGCCAGCCCTGCACCGCGCGGTCGGTCCCGTCCGCCACGGCCCGCTCCGGCGGCTGGTCGGTGACCACCTCCGAGCGGGCCGACGCCGAGCGCCAGCCGTCGATCGCGATGCGCCGCGCGACGGTGAACAGCCACGCCCGCGCCGAGCCCGTCGACTGGTCCAGCACCGTCGTCGACCGCCAGGCCCGCAGCAGCGTCTCCTGGACGACGTCCTCGGCACGGATCCGGTCACCGGAGGTCAGGTGGAGCGCGTAGGACCACAGCGCGCCCGCGTGCTCCTCGTGCAGGGCGCGCATCAGCGCGTCTTCGGCGACTTCCCCCACGAGCTCAGGCCGCTACTCGACGCCGGTCCTTCACGAACATCAGGGCGAGACCGCCGATGATGCAGACCGCCTCGGTGATCACACCCCAGTACTCCGGCTGGCTGGTGAACTGGTCGTGGTTGCCGGCGAAGCCGACCGTCGCGGCCAGCACGTACGCGCCGAGCGTCAGCACCCCGAAGCCGACCGCGCCCAGCGCGGGCAGCCAGTGCCGCCAGGCCAGCACCGCGATGGCGATGACCAGCCCGCCGATCGCGTCCAGCAGGAACAACGGGCCGACGATGCCCGGGTAGTCCTCGGTCCACAGGAAGTAGTGCACGCCCGCCGAGCCCAGCAACGCGGCCGCCACGACGATGCGCAGAACCCAACCCACCATGATCTTTCCTCCGCTCCACACCCACTCGGGTAGATACACGGAACAGGGGCCGATCCGGTTCACCGCGGATTGAACCGATGCGGTGTCGATCTCGTTCATTAGGGCATGACTGCCGAACTGCACTCCCGCCGCACCGTCCTCACCACCGGTGCCGCCGTCGCCGGCGCCGCCGTCGGCGCCGTCGCGCTCACCGCCTGTGGCTCGTCGGACGACGCCAAGTCCGGCACCGCCCAGGCCCCGATCGCCGCGGGCACGCCTCTGGTCGCGCTCGCCGACGTCCCGGTCGGGCAGGCGAAGGCCGCCAAGGCCCCGGACGGCTCCGACGTGATCGTGGCCCGGACGTCCGAATCGGCGTGCGCCGCCTTCAGCGCGATCTGCACGCACCAGGGCTGCACGGTCGCGCCGAAGGGCGCCGACCTCGTCTGCCCGTGCCACGGCTCGGTCTTCAACGCGCTCACCGGGGAGGTCAAGCAGGGCCCGGCGAACAAGCCGCTGCCGTCGGTGGCGGTCAAGGTCGAGAACGGGAAGGTCGTCACCGGCTGACGGGCCGGTCGGCACGAAGGGCCCTTGTGGACGGTCGTCCGCAAGGGCCCTTCGTGTGACAGAAAGAACTCAGGCGTCCCAGGCGAACAGCCGCTCGCCGGCGGTGACGTCGCGCTCGCCGTCCAAACCGGACAGCACGTCCGCCGAGGCGTCCAGCGCCACGACCGGGACGATCGCCGAATACCCCGCCGCGGTCACGGCTTCCGGGTCCCAGCTGACGATCGGCTGGCCGGCCCGCACCTGCTCGCCCTTGACGACGTGCAGCGTGAAGCCCTCGCCCTTCTCCTTGACCGTGTCGATTCCCAGGTGCACCAGCACCGCCTTGCCGTCGTCGGTCGCGACGACGTAGGCGTGCGGGTGCAGCGTCGCGACCGTGCCGTCGACCGGCGCGACCGCGTCGGACCGGCCGCCCGCGGGCTGCACCGCGAGGCCCGGGCCGACCATCGCCTCCGCGAACACCGGGTCGGGGACCTCGGTGATCGCCACCACGCGCCCGGCGACCGGGCTGAGGATCTCGAGGCTCACAGCAGGTCCTCGATGTCGCTGGCGATCGTGTCCGCCTCCGGCCCGACGATCACCTGCAGGGCCGTGGACCCCATCTTGACGACGCCCATCGCGCCGGCCTTCTTCAGCGCCGCCTCGTCGACGAGACCCATGTCGTCGACCTCACAGCGCAGCCGCGTGATGCAGCCTTCGATCTCGGTGAGGTTGCCCGCGCCGCCGAGTGCCGCGAGGATCTGTTCGGGCCTGTCATCCGCCATCGCGGTCTCCTTGATCGCTGTTTGTTCCCAACCTGACGCGAACCGCGTGTCCACCTGTACTACGCCGTTCGTCGGCATGCACCCCGCCGCGGGCCACGAACGGATAACGGTGGTTGACACCCGTCCGCGCGGCGGAGCATCCTGCCCCATCAGATTCATTGGTCTAGACCGGAACGTACCAATGTTCCGGTCCGGACGCGAGCACCGGTCCCCCGGTGAACCGAGAACGAGGAGGGTGACGCCGATGAGCGCGGCCGCGCACGTCCCGCCACCCGACCGGGTCGTAAACGGGCCCACGCCCAAGCACGCCCAGCTGCGGGAAATCCTCCGCCGCACGGTGGAGCGAGAGCTCCCGCCGGGTGCGCCGATCCCGTCGGAACGCGAGTTGGCCCAACGCTACGGCGTGTCGCGGCTCACGGTCAGATCGGCGATCGGCAAGCTGGTCGAGGAGGGCCTGCTCGCCCGGGTCCGCGGCAAAGGCACGTTCACCGCGGCCCGGCGGATGGAGCTGCAGCTGTACCTGATGTCGTTCACCGACGACATGCGGAGGCGGGGGCTGACCCCGACGACCGAGGTGGTGTCGGCCGCCACCGAGGTCCCACCCACCGCCTCGGCCCACGCCCTCGGCCTGACCGAGGGCGCCCCGGCGCACCACCTGGTGCGGCTGCGCCACGCCGACGGCGTGCCCCTGGCCGTCGAACGGGGCTGGTACCACGCGGGCCGGGCTCCCGGCCTGCTCGAGCTCGACCTGACCCAGTCGATCTACGCGCAGCTGGCCGAGACGTACGACGTGCGTCCCGACCAGGCGTGGCAGACCGTCTGGGCCGAAGGAGCGGACCGCGAGACGGCCCGGCTGCTCGGCATGCGCGCCGGCAGCCCGCTGCTCGTGTTCCGCCGGGTCTCCAGCGCGAACGGCGACCCCATCGAAGACATCACGTCCTGGTACCGGGGAGATCACTACCAGGTGACCATGCAGTTGGACCGGAACACCCCGGAACCCGGTCAACCACCCCACTATGGAGGATCCAGATGAGCTCCACCACCGCGGAAGGGGCGACGAAGAAGGGCGGCGGAGGCCTCGCCGGTCTTCAGCGCTTCGGCCGTAGCCTCATGCTCCCCATCGCCGTGCTCCCGGCGGCGGGCATCCTGCTGCGGTTCGGGCAGGACGACATGCTCGGCAAGGACGGCCTCGGCTGGAACAAGGTCGCCTCGGTGCTCGCCGCCGGCGGCGGCGTCCTGTTCAACTGGCTGCCGCTGCTGTTCGCCGTCGGCATCGCGGTCGGCTTCGCCCGCAAGGGCGACGGCTCGACCGCGGTCGCCGCGGTTGTCGGCTTCTTCGTCTTCAGCGCCGTCGTCCAGGTGTTCGCCCCGCTGGCCGACCTGCCCGGCTACAAGGCGGGCGCGACCGAGCTGGCGCCGATCAAGTGGCCCTACTCCGTGCTCGCCGGTGTCGTGGTCGGCGTCGTGGCGGCGTTGCTGTGGCAGAAGTACCACCGCATCAAGCTGCCCGCCTACCTGGCGTTCTTCGGTGGCCGCCGGTTCGTCCCGATCATCACCGCCGCCGCCATGGTGATCCTCGGCGTGATCTTCGGTCTCGTCTTCCACTGGGTCGACCAGGGCATCCAGGCCGCCGGCAGCGCGGTCACCTCCTCCCCGGTCATCGGTGGCGGCATCTACGGCGCGCTGAACCGGCTGCTCATCCCGGTCGGTCTGCACCAGCTGCTGAACGTCCCGATCTGGTTCATCTTCGACGGCGGCGACATCCCGAACTTCATCGCCGGCAAGACCTCGGCGGGTGCGTTCACCACCGGCTTCTTCCCGATCTTCATGTTCGCGCTGCCCGCCGCCGCCCTCGCCATCTGGCAGACGGCCCGCCCGGCGCAGAAGAAGGTCGTCGGCGGTGTGATGATCGCCGGCGCGCTCACCTCGTTCCTCACCGGTGTCACCGAGCCGATCGAGTTCTCGTTCATGTTCGTCGCGTGGCCGCTGTACCTGTTCCACGCGATCATGACCGGCACCTCGCTGGCGATCTGCAACGCGCTGGGCATCCACCAGAGCTTCAACTTCTCCGCGGGTGGCATCGACTTCCTGCTGAACCTGGGTGCTCCGGCGGCGCAGAAGCCGTGGCTGCTGGTGCCGATCGGCCTGGTCTACGCGGTGATCTACTACGTGGTCTTCCGCTTCGCGATCACGAAGTTCAACCTGCGCACGCCGGGCCGTGAGGACGACTCGATCGAGTCGGACCTCGAGCGCACCGCCGCCGCGTAAGATCTTTGACGACGTAACCCCGTTGTAGCGAGAGGACGAACATGCCGGAGAAACGCGTCGCCGTGGCAAGCAAGGTGGGCCTGCACGCCAGGCCGGCCGCGCTGGTGGCGAAGGCGGCCGCGGCGCAGCCCGTCGCGGTGCAGATCGCCAAGGCGGGCGGGAGCCCGGTCGCTGCCGGCAGCGTGCTCAACCTGATGACGCTCGCCGCCGGGTACGGCGACGAGGTCGTCATCAGCGCCGAGGGCGAGGGCGCCGAGGAGGCCGTGGAAGCGGTCGCCCAGCTGGTCGCCACCGACCTCGACGCCTGAGGTAGAACACCCCACGAAGGCCTCCGCACCGGTCCCCCGACACCGGTGCGGAGGCCTTCGTGGCGTTTCGTAGGGTGGACGCATGGACAGCGTGCGCCTGATCGACGAGTGGCCGGTGGACAACGCCGCGACGGCCGTGGTGACCGCCGACGGGAGTGTCGTGGGCCGCCACGGCGACACCGCGCGGCAGTTCCGGCTGGCCTCGGTCAGCAAGCCGCTGACCGCCTACGCCGCGCTCATCGCGGTCGAAGAGGGCGTCGTCGAGCTCGACACCCCGGCCGGGCCCGAGGGCTCGACCGTGCGGCACCTGCTCGCGCACACCTCCGGGCTCGCCTTCGACGCGCACCAGGCGATGGCCGCGCCGGGCACCCGCCGCCTCTACTCCAACGCCGGCTTCGAGCAGCTCGCCGACGCGCTGGCCGAGCACTCCGGCATCCCGTTCGCGCAGTACCAGGCCGAGGCGCTGTTCGCGCCGCTGGGCATGGGCGCGACCACCCTCGACGGCTCGCCCGCGTCCGGCGCGGTGTCCACTGTGGACGACCTGGTGGCCTTCGCCGCCGAGCTGCAGGCGCCCAAGCTCCTCGACCCGGCCACCGTGACCGCGGCCACGAACGTCGTGTTCCCCGGCCTGTCCGGCGTGCTGCCCGGGTTCGGCCACCAGAAGCCCAACGACTGGGGCCTCGGCTTCGAGATCCGCGACCACAAGAGCCCGCACTGGACGGGCTCGGCCAGCTCACCGCGGACCTTCGGGCACTTCGGCCAGTCGGGCACGTTCCTCTGGGTCGACCCGGACGCCGGCGCCGCCTGCGTCGCGCTGAGCGACCGCGCGTTCGGCCCCTGGGCGGCCGAGGTCTGGCCGCGGTACACCGACGCCGTGCTGGCGGAATTGAGCGCGTGAAGCGCCTTCTCGCCGCGCCGCTGCTCCTGCTCGCCGCCTGCAGCGCGCCCACGGCCGCCCCGCCGCCTCCTTCGCCGTCGCCGGCCGCCGCCGAAGCTCTCCCGGCCCTCGGCACGAACGGCGCCGCCGTGCCCGCCCTGCGCTGGACGCCCTGCCACGGCGGTTTCCAGTGCGCGCCCGCGTCCGTGCCGCTGAGCTACCGCGAGCCGAAGGGCAAGGCCGTCACGCTGTCGGTGATCCGGCTGCCGGCGACCGATCCGGGACGGCGGCTCGGCTCGCTGTTCTTCAACTTCGGCGGCCCGGGCACCGACGGGGTCGGCGAGCTGACGCGGTTCGCGGCGCGGTACCCCGCCGAGCTGAAGGCCCGCTTCGACCTGGTGAGCTTCGACCCGCGCGGGATCGGCGGGTCCGCGCCGATCAGCTGCCCCGGCGCCGACCACGCGCCGCCGCCCGGGTCACCGCTGCGGCAGCCGGACGCCTTCTTCGCGGCGAGCGCGGCGCCGGGCAAGGCCTGCGCGGCGGGCTCCGGCGACCTCCTGGCCCACCTGTCGACGGCGAACGTGGCGCGCGACCTGGAGCTGCTGCGCCAGGCCGTCGGCGACCCGGCCCTGAACCTCTACGGCTACTCCTACGGCACGTACCTCGGCGGCACGTACGCGAACCTGTTCCCGGACAAGGTCCGCGCGATGACCCTCGACGGCACGCTCGACCTGGTCGCCAACGCCACCGGGAAGCCGGGCCAGGAGAAGCAGCCGGTCGACGTCCGCGCCGACGTCGCCGGGGCCCAGCAGCAGGAGCTGGACCAGTTCTTCACGGTGTGCGCCGCGGCCGGGCCGAAGTGCGCGTTCTCCGGCGGCGACCCGAAGGCGAGGTTCGCCGGGGTCTTCGCGCGGGCGTCGCGCACCACGGGTGTCGGCGGCCTGATGAAGACGGTCGACAGCGCGCTCTACCAGTCCGGGCGGTGGAAGCGGCTCGCGCAGACCCTCGCGGCGATGCCGGCGGATCCGGCGCCCGCTTCGGCGGTGCTCGACCCGTATGTGCCGACGCACTCCCCCGGCTTCCTGGCCGTCCAGTGCGTCGACAGCGACAACCCGTCCTCGCCGGCGGACTACGCGGCGCTGGCGACCCGGGAGAGCGCGCGGCAGCCGTACTTCGGGCTGGGCTCGGTGTTCTCGATGGCGCAGTGCGTCGGCTGGCCCGCCCACGACGAAGACCGGTACACCGGGCCGTGGAACCGGGCGCGGAAGAACCCGGTCCTGGTGCTGAACAACCGGTTCGACCCGGCGACCCCGCTGCACAACGCGCAGGCGACGGCGGCGGAGCTGGGTGACGGCCGGGTGCTGGTCGTCGACGGGTACGGGCACACCTCGCTGGACGCGCCGAGCGCGTGCGCGTCGGCGGCCGTGGTGCGCTACCTGACCGATCTGGCCGCGCCGGCGGCGGGGACGACGTGCCCGCCGGACGCGGTCCCGTTCCCGTGAGGGAGCAACCGTTTTCCGGTCCGGTATCTCACTCACTCCCCGCGAGAGCGGGTCGTTCAGCCCAACGGCCGACGCCGGCAGGGTCTTTGGACCCTGCCGGAGGCACTGCGCGGGTGGTGTGATCCAGGGGTGCGAGCCCGCCGCCGGGCCGGTGCGGGGACCTCGGGCCCCGGCGGGCCGCACACCACTACTGCGCCATGACGCGGATCGGTTCCCCCGCCTGGAAAGCCGCGATGTCCTCGACGGCGTCACCGTAGAAGATCTCGTAGACCTCCCGCGCGACGAAGCCGATGTGCGGAGTGAGGGTCGCGTTGTCGAGTGTCCTCAGTGGATGGTCAGCCGGGAAGGGTTCGATGTCGTAGACGTCGAGCGCGGCCCGGATCGCCTTGCGCCGCAAGGCGTCCACCAACGCGTTCTCGTCGACGACCGGGCCGCGCGAAGTGTTCACCAAGAGCGCGCCCGGTTTCATCGCCGCCAGCTCCGCCGCGCCGACCAGGCCGCGGGTGCGCCCGCTCAGCACGAGGTGGACGGACAGGACGTCCGAGCGGGCGAACAGCTCGTCCTTCGACACCGCCGTGACGCCGTGCGGCTCCGCCTTCTCCGGCGTGAGGTTCTGGCTCCAGGCGATGGTCTCCATCCCGAAGGCCTGCCCGATCTTCGCCGCGCCCGAGCCGAGCCGGCCCAGGCCGAGCAGCCCGAGGGTCTTGCCGTGCAGCATGGTGCCGACCCCGGTCTGCCAGCCGCCCTCGCGCATGGACCGGAACTCCTGCGGCAGGTTCCGCGACGCGGCGAGGATGAGCGCCCAGGTGTGTTCGGCGGTCGGCGCACCGAGGTAGCCGGTCTTGCACACGACAACGCCGTTGCGCTGCGCGGCCGGCACGTCGATGGCGGCGTTGCGCGGACCGGTGCTGACGAGCAGCTTCAGGTCGGGCAGCCGGTCGAGCACCTCGGCCGGGAACCGGGTGCGTTCGCGCATCGCGACGACGGCGTCGAAGCCCCGCAGCTGCCCCACGACGTCGGTGAGGGGCTCGGTGAAGACCGTGATGTCGGCCTTCAGCGAGTCCCAGTCACCGAAGGTCAGGGCGACGTCCTGGTAGTCGTCGAGGATGGCGATCCGCATGGGATCACCGTAGTGGCACGAGCACGTCCACGCGGACCAAGTGGTGGTCGGAGGCGTCGTTGAGCCGGGACAGCGGGTCGGCCGGCACCGGCCAGAACACCTCCGCCTGCCAGGGCAGCAGCCCCTTCGACGGCAGCACGTAGTCCGTGCGGAGGTTGCCCGGCGCGACGTCGTTGAAGTCGCCCGTGTCGTAGAACGGGTTACTCTTCTGGCCCACGTTCGCGCCGCCCTGGGCCTGGGACGCCAGCACCGCGCCGCGGCTGCCCGGGTGCGTCTGGATCACGCGGCGCGCGTTCAGCAGCTGGTCGATCGCGCCCGGGACGCTGTCGCCGTCGAGCGGGTCGGAGTTGTTGTCACCCGCGACGACGAAGCGTTCCGACGCGCCCAGGCCGCCGCGGTGGCCGCGGTCGTCGTAGATGTAGCCGCCCTTGCCCGGCGTGACGTAGTCGGCCCAGAAGCGGATCTCGTCGTTGTTGCGGGTGCCGTTGCGGTCCTCCGGGCCGTCGAAGCTCGGCGGTGTCGGGTGCGAGACGAGGAAGTGCACCGTCGAGCGGCCGACCTTCAGCGGCAGGTCCCAGTGGGACTTCGACGACAGCCGCAGCACGTTCAGCTTCGCGGGGCTGTACCAGTCGTGCGGCGCCGGTGTCGCGGGGTCGTCCGGCAGGAGCGCGCCCGGCATGTCCTTCCAGAGGAACTTCTGGAAGGTCCGCGCGTGCGCGAAGTCGATCGGGTACTTCGAGAGCACGAGCAGCCCGTACTGGCCTTCGAACGTGCCGAAGCCCTGCGCGTCGTTGCCGAGGCCGATGGTGCCGTTGCGGTCGAGGTCGAAGCCGGTCGGGACGCCCGTGTTCACCGGCGCGGTGTAGGCGTACGGGTAGTCGATCGGCTTCGCGCCGTGCTGGCCCACCGCGAGGTAGTTCTTCCGGAACAGGTCCGCGGCCCGGTTGCCGGGCACGTAGTCGAACTCGTTGATCAGCTGGACGTCGGCGCGGTTGCGCTGCACGACCTCGGCGACCTCCTGGGCCTGGGCGTTGCCCGGCGTCGAGAGGTCGGTGACGAGCTGCCCGGCGGCCGCGCGGTTGAGCGAGGCTCCATCCATGCCCCCGCCACCGCCCTCAACGGAGACGCTTCGCGTCCAGCTCTAATTCAAGGTGGCGAAGCGGACATTGGTCCCGAAGCTCGCTTCAGCGGTGGCGGGCACGAAGAGCGCGACGAGCGCGGCGACGGTCAGCCCGGCGGCGATGCGTTTCACGGTGAGTACCTCCCAGTCGGGCGACACCCTATGCGGCGAAACCCCGTCCCGGGTGAGCGCCAGGTGAACGGACAACGTGACCCAGCCCTCTTGAACGCGTTCAAAAAGAGCGCTACCGTTCCTCTTGAACACGTTCAAAACAAGGAGGGACCATGGAACCCGTTGTTGTCGCCTACGCGCTCTACCTGCTGATCAGCATCCCGCTGACGGTGCTCGTCGCCCGCACGCTCAGCAAGCACGGCCGCACCTTCCTCACCGAGGTCTTCGAAGACAGCCCCGGCCTGGCCAACGCCGTCAACCAGCTGCTGGTCGTCGGCTTCTACCTGATCAGCCTCGGCTTCGTGACGCTGTTCCTGACCAGCCACGCCGCCGTCGGCACCGCCCGGGAGGTGTTCGAGCTGCTGTCGGTGAAGGTCGGCGTCGTCGCGCTCGTCCTCGGGGTCATGCACCTGTTCAACGTCCTGGTGTTCAACGGCATCCGGCGCCGCCACCTGGCCCCCAAGCCGGCGCCGCAGCCGGTGCTCGCCGGCCGTCCCGTCCCCTACCCCGGCGCGCCGGGCCAGCCGGTCCCGCCCTTCCCCGCGCCCTGACGTGCCCGGCGCTAACGTGCAGAGCGTGCCGAAGAGCGAGGAAACGCGGTCCCTGATCGTCACCACCGCCATGCGGCTGTTCACCGAGAACGGCTACGACCGCACGACGATGCGCGCGATCGCCACCGAGGCCGGCGTCTCGGTCGGGAACGCGTACTACTACTTCTCGTCCAAGGACCAGCTGATCCAGGGGTTCTACGACGAGATCGCGCGGCTGCACCTCGACGCCGCCCGCGAGCTGCTGGCGAACGAGCCGGGGTTCGCGCAGCGGCTGAAGGCCGTGCTGCTGTGCTGGCTCGACCTCGCCGAGCCCTACCACCGCTTCGGCACGCAGTTCTTCGTCAACGCGGCCGACCCGGAGTCCCCGCTGAGCCCGTTCAGCCCGGAGTCCGCGGCCGCCCGCGACGCGTCGATCGAGCTGATGCGCGAGGTCGTCGACGGCTCCGACGTCAAGCTCGACCCGGAGCTGCGCGCCCAGCTGCCGGAGCTGCTGTGGCTGTTCCAGATGGGCGTGGTGCTGTTCTGGGTGCACGACCGCTCGGCCGGGGAGAAGCGCAGCCGGATGCTGGTCGAGCGCAGCGTCCCGCTGCTGGCCCGGCTGGCCGCGCTCTCCCGGCTGCGGGTGTTCCGCCCCGTCAGCCGGGAGATCGTCGACCTGATCCAGGATCTCGCTAAGCGGGACTGACCGCGCGGAAGTACAGGAACCGCGGGGTGGTCCGCAGCTTCTCCGTCCACTTCGGATCGGCCTCGGCCGCCTCCGGAACCGGCATCGGCTCCTCCAGGCGGTCGACGGCGAACCCGGCGTCGCGGACCGCGGCGAACGTCCAGCTCAGCGGGCGCCGGTAGAACTGGACCGGGTGTTCGAGGCCGCCCAGTCCGAAGTCGTCCTCGAGCAGCTCGAGCCGGAAGTAGTCGTCCTTCTCGAACCAGCGCCAGTCCTCGCCCGGGTGGTGCACCGAGAACACGAGCCGCCCGCCCGGCTTCAGGACGCGGCGGAACTCGGCCAGGGTGGCGGCCCAGTCCTTCAGGTAGTGCAGCACCAGCGACGCCGTGACGACGTCGATCGAGCCGTCCGGCAGCGGCAGCGGTCCGCTGACGTCCACGACCTCGAACCGGGCGGCGTCGCCGAACTTGCGGCGGGCGACGGTGATCATGCCCACGCTGGCGTCGACGCCGAGGACGTCCGCGCCCCGCCCGGCCAGCAGCGCGCTGAGGTGCCCGGCCGCGCAGCCGACGTCGAGCACCCGCTTGCCCTCGACGTCGCCGGCCAGCTCCACGATCGCGGGCCGGTCGTAGAACGCGTTGGTGACGGACTTTTCCGCGTGCTCGGCGTAGGCCTCGCTGTAGGCATCGTACTGCGCGGCCCGGGCGCGGCCGAGGATCTCCTCGACCACCTCCGTCTTGGCGTCGGCGTAGTTCTGGATGTACTTCCACTCCCGCGCCGCCAGCTCACGCTTCTTCGCCGCGTACCGCTCCAGCTCCTCCGGGTGCGACCGCAGGCGGTCGCGGAAGAGCCGGTAGCGCGACGTCTGGCCGTTGCCGGGCGAGTACACGTGCAGGTTGACGTTCGTGTCCGGGCCCTTGAAGCACCGGTGCTTCTCCCAGTCCGGCTCGCGGATCACGAGCCGGTAGCCCGCCGCCTCCAACGCCGGGACGTAGGCGGCCTCGTCGTCGGAGTCCGGCACCTCCAGGAGGATGTCGACGATCGGCTTGGCGCACAGCCCCGGCACCGACGTCGACCCGACGTGCTCCAGCACCAGCACCCGCTCCCCCAGGGCCCCGCGGATCCGCTCGGCCTCCCGTTCGAAGAGCTTCGGCCACTCCGGGTCGTACTCGGCGAGCGTCACGGTCGAGTTGAGCTTCGGCGGTTCGCCGCCGACCCAGGCGTTCGCGAGCCGGCCGTCGTCGAGCGCTTCTTGGCTGGTCATTCCGGTAGACCCCCTTCTTCCAGGCAGTCCACCAGAATATCGACGCGCGCAACCGGGTTTACGAGATCGGCAACGGCAGGATGTTTCCGGTCACTTCGCGCAGCGCGTCGCGCATCGCCCGGCGGGGAGCCGGCTGCCCGGTGAAGTGCTCCGCCTGGCCGAACGCCTGGTGCAGCAGCATGTCCAGCCCGGTCGCGAGCCGGCCGCCGCGCGCCGCAACCGCTTCGGCCAGCGGTGTCGGCCACGGGTGGTAGATGACATCGAGGACGTGCCCGATCGCCGCGAGCTCACCCGCGTGCGCCGCGACCGCGTCGGGCGGGGCGGTGTTCACCAGCACCGCGGCCCCTGCCGCCAAGGCCGCGAAGTCCGTTTCGGACCAGCGCAGGACGTCGACGTCGAGCGAAGCGCGTTTCGCCGCGTCGAGGGTGTCCCCGGCCCGAGCCGGTTCCCGCACGACCAAGCGCACCTGCCGCACTCCGAGTGCCGCCAGGCCGACGACCGCCGCGGCCGCGGTGCCGCCCGCGCCGAGCACGACCGCCGTGTCGGCGTCCGAGGGCTCGTAGCCGCCGACCGCGCGCAGGGCGCCGGTGACACCGTCGACGTCGGTGCAGTCCGCGAGCCAGCCCTTCGCCGTCCGGACCAGGGTGTTGGCCGCGCCGACGGCGGCCGCGCGCGGCGTCACCTCGTCCGCGTGGTCCAGCGCCGCGCGCTTGCCCGGCATGGTCACCGAGAGCCCGGCCCACTCCGGGCCGAGGCCGTCGACCAGGCCGGGCAGCTCCTCGGCGCTCGTCTCGATCCGCTCGTACGTCCAGCCGGTCAGGCCGAGCGCGGCGAACGCGGCGCCGTGCAGCACCGGCGACAGCGAATGCGCCACCGGCTTGCCGAGGACAGCGGCGCGCCGGGGCTCAGATGACGCCACGTTGCTGGGCCAGCTTCACGTTGGCCTTGTGGTCGTCGAAGGAGACCCCGAAGCAGGACAGGCCGTTCTTCTCGCACTTGACGAAGTACACCCAGTCCCCGGCCGTCGGGTGCACCGCCGCCTGGATGGCGTCGGCGCTCGGCACCGAGATCGGGGTCGGGGTCAACCCGGTGTTCTTGTACGTGTTGTACGGCCCCGGCCGGTTCCGGTCCTCGTCGCTGGTCGCCAGCGTCGGGCGGTCCAGGGGGTAGTTGACCGTCGAGTCCATCTGCAGCCGCATGTCGATCGCCAGCCGGTTGTAGATCACCCGCGAGAGCTTGCCGAAGTCCGCCTTCACCGCTTCGCGCTCGATGATCGACGCGATGATCAGCGTCTGGTACGGCGTCATCTCCGGGCCGGTCGACTGGGCACTCAGCCCGGCGTTCTGGATCGCCTCGGTCGAGCTCTTCACCAGCTGACCGAGGATCTCCTGGGCGGTCGCCCCGGGCCGGATGTCGTAGAGGCCCGGCGCGATCAGGCCTTCGAGCCGGCGGTCCTTGCGGTCGGCCTTGTTCGCGGGCTCGATCGCCCAGTCCGGCACGCCGAGCGTCTTCAGGTCCGCCGCGTCGACGGCCTTGCGCAGGTCGTCGGCCGAGACACAGGTGCTCTTGCCGTTGATCTGCGCGCAGGACGCCTTCGCCATCAGGCTGTAGACGCCGGGAGTCACCTTGCCGTCGGGCTGGGTGATGTCGTCGAACTGCGTGTACGGCCGGACCTCCAGCTGACCGACGCGCGAGCCGGCCTCGAGGATCCGGTCGACCGCGCTGGCGCCGGACATGTGCGACTTCATCACGTAGAAGCCGTGCTGGATCCGCGACAGCTTCGGGTTGTCCTCGCCGGCCTTCACGAACGCCTTGCCGCTGGCGACCACGCCCGCCGTGGCGAGCTTCGCGCCGATCGCCGACGTCGAGTCGCCGTCGTCGACCTGGAACAGGACGTCCCCGTCGCCGGAGCCGTCGAAGTCCTCGTAGCCGAAGAACTTGGTGAAGCCGAAGTAGGCGCCGCCCGCGAGCAGGGCGATCACCGCGATCGCGGCCACCCAGCCGAGGGCGCGCTTGCCCTTCTTCTTCCGCGGCTTCTTCGGCTCTTCCTCGTACTCGTCGTAGTCCTCTTCGTAGGCGTCCTCGTCGTAGTCGCCTTCGTACTCGTCGTAGTCGGCGTACTCGTCGTCCTCGGCGAAGAAGCCGTCGTCTTCGGGCTCGTCCTGCGGCGGGGCCGGGGGCTGCGCCGGGATGATGTCGGTCACCGGCTCTTCGCGCACCGGCGGAGGCGGCGGACGGCGACGCCGTGGCGGCTCCGCACCGGTTTCGGGCACGCCGACAGAGCGGTCACCCGGCTGGACGGGCCGTCGCGGGGGCTCGGGGGCGGGACGGCGGCGGCGCGAAACCGGCGCCTCGCCGGTCTCGTCGGGAGGCGGGACGGCTCGGAGGCGGGGCGCTTCGGCCGGCTCGTCGGCACGCATCCGGGCCGCCTGCGCTTCGGCCGCCTCTTCCAGGTCGAGCATCGCCTGGTGACGGCGGGCCGCGTCGGCTTCGGCCAGCTCTTCGGGGCTGGGACGGCGACGGCGGGGGTCCACCGGCTCGTCCCGCTCCGGCGCCGGACGGCGACGACGGGGCGCCTCGTCCTCGGGCGGGACCACGCGACGGCGGCGCCGGGGTTCGGCGGCTTCGCCGGGATCCGGAGCGCCGCGACGGCGTGCGGGCGGGGGCTGCGCGTCGGCGCCCTGGTCGAGGCCGTGGCGGGCGCGGGCCGAAGCCGAGCGCTCGACCTCCTGCGGGTCGAACCCGTCCTCGGCCGGGGGCAGCGTGCCCGGCGGCTCGAGCCGGCGACGGCGGCCGGTCTGCGGCGCGTCCCGGCGCGGGTCGTAGCCCGGCTCGGGCCGCGCGCGGCGGGACGGCTGGGGCAGCTCGTGCGAACCGCTCTGCCGCGAAGGCTGCGGAAGCTCCTGGTACCCGCTCGCGCGGGGGTCACGCGGGTCGGCGCGACGCGGCGAGGGCCGGGACGGCGGCGGGGCCGCCGGTTCCGGCTCGCGGAGTCGCCTGCGCCCGCGAGGGGGCTCAGGTGGCTGCTCGTCGTTCATCGGTCTCCCTCCCGGGCGCGGTGCGCAGCTGCGGCGTCGATCCAGGCCTGCAGGATCTCGACGGCGGCGGCCTGGTCGACCACCGCACGCTGCTTGCGGCCTTTGACCCCGCGCTGGGAGAGGATGCGGGATGCGGTGACCGTGGTCAGCCGCTCGTCGCCCAGCCGGACCGGCACGGGCGCTATCCGCCCGGCCAGACGCTCAGAATACGCGATCGCCAGCTCGGCCGCCGGACCCTGCCGGTTGGCGAGCGTTCGCGGCAGGCCCACGATCACCTCGACCACCTCGTTCTCGGTGACGAGGGCGGCCAGCTGGTCCAGGTCACTGTCGTCGGTCGCATCGCGGGAGAGGGTAACCAATGGCGAAGCGAGCATCGGGGCCGGATCGCTGAGCGCGACGCCGACCCGGACGGATCCGACATCAACACCGAGGCGACGGCCGCGCCCCGGATCGGCCACACCGGGCCGGTCCGGGCCGCGGTTTCCGCGGTTAACCAATGCCGGCAATCGCCGAACGCAGCGCCGTGACCGCGTCCGCCGCGCCCGCCGGGTTCGTGCCGCCACCCTGGGCCATGTCGGGCTTGCCGCCACCGCGGCCGCCGATCGTCTCGGCGAACGACGGCACCAGCTTGCCCGCCGCGATGCCCTTGTCCTGGGCCGCCTTCGTCGTCGCGACGACGAAGCTCAGCTTCTCGCCGGCCGGCGAGAACAGCGCCACGACGCCGGGCCGCGTGCCGAGCCGGCCGCGGATGTCCGAGGCGAGCGCGCGCAGGCCGCCGCCGTCGACGTCCGGGACGACCTCGGCGACCACCGTGACCCCGCCGATCTCCTGCGCCTTGTCGAGCAGCGAGCCCGCCGAGCCCAGCACCTGCTGGGTCTTGAGCTGGGTGATCTCCTTCTCGGCGTTCTTCAGCCGGGTCAGGACGTCCTCGATGCGGCCCGGCAGCTCGTCCGAGGGCACCTTGAAGGTGTTCGCCAGCTGCGAGACCAGCAGCTGCTCCTTGCGGACGTACTTCAGCGCGTCCGAGCCGACGAGCGCCTCGACGCGGTGCACGCCGGAGCCGATGGAGGCGTCGGAGACCAGCTTGACCAGGCCGAGCTGACCGATCCGGTCGACGTGCGTGCCACCGCAGAGCTCGCGGGAGTACTCGCCCATGTCGACCACGCGGACGTCGTTGCCGTACTTCTCGCCGAACAGCGCGACCGCGCCCAGCTCGAGCGCCTTGTCCTTGGTCGTGGTGAAGCTCTGCACCTCGACGTTGGTCTGCAGGTAGTCGTTGACCTCCTGCTCGACCTCGGTCAGCACGTCCGCCGACACCGAGCCCGGCGTGGTGAAGTCGAACCGCATGCGGCCCGGCGAGTTCAGCGAGCCCGCCTGCGCCGCGCGCTTGCCGTACGCGCCGCGGACGGCCGCGTGCACCAGGTGCGTCGCGGAGTGCGAGCGCTCGATCGAGAGCCTGCGGTGCGCGTCGACCGAGCCGGTGAGCTTCGTGTCGAGCCCGACCTCGCCTTGCGCGACCTCGACGCGGTGCACGAACAGCCCCGGGACGATCTTCTGGACGTCCAGGACCTTCAGCTCGACGCCGTCACCGAGCAGCACGCCGGTGTCGGCGACCTGGCCACCGCTCTCGGCGTAGAACGGCGTGCGGTCGAGGACCAGCTCCGCCTTCTTGCCCGCGGAGACGCTGCGGACCGGCTGGCCGTCTTCGAGCAGGGCGACGACCTTCGCCTCGGCCTGCAGGTCGGTGTAGCCGAGGAACTCGGTCGCGCCGTGCTGCTCCAGGACCTTCCGGTACTCCGAGAGGTCGCCGTGGCCGGTCTTGCGCGCCGCCGCGTCCGCCTTCGCGCGGGTGCGCTGCTCGTTCATGAGCGTGCGGAAGCCGTCCTCGTCGACGGACAAGCCCTGCTCGGCCGCCATCTCGAGGGTCAGGTCGATCGGGAAGCCGTAGGTGTCGTGCAGCTGGAAGGCCTTGTCGCCGGCCAGCACGTCGCCGCCGCCGCGCTTGGTCTCCTCGGCCGCGAGGTCGAAGATGCGCGAACCGCTCGTCAGGGTCGAGAGGAAGGCTTCCTCCTCGATCCGCACGACCTCGTTGATGCGGTCGAACCCGTCGACCAGCTCGGGGTAGGTCGGGCCCATGGTGTCGCGGACGACCTTCGCGAACTCCTGCAGCACCGGCTCGTGCACGCCGAGCAGGCGCGTGGAGCGGACGATCCGGCGCAGGAGGCGGCGCAGGACGTACCCGCGGCCGTCGTTGCCCGGGGTGACGCCGTCGCCGATCAGCATGACGCCGGTGCGCGCGTGGTCGGCGATGACGCGGAAGCGGACGTCGTCGGCGTGGTTCGCGCCGTAGCGGCGGCCGGAGAACTCCTCGGCGCGGCCGATGACCGGGCGCACGAGGTCGGTCTCGTAGACGTTCTCGACGCCCTGCAGGATCGTCGCGACGCGCTCGACGCCCATGCCGGTGTCGATGTTCCTCGCAGGCAGCTCACCGAGGATCGGGAAGTCCTTCTTACCGCTGCCCTCGCCCCGGACGTTCTGCATGAACACCAGGTTCCAGATCTCGATGTAGCGGTCCTCGTCGACGACCGGGCCGCCCTCGCGGCCGTAATCCGGGCCGCGGTCGTAGTAGATCTCCGAGGACGGGCCGCACGGGCCGGGGATGCCCATCGACCAGAAGTTCTCGGCCATGTCGCGCGCCTGGATGCGCTCGCCGGGCAGGCCGGTGAGCTTGCGCCACAGCCCGGCCGCCTCGGAGTCGTCCTCGAAGACGGTCGCCCAGATGCGGTCCGGGTCGAGGCCGAAGCCGCCCTCGCTCTGGGGCTTGGTGATCAGCTCCCAGGCGTACTCGATGGCGCCTTCCCTGAAGTAGTCGGCGAAGGCGAAGTTGCCGGCCATCTGGAAGAACGTGTTGTGCCGGGTGGTCTTGCCGACCTCGTCGATGTCCGGGGTGCGCACGCACTTCTGGACCGATGTCGCGCGCCGGTACGGCGGCGGCGCCTCACCGAGGAAGTACGGCTTGAACTGGACCATCCCGGCGTTGACGAACAGCAGGTTCGGGTCGTCGAGGATCAGGGGCGCGCTCGGCACGCGCGTGTGGCCCTTGCTCTCGAAATGGCGCAGGAAACGGTCGGTGATTTCGTGTGTGTCCACGGGTCAAGTCCTTGTGCTGTGGTGCCGGAGTGGGAGGACGTCGGCGGCGGAGCGGCCCCGGGTCGCGCGGGCGCGACCGGTCAGCGCTCCGCCCGGCGAGCTCGCCGGACGGGGCGGCGGTCGGCGGCGTGCCGGCCGGACGCCTGCGGCGTCACCACGCCCGTCCGCTCCTCGACCATGTCGTGCAACTCCTGCTCCCGCTCGTTCATGCCGGCGCGCACCTCGGCGCCGAACGAACCCACGGCGCCCGCCAGCTCGCGCACGGCGTCGCCCAGGTTCGATGCTAACCCCGCGGGAGTGGCCTGACGAGCGGTTTCGGCGGCCTTGCGGGACAGCGCGACACCGGCGACCACGCCGACGCCGAGCCAGAACAGCCGCTTCACTTCGCCGCCTTCTTCGCGGCTTTCGCGGCGCTCTTCTTCTTGCGCGCGCGGATCGCCTTGCTCAGGCCGTAGGACAGCGCCGCCGTCTTGACGAGCGGGCCGCCCAGCGTCGCGGTGAACACCGAGGTCAGCGCGGAGACGTTGCCGGTGACCGCCTGCGCGTTCGACGTGATCCCGTCCACCCGCTCGAGCTGGGTGTTGACGTGGGTGATCGTCTGGTTCGCGCCGATCAGCAGCGGGTCGGTGTTGCTGTTGGTGCGCTCGATGGCCTCGGTGGCCGCGTCCAGCGTCTTGCCGAGCTTGATCAGCGGGATCGCCAGCAGGACGACCAGCACCACGAATGCTCCTGCGGCGATCAACGCGGCGATCTGCCCTGCCGACACGGGCCCTCCTCGGTTCAGCGGTCAAGTGGGCCTGAGGTTACCGCCTGGCCGGGTCCCCGACCGTGTCACCCCGCGCGGGCCGGAAAACGCGTCGCCGCCCACCCCCGCGACGCGGTAACCCTGGGCGACGGGACACGACGACGGGCCCGCCCGGCGAGTGCTCGCCGGCCCGGGCGGCACGGCGGCCGACGTGCTGGCCGCGTTGCCGGGCGCGGACCTGACGACGGTCCAGCTGGAGGTGGCCCGCCGGCGCGCGGCCGTTCGCGCTGCTGCGGCACGTCGAGGACACGCTGCCGGCAGCGGCGCCGGACTTCGAGGCGGTGACGCTCGCGCCGTTGACCCCGCTCGGGACCCATTCGGTGGTGACGGGCCTGGCTCGGCACCGCGTGGTGCCGACGGGCCGCGGCCGGTTCCATGTCGCCCGAGGTGCCGGTGCTAGACCCCGCGGTTCGAGGAGGTGCTCGCCGCGGTGGGCGTGCCGACCCACCCGTTCCCGGAGCGCGAAGGAACGGCCGATGACCAGCGATCTCGGGATGGACCGCCTGGCCACCCTGCTGCCAGCGCCCGAAGGCCACCTCGGGTGCGCTCAACGCACCGAAGGCCACATTGGGGCGCTTGAGGCCGCGCTCAGCGCTTCTTGAGCACCGCGCGGTACAGCGCCGCCATGTCCTCTTCGCCGTGGCCGGCTTCGACCGCCGCCTCCAGGTGGGCCAGGGTCGCCTTCGCCCCCGCCATGTCGACCTCGGATCCCGCCGCCTCCACCACCAGCCGGGCGTCCTTCGCCGCCAAGCCCGCCGGGAATGCCGGGGGGTACTCGCCGGCCAGCATCGCGCCGCCCTTCACGTGCGCGTAGCCCACGTCGAGGCCGCCGCCCTTGATCGTCTCCAGGAACAATGCCGGGTCCAGACCCAGCGCGGTCGCCAGGCCGAGGCTCTCGGCCGTGCCGTTGGTCAGCGCCAGGACCCACGCGTTCACCACCAGCTTGAGCCGGCTGCCCTGGCCGGCCGGGCCGAGCCAGCGTGTCTTCGCCGCTACCGCGTCGAACACCGGGGTCGCCGCGGGCCGGGCCTCCTCCGGGCCGGAGGCCAGCACCTGCAGCTGTGCCTCCTCCGCGGGCCGGCGGGTGCCGAGCACCGGCGCGTCGACGAACACCACGCCCGCCTTCTCCGCCAGCGCCGCGAGGCGGTCGGTCCACTCGAGGCCGACCGTGCTCATCTGCAGCCACAACGTCCCCGAAGCGGGCGACGCGGCTTCGAACGCCGAAGCGACCGCGGGACCGTCGGCGAGCATCGTCACCAGGATGTCCGCGCCTTCGACCGCGGAAGCCGCCGAACCGGCCACCGTCGCGACGTCGGCGAGGTGCTCGGCCTTCTCCCGGGTCCGGTTCCACACCCGGACGTCGAGGCCCGCCTTCGCGAGGTTGGCCGCCATCGGCGCGCCCATGATCCCGGTGCCGAGAAATCCGATGCTCATGTCCCCATCGTGCCGAACGCGCGGCCGCCTCGCAGTCCGCGAAAAGCCATCAAACGGACCTTGTCCCGTTCACCTGGGCCGACGAGGGTCGGAAACCATGCCCGAACTGTCCCGCCGCCGCCTGCTCGGCGTGTCCGGAGCGGCCCTCGCCGGCTCGCTGCTGCCCCCGTCCCTGCACTCGGCGATGGCCGAGCCCATGCGCCGCGGCGGCCTCGACGCCGTCGAGCACGTCGTGGTGCTGATGCAGGAGAACCGCTCGTTCGACCACTACTTCGGCACGCTGCGCGGGATCCGCGGCTTCGGCGACGCGCACCCCCTGGAGCTGCCCTCCGGGCGCTCGGTGTTCGAGCAGCCGAACCCGGCGGGCGGCACGGTGCTGCCGTTCTCGCTGCGCGAGGAGGCCGAGCGCGAAGGCCGCGCCGCCGGCGACATCCAGTACCTCGGCGACCTCGACCACAGCTGGACCGGCACCGGCAAGGCCTGGGCCCGCGGCTGGAACGACGGCTGGATCGGCGTCAAGAGCCCGGCGACCATGACCTACTACGACCGCCGCGACATCGCGCTGCAGTACGAGCTCGCCGACACCTTCACCCTGTGCGACGCCTACCACTGCTCGATCTTCGGCTCCACCAACCCGAACCGGAACTTCCTCTGGACCGGCACGGTCGGCTACGAGCCGAACAGCACCGCGCGCGCCGTCACGAACGCCGCGTACTCCTACGACCACGCCGGTTACGACTGGACGACCTACCCGGAACGCCTCGAGAAAGCGGGCGTCTCGTGGCAGATCTACCAGGAGTGGGACAACTTCACCGACAACGCCGTCGAATACTTCCTGCCGTTCAAGAAGATCGGCACCAAGATCCTCGCTTCGGTGAGCGAGAAGTTCCGCACCACCGAAGAGTTCTACGACACGCTCTTCAAAAAGACCCCGGAGGAGCAGAAGAAGCTGCGGGCCGAGTTCGACGCGGGTGTCGCCGCGCTGACCCCGGCCGAGCGGCGGCTGTTCCAGCGCGCGATGTACCGCAGCGAGCCGGAAACGCTCGTCCCGCGCCTGCGCGCGGACATCCGGGCCCGCCGGCTCCCCCGGGTCAGCTGGCTGGTCCCCTCGGCGGTCGACTCCGAGCACCCCGGCGCGTCCACGCCGGTCGGCAGCGCCAACCTGATCCACGACGTGCTCGACGCGCTCGCTCAGGACCACGACACGTGGTCGAAGACGGTGCTGCTCGTCAACTTCGACGAGAACGACGGCTACTTCGACCACGTGCCACCGCCGGTCCCGCCCGCCGACGCCGCCGACGACCACTTCGCCGGGCAGCCGCTCGGGTTCGGGCCGCGGGTGCCGATGACGGTCGTCTCGCCGTGGACGATCGGCGGGTTCGCCGACTCGACCGTGTACGACCACACGTCGGTGCTGCGCCTGCTGGAGCGCTGGACCGGCGTCGCGGAGCCGAACATCAGCGCGTGGCGGCGGACCGCCGCGGGTGACCTCACGGGCGCGTTCGACTTCGGCCGCGCCGGCCGCCCGCCGCGGGTCGCCAAGCCGGGCCCGGTCCCGGCGCCGATCGCGCGCTGGCACCCCACCGCGCCGGCCCGGCCGGAGCCGCCGGCGGTCGAGCCGGGAACCCGGCCCGCCCGCGCACTGCCTTACCAAGCCTCGGTTTCCGGCACGCTCGACGCGTCCGGGAAGCTCGTGCTGAAGCTGGCCAACAGCGGCCGCGCGGCGGCGCACTTCGCGATCTACGCCTACGCGGGCGAGCTCGCGGAACCGGCCCACCACGACGTCCTCGGCACGCGGGACGTCGTGCTGCCCGTGCCCGGCGCGGCGCACCGCGTGGTCGTGCAGGGCCCGAACCGCGGCTGGTGGGAGTTCCGGGGCAGCGGCGCCGGTGTGCGTGTCGACGTGCGGACGCGGTTCGTGCGCGGCGGGCTGGAGCTCACGTGTGCCAACCCGGGCGCTTCGGCGGTCACGCTGCGGCTGACCTCACCGCGCCACGGCCGGACCACCCGGGTGGTCCGGGTGCCGGCCCGCCGCTCGGTGGCGGTGGCCTGGCCGGCTTCGCAGGGCTGGTACGACGTGCGGGTGACCGCCGACGGCGACGCCGGGTTCCTGCGCACGCTCACCGGCCGCATCGAAGACGGCCGGCCGGGCACCTGCGGTCAGTAGTCGCCGAGCAGGCAGAAGGGATGGCCGGCCGGGTCGGCGTAGACGCGCCAGCCCCGGCCGTCCGGGTCCGGGTCGAGCAACCGGCCGCCGTGCTGCAGCACCTGGTGGTGCGTCTCGCGCATGTCGTCCACCTCGAAGTCGAAGTGGAACTGCTGCGAGAACGCGGGATCGGGCCAGCGCGGCGGCTGGTGGCCCGGCGACCGCTGGAACCCCAGCACCATCCCGCCGACGTGGAGGGTCGAGAAGTCCTCGTCGACCCGCCACCGCGGATCGGGCCGGTCCACCTCACCACCGGCGATCGCCTGGTAGAAGTACGCGAGCACGAGCGGTTCCGGACAGTCCAGGACGATGCACTGCAGCGTCGCGGGCACGGGGAAACCTCCTGCCGTCGCCGGGACCCGGTTCGGGTCACCTCAGGCGCGAAGCTTACGAAACGCGATGATCTTGAAGTTCCCGGCCCGGGTGGTGATCACTTTCCCGGCGATCGTCCGGCTGGGGTCACCGCTCACCGCGGATGGTCCGGCGCAGCTTCGGGACGCGCTCGGCGAGCGGGCGCTCCGCCCCGCGCTGGGTCGGCTCGTAGTAGTCCTTGCCGACCAGCTCGTCCGGCGGGTACTGCTGCGCCAGCACGCCCTCCGGGACGTTGTGCGGATACCGGTAGCCCTGCGCGTTGCCGAGCTTCTTGGCGCCGGCGTAGTGGCCGTCACGCAGGTGCGGCGGGACGCTGCCCGCCAGCCCGGCGCGGACGTCGGCCAGCGCGGCGTCGATGCCGGTGACGACCGCGTTCGACTTCGGCGCCGTGGCCAGGTGGATCGTCGCCTGCGCGAGCGCCAGCCTGCCCTCGGGCATGCCGATGAGCTGGACGGCGTGCGAGGCCGCGACCGCCGCCTGCAGCGCCGTCGGGTCGGCCATCCCGATGTCCTCGCTCGCGTGCACGACCAGGCGTCGCGCGAGGAAGCGCGGGTCCTCCCCCGCCTCGATCATCCGGGCCAGGTAGTGCAGCGCGGCGTCCACATCGGACCCGCGGATCGACTTGATGAACGCGCTGATGACGTCGTAGTGCTGGTCGCCGTCGCGGTCGTAGCGCACCGCCGCCTTGTCCACAGTGGACTCGACGGTCGACAGGTCGATCGTCTTGGCTTCGGTGGCCGACGCCGCGTCGGCTGCCGCCTCCAAGGCCGTGAGCGCGCGGCGCGCGTCCCCGCCCGCGAGCCGGACGAGGTGGGCGCGCGCGTCCTCGGTCAGCGTCAGCTCGCCGCCGAGGCCGCGCTCGTCGGCCAGCGCGCGCTCGATCAGCTGCGTGATGTCCTCGTCGGTCAGCGGGCGCAGCTGCAGCACGAGCGAGCGGGACAGCAGTGGCGAGACGACCGAGAACGACGGGTTCTCGGTGGTCGCCGCGACCAGCAGCACCGTGCGGTCCTCGACCGCGCCGAGCAGCGCGTCCTGCTGGGTCTTGGAGAAGCGGTGCACCTCGTCGATGAACAGCACGGTGTTCTCGGTGTTGTACTGCCGCCGCCGCCGCGCCTCCTCGATGACGCCGCGCACCTCCTTGACCCCCGCAGACAGGGCCGACATCGCGACGAACCGGCGTCCCGTCGCGATCGAGACGAGGTTGGCCAGCGTCGTCTTGCCCGTGCCGGGCGGGCCGTAGAGCAGCACCGACGCCGGCGCGGCGCCCTCGACCAGCCGCCGCAGCGGGGCGCCTTCGCGCAGCAGGTGCTGCTGGCCGACGACCTCGTCGAGCGAGCGCGGCCGCATCCGCACGGCCAGCGGGGAGCTCGCCGGGTCCGCCTGCCGCTCGTCGGCGCTCGACGTCGTCCGCTCGGGCGGGGGCGCGATGTCGGCGTTCACGGTGAAGAGCTCGTCCTGTGCCACACGGATGACGTTAACCGAAGCCACCGACAGAACCCTTGCCCCGGTCCGCGCGACCGCGCTACCGTCGCGGTGACCGGTTGACCGAAAGTGCGATTCCGGTCAACAAGTCAAACGTTCAAGGAACCAGCAGGTGGAGACGCATGAGCCATCCCAACCGCGAGCGCGCCGACCGCATCCTGGACGCGGCGGGCGAGCTGCTGCTGCGCATGGGCTACCGGAAGGTGGCGGTCGACGACATCGCGCGCGCGGTCGGCATCGGCAAGGGCACCGTCTACCTGCACTGGCGCAACAAGGAGCTGCTGTTCCAGGCGCTGATGATGCGGGAGTCGGCCGACCTGACCGACGAGATCCTGGCCCGGATCAAGGCCGACCCGGCGATGATCCTCCCGCACCGGATGATCTCGGCGTCGTTCCTCGTCACCCACCGGCGGCCGCTGGTGATGGCGATGCTGCGCGGCAACGCCGACATGTTCGGCTCACTCGGCGACCTCGCCCTGCGCAAGCAGCAGGACCAGCTGCGCGCGCAGTTCGAGGAGGCGATGCTCCGGCACGGCCTGATCCGGTCGGACGTGCCGAACCTGACCTACGCGCTCACCACGTCGACCCTCGGCTTCTACCTGGGCGACACGCTTTCCGACGAGTTCGAGGGCATTCCGCTGGAGGAGAAAGCGGAAGTCCTCGCGCACCTGGTCCGCACCGCGTTCGAGCCGGCCGGGGAGCCCGATCCCGACGCGGTCGCGAACGTGGCGGCGGAGCTGAGCTCGGCGCTCGAGGAGCTCGTCTCGGGCTACCGGCAAGGGATCTACGCGCACGATCCCGCCAAGGCGCCCGGCTGATCCCGGGCCACACAGGGGAAAGAAGGGGCGGACATGACCACCACCCAAGCGGACACCTGGGGACTCCACGAATCCCAGTTCTGGCTGCGGGGGAAGCAGCCCGAGGCACGCGTGCACCACGCCGCCGACCTCGGGTTCTGGAACGTCTACGGGCACCCGGAGGCCGAAGAGGTCCTCCGCGACCCGGCGACGTACTCCTCGGACACCACGCGGCTGGTGCCGAAGGAGATGATGGCCGGCGTCGACCCCGACGTCGACTTCGAGGAGATGCAGGCGGGCAACCTGCTGCAGCTGGACCCGCCGCTGCACAACAAGATGCGCAAGCTCGTCAGCCGCGCGTTCACGCCGAAGGTCGTCGCCGACCTGGAGCCGCGCATCGCGGCGGTGACGAACGAGATGCTCGACGCGGCGGGTCCGGCCGGCCGGCTCGAGCTCGTCGAGCACCTCGCCTACCCGTTGCCGGTGATCGTCATCGCGGAGCTGCTGGGGGTCCCCGCGAGCGACCGGCACCTGTTCAAGGGCTGGGTGGACAAGCTGTTCGACTCTTCGGAGCAGTTCTCGCTGAAGGAGCAGACCGAGGGGCGGCAGGAAGCGGTCAAGAAGTCGCTGGAGGGGCAGAAGGCGCTCGTCGAGTACCTCGGCGTGCACGTCGACGAACGGCGGAAGCAGCCCCGGGAGGACCTGCTGACGAAGCTCGTCGAAGCCGAGGTCGACGGCGAGAAGCTGACGCGCAACGAGGTCGTCAACTTCGCCAACGTCCTGCTGCTGGCCGGGCACATCACCACGACCATGCTGCTCGGCAACGCCGTGCTGTGCCTCGACACGCACCCCGAGTGGGACGAGCGGGTGCGCGCCGACCGGTCGCTCGTGCCGCCGATGATCGAGGAGTCGCTGCGGTACCTGTCGCCGTTCGCGGCGGTGGCCCGGGCGACGACACGGGAGGTGGAGCTGGGCGGGACGACGGTGCCCGCCGACCAGATGCTGATGGTCTGGGTGGCCGCCGCCAACCGCGACGACCGGGTGTTCGCCGACCCGGACACCTTCACCCCGCTGCGCGACCCCAACCCGCACCTGGCGTTCGGGCGCGGCATCCACTTCTGCATCGGGGCGCCGCTCGCGCGGCTGGAGGGGCGGGTGGCGCTGAACGTCCTGTTCGACCGCTACCCCACGCTGCGGACGATCCCGGGTGAGCCGCCGAAGTTCCAGGTCAACCCGAACATGACCGGCGTGCGGGAGCTGCCGCTCACCACGGCGTGAACCGGTTGCGCCCTGGGCGAAACCCCTCGCCCGGGGCGCGAGCCGTGCCGCAGAGTGGGCCGATGCGCATCGCGGTGCTCTCGGACGTCCACGGCGTGCTCCCGGCTCTCGAGGCGGTGCTGGCCGAGCCGGACGTCGTCGCGGCCGACCGGATCGTGCTGCTCGGGGACATGCTCGCCGGGCCGATGCCGGTGGAAACCCTGGAGCGGCTGGTTTCGCTGGGCTCGCGGGCGGTCTGGGTGCGGGGCAACGCGGACCGCGAGCTGGCGGCGTCCGCGCGCGGCGCCGGGATGTTCGTCCCGGACCCGATCTTCCCGTGGGCGGCGAAGCAGCTGCGTCCGGCCGACCTGCCCGTCCTGGACGCACTCCCGGTGACGGTGACGGTGGACGACGTGTTGTTCTGCCACGCGACCCCGCGCGACGACACCGAGATCGTGCTCGTCGACAGCCCGCTGGCGCGCTGGGCGGAGGTGCTCGAGGGTGTCGAGGCGTCGACGATCGTGTGCGGGCACACGCACATGCCGTTCGTCCGGCTGGCGGACCGGAAGCTGGTCGTGAACCCCGGAAGCGTCGGAATGCCTTACGGCGCTTCGGGCGCGCACTGGGCCCTGCTCGGCGACGGCGTCGAGCTGCGTCGCACGGAGTACGACGTCGAAGCGGCGTGCCGGTTCCTCGCCGCCGAATGCGCTTACCCGGACATCGAGGAGTGGGCGGACTTCTTCGTCCGCAACCCCGCTTCGGATGCGGAGGCGCTTCGCGTGTTCAGCGGGAGCGAACCGAATTCCACATGATGACGGCGGCGTAAGGGAGGAATTCGCGGCCGCGGCGGCAGAGCCACGGGATTCCCTTGACCACCAGCCAGCCCAGGTGCCCCGCCGCGCTCGGCTCGAGCCCGCCGCCGCAGGTGAGGCTGACCGGCTCCGCCACGTCGAACCCGGCTTCGGCGAGCAGGCCGGTGAAGCCGTCCGCGAGCATGCGGTGGCCGAGCTCGGAGGGGTGCAGCCGGTCGACGCTCCACGACGTCAGGTCGTAGGCGCCGGGAAGCCGGTCGAGGTCGAGGCAGGGCACGCCTTCGCGGGCGACGACCTCGCCGATCGCCGCGTTCAGCTCGGCGACGCGGGCACTGAGCGCGCGCTTGAGCGACGGCGGGAGCCGGAACACCTTGCTGTGGTCGTGGAACCGCACCGGCACGACGGTGGTGCCGGTCGCGCGCAGCCGGTGGATGACCTCGGTGAGGTCTTCGGCGATGCGCGCGGCGTCGAAGTCCGGGCGCAGGGTGTCGTTCATGCCGGCGACGAGCAGGGCGACGTCGGCCCGGTGCGCGACGGCGGCGGGCACCTGCTCGGTGAGCACGCACCGCATCCGCGCCCCGGTGAAGGACGGGTTCAGGTAGCCGTCGGCGTCGACCCCGAGCGCGGCGGCGACGAGCGGGCCGACCCCACGCCAGCCACCCCGCCGCGGCAGGGGATCCCCCAGGCCGACGGCGGTGGAGTCGCCGAGCACCACCAGGCGCCGCGCTCGCTTGAGCGACGGGACCGCCGTGAGCGCGGGGCGGGAGGGTTCGGGTGCGGGAGTGACTTCGAGGCTGATCACGGTCACGCTCAAGACCATCGGCCACGGAAGCTCACCTGCGGTGAGGAGGAGGTAACGCGCCCACGACACCGGGCCTAATTTTTGACGCTCACCTCACGGAGGTCCGAAAAGTCCTGTTCGGGTGGGTGAGGAGGGGCGCCGGGATGCCGCGCGGGAGCTCGGTCGGGCGGGCTCAGCCAGGCGGGCGGGCTCAGCCGGGCCAGCTCAGCCAGCCCAGCTCAGCCGGGCCAGCTCAGCCAGGCCAGCTCAACCGGGGCCGGCTCAGCCGCCGTGGCGGGCCCCACCCACCGAAAGCCGCTTTGGTGCGCGGTTCGGCGAGACTCAGCCACCGCAACGCCGCTTCGGGTGCGTGCGAGCGCACCCAGGCTCGGTGAGACCCGGCCACCGCACCAGACCTCGGCCGGGCTCAGCGGAAAGCCGGATAAAACGCCAGGTCGGCATGCGGACCCAGCCGCGCCGCCAGGCCAGCCGCCACCTTGGCCGCGAACTCCGACACCGCCGTCATCCGGACGTACCCCGCGTGCTTGGCCAGGTCGCGCCACCACGTCACCAGGGCCGACTCGCGGCTCACCGGGGCCGCGTGGTGGGACAGGTCCAGCGCGCCGAGCTCCTCGCCCGTGATCAGCCAGACCCGCAGCAGCTCGCTGGTCGTCAGGTGACCGGCGAGGACGTCGTCGTCGGCGAAACCGGGCCAGACACCGACCACCTCCGCGCGCCACGCCGCGACCATCGCCTCGCTCATGCCCGCCGGCAGGGCCAGCGCGTCCGGCCAGGCCGCGAACGGCAGCCGCAGGTGGGCCGCGTCGACCAGGGCCGAGCGAACACAGCCGTATTCGAAGTCGAGGAACCGGACGCCCTCGCCCGTGACGAGGTTGTTGTCCGGGCTCAGCTCGACCGGGCTGAACGCGCGGAAGCCCGCCGAGCGGGACTGCTCCAGGGCCTCCGCCACCTGCTCGCGGACCGCGTCCGGCACCGGGATGCCGAGGCGCTCCTGGATGAGCGCCGGCACGCGGGCGAAGAGCTCGTCGTCGCGGCTGGGGGAATCGTTCTTCGCCGGGCCGCCCAGGCGCCGCAGCAGCGCGTTGAAGTCCGCTTCGCGGCCCGCCGTGCTGGCGTGCAGGCGGCCCAGCGACCGGGCCCACGACAGCAGCGCGCGCTCGGCCGCGCGGGACTCGCGCGCGTAGAGCTTGTCCTCCAGCGTCGCCGTGCGGCCGAGGTCCTCCAGCACGAGCACGCGGTCGCGGCCGTCGTGGGCCAGCAGCTCCGGGCACATCCGCTCGTCCGGCGAGAGTGCCGTGAACAGCTGGTAGCTGACCGCCTCCTGGGCGAACGGGTCGGCGGCGCCCGGCTCCGGCGTCTCCGGGTAGTGCTTGATCACCAGCGTCCGCGGCAGCGCGAACGACGACGACACCACTCTCGCGCGGACGACCGTGGCCGGTCCGCTTCCCGCGAGGTCCTCGGGGGCGACCAGCGTGATCGCACTGCCGAACCGGCGCGAGAGGACTGACTCGCCCGCCGCGACCGCCGCGGCGACGGCGAGCTGCTCGGCTCCTGCCCCGACCCCAGCGTCGCCGGTGGAGGAGGTGTCGACTGTCATTGTCACCGACCCTACTCGTGACTGAGCAACCATGACTACTGACATCCGGTCAAGAAGAATCGTCCGGATGGGTTTCATCCCCGTGAAAGCGGACGTGTTCCCACCGGTGAACGTTGCCCATTCCGGCGCACGATCAACACAATGGCCGCTGCTGCAACGATTCCGAGAAGGTTCACGAGCAGCTGCCCGACCGACTGGAGACACCGGCTCCACTCCCCCGCGACCGCCGCGACCACCGCGTAACCAGCGGCCGGCACCGTGGTGACGGAGATGAAGACGCCCACCAGCGCGGCCGACTTGGCCGAGGTCATGGCCAGCATCCCGGCGGCGCCGGCGAGCATCGCGACCACCAGCGAAGGCACCCCGACGGAGAAGACGAAGTCGACCTCGTTGTGCTGCTGCAGCTCGAACGCCTTTTCCCCGAAGACGTCGGTCGCGCGGACCAGCAGCGCGCCGCCCAGGGTGACGACCATGGCCAGCGGGAACCCGACGCCCAGTGCCGCGCCGGCCAGCCGGGCGAGGTCCCAGCGGCGCAGGACCAGGCCGACCGCCAGCGCGGCCAGCGGCCCGAACTCGGGGCCGACGACCATCGCGCCGACGATCGTCACGGGCGAGTCGGTGAGCACCCCGACCGCGGCGAGCAGGCAGGCGATGGTGAGGAACGCCAGGAACGTCACGTTGAGCCGGGACTCCTCGCCCGAGCGGGCGACCAGCTCCTCCCAGACGACGGCGTCCGCGCCTTCGCCGGGCGCGGCCTCTTCCGCCTTGTCGGCGGCGTCCGAGAGGGCCGTGTCGAGTGCTTCGAGCGTGATGCCGCCGGTGTGGTCGAGCTCCAGCACGCACAGCGCTTCGATGATCTCGTCCGCCGCCTCGCGCGCGATGTCGGCCTCGACCAGGTCGCCTTCGGGCGCCACGGCGACCCCGCGGTGCACCACGAGGTGTGCCGTCCCGGCGTGGGCCCGCAGGATCTCGAGCGCCTGGGCGGTCTTCTCCTGCGGGCACACGGCCCTGAGGTGCAGCACTAGTTCGAGGCGGGAGGCGCCGGCTTGGCGTCGATGCCGGCCTCCTTGCGCTGCTGCGCCGTGATCGGCGCCGGCGCCGCCGTCAGCGGGTCGTACCCGCCGCCGGTCTTCGGGAACGCGATGACGTCACGCAGCGAGTCGGCCTTCGCCAGCAGCATGACGATGCGGTCCCAGCCGAACGCGATGCCGCCGTGCGGCGGCGGGCCGAACTGGAACGCGTCGAGCAGGAAGCCGAACTTCTCCTGCGCTTCCTCTTCGCCGAGGCCCATCAGCGCGAAGACGCGCTTCTGCACGTCACCGCGGTGGATACGGATCGAGCCGCCGCCGATTTCGTTGCCGTTGCAGACGATGTCGTAGGCGTAGGCGAGCGCGTTGCCCGGGTCCTGCTCGAACTTGTCGATCCACTCCGGGGTGGGCGAGGTGAACGCGTGGTGCACCGCGGTCCACTTGCCGGAGCCGACCGCGACGTCGTCGCCGATGTCCTCGACCGGCGCGAACAGCGGCGCGTCGACGACCCAGACGAACGACCAGGCGTCTTCGTCGATGAGGCCGAGGCGCTTGCCGATCTCGTCACGCGCCGCGCCGAGCAGCGGCTGCGTGCTCGACGCCTTGCCGGCCGAGAAGAAGATGCAGTCGCCCGGCTTGGCGCCCGCCGCGGCGGCGACGTTCTCGCGCTCGGTCTCGGACAGGTTCTTCGCGACCGGGCCGCCGAGCGTGCCGTCCTCGTTCACGAGGACGTACGCGAGGCCGCGCGCGCCGCGCTGCTTCGCCCACTCCTGCCACGCGTCGAGCTGGCGGCGCGGCTGGTCGGCGCCGCCGGCCATCACGACCGAGCCGACGTAGGGCGCCTGGAACACGCGGAACGGCGTGTCGGCGAAGAACTCCGTCATGTCGGTGATCTCGAGGTCGAAGCGCAGGTCCGGCTTGTCCGAGCCGTACTTGGCCATCGCCTCGTGGTAGGTGATGCGCGGGATCGGGCGCGGGATCTCGTGCCCAACCAGCTTCCACAGCGCCGAGACGATCTGCTCGCCGATGGCGATGACGTCGTCCTGCTCGACGAAGCTCATCTCGATGTCGAGCTGGGTGAACTCCGGCTGGCGGTCGGCGCGGAAGTCTTCGTCCCGGTAGCAGCGCGCGATCTGGTAGTACCGCTCCATGCCGCCGACCATGAGCAGCTGCTTGAACAGCTGCGGCGACTGCGGCAGGGCGTACCAGGAGCCGGGCTTGAGCCGGGCCGGGACCAGGAAGTCGCGGGCGCCTTCCGGGGTGGAGCGGGTCATCGTCGGCGTCTCGATCTCGACGAAGTCCTGGTTGTGCAGCACCTCGCGCGCGGCGCGGCTGACCTCGCTGCGCAGCCGCATGGCCGCGGCCGGGCCACTGCGGCGCAGGTCGAGGTAGCGGTGCTTGAGGCGGATCTCCTCGCCGACGTCGACCCGGTCGTCGATCGGGAACGGCAGCGGCGCGGCCTCGGACAGGACCTCGAGCCCGGTCGCGAGGACCTCGATCTCGCCGGTGGGGATCTCGGCGTTCGCGTTGCCCTCGGGGCGCTTCGCGACCTCGCCGACGATCTTGACGCAGAACTCGGACCGCAGCGCGTGGGCACGCTCGGCCATCTCGCCCTCGCGGAAGACGACCTGGGCGACGCCGCTGGCATCGCGGAGGTCGATGAAGATGACGCCGCCGTGATCGCGCCGCCGGGCCACCCATCCGGTGAGGGTGACGGTCTGTCCGGCCTGTCCGGCACGCAGGGTGCCGGCTTGGTGAGTGCGGAGCACTGCGACTGCTCTCCTTCGACGTGGGGGTTCTCGCCGCTGAAAGGCTAACGAAGCGCCCAGCGTACGACGTCGGCAGGCTCGCCCGCGCGGCAGTTACGGACCGGGGTGCCGCCGGTCAGAGCACGAAGCGCGGCCGGGCCTCCAGCGCGGCGACCAGCCGGTGGGCCTGGGCCAGGTAGGCCGCGACCGGGTAGATGCGCCCGCCGGGGTGCGCGACCAGCCAGGTCGCTGCAGCGGACGCCGCCGCGAAGAACGGCTGGCCCGCGCAGGCCACGGCGTCGGCGCTCTCCAGCCCGAAGCCGAGGTCGACGGCCGCGACCACGGCGGTCGGCGGGTCGGCCTGGAGGATCGTGTGGTCGTTGAGGTCGATGCGGATGCGGGTGCCGGTGACCGGGCACACCGCGGCGGCGTGCACGCGCTCGCCGGTGGCGATGGCCAGCAGGAACATGTCGACCGAGCCGTCGGGGCCGGCGCCGAGGGTGCCTTCGGCCGGCTGGAGGCGGTGGTGGGCGCCGCGGGGCGCCGGGCCGGTGCTCACGAGGTCGCGGTGCAGGGTGAAGCCGATCAGCTCGACCAGGCGGCGGGCCTCGACGGTCGCGACGCCGACGGTCGCGGCCAGCCGGTCGACACTCACCGGGTGCCGCCCGGCCCGGGTCAGCTTCAGCGCGGCCCAGGCGAGCCGGGCGGCCGCGACACGGTCGGTCTGCGAGGTCGTCAACGTCCGGCTCCCTTCAGGATCGATCCCTTCGACGTTAGGCGTCGGCGGTGTGGGACGACAACGACACGATCGGACATTTTCCCGCAACCCCCCGACTGCGCGGCGCAAGGAGGCCGCGACTACGGCGAACGGCGCAGCCCGGGAGGCGCGGGGTGACGGCTTCACCCACACGGCCGGGCGGCGGGTGATCACTGACTCCGGGGTTGTTTTGTCCACAATGGACCGACCGGCCGCGGTGGCGTGACAGGCGAAGACCGAACGTCTCGACTTCGGCGTGCCACCTCACAGCAAACGCAGCTGCTCCACCACCGGCGCCGCCACGCGCGCCTCGGGCACCGGCTCCGGACTGCGTGTCTCGTACCCCGTCTTGGGCGCCAACCCGTGCCGCCGCACCAGCGGCGCCACCCGCTCGCCCAGGCGCTCGCGGTACGCCTTCTGCACGTAGCTCCCCCGCGCGTACAGCTCCCGGTACCGCGGCACCAGGCCCGGGTACGAACCCGCCAGCCACCGCCCGAACCACTCGCGCGCGCCCGGCCGGAGGTGCAGCGGGATCACCGTCACGCTCGACGCCCCGACCTCCGCCAGCTGGGCGAACAGCGCGTCGAGGGCCTCCGCGGAGTCCGTCAGCCACGGCAGCACCGGCGCCACCAGCACCGAACACGGCAGACCCGCGTCACGGGCCTTGCGAATCAGCTCCAAACGGGCCCGCGGGCTCGGGGTGCCCGGTTCCAGCCGGTGCTGCAGCTCGCCGTCGAGCAGCGCCAGGGAGACCGCGAGCGAAACCGGGACGTCCCGGGAGACGTCCTGCAGCAACGGGAGGTCGCGGGCCAGGACCGTGCCCTTCGTCAGCACCGACAACGGTGTTCCGGAGCGGGCCAGCGCCGTGATGATCCCCGGCATCAGCCGGTAGCGGCCCTCCGCGCGCTGGTACGGGTCGGTGTTCGTCCCCATCGCCACGTGTTCGCGCTGCCACGACGGGCGCTTCAGCTGCGCCGTCAGCACCTCCGGCGCGTTGACCTTCACCACCACCTGGGTGTCGAAGTCGTGGCCCGCGTCGAAGTCCAGGTAGGTGTGCGTGTTCCGGGCGAAACAGTTGTGGGACACCATGCCGTCGGCCACGAAGTCACCCGTGCCCGTGGTGATGTCGAACAGGGGCAGCTGCAGCCCCAGCGGCTCGATCGCCTCGACACGGCGGCGGCTCGCGCCGATCACCGCGCCGTCCAAGGACCGCTTCCACGTCACCGCCGGGTTGCTCACGTGGAAGAACCGGAGGACCTCGGCGGCGCCGCCGAGCAGCCGGACCTCCTGGCGCGTCGGGAACTTCGGCACTTCGTCGAGCTGGTGGGCGAAGCCGAACCGGGTGAGCGCCGCCGCCACCGCGTCCGCGATGTCGGGTTCGTCGTGCGCGATCGCGAGGATCCCCCGCCCGTACCCGCCCGCCAGGTCGAAGACACCCGCGAGGAACCC
Source organism: Amycolatopsis sp. NPDC104587 (assembly GCF_055583645.1). Lineage (NCBI taxonomy): Bacteria > Bacillati > Actinomycetota > Actinomycetes > Pseudonocardiales > Pseudonocardiaceae > Amycolatopsis > Amycolatopsis sp. NPDC104587. Next base: position 73,774 of record NZ_JBVJNO010000005.1, read on the forward strand.
GCGCTGCCAGTGGGCGTCCGGGTCGGCGGGCACCTTCAGGAACCCGACGGACGCGCCGAAGTCGGGCAGGTACTCGAGCGCCCGCGCGGCCGCGTCCGCCTCCGCCGCGAACCCACCGGAGCGCAGCATCCCGCAGAGGTACCCCGCGCGGTACCCGAGCGTCTCGTCCGGGGTCGGCTCGAAGCGGCCGACGCCGATCAGCTCGCTGCCGGGGGTCAGGCGCGGCCGCTGCGCCGCGCCGAACTTGCTGCCGGTGACGTGTTTCCAGCCCTTCGAGGTGAGGAACCGGTGGTCGCCGCCGGCGACGAGGCGGGTGCCGTCGTCGAGGGTGACGCGGTAGGCCGCGCGCAAGGTCGTCCAGTGCGCTTCGACCCGGGTCGGCACCAGCCGCCGGGTGGCGCCGTGGCCGCGGGTGCCGTAGATCTCGTCGCCGACCTTCAGGTCGGACAAGGCTTTGGTGCGCCCGTCGGCCATCAGGATCCGGGTGCCGCCTTCGAGGCAGTAGGTGCAGGCGTGCGAGCACCCGCGGTAGGGGTTCACCGTCCAGCCGAACGGCACCCCCGACCCGGCGGGCACCTTGTTCAGCACCGAGCGGGCGTGCACCTCGTGAAAGGTGACGCCGTCGAACTCCGGTGACCGCACGGACCGCACCAGGCCTTCCAGCCCGGGCAGTGCCGGCTCACCCTCCCCCGCTCGCTGCCGATCCCATCGCACGAGGTCAGTCGAACATATGTTCTAGTCGGGTGTCAAACCGGTTCGCCCCAAGCGAATCGGGTGGTGCTGATGGGACTCGTGGGACGATCAGGACGAGAAACGGTCCAGCGCCCGGATCTTGTTCGTCGCGTCGAGCGCGGCCACCTTGTACGCCTCCGACAGCGTCGGGTAGTTGAACACCGCGTCGACGAGGTAGTCGACCGTGCCGCCGCAGCCCATCACCGCCTGTCCGATGTGGACCAGGTCCGTCGCGCCCGTGCCGAACACGTGGACGCCCAGCAGCTTGCGGTCCGTCGTGGACACCAGCAGCTTCAGCATTCCGTAGCTGTCGCCGGTGATCTGGCCGCGCGCCAGCTCGCGGTACCGCGCGATGCCGACCTCGTACGGCACCGACGACGACGTCAGCTGGGCCTCCGTGGAACCCACGTACGAGATCTCCGGGATCGTGTAGATCCCGATCGGCTGCAGCGCGCCCAGGCCGTTCGCCGGTTCGCCGAACGCGTGGTACGCCGCCAGCCTGCCCTGGTCCATCGACGTCGCCGCCAGCGCCGGGAAGCCGATCACGTCGCCGACCGCGTAGATGTGCGGCACCTCGGTGCGGTAGTGCTCGTCGACCACGAGCCGGCCGCGCTCGTCGGCCGTCAGGCCCGCCGCCTCGAGCGTCAGGTCGCCGGTCATGCCCTGGCGGCCCGCCGAGTACATGACGCCGTCGGCCGGGATGCGCTTGCCGCTGACCAGGGTCGTGATCGTCGCGTCGTCGGACACCGCGACGTCGGCGACCTTCTCGCCGAAGCGGAACGTCACGCCGAGGTCGCGCAGCTGGAACTTGAGCGACTCGACGATCTCGGGGTCGCAGAAGTCGAGCATCTGGTCGCGCTGCTCGACCACGGTGACCCGCGAGCCGAGCGCGGCGAACATCGACGCGTACTCGATGCCGATCACACCCGCGCCGACCACCACGAGCGACGACGGGATCTGCTCGAGCCGGAGGATCTCGTCGGAGTCGAGCACGCGGGCGGCGTCGAAGTCGACGTGCCCGGGGCGCGCCGGCCGGGTGCCGGTGGCGATGACGACGAAGTCCGCGGTGAGCGTCCGGCGGTCGCCGGGGTGCTTCCCGTCGACGAGGACGGTGTGCGGGTCGGCGAACGAGCCGGTGCCGGCGACGAGGTCGACGTGGTTGCGCATCAGCTGCGCGCGCACCACCTGGACCTCGCGCCCGACCACGTGCTGGGTGCGCGCCAGCAGGTCGGCGATCGTGATGTCCTGCTTGACGCGGTAGCTCGCGCCGTACAGCTCCCGCTGGTTCATCCCGGTCAGGTAGAGCACGGCTTCGCGCAGCGTCTTCGACGGGATCGTGCCGGTGTTGACGCACACCCCGCCGACCATGTCGTGCTTGTCGACGACCGCCACCCGTTTGCCGAGCTTCGCCGCGGCGATGGCGGCCTTCTGCCCACCCGGGCCCGAACCGATGACGATGAGGTCGTACTCGTGCTCGCTCACGTGTCGAGCCTGCGCACCCGGACGGCCCGGCGCAACCCCCTGCCGGTGAAGATCCGCGCGCGGGGAAGTCTCGGCGCTAGCCTGCCGGGGTGCTGCGCATCACGCTGCTGGGCGAGCAGGTGATCACCGACGACGAGACCGGCGCCGTGCTGACGCGGTCGCCGCGGTCGGTCGCGCTCGTGGCCCACCTGGTCGTGCACGCCGGGCGGGCGGTGCCGCGGCGGCGGATCGCGGGGGTGTTCTGGCCGGACTCGACCGACGCGCAGGCCCTGACCAACCTCCGCCGCGAGCTGCACCAGCTGCGCCGCGTGCTCGGCGACCCGCCGTCGCTGGCCGTCAGCGGGCAGGACCTGTGCTGGCGGGACACGCCGTCGAGCCGGGTGGACGTGCGGGAGTTCGACGTCGCCCGCCGGGCCGCGCTGGCCGCCGCGGATCCCGGCGCGGTGCTCGCCCAGGCGGCCGCCGCGCTCGCGGCCTACCGCGGTGAGCTGCTGCCCGGCCTGGCCGACGACTGGGTGCTGGCCGCGCGCGCCGAGCTGGAGCGCCAGTGCGTCGAGCTGTGCGACCTGGTCTGCCGGACGCCGTCGGGCGACCCCGCCGCCGCGCTCGCCGCGGCGCGGCGCCGGATCTCGCTGCGGCCGCTGGAAGAGACCGGCTACCGGACGCTGATGGCGCTGCAGGCCGAGGCCGGCGACCGGGCAGGCGCGGTGAGCACGTACCACCGCTGCGCGTCGGTCCTGGAGCGCGAGCTCGGGGTCGTCCCGGCCGAGGCGACGCGGGCGGCGCTGCGGCGGCTGCTCGCCCGGGCGGAGGCCGAACCCCGGCGGGCCGCCGCGCCCGGGCTCGTCGGCCGGGCGGCGGAGCTGGCGCGGCTCGGCGAAGCGTGGCGGACGGCCGCGGCCGGGCACGCGGGGATCGTCCTGGTCCGCGGGGACGCCGGGGTCGGCAAGACCCGGCTGGTGGCCGAGCTGGCCGCGCTCGCGCGGGCCGAAGGCGCGGTCGTGGCGACCGGCCAGTGCTTCGGGACGCCGGGACGGCTCGCGCTGGCGCCGGTCGCGGACTGGCTGCGGACACCCGACCTGCGGCGCGCGACGGCGTCGCTCGACCCGGTGTGGCGCGCCGAGGTCGACCGGCTGGTGCCGGCCGCGCGGACGGCACCCGGCGAGCGTCCGGCGGCCGAGGCGTGGCAGCGCCTGCGGTTCTTCGAAGGCCTGGCCCGGGCGCTCACCAGCGGCACCCGGCCGGTGCTGCTCGTGCTCGACAACGTCCAGTGGTGCGACCACGAGACGGGCGCGTTCCTCGCCTTCTGCCTCGGCCTGCGGCCGGCCGCGCCGCTGCTGGTCGCCGGGACCCTGCGCGACGGCGACCTCGACCCCGAGCTCACCGCGTGGGTCACGCGGCTGCGCGAAGACGGCACGCTCACCGAGCTGCCGTTGCGCCCGTTCGACGCCGGCGGCACGGCGGGGCTGGCCGAAGCGGTCGCCGGGCGGGCGCTGTCCGGGCCGGACCGGGCGCTGCTGCACGCGGCCACCGGCGGGTACCCGCTCTACGTCGTGGAAGCCTTGCGCACCAACGAGTCCGTGCCCTCCGGTGGTCTCGACGCGGTGCTGCGCGCCCGGCTCGAGCAGCCGGGTCCGGCAGCCCGCGAGGTCGCCGGGCTCGCCGCCGCCGTCGGCCGCGACTTCACCCTCGAGCTGCTCACCGAGGCCGGCGACCTCGACGCGGACACCGTGGTCGACGCGGTCGACGAGCTGTGGCGGCGCCGGCTCGTCCACGAGTTCCGCGGCGGGTACGCCTTCACCCACGACCTCCTGCGCGAGGCGGCCTACCAGCAGGTCAGCCCGCCGCGGCGGTGGCTGCTGCACCGGCGGCTCGCCCAGGCCATGGAGCTGCTGAACGCCGGCGACACCGACGCCGTCGCGGCGCAGCTGGCCGAGCAGCACGCGCGCGGCGGCCACCCCGACCGCGCGGTCGCCCACTACCGGCGGGCCGCGGCCGTCGCGGCGCGCACCTTCGCCCACGCCGAGGCGATCCGCTTGCTGAAGGCGGCACTGGCGCTCGTCCGCGCACGGCCGGCGAGCGCGAGCCGTGACCACGCGGAGCAGGCCGTGCTCGACGCGCTCGCCGGGCCGCTCAACGCCCGGTTCGGCTACTCCTCGCCGGAGCTGCAGCAGACCGTGGAGCGCTCGCTCGAGCTGGCGGAGTCGTCCGGGGATCCCGCGGCGACGCTGACCGCCCTGCTGGCGCTGTTCTCGTCCCGGTTCGTCCAGGGCCGGACCGCGCAGGCGCACGAGGTCGGGGAACGCGCCCTCACGCTCGCCGGACCGGGGATCGGCGCGGAGCAGATCGGCTCGGCGCACTTCGCCGTCGCGGGCTCGTCGGTCAGCCTCGGCCACCCGGCCGAGGGAGTGCGCCACTTCGAGCTGGCCGCGGAACGCATCCGCGGCGCCGTGTCGTGGCCCATCGGCACCCGCCCGGACGTCCACAGCCCGGCCTGGGCGGCGCACGCCCACTGGCTGCTGGGCGACGACGACGCGGCACTGGCGAGCGCGGCCGAGGCCCTCGCGCGAGCCCGGGCGGTCGACGACCCGTACAGCCTGGCCATCGCGCTGGCCTACGCCGGCGTGACGCACCAGATGCGCCGCGACCGGCCGGCGCTCTGGACCGCCGTCACCGAGCTGCACGCGTTGTGCGACCGGTACGGCTTCGCGTACTACCGCGAGTGGGCGCTGGTGCTGGGCGGCTGGTCGCGGGGTGGCGCGGCGGGCCTGGGCGCGGCCCAGGACGGCGTCGCGCACCTCAAGGCCGAAGGGTCGTTCGCCCGGATGCCGTACTGGCTTTCGCTGCTCGCCGAGCTGTCCGCGCCCGAGGCCGCCCGAGCGACGCTGGACGCCGCGCTCGCCGCCGGCCGGGCCCGCGACGACCTGTGGTGGCTGCCGGAGGTGCTGCGGCTGCGGGCGGCGCACGACGCCGACCCGGCGCCCCGGCTGCGGGAGGCCGCGGACCTGGCGCGGGCGCAGGGCAGCGTCGCCCTGTTGCGGCGCTGCGAGGAGGACCTCGGCGTCGGGGAACGACCCGAACGCTGAGCGAACGCCGCGTTCCTAGGTTCTCCCGGGTACACGAAATCCGAGAGGGACCTCATGACCACCACCGCTCTGCCGCACGAAGAACTGGCCGCCGTCCTGCGCGGCGACCTCGTCACCCCGGACGACCCCGGCTACGACGAAGCCCGGGCCGTCTACAACGCCATGATCGACAAGCGCCCGGCCGTGATCGCCTACTGCCGCGACACCGCCGACGTCGTCGCCTGCGTCCGGTACGGGCGCGCGCAGGGCCTCGACCTCGCCGTGCGCGGCGGCGGCCACAACGCCGGCGGCCTGGGGGTCGCCGACGGCGCGCTGGTCATCGACCTGTCGCGGCTGCGCAGCACCACCGTCGACCCGGTCAACCACACCGTGCGCGCCGACGCCGGCTGCACCTGGGGCGACGTCGACCACGCGACGGTCGCCTTCGGCATGGCGACACCGTCGGGCATCGTCGGGTCCACCGGCGTCGCCGGGCTGACGCTCGGCGGCGGCATCGGCTACCTGGCGCGCCGGTTCGGCCTCACCGTCGACAACCTGCTCGGCGCGGACGTCGTGCTCGCGGACGGCTCGTTCGTGCACGCGGACGAGACGTCGCACCCCGACGTGTTCTGGGCCCTGCGCGGCGGGGGCGGCAACTTCGGCGTCGTCACGTCGTTCACCTTCCGCTGCCACGACATCGGCGAGCGGGGCACGGTCATCGGCGGCCCGGTGCTCTACGACCTGGACGACACCCCCGAGGTGCTGCACTGGTACCGCGAGCTGCTGCCGTCGCTGCCGGAGGAGCTCAGCGGCTGGTTCGGGCTGATCACCGTGCCGCCCGCGCCGCCGTTCCCCGAAGCGCTGTGGGGCCGCAAGGCGTGCGGGATCGTCTGGTGCTACACGGGCGCGCACGACAAAGCGGACGAAATCCTCGCGCCGGTGCGCGACTTCGGCTCGCCGCTCGTGGTGGGCCTGCACGCCATGCCGTACACGGCGCTGCAGAGCGCGTTCGACGGGCTGTACCCCGCCGGGCTGCAGTGGTACTGGCGCGCGGACGTCTTCCACGAGATCTCCGACGACGCGATCGCCGTCCACCTCAAGCACGGCGAGCAGCTGCCGACGATGCACTCGTCGATGCACCTGTACCCGATCGACGGCGCCGCGAGCCGGGTCGCCCCGGACGCGACGGCGTTCCCGCACCGCTCCGGCGGCTGGTCGGGCGTCATCGTCGGGGTCGACCCCGACCCGGCGAACGCGGGCCTGGTTTCCCAGTGGACGCGCGACTACTGGGAGGACCTGCACCCGACCTCGGCGGGCGGCGCCTACGTCAACTTCATGATGGAGGAGGGCCAGGACCGGGTGCGGGCGTCCTACGGCGGCAACTACGCGCGGCTGGCGGAGGTGAAACGGCGGTACGACCCGGAGAACGTCTTCCACGTGAACCAGAACATCCGCCCCGCGTGAGCTCCCGGGGCCGACGGCCGGTGGGGGGCCGTCGGCCCCGGCCGGGGTAGGTTCGGTCGCGGAGGTGATCAGCTTGCCCGCGACCCGGTGGGACGTCCTGCTCGCGATCGGCTCCGGCGGCGCGCTCGGCAGCCTCGCGCGCTACGGGCTGTCGGTGGCGATCCCGCACGCGCGCGGGGAGTTCGCGGCCGCGACGCTGCTCACCAACGTCCTGGGCTGCCTGCTGATCGGTGTCCTGATGGCGCTGCTGACCACCACCGCGCGGCCGCACCACCTGCTGCGGCCGTTCCTCGGCGTCGGCATCCTCGGCGGCTTCACGACGTTCTCCACGTTCGTGACCGACACCCTCGACGCGGCCACGACGGGGCGGATACTGGGTTCGCTGCTGTACGTGGCGGCGTCGCTGGCCCTGTGCCTGGCCGCGGTCACGGCCGGCCTGACCGCGACCCGCGCGATCCGGAGGGGACGCTGATGGAGGGACCCGCCACCCGCCTGACGATCTACATCGGCGAAGACGACCACTGGCACCACAAGCCGCTCTACCACGAGATCGTCCGCCGGGCGCGCGACGCCGGCCTGGCCGGGGCGTCGGTGCTGCGCGGAGTCGAGGGCTACGGCGCGTCGTCGCTGATCCACACGACACGGATCCTGTCGCAGCTGGACGAGCTGATCGGCGAGGGGCTGGTGACGCTCGACCAGGTCGAGGTGGTCCGCTACGTGGGGCGGACGGAGTGACCCTGGTCCTGGTGGCTCTAGGCGGCGCTTTGGGGTCGGTGCTGCGGTATCTCACGGATCGCCGGGTGCAGGCGTGGCGCGATTCGCCGTTCCCGTTCGGGACGCTGACGGTGAACGTCGTGGGCTCGTTCGTCCTGGGGTTCCTGAGCGGGTGGCTGCTGCACGGGGCCGAGCCGTCGTCGGTGCGCGCGCTGGTGGCGGTGGGTTTCTGCGGCGGCCTGACGACGTTCTCGACGTTCGGCTACGAGACCGTGCGGCTGTTCCTGGAGAAGACACGGCTGTACGCGGTGGTGAACGTCGTGGTGACGGTGGTGGCAGGCCTGGCCTCCGGAGCACTGGGCCTCCTGCTCGCGACCGTAGCTTTCACGTGAAAGCTCCGGTCGCGAAGCGGGGGCAACGGGGGGCCACGCCCCCCCCCCGCCCGCACGAATCCCCCCCGATCAGGAGCAACACGACGACCGGCGTCCTCC
>NZ_JBVJNO010000005.1:81731-222813 GCF_055583645.1 Amycolatopsis sp. NPDC104587
GCGCCGCAAGCTAGAAGCCGACGGCGAGCCACGACTGCTACACCCCCCCCCCCCCCCCCCTCACCCCCCCCCCCCCCCCCCCCCCCCCCCCCCCCCGAAGCGGGGTCAGCGGGGGGCCAGGCCCCGCACCTGCTCGAACGGATCCCCGCCGGTCGGGAGCAGCGCGATGACCGGCGTCGTCAGCCCGTTGTCCACATAGGACTGGACCTGCTCGCGGCACGACTCCACGCTGCCGTGGATCACCAGCTCGTCCACCACCGAGTCCGGGATCACCTGGTTGGCCTTCTGCCGGTCACCCGCGGCCCACGCCTCGTGCATCGGGGCCAGGGCCTCGCCGCGGCCGAGCCAGTCGTGGAACGCCGCGTACACCGGAACCGTCAGGTAGCTCGAGATCAGCATCCGGCCCAGGCCGCGCGCCGCCTCGGCGTCTTCGGTGGGGCAGACGAAGATCCGGGCCGCCAGCTCGACGTCCGGGCCGACCACCGACCGCACCTGGGGCACGTCCGTGGCCGCCAGCCAGTTCGTGATCGCGCCGTCGGCTTCGCGCGCGGCCAGGCGAAGCATGCCCGGCCGCAACGCCGCCAGCATGATCGACGGCGGCGGGTCGGCCGGGCGCTCCAGCCGGAACTTCGAGACGGCGAACGTGTCGTACTTCTCGCTGACCTTCTCCCCCGCCAGCGCGGACCGCAGGAACCGCAGCGTGTCCCGCGAGCGCGCGAACGGCTCCTCGAAGGGCGCCGCGTTCCAGTTCGAGACGATCACCGGGGACGACGCGCCGATGCCGAGCACGAACCGGCCCGGGGCGAGCTCGGCCACCGTCGCCGCCTGCATCGCCAGCAGACCCGGCCCGCGGGTGTACACCGGGACGATCGCCGTGCCCAGCCGCAGCTGCGGCGCCCACTGCGACGCCAGCACCAGCGGCGTGAACGCGTCCGTGCCCGCCGTCTCGGCGGTCCACGCGTCGGTGTAGCCCAGGTCCGGCAGCTGCTCGACCAGCTCGCGGTGCGCCGTCAGCGGCACCCCGGTCAACGGGATCGTGAGGCCCCAGCGGCTCATGCGCGGCCTCCGCTGACGCTCGGCCCGGCCTGAGCCGGAAGCGCAGTGTTCAATGGTTCGTTCGCAGGCTCACTCACGCGGTCTCCTTCTCGACGGCGGAAAGCTCGCGCAGCAGCCAGTCCACCTGCGTGCGCATCAGGTTCTCCGCGACCTCTTCGGCCTGCGGCGTCATGTGGGTCGCCCCCGCCAGCGGCAGGAAGACGTGCGGCCGGCCCTTCGCCAGCAGCGCCGACGACAGCCGCAGCGCGTGCGCGACGAACACGTTGTCGTCGGCCAGCCCGTGCACGATCAGCAGCGCCCGGCTCAGCTCCGCCGCGCTCTCGATCAGCGAGTTGTGCGCGTAGCTCTCCACCTCGTCCTGCGGCTTGCCCAGGTACCGCTCGGTGTAGTGCGTGTCGTACAGCGACCAGTCGGTGACCGGCGCGCCCGCGACCGCCGCGTGGAAGACGTCCGGGCGGCGCAGCACCGCCAGCGCGGACAGGTACCCGCCGTAGGACCAGCCGCGGATCGCGACGCGTTCCGGATCCAGTTCGGGATAAGACGCGGCCGCCGCCTGGAGCGCGTCCACCTGGTCCTGCAGGGTGACGTCGGCGAGGCGGCCGTGGATCTCGCGCTCCCACACCGCGCCGCGCCCGGGCGTGCCGCGGCCGTCCGCGACGAGCACCGCGAAACCCTGGTCGGCGAGCCACTGCGAGGTCAGGAACGCGTTGCGGCTCTGCAGCACGCGCTGGGCGTGCGGGCCGCCGTACGGGTCGAGCAGCACCGGCAGCTTGCCTTCGCTCGGCTCGTACCCGCGCGGCAGGAGCAGCGCCGCGCGCAGGCCGCGCTCCCCCAGCGTCAGCCAGGTCAGGTTGGGCACGATGTCCGGGTCCACAGTGGACGTCGCGATCGACGCGACCGCCGAGCCGTCTCGCAGCACCGACACGCGCGGCCCGCTGTACTCCAGGCTCCACGAGGAAAGCACGGTGACCGCCGCGGATCCGGCGCCGAGGTGCACACCGTCCACAGTGGACAAGCGCCGCACGGAACCACCCTCGGTCCGGAACACGTGGATCTGCGTCGGGTCGTCCTCGGACGCGCTGAAGAGGATCTCGTCGCCGACGTCGAGCACGGCCCGCAGCTGCACCCCGGGCGGCGTGACGGCCTCGCCGCCGACGAAGAGCCGGTGGTCACCGTCGACCATGCCTTCGGTGACCAGGCGGCCGTCGGGCGTCCAGGCCGGGACGCCACCGACGATGTCGATCCAGTGCTGGTCGGTGGCGGTGTGCACGACCGACGTCGAGCCGTCGGTGACGTCGACCGTGAGCACGTCCATCCGCGTCTGGTCGCGCGGCTCCACGGCCAGCAGGGGCGCGCCGCCGGCCGACCAGTGCACCGAGGCGAGGTACTCCCAGTCGCCGTCCGCGACGTCGACGCGGGAGCCGTCCAGGCCCAGCACGGAAAGGGACACGAGCGCGTTCGTGGTGCCCGCGGCCGGGTAGGCGACGACGTTCGCCGGGTGCTGCGGGTTGGCGGGGTCGGCGATGGTCCAGCGCGGGACGGGGCCGCGGTCGGAGCGCTCGGCGAGGATGCTGCGGCCGTCGGGGGCCCACCAGTAGCCGCGGGTGCGGTCCATCTCCTCGGCGGCGATGAACTCGGCGAGGCCCCAGGCGATGTCTTCGCCGTCCTCCTCGACCAGCACGCGGTCGTCGCCGGTGGCCAGCTCCATCACGTGCAGCCGCCGGTTCTGCACGTACGCGACGTGCGTGCCGGTCGGGTTCGGGCGCGGGTCGACGACCGAGCCGTCGACGCGCAGGGTCACCTCGCCGGTCGCGAGGTCGAGCGTGTAGAGCTTCCCCGAGAGGGAGAACGCCGCGACGGTGAAGCCCGCGTCGACGCCGTAGTGCACCACGCCGCCGCCGGTCTCGCGGGCGCGTTCCCGCCGCGCCCGCTCCTCGGCCGGCAGCTCCTCCTCGCCCGGCAGCAGCTCGACGGCGTCGACGAGCTTCGTCTCGGCGCCGCTCGCCAGGTCGGCCGACCAGAGGCTGTGCCGGGGGTCGGTGCCCGACTCCGCGCGCAGGAACAGCACGCGCGAGGCGTCCGGCGCGACCCGGAACTCCTTCGGCGCGCCGAGGGTGAAGCGCTGGGTGCGGGCCTGCTTGCGGAGGAACGGGAGGTCGTCGACATCGGTCACGCCCGCACTCTTTCAGACGATCACGCGGGTACGCCAACACCCTTCAGCTTCGCCAGCTCCTCGGCGACGTCGAAGCCCGGTTCGGGGAACGCGGGGTCCAGTTCGGCGAGCGTCTCGATCAGCAGCTCGGCGACGGCCCAGTTCCGGTACCACTTGTGGTCGGCGGGCACGACGTGCCAGGGCGCGTGGTCCGTCGAGGTCTTCTTGAAGATGTCGGCGTAGGCCTCGGCGTAGGCCGGCCAGTGCGAGCGGGCTTCGAGGTCGCCCGGGTTGTACTTCCAGTGCTTCTCGGGGGTCTCCAGCCGGGCCTTCAGCCGTTTGAGCTGCTCCTCCGGCGAGATGTGCAGGAACACCTTGACGACGGTCGTGCCCGCGTCGGCCAGCTCCTTCTCGAAGGCGTTGATCTCGGTGTAGCGGCGGCGGCGCTCGGCCGCGGTCAGCAGGCCGGTCACGCGCGGGACCAGGATGTCCTCGTAGTGCGAGCGGTCGAACACGCCGATCTGGCCGGCCGAGGGCAGCTGCTTGCGGATGCGCCAGAGGTAGGGGTGCCGCCGCTCGGCGGCCGTCGGCGCCTTGAACCCGGCGTAGCGGACGCCCATCGGGTTGACCAGGCCGAGCACGTGCGAGACCGTGCCGCCCTTGCCCGAGGTGTCCATGCCCTGGAGCACCAGTAGCACGCTGCGCCGCCCGCCGCCGACGCCCTCGGCGTAGAGGGCTTCCTGCAGCCCGGACAACCGCGAGGCGGCGTCGTCGAGCTTCGCGACGGCCTTCGGCTTCTTGCCGGGCCCCACCGGGGTCGAGCCCGGGTCCGGCAGTTCCGCGCCGACGCGCAGCGCGTCCCGGACCCGGCTTCCTGTGTCCTTCTTGGCCATCCGCTGACGATAACGACTCAGGCGGCGGCTTTCTCGGCGAACAGTTCCAGCAGCCCGCCGTGTCCTCCCTCAGTGGAGACGCCGTCACGGACCTTCCGCGCGGTTTCGCCGTGCCGCTCGAAGTGCCGGTGCTCCAGCTCGACGCGCGTGCTGCGCGGCCCCTCCTCGACGAATCTGACCTCGATCTCGCTGGCGTGCGCGGGATCGGGGTCGACCTTCCAGTCTCCGTCGATCCGCCACGACAGGACCACCCGGGCGGGTGGCTCCCAGACGAGCACCTCGCCCCACTGGCACTCGGTGCCTTCGGAGGTGCGCTCGTACCAGCGCCCGCCCTGCTTCGGCTCGAGGACGGCTTCGGCGAGGTCGCCCGCGCCGATGTGGTGCTCGCGCGGCCACCAGCTGTCGAAGGCCTCGGTGTAGGTCTTGAACGCGTGCTCGCGCGAGCACGCGACGGTGATCGTCCGGCGGATCGGCTCCAGCGTCATTCCCGCTCCTCTTCGGTGGACTCCGCCCGGTCGGCGAAGGACTTCAGCGCGTCGGACCACATCCGGTCGAGGTAGGCGCGCACCGCGGCGATGCCGTCGGGCTCGAGGCGGTACAGCCGCTTCGTGCCCTCGGCCCGGTCGGCGACCAGCCCGGCCGCCTTGAGCACCTTGAGGTGCTGCGACACGGCCGGGCGGCTGATCGGCAGGTCCGCGGCCAGCTCGCCGACCGCGCGCGGCCCGGCGCGCAGCGCTTCGACGATCGCGCGCCGCGACGGGTCGGCGAGGGCGGCCAGCTGATCGCTTCCGTAAGTCGCCACGAACCGTAAGTTACGGCTTACCGATGGTCGCGTCAACCGCCTCGCAGCATTTCGGGGGTCGGAGCCGCGCATTGCGCAACGAACAACGGGTGAAAGCAACGATTCCCGGCTGAACTCTGCGTCTTCTGCCTCTAACCTGAACAGATGACGACGTTCGCCGGCCGGGAGACCGCCGCCAGCTTCATCGAGCTCGACGAGCAATGGAGCACGCACAACTACCACCCGCTGCCCGTCGTGATCGCCGAGGCCGAAGGCGCCACGGTGACCGACGTCGAGGGCAAGTCCTACCTCGACTTCCTCTCCGGGTACTCGGCGCTGAACTTCGGGCACCGCCACCCGGACCTGGTCGACGCCGCGGTGGCGCAGCTCGGGCGCGTCACGCTGACGTCGCGGGCGTTCCACCACGACCAGCTGGGCCTCTTCTGCCGCGAGCTCGCCGAGCTGACCGGCACCGAGCTCGTCCTGCCGATGAACTCCGGCGCCGAAGCCGTCGAGTCGGCGGTCAAGATCGCCCGCAAGTGGGCGCACCGGGTCAAGGGCGTGCCGGACGGCACCGCCGAGATCATCGTTGGCGCTGAGAATTTCCACGGCCGGACGACCACGATCGTGTCGTTCTCGACCGACGAGACCGCGCGCGCCGACTTCGGCCCGTTCACCCCGGGCTTCGTCACCGTGAAGTACGGCGACGCCGCCGCGCTGCGCGACGCGATCACCCCGCGCACCGCCGCCGTGCTCCTGGAGCCGGTGCAGGGGGAAGCCGGCGTCATCGTGCCGCCGGAGGGCTACTTCGCCGACGTCCGCGCCGCGTGCGACGAGCACGGCGTGCTGCTGATCGCCGACGAGATCCAGTCCGGCCTGGCCCGCACCGGCACCGTGCTGGCGCTGGACCACGAAGGCGTCCGCGCCGACGTCTACACCCTCGGCAAGGCGCTCGGCGGCGGCATCCTGCCGGTGTCGGCGGTCGCCGGCCGCCGTGACGTGCTGGGGGTGCTGAAGCCGGGCGAGCACGGCTCGACCTTCGGCGGCAACCCGGTCGCGTGCGCGGTCGGGCGCGCGGTCGTCCGCCTGCTGAACACCGGCGAGTTCCAGCAGCGCTCGACGGAGCTGGGCGCCCACCTGCACGAACGGCTGACCGCGCTGATCGGGAACGGCCTGTCCGAGGTCCGCGGCCGCGGCCTGTGGGCCGGGCTCGACATCGCCCCCGGCGGGCCGTCGGGCCGCGAGGCGTCCGAGGCGCTGGCGAAGCGCGGCGTGCTGTGCAAGGAGACGCACGAGCGCACCCTGCGCGTGGCGCCGCCGCTGGTGATCACCCGCGAGGAGCTGGACCGCGGCCTCGACGCGATCGCCGAGGTCGTCCGCCCCTGAACCACCGGATGCCGCCGGGTGAGCCTCCCGCCCCGGCGGCATCCGGAGCACAACGGGCCCCGGCCGGGTGACGTCCGGGAGCAGAACGTCCCCTTCGGTCGTTGTGCCGGGTATGGGATCAGGGGAATGGGTGGAGCGGCCGCTGGCGGGCACGGACAGTGTCACCCCGGCCGAGTTGTACGACCAGGGGAAGCGGCTCCGGGAGAAGACGCCCGCCGCCGCGCACGACCACGAGGCCGCCGCGAAGGACCGGCCGAGCCCGAAGCGGTACTTCGAGACCAGCACCACCGGGCGGCTGCCGGAGCTGGTCGAGCTGCGCCGGGAACGCATGCTCGCCTCGCCGTTCACCTTCTTCCGCGGGGCCGCCGGGCTGATGGGCGCCGACCTCGCGGGCACGCCGGACGCCGGGCTCACCGCGCAGCTCTGCGGCGACGCGCACGCGGCCAACTTCGGGCTCTACGGCACGCCCGAAGGCAAGATCGTGATGGACATCAACGACTTCGACGAGACCGTGCCGGGGCCGTGGGAGTGGGACCTCAAGCGCCTCGCGGCCAGCCTGGTGCTCGCCGGCCGGGAGGGCGGCATCGGCGAGTCCGGCTGCCGCGAAGCCGCCGAAGACGCCGTGAAGTCGTACCGCCGGACCATCCGGGCGCTGGCCGATCTGCCCTTCCTGCGGTCGTGGAACGCGCTGCCGGACTCGTCGGTGCTCTCGAAGGCGCGGGCGGACGAGCTGATCGACGACTTCGCCGACGCCGCCGAGAAGGCGCGCAAGAACGACAGCGCGAAGGTCGCGGCGAAGTGGACCGAGCGGGTCGACGACCACCGGACCGGCCTGGCGCGCCACCGGTTCGTCGAGGATCCGCCGGTGCTCACGCACGTCGACGAGCGGACGGCCGAAGCCGTCGCCACCGGGCTGACGTCCTATGTGGACACCCTGCGCGAGTCGCGGCGCACGCTCATTTCGCGCTACCGCATCGCCGACGTCGCGTTCCGCGTGGTCGGCACCGGCAGCGTCGGGCTGCGCAGCTACGTCGTCCTGCTGCACGGAAACGACGAGGAAGACCTGGTGCTGCAGGTGAAACAGGCGCAGCCGCCCGCGCTCGCGCCGTACCTCGACCTGCCCGAGGTGGCGCACGAAGGCCAGCGGATCGTCGACGGCGCCCGGCTCGTGCAGGCCGAGACGGACATCCTGCTCGGCTGGACCACGATCGACGGGGTGCCGTTCATCGTCCGCCAGTTCCGCAACCTCAAGGGCGACATCGACCCGGCGGAGCTGGAGAAGGACCACCTCGACGACTACGGCCGCCTGGCCGGGGCTCTGCTCGCCCGGGCCCACACGCGGTCCCTGCACCCGAAGCTGCTGGCCGGCTACTTCGCCGACGACTCCGAGCTGGACGAAGCGATGGGCGCGTACGCCGTGCGGTACGCCGACCGGACCGAAGCCGACCACGCCGAGTTCTCAGCCGGCTGAGCCGACCAGCTCGGCGACGTCGGCCGCGCAGCCCCAGGCGAGGGTGATGCCCGAGCCGCCGTGGCCGTAGCAGTGCACGATCGCGCCCGCCCGTTCCAGCCGCACGATGGGCCGGAACGGGCGCAGGCCGACCACCGACCGCAGGACCTGCGCGCCCGCCAGCGCCGGGACCAGCTCGCGACAGCGCCGGACGATGTCCGCCGTCACGCCCGGGTTCGGCTCGACGTCGCCGCGGCCCGGCTCTTCGGTGCCGCCGCAGACCACGTGGCCGCCGTGCGGGATGACGTACGTGACGCCCGGGCCTGTCTCGTCGACCACGAACTCAGGCAGGCCCGGGTCGGCCAGGTGCACCACCTGCCCGCCGACCGGGACCATCGAGCCGTCGCCCGCCAGGCGGCCCGCGCCGAGACCCGCCGCGTTGACCACGACGTCGGCGTCGACGTCCGCAAGGGACGTCAGCGACCGGTACTCGAAGCGCACGCCGAGCGCCTCGACGCGCGTGAGCAGCCAGGCCAGGTACACCGGAGTGTCGACCAGGGCCGTCGTGAACTCCAGCCGGTCGCCGGCGCGCACGGGGTCGATCATCGCCGGCAGCCACTGCGGCTCCGGCTCCCCCTGGGCTAGCAGGACCCGGCCGCGGCGGAACCGCACGCCCGGCGCGTCCTGCTCCCGCAGCTGCGCGAGCGTCGCCGCGGTCCAGCGCACGATCCGCTTGTCCGGGCGGCGCACCGGCGGGTACAGCACCCCGCCGGCCACCGCCGAGGTCGACTCCCCCGGGCCGGCCGCCGCGACGACCGTCACGTCGTGTCCCGCACCGGCCAGCCGGTGGGCGCAGCTCAGGCCGATGATCCCGGCCCCCGCCACTGTGATCCGCATCCGTTCCTCCCTCCCCGCATGGTGGCAGACGGAGCCGTCACGAGATCGCGGCTACCCTCGCGCGGGTGAGGACGATGTGGGTGCCGGCCGCGGTGTGCGGCGTGCTCGCGCTGCTGCTCGGGCTGCCGTTCGCCGGCGAGCGCGCGCCCGGCGCCGTGGACACGACGGCCGCGGGCTGGACGGCACACCTGAGCCCCGGTGTGCTGCGGGCGCTGGTCTTCCCGACCGAGCCCGTCGTCGTGATCGCGCTGGGTGTCCTGGCCGTCGTCCTCTGCCTGCGCGCCGGGAAACGGGTCGAGGCCGCGCTCGCGCTCGGCGCGCCGCTGCTCGCGATCCTGCTGACGAGCTGGCTGCTGAAGCCGCTCTACGACCGGTGGAAGAACGACACCCTGGTCTACCCCAGCGGCCACACCGTGAGCCTCGTCGCGGTGCTGACGGTGCTGGTGCTGGTCACCCGGCGCGTGGTCGTCGTCGTGCTCGCCGCGCTGGCCCTGCTCGCGGCGGCCGCGGGGCTGGTCGGCCTCGGCTACCACTACCTGACCGACGTCGCCGGCGGGACGCTGTTCGCGGTCGCCGTGGTGCTGCTCACGTGGCCGGTGCCGCGTCCCGCGCCAGCGCGGTCAGCCGGCTGACCGCGCGCAGGTACTTCTTGCGGTAGCCGCCGTTCACCATCTCCTCGGTGAACAGCGACGGCAGCGGCTCGCCGGAGACGACCACCGGGATGGCGCGGTCGTAGAGCCGGTCGGCGAAGGCGACCAGCCGCAGGGCCACGTTCTGGTCCGGCGCCGGGTGGACCCCGCGCAGGTGCACGCGCGTGACGCCGTCGAGCAGCCGCCCGTACCGCGACGGGTGCAGGGAGGCCAGGTGCTCGCACAGCGCGTCGAAGTCGTCCACAGTGGACCTTTCGTGCGCGGCGACGGACTCCTCCAGCACCTCCGGGGACACCGGTGGCGGCGCGTCCGGCAGGCCGCGGTGGCGGTAGTCCGGGCCGTCTACGCGCACCACGCCGAACCGGGCCGACAGCGACTGGATCTCGCGCAGGAAGTCCTCGGCGGCGAAGCGCCCTTCGCCGAGCTTCTCCGGCAGGGTGTTGGACGTCGCCGCGATGTGCACACCCGCGTCCATCAGCTCCTGCAGCAGCCGGGTGACCAGGGTCGTGTCGCCCGGGTCGTCCAGCTCGAACTCGTCGATGGCCAGGATCCGGTGCTCCGCGAGGCGCCGCACGGCCTCGGCGAAGCCCAGCGCGCCGACGAGGTGGGTCAGCTCGACGAACGTCCCGTACGCCTTGGGCGACGGCGAAGCGTGCCACGTCGAGGCGAGCAGGTGGGTCTTGCCGACCCCGAACCCGCCGTCGAGGTAGAGCCCCATCGGCCCGGCCGGCTCGGGTGAACCCCCGAAGAGCTTGAAGCGCTTCTTCTTCGGCTGGGCGCCGACCCTTTCGGCGAACGCCGAACACGCCTCGACCGCGGCGGCCTGGCTGGGCTCGTCCGGGTTCGGGAGGTAGGTCCCGAACCGGACGGCGTCGAAGCGCGGCGGCGGCACCAGCGCGCCGATCAGCTCGTCGGCGCCGAGCTCGGGGCGGCGGTCGGTCAGGTGCGCGGGCATGGTCGCAGAGCCTAGCCACGCCCGCGCCCCGGCCGGGTGGCCCTGTCCCCCGGTGGAGACGTGGTTCACGCCCGTGCTGGGATTGTCCCGTGCGGAGCGTGTGGCCCCTTTCGACGGGCGAACTGACCGGGGCAGACCTCGAGGAGATCTACGCCTACCCGGACGGCTTGACCGGCCCCTGGGTGCAGGTCAACTTCGTCGCGTCCGCCGACGGCGCCGCCGAGGTCGACACGACGTCGGCGGGGCTCTCGCACGCCGCCGACCGCCAGGTCTTCCTGCTCGGGCGCGACCTCGCCGACGTGATCCTGGTCGGCGCCGGGACCGTCCGCGCCGAGAACTACCGCGGGGTCGTCCCGAGCGCGAAGCGGCTGGAACGCCGTCACCGCCTCGGGTTCGGCGGGGTCCCGCCGATCGCCGTCGTGACGCGCACCGCCGGCCTGGACCCCGCTTCGCGGCTGTTCACCGAAACCGCCGTGCCCCCGATCGTGGTCACCACCGAGACCGCGCCGACCGGCCCCCTCGAAGCCGCCGGGGCGGAGATCCTGCGCGCCGGCGACGACGACGTCGACGTGCCGCGGGCTCTCGACCTGCTCGCGGCCCGCGGTCTGCGCCGGATCGCCTGCGAAGGCGGGCCGGCGCTGTTCGGGCAGCTCGTCGCCGCCGACCGCGTCGACCAGCTCTGCCTCACCGTCGCGCCGCTGCTCGTGGCCGGGCCCGCCGTCCGGATCGCCACCGGTCCCGAGGCCGTGCCGCGGCGGCTCGCCCTGGCGTCGATCCTGGTCGAGGACGGCTTCACGCTCCTGCGCTACCGCAGAGCCGCCGGATGAGCGACGACGCCGACCTCGTCGCGCGGGCCGCGGACGGCGACGAGGCCGCGTTCGGCGCGCTCGTGCGGCGGCACACGCCCCGGATGTACCGCGTCGCGCTGCGAATCACCGGCAGCGCGGGCGAAGCCGAGGACGTCGTGCAGGAGTCGTGGCTGGCCGCGTGGCGCGCCCTCGCCGGCTTCCGGAACGAGTCCGCGGTGTCGACGTGGCTCTACCGCGTCGTCACCAACAGCGCGCTCGCCCT
Organism: Amycolatopsis sp. NPDC104587; assembly: GCF_055583645.1. Lineage (NCBI taxonomy): Bacteria > Bacillati > Actinomycetota > Actinomycetes > Pseudonocardiales > Pseudonocardiaceae > Amycolatopsis > Amycolatopsis sp. NPDC104587. The sequence continues at coordinate 93,023 of NZ_JBVJNO010000005.1, forward strand.
GCTGCGCCGGCGCCGGCCCACGATCTCCCTCGACTCGCCGGAACCCGACGGCCAGTCCACTGTGGACAGCGCGTTGCTCGCCGGGGCCGACCCGGGCCCCGAAGGCCGCGTGGTGCGGGCCGAGGAGGTCGACGCGGTGCTGCGCGCGATCGGCCGGCTGGAGCTGTCCCAGCGGGTGCCGCTCGTGCTGCGCGAGCTGGAGGGGCTGAGCTACGACGAGGTCGCCGAAGTGCTCGACGTGAACGTCGGCGCCTTGCGCTCACGGCTGCACCGGGCCAGGGTGGCGCTGCTCGCCGAATTGAGGGAGCGGTGATGACCGAGCCGCAGGACCCCGAGGGGGACCCCCGCTGGGACGCCGTGCGCCGGGTGGCGGCCCGCCGGGTGCCGACCCCGCCCGGCCTGGTCGAACGGGTGCTGCGGGCGGTCGCGCGCAGCCGCCGGACGGCCGTGGAGGTGCCCGGCGACGCGGGCAGCCTGCGCGTCACCGAAGCCGTCGTGGGGCGGCTGGCCCACACGATCGCCGCCAAGCGCGCGCCCGGCGGGGTGCGGGTTTCCGCCGTCGCGGTCGAACACGACGTCGTGCAGGTGCTGGTGTCGGTCCGCTTCGGCGTCGCGGCCGAGGAAGCGGCCGAAGCGCTCCGGCGCGCGATCACCGCCGAGCTGTCCCGCCAGCTCGGGGTCGCCACGACGGTGAACGTGCACGTCGTCGACGTCCACCCCGGTTAAGGTTCCCCCGATCGGGGGATCTTGCGTGAGGGTCCGGCGTCGCCGGGCATCGTAAGGGCGAGAGACCCCGCGAGAGGAGCCTTCAGGCATGCATCCGGAACGGACCGAAAGCCCGGGCACGGTGACCCCGCTCAACGAGGAGGGCGCCGCCGGCCGCACCACGATCTCGTCAGTGGTCGTGCAGAAGGTCGCCGGCCTGGCCACCCGTGAGGTCCCCGGCGTGCACACGCTGGGCGGCGGCGGGGTCTCGCGGGCGCTCGGCGCGCTGCGCGAGCGGATCCCCGGGTCCGGCACGGTCACCACGGCCGGTGTCTCGGTGGAGGTCGGCGAGAAGCAGACCGCGATCGACCTCGACGTCGTCGTCGAGTACGGCGCGCGCATCACCGACGTCGCCCGCGCGGTGCGGCGCAACGTGATCACCGCGGTGGAGCAGATCACCGGCCTCGAGGTGATCGAGGTGAACATCGCCGTCAACGACATCCACCTGCCCGGCGAGGAGGAGCCCGAATCGACGCGGGTGGAGTGACCGGGCGCGACGACCCGGAAGGCCGAGCGGCCTTCCGGGCTTTTGTGCGCGCCCACCACCCCGACGCCGGCGGCGACCCGGCGGAGTTCGCGGCCGGGCTGGCGCGGTTCCGCGCCAAGCAGTCCGATGCGGACTCCCGCTTCGACGCCCCGGTGAGCTTCTCCGTCCGCCGCCGCGGGTTCGCCGCGCTGGTGGCCCGGTTCCGGCGCCGCCGCCGGCCGCCCCGGGTGCGCTGACCGCGCCGCCGGGGCAAGCTCTCTTCCGTCCAAGCCGTCCTAGCCGTCCCAGGAGGACATGTGAACGCAACGCAGACCGGGCTGCTGGCCGGGCTCATCCTCGGCCTGGCCGCGACCCAGGGGTTCACCGCATTCCTGGTGACCCTGGCCGTCGGGATCATCGGCCTGGTCGCCGGCCGGGTCCTCGACGGCGAGCTCGACCTCGGCGAGCTCTTCGGCAAGGGCCGCGACAAGTGAGCCGCGCCCTCGACGTGCCGCGCGAGCTCGCCGAACCGGCCGAGCGCGGCACCCTCACCATCGGGCATTCGGTGGTGCGCAAGGTCGCCCAGCACGCCGCCGATCAGGTGCCCGGCACCAACCGGGACGGCAGGAAAGGCGCGAAGGCGAAGGTCGGCGGCCTCGACAACGACGTCGACCTCGCGCTGGACCTCGCCCTGAACTACCCGGCCGCGGTGAAGGCGGTCGTCGGTGACGTGCGCGCGAAGGTCGTCGAAGAGGTGGAGCTGCTCACCGGCTACCACGTGCGGACGCTGGCGGTCACGGTGTCGGCGCTGCTGCCGGACGTGCCGCCGAGGGTGCGGTAGCCGTGCGCCCGTTCGTCCGCGTCCTGTCCACCCTGCTCGGCCTGGCCTTCGCCGCCGCCGGGGCGCTGCTCGCGCTCGAGGTCGGCTGGCACTGGTGGCGGCCCGGGGCCGGGCCGCTGGTGGTGCCGTGGCCGCGCTGGCAGGCGGAGCTGACGGCGCTGGGCTGGGACGCCTACACCGTGCGGGTCGCCGCCGGGGTGCTCGCCGCGGCGGGCCTGGTGCTGCTGCTGTGCGCGCTGGCCGCCCGCAGCCGCGCAGTCCGGCTGACCGACCCGGCCGGCGCGGTGAGCGTCTCGACGTCACCGCGGTCGCTGGCCCGGCTGGTCGGGCTCACCGTGCGCGCGCAGGACAACGTCGCGGCCGCGACGGTCACCGCGAGCGCCCGGCGGGTCCGCGTCCGCGCGAAGTCCACGCTCGAAACCGAGGGCGAGCTGCGGCCGCGGCTGCTGGCGACGGTGTCGGAGCTGCTCGACGAAGTCCCGCTCGTGCGGCGGCCGAAGGTGTCGGTCGTCGTCGACTCGCCGAAGGACCGCCGATGACCAAGTCCGTCTCCGCGAAGGCGCTTTCCCGCTCGTACGCGGGTGAACGCACCCTGACGTTCCTCGTCGGGCTGTTCGCCCTGCTCGGCGGGGCGCTCGCCCTGGTGGTGGGGTTCGGGGTGCTCGGCGAGTTCCGCGGCCGCCGCCCGCTGCTCGACCCGATCGCCGTCGGCTGGCTCGGCGGGCACGCGACGCCGGCCCGGATCGTCGCGATCGTGCTCGGTGTCCTGCTGTTCGTGCTCGGGCTGCGCTGGGCCCTGCGCTCGCTGCGCCCGGAACCGCGCCCGGACCTGGACCTCGACCGCACGGAAGGCGCGGAGCTGGTGGTCACGGCGTCGGCGATCTCCGACGCGATCCAGGCCGACGCGGAGCAGCTGACGGGGGTGAGCCGCGCCCGCGTCCGCGCGGTGGGCTCGCGGACGTCCCCGGCGCTGCGCCTCACGCTGTGGCTGCACGAGGGCACCGACCTCAAGAGCGTCTGGGCGGAGCTGGACTCCCGCGTGCTGACCCGGGCGCGGGAGTCGCTCGGGCTCGACGTGCTCCCGACGGCCGTCCGGCTCGAACTCGACACGAGCGCGGCGAAACGCGTGCGCTGAGCGGCGTCTTTCCGCAGAATGCCCGCATGCCCCTACCGCTGCAGCCGCCGCTGAAGCCGATGCTCGCCAAGCCCGCCAAGGCCATCCCGGACTCCGGGGGCCTGCTGTTCGAACCGAAGTGGGACGGCTTCCGCTGCATCGTCTTCAAGGACGGCGACGAGCTGTACCTGCAGTCGCGCGCGGAAAAACCGTTGAACCGGTACTTCCCGGAGGCGGTCGCGCGGCTGCTGGAGATCCTGCCGCCGCGGGTGGTGCTGGACGGCGAGCTCGTCGTCGCGCGGGACGGGCGGCTGAACTTCGACGCGCTCACCGAGCGGATCCACCCCGCCGAAAGCCGCGTCACGCTGCTGGCCGCCGAGCAGCCCGCCGAGTTCGTCGCCTTCGACGTCCTGGCGCTGGACGACGAGTCCCTGCTGGACGAACCGACGTCGGCCCGCCGCGAGCGGCTCGCCGAGCTGGCCGGCGACCGGTTCCCGCTCACCCCGGCGACCACCGACGCCGCCACCGCGCGGCACTGGTTCGAGCTGTTCGAGGGCGCCGGGCTCGACGGCGTCATCGGCAAACCCCTGGACGAGCCCTACACGCCGGGCAAGCGCGTCCTCCACAAGTACAAGCACCTGCGCACCGCGGACTGCGTGCTCGCCGGGCTGCGCTGGCACGTCGACGGCGGCCCGGGCGACCTGGTCGGCAGCTTTCTCCTGGGCCTGTTCGACGAGGCCGGTGTGCTGCACCACGTCGGCACCGTCGGGTCGTTCCCGAAGGACCGCCGTCGTGAGCTGGCCGAAGAGCTGGCGCCCCTGGTCACCGACGGCGAAGACCACCCGTGGGGCGGCAAGGCGACCGGCGAGGCCCAGCGGATCCCCGGCGGCATCACGCGCTGGCGTGCCACCGAGCACGAATGGGTGCCGCTGAAGCCCGAGCGCGTCGTCGAGGTCGCCTACGAAAACACCGAAGGCGGCATGCCGTCGCGCTTCCGGCACAACGCGCGGTTCGTGCGGTGGCGCCCGGACCGCGAACCCGCGTCGTGCGACTACAGCCAGCTCGAGGAGCCCGCCCGCTACGACCTCGACGCCGTGTTCCGCGGCCAGGTCGTGCGGACCCGCTAACCCGCGTCCCACACCGGCCGTGCGAAGCTCGGTGCCCCGCCCTTGATCGACGTGAGGACTCCGCCCGTGCGCCGCCGCCGTACCCGTCTCCTGGTCGCGCTGCTCGGCCTGGCCGCCGCCGCGGGGTGCGCCGCCGGGCCGTCGGTCCGCCCGGCGCTGGTCGAGAACGACGGGAAGCCGACCGGAAGCACCCCCGCGGGCAGCCCGTCGGTGCCGCTGCCGCCGCTGACCGAGCCGCAGTCGCCGTCGCTGCGGTGGGCCGACTGCGACGACGACACCCGGCAGCGGATCGGCACCCCGGCTGTCCCGGACACGCTGCACTTCACGTGCGCCCGCGTCACCGCGCCGCTCGACGCGCCCGGCGAGGCGCGGCGCTCGGTCGTCCGGCTGCTCGCGGTGAAGGTCGGCAGCGGGCCGATCCCGCTGGTCGTGGTCAACGACATCGACGGCGAGCCGGGCTCGGTGTACGCCGCGCGGCTGGCGGCGACGCTGCCACCGGCGTTCCTGGAGAAGTTCTCGCTGATCGGCCTGGACCGGCGCGGCACCGGGCTCTCGGGCGCCGTCCAGTGCGTGCCCGCCGACGTCCGGCACGACCTGATCGACGCCGACCCGGCCGAGGGTGACCTGCAGGGCGTGCTGGACGCGGCCCGCAAGGCCGGCCAGCAGTGCGCGATCGAGCTCGACGACTCCCAGACGGCGCTGGACAGCTGGCGCGGCGCCGGCGACCTCGAGGAGCTCCGCAAGCAGCTGGGCCTGGAGCGGCTGAACGCGCTCGGCCGCGGGGACGGCTCGAAGGTGCTGTCGCAGTACGCCGTGCGGTTCCCCGGCCAGGTCGGGCGGATGGTGCTCGACGGCGTCCCCGACCCGGGCCCGGACACCGCGGCGGTGCTCGACGCGGTCGCCGCCGGCGCCCAGTCCACCTTGGACGCCTTCGCCACGGACTGCGCGGCCCGCGGCTGCGCGCTCGGCGACCCGAAGGCCGCCCTGACCGCGCTCACCGGGCAGCTGCGGCAGAACATCGCGCCGCTGACCGACGACGGCGTCGCGTTCGGGCCGGGGGTCGCGATGTACGCCGTCTACTCGGGCCTCGCGCAGCGGTCGCGGTGGCCGGAGCTGGCCGACGCGATCGCGGCGGCGCGGTCGGGGAACATCCGCCCGCTGGCGGCCTTCGTCACGCCGGTGCTGCACGACTCGCGCGCCCAGCCGTCGCGGATCGACGCGACCATCGCCACCCGCTGCAACGACAGCCAGTCTCGGCTCTCGGCCGACCAGCTCGACCAGGTCGTCGGCGGGATGCGCACGAAGTACCCGCAGTTCGGCGCGGTCGTCGCGCAGCAGCTGGCCTGGTGCGGGCCGTGGCCGGTGCGGACCGAGCCGCTGCCGCCGGCGGGCGCGTCGGGCGCGCCGCCGATCCTGGTCACGGCGACCGCGGCCGACCCGGTGACCCCCCAGCTGGGCAGCACCCGCGCGGCCGACCAGATGCCGTCCGCGGTGACCATCACCTGGCAGGGCGCCGGCCACGGCGCGGTCGGCGCGTCTCCCTGCGTCACCGACGCGGCCCGCGCCTTCCTCATCGACGGCAAGGTCCCCGCCAACGGCACCCTCTGCCCCGCGTAAAAGGGGCATCACGCGTGATCAGAGGGGCATCACGCGTGATTGGCGGGGCATCGCGCTGAAGCCCCCTCAATCACGGGTGATGCCCCTCCAGACACACGTGATGCCCGCCAGATCACGCGTGATGCCCCTCGGCGCACGCGTCGACCGGGGTTACTGGCGGTAGGACTCGACCTCGGAGATCGGGCGGGCCGCGGCGTCGTCGGGGTTCTCGTGGAACTCCGTTTTCGCGCGGCGCTGCCGGAGCAGGTCCCAGCACTGGTCGAGCTGCTGCTCGACCGCGGTGAGGCGATCCTTGTCGCCGCCGCTCAGCCCCACGCCGACCGAGCGCGACCGGAGCTCGTGCTCCTCCGCGATCAGCTCGTCGATCCGGCCCAGGATTTCGCCGTCGGCCATCGTGTTCCTCCTCTTACGGGTTGCTCGCGTAAGACGCTACCCCGGCCCCGGGAATTCCCGTCGCACCCACGTCGTTGACCTGCTCATGAGCACCGTTGAGCTGACTGCCGAGAACTTCGACCAGACGGTAAACGACAACGAGTTCGTCCTGATCGACTTCTGGGCGAGCTGGTGCGGACCGTGCCGCCAGTTCGCACCGGTCTACGAGAAGGCCTCCGAGAAGCACGAAGACCTCGTGTTCGCGAGCGTCGACACCGAAGCGCAGCAGCAGCTGGCCGCCGCCTTCGACGTCCGCTCCATCCCGACGCTGGCCATCATCCGCGACAAGACGCTGATCTACGCCCAGCCAGGCGCGCTGCCCGAGCCCGCCCTCGAAGAGCTCATCAAGCAGGCTCGCGAGGTCGACATGGCCGAGGTCAAGCGCAAGGCCGCCGAAGCCGAGGCCGACCAGGCCTGACCACCACCGCATGACTGAGGCCGCCCCGCGGGGCGGCCTCAGTCATGTTCAGGAGCGCGTCGCGAGCCCCCGCAGGAAGAACGCCAGGTTCGCCGGCCGCTCGGCCAGGCGGCGCATGAAGTAGCCGTACCACTCGTCGCCGTAGGGCACGTAGACGCGCATGCGCGAGCCCGAAGCCGCGATCCGCGCCTGCTCCTCCGGCCGGATGCCGTAGAGCATCTGGAACTCGTGGTCGTCGTCCGTGCGCCCGTTCTCCTCCGCCAGCGCGGCGGCGATCTCGATCATCCGCGGGTCGTGCGACGCCACCATCGGATAGCCCTGGCCCGCCATCAGGACGCGCAGGCAGCGGACGTAGGACTTGTCCACTTCGGACTTCTCCTGGAACGCCACCGACTCCGGCTCCGCGTACGCACCCTTGCACAGCCGGACCCGCGAGCCCGGGCCCGACAACGAGCGGCAATCCGCCTCGGTCCGGTGCAGGTAGGCCTGCAGCACCGCGCCCACCCACGGGTACTCGCCGCGCAGCTCGCGCAGGATGCCGAGCGTCGAGTCCGTGGTGGTGTGGTCCTCCATGTCGAGCGTCACGGTGGCCCCGACCGCGTCCGCCGCCGCGCAGATCTTCCGCGCGTTCTCCAGCGCGACGTCCTCGCCGTTCGACGGCAGGAACTGCCCCACCGCCGACAGCTTCACCGAGACGTCCGCCCCCGAAGCCAGGCCTTCCGCGGCCAGCGCGGTCAGCACGGCTTCGTAGGCCGCGACGGTCGCCGCCGCCTGCGCGGCGTCGGTGGTGTCCTCACCCAGGTGGTCGAGGGTGATCCGGCGGCCGTCCGCGGCCAGTTCGCGCGCGACGCGCACGGCCTCGGCGGTCTCGGACCCGGCGACGAACCGGCGCACCACGGATCGCGTGGCGGGCACCGCTTCGACGAGCCGCCGGATGCCCTTCGAGCGGGCGGCGGCGAGCAACGGGGCACGCAGCATGACGGTCTCCCTCTCAGCCCTGGTGCGGGTAACGGACGCTGGTCGGCGGCACGAACGTCTCCTTGATGGAGCGCGGGCTCGTCCACCGCTGCAGGTTGAAGATCGACCCGGCCTTGTCGTTGGTGCCCGAGGCCCGCGCGCCGCCGAACGGCTGCTGGCCGACGACGGCGCCGGTCGGCTTGTCGTTGACGTAGAAGTTGCCCGCGGCGAACCGCAGCGCCTCGGACGCCTTCGCCACGGCCGTGCGGTCGTTGGCGATGATCGCGCCGGTCAGCGCGTACGCGGCCGTCTCGTCGACCAGCTTGAGCACGGCGTCGAAGTCGCCGTCTTCGTAGACGTGCACCGACAGGATCGGGCCGAAGTACTCGGTCGAGAAGATCTCGTGCTTCGGGTTGTCCGAGACGAGGATCGTCGGCTGGACGAAGAAGCCGTCGGTGTCGTCGGCCGTGCCGCCGGTGAGGACCTCCACCGAAGCGTCGCCCTTGACGCGGTCGAACAGCTCCGCGTGCTTGGTGAACGCGCGCCGGTCGATCACCGCGCCGCCGAAGTGCGACAGGTCGGTGACGTCGCCGTAGGACAGCGCCTCGGTCTCGGCGACCAGGCCGTCCTTCACCTGGTTCCAGACGCTGCGCGGGACGTACGCGCGCGAAGCGGCGGAGCACTTCTGGCCCTGGTACTCGAAAGCGCCGCGGACCATCGCGGTGCGCAGGACGTCGACGTCGGCGGACGGGTGCGCGACGATGAAGTCCTTGCCGCCGGTCTCGCCGACGAGCCGCGGGTAGGAGCGGTAGCCGGCGATGTTCGCGCCGACCGTGGCCCACAGGTGCTGGAACGTCGCGGTCGAGCCGGTGAAGTGGATGCCGGCCAGGTCGCGGTGGGTCAGGGCGACCTCGGAGACGGCCTTGCCGTCGCCCGGCAGCAGGTTGATGACGCCCGGCGGCATACCCGCCTCTTCCAGCAGCCGCATGGTCAGGTGCGCCGCGAACGACTGCGTCGGCGACGGCTTCCACAGGACCGTGTTGCCCATCAGCGCGGGCGCGGTCGGCAGGTTGCCGGCGATCGCGGTGAAGTTGAACGGCGTGATCGCGTAGACGAAGCCTTCGAGCGGGCGGTGCTCCATCCGGTTCCACACGCCGGCCGAGCTGGCCGGCTGCTCGGTGAGCACGCGGCGGCCGAACTCGACGTTGAAGCGCCAGAAGTCGGCGAGCTCGCAGGCGGAGTCGATCTCGGCCTGGGTCGCGGTCTTGGACTGGCCGAGCATGGTGGCGGCGTTGAGCGTGGCACGCCACGGGCCGGTCAGCAGGTCGGCGGCGCGCAGCAGGATGGCGGCGCGGTCGTCGTAGGACAGCGCGCGCCACTCCGGCGCGGCCTTCGCGGCCGCGGCGATGGCGTCGGTCGTGTCCTGCTGGGTGGCGCTGTGGATGGTGCCCAGCACGTGGCGGTGGTTGTGCGGCTGGACGACGTCGATCTTCTCACCGCCGCCGGGGCGCTGCTCGCCCCCGACGGTGACCGTGAGGTCGACGGGTTCCGCCTGGCCCAGCCGCTTGAGCGCACCCTCGAGCTCGGCACGCTCGCCGCTGCCCGGCGCATACGTCAGCACCGGCTCGTTCTTCGGGGCGGGGGTCTGGGTCACGGCGTCCACGGCGGCTCCTCTGCTTTACGTCCGGATGCCCCGAACGGTAACTCCGGACACGCCTCGGCGGCTTGTTCAACCGGCTAAAATCGATCGGGTGACTTTGGCCGATCCGATAACGTCGTTGCGGCACGTGCTGGCGACCCTGGGCGAACCGCTCGTCGAGGTCGTCGTGGCGCCGCACGGTCTGGGCGTCCCGGTCACCGACGTGGTGATCCTCGACCCCGAAGACCCCCTGGAGGCGTCGCCCGGCGACCTGGTGCTGGTGATCGGCGCGCGCGGCCGGGCGGCGGCGCCCGCGATCCGGGCGGCCGGGCGGGGTGGCGCGGCCGCGGTGGCCGTCAAGGGCGCGACGGGCGCCGACGTCGCGGCCGACGCGGGTGTCGCACTGCTGACCGTCGGCAGCGAAGCCCGCTGGGAGCAGGTCGAGTCGCTGGCCCGCGAAGTCGTCGACGCGGCCCGCGCGGGCGGCGAAGCGGCCAGCGGTGAGGTGCTCGGCGACCTGTTCGCCCTGGCCCAGACCATCGCGACACTCACCGGCGGCCTGGTCAGCATCGAGGACACGGCGAACCGCGTGCTCGCGTATTCGCGGGCGGGCGACGAGGTCGACGAGCTGCGGCGGCTGTCGATCCTCGGCCGCGAAGGCCCGGAACGCTACCTCGCGATGCTCCGCGAATGGGGCGTCTACCAGCGGCTTCGCGCCGGTGAGGGGATCGTCCGGATCGACGAGCGGCCCGAGCTGGGCATCCGCCGCCGGATCGCGGCGGGCATCCACGCGGGCAAGCAGCCGCTCGGCACGATCTGGGTCCAGGAGGGCGCCCAGCCGCTCACCGAACGCGCCGAAACGGCCCTGCTCGGCGCGAGCCGCACCCTCGCGCCGCAGCTGATCCGCGCCCGCACGCTGCCCAGCCCGGAACTGCGGCTGCGGGAGGACCTCCTCGCGAGCCTGCTGGAAGGCCGGCTCGACGCGGAGTCCGTCGCGGACGACATCGGCGCGGACCCGGCCCGGCCGGCGCAGGTGCTCGCGTTTTCGCTGGAGCGCTCGGACAACCGGCAGCTGCGGCGCGCCGAGCTGGTGCACCTGATCGCCGTGCACACCGCGGCCTACCGGCGCAGCGCGCTGGTGAGCGTGATCGGCGGACGTGTCTACGCGCTGCTGCCGGACCTGCCCGAGCACTCGGACGCGGCGGTGCTGGCGCTGGCCCGCGAGATCGCCGCCACGGCGCGGCGGCACCTCGACGTCCCGGTGCGGGCGGCACTCGGCGGCGTGGTGCCGCAGCTGTCGGACGCGGCCGCGTCGCGCGGGGACGCCGACCGCGTCCTGGCGGCGATGGCGCGCGGGCACTGGGCCGCCGACGTCGCCTCGCTGGCCGACGTCCGCGCGGAGGTGCTGCTGTCGGAGGTGCTGGCGTTCCTGGGTTCGCAGCCCCGCATCCGCGACCCGCGCCTGACGTCGCTGGTGGCGCACGACGCCGAGCACGGCAGCATCCTGGTCCCGGCGGTGCTGGCGTGGCTGGACGCGTTCGGCGACGTCCGGGCGGCGGCGCGGGCGCTGAACATCCACCCCAACACGGTCCGGTACCGCGTCCGCCGTGCCGCCGAAGTGTCCGGAGTGGACTTCGACGACGCGGCGCAGCGCATCCTTACTCAGCTGCAGCTGAGGCTCTGACCCTGCTAGCTTCGCCGCGTGGATCTCTTTTCGCGCACGTGGGCGGCGTTGCGTCTTGCGGTGGCCGCTCTCCCCGACGCCGCGTTCGCCGAGCCGTCGGGCTGCCGGGGGTGGCTGGTCCGCGACCTGGTGTGCCACCTGGTGATCGACGCGCAGGACGTGCTGATCACGCTGGTCACCCCGGCTTCCTCGGCAGTGACGCACAACGCCGTGACGTACTGGGCGGTGGCTTCGTCGCCGCCTTCGGGAGACGACCCCCTGGACGCGCTGATCGTCCGCCTGGCGGCGGCGTACGAGGACCCGGCGCTGCTGAAGTTCCACCTCGACGACGTCGGCGCGGCGGCGGGCCGCGCGGCGGACCTGGCCGACCCGGGTCTGCCCGTGTCCACACAGGACATGGTTCTCACGGCGGGCGACTACCTGTCGGCGTACGTGCTGGAGTGGACGTTGCACCACCTCGACCTGGTGGCGCACGTGGCTTCGGTGCCGGGACCGCCCGCGGAGGGACTGGCACGGACGCGGGAGACGCTGGAGAAGATCGCGGGGACGGCGTTCCCGGCGTCGTTCTCGGACGAGGACGTGCTCCTGGTGGCGACGGGCCGCCGTGAGCCGACGGACGCGGAGACCACGGCACTGGGCGACCTCGCCGGGCGGCTGCCGTTCGTGCTCGGATGATCGCCTGGCCCCGGCCGAGCCGCGCCGCCGATCCAGGAAGGTCTCCGATGCCCGAACGGCGAATCATCGCCTTCGAGATCTACCGGGACCGGAAAGGACCGGTCGCCCGCCGCGCGGCGGGCGACCGGCGGGTCACGGCTAGGCCGGGACCAGGCTGAACCGGCGGCGCTCCACGTCGATCCGCTCGATGCGGACGCTCAGCCGCGTCCCCGGCTCGGGGGCGGCGTCGGTCACCAGGAGACCCTGCTGCCCGTCGACCTCGACAAACGCGCCGAACGGGACCACCCGGGACACCACGCCGTCGAGCACCCCGCCCTCGGCGTGGGCCGCGACGAACTCGTGCCATTCGGACATGCGATTTCACCTCCTTCCCGCGCACGTTCCGATGTCGGAAGACGTGCGGGAGGCGGCGGGCCACGGGCCCGCCCGGAGGTCACGGCACAGCCGGGTACCCCGTCTGCTCACGGCTCGAGGCCGACCCGGCAGTCACGCGGAAACCGTACCGCGGCGGCCGGAAAAGGCACCACCGGTAATGATTCGACACGGTGCCGCAGTACTCCGATATTGAATCACCGACCCAGTGCGCGGAGAATTCGCCGATCCCTCACGAAATGGGGACCCGGAGCCCGGCGAGTTCGGCGAGGGCCGCGAAAGAATCGAGCCGCGCGGATTGGTCGAAGGCGGCGGTCGTCGCGAGGACTTCGTCGGCGTCGACGGCCCCGACGAGGTTCCCCAGCCGGTCGGCCACCTCGGCGGGCGTGCCGGAGATCTGGCCGTCCAAGGTGTCCTCGAGCCGGCGTCGTTCGCGGTCGGTCATCGGCCGCGCCAGGACTTCCGCGGGCGGCTCCAGCGGCGGGAAGACGCCGTGGGAGCGCGAATGGACCGTCGCCCAGGCTTCCGAGACGAGCAGCCGCCGCGCGTCCGCGGCCGAGTTCGCCACCGCGATCGCCGTCGACACCACGACGTACGGCTCCCGCGCCCAGCCGCTCGGCCGGAAGCCGTCGCGGTAGCGCGTCACGGCCTCGGCCAGCGCGCGTTCGCCGCGGACCGGCGCGATGACCAGCGGCAGCCCGAGCTCGGCGGCGAGGTCCGCGCCCGAGCCGGTGGCCAGCAGGAACGGCGGCACGCGCAGCCCCTCGGCGGGGTAGGCGTGGACGCCCGGATAACCGTGCTCGCCGGTGAAGAACCCGAGCAGCTCCCGCACCTGCGCGCCGAAGTCGTCGGCGGCCTCCTTGCCGTGCCCGAGCGCCGCGCGGACACCACCGGTGAAGCCGACCGAGCGGCCCAGCCCCATGTCGATCCGGCCCGGATGCAGCGCTTCCAGGACGCCGAACTGCTCGGCGACGACCAGCGGCCGGTGGTTCGGCAGCATCACCCCGCCGGTCCCGACGCGGATGCGCGCGGTCGCCCCGGCGACGGCGGCGGCCAGCACGGTCGGCGCGGACCCGGCGACCCCGGGCACGCCGTGGTGCTCCGAGACCCAGAACCGGTGGTAACCCAGCCGTTCGACGGCGGCCGCGAAGGTGACGGTGTCCCGCAGCGCCCGCGCGGTCCGCTCGGGTCCGCCGTCCCGCCGCACCGGCGAACGGTCGAGCACGGAGAGCTTCACCCCGGGTGCAACGCCCGGCGCGCGCCGGGATTCCCGTCAGGGACGCCAGCGCTCGCTGTAGTCCGGGTGGTCGGTGTAGGGCAGCGCGAGCAGGCGCAGGGTGAGGCACCAGTTGGAGCCGGCCTCGTCGGCGGGCACGTGGCAGGTCTCACACCAGTATTCGCTGCCGTAGAGCGGAAACCCGGGGACCTTCTCGGAGACGGTGGTGCGGTGGGCGAGCAGGATCCGCCGGGTCGCCTCGATCTCGTTGATCATCTGGTTGACCGCGTCGAGGTCGAGGTCGGTCAGCCCGCGGATCCGCTGCTCCACGGCGACCTTCGTCTCCCCGCGGTTCATCGTGTCGCCGGCTTGCGCCTTGTTGACGGCCTGCATGATCAACGCCTGCCGGGCGCCGACGCGCGCGGCGAGGAATGCGATCAGGTCGTCCACGAAGGGCCTTCCTCTCGTCGAACCGCCCCCGGTCGTTGTCCCGGGGAGTCGTCGATTCGGGACCGCACGTTACGCCGTCCGAGACCATGATCGTGACGCCGAACTCGGCCGTGCAACATTTGTGACCCGAAAGGCGACAGCAAGTGGACGCGCGATCACTCCGCGTTCCGAGCCTCCCGTTTGTCCGGCCGGAGCCGGTGAATTCCGGAGATTCGCGTCTCCCGATGCGGTGGGTCACCGGGCGGGGTGCGGGGATTTCGATTGCCGCTCATCGGTACCGCGGGAGTCGCTGCGCGGGCACGCTTCCCGCTGGAACGCCGCATGTCGCCGCGGGTCACGTCGTGCGCGTCGTCTTCCCCGCGCTGACGGTCGGCGTCGGGCAAGGCCGTCGAGCCCAAGCTCCACGCGAGCACCATGCTTTGGGAACGCGCCGTCGCCTGCATCGGCTCGGGCGGCTCCTCCTACCGCGAGCGGCGCGCTCAGCTCTCCGGGCGGGCCTTGCTCGGCTGCACCCGCTTCGGCTCCCCCGGCATCTTCGGATAGTCCGGCGGATACGGCAGCTCCCCCAGCCCGTGGTCCCGCTCGTCACGCTCGTACCACTCCAGCGCCGTCTCCAGCCCGAACGGCTCCTCGTCCATCGGCGCGTGCAGGTCGCCGTGGGAAGCCAGGAACTCCGGGATCGTCAGGACGTCGAAGTCGTCCGCGTCGACCTCGGTCAGCAGGTCCCACGTCAACGGTGTCGACACCGTGGCCCTCGGGGTGCCGCGGACCGACCAGCTCGAGGCCACCGTGCGGTCGCGGGCCGCCTGGTTGTAGTCGAGGAACACGCGGCCGCCGCGTTCCTCCTTCCACCAGGCGATCGTCGCCTTCTCGGGAATCCTGCGCGTCACCTCGCGGCCCAGGGCGATCACCGCGTGGCGGACCTGGATGAAGTCCCACTCCGGGCGGATCCGGACCAGCACGTGCACCCCACGCCCGCCGGAGGTCTTCGGGTAGCCCGTCAGCCCCGCGTCGGCCAGGACGTCGCGGACCACCTGGGCCACCTCGACCGCGTCGGCGAAGCCGGCCCGGTCGGGCGGGTCGACGTCGATGCGGAGCTCGTCCGGGTGGTCGACGTCGGCGCTGCGGACCGGCCACGGGTGGAAGTCGAACGTGCCCAGGTTGGCCGCCCACGCGAACACGGCCGGCTCGGTCGGGCACACCTCCGCCGCCTTCCGGCCGGACGGGAACGTGATCTCGGCCGTCTCGAGCCACTCCGGCGCGCCCTTCGGCACGCGCTTGGCGTAGAACCACTCGCCTTCGACGCCGTCGACGTAGCGCTTCAGCGTCGTCGGCCGCTCGCCGATCGCGCGCAGCAGCGGCGCGCCGACCGTGATGTAGTGCTCGACGACCTGGCGCTTGGTGATGCCGCGCTGGGGGAAGTACACCTTGTCCGGGCTCGAGACGCGGACCGTGCGCCCGCCCACCTCGTACTCGACCGGGTCACCGTGCTTGGGCATGCGGCCACGCTAGCGGTTCACGGACCCGACGGCCGAGCCCGTAGCTTTCCCGTGAAAGCTCCCACCTGGGCCGTAGCTTTCACGTGAAAGCTACGCCGGTACGCTGGACCGGGTGTCCGGCCGCACCAAGCTGATCGTCGCGCTCGCCGTGCTCGCCCTCTTCGCGGCGGCCGCGGTGCTGCTGCCGATCCCCGGTCCGGCCGACCTGCGCGCCTGGGCCGCGGCCACCGGCCCGGCCACGCCGCTCGTGCTGCTCGTCGCGTACTCGCTGCTCACCGTGGCGCCGATCCCGCGCACGGTGTTCAACCTGGCCGCCGGCCTGCTGGTCGGCACCACGGCCGGGATCACGATCGGCCTGGTCGCCACCACCATCGCGGCCGGCCTCGCCTTCGGGCTGGCCCGGCTGCTCGGCCGGGACCTCGTCACGCGCCACCTGCACCGCTCGGCCGTCCGGACGGTCAACGACCGGCTCTCCGGCGGCGGGGTCCTCGCGATCACCTCGCTGCGGCTGATCCCGGTCGTCCCGTTCGCGCCGTTCAGCTACCTCTGCGGCGTGTCGGCCGTGCGACTGGTCCCGTACCTGGCCGGTACGCTGCTGGGCAGCGTGCCCGGCACCGTCGCCGTGGTCGTCCTCGGGGACGCACTGACCGGCGACACGCCGCCGGCGCTGCTCGTCTGTTACGGCGTCTTCGCGCTGGCCGGGGCGATCGGCCTGGTCCGGGTGTTCCGGAAACGGACACCGGTGGCGCCGGCGCCCGAACCGGAGCCCGCCGGACCGGCTGGCTGACGCGAACTGCACCGGGCCGACCGCTACACTCGATCGGGTGCGCGAAGCGGAAACGCGCTGAGCAGGGCCACCACCACCGGGAATTTCGTCAGGAGCAGTCGCCATCGACACCGGTCAGCTGATCGCCGGGCACTACCGCCTCGTCGAGCACATTGGTAGCGGTGCCATGGGAGTCGTGTGGCGCGCGACCGACGTGCGCCTCGAGCGCGACGTCGCGATCAAGCAGATCCTTCCCCAGCCCGGCGTCTCCGAGACCGAGCGCGACAACATGCGCCAGCGCGCCATGCGCGAGGCCAAGAACGCCGCCCGGTTCCAGCACCCGAACGCGATCGTGGTGTTCGACATCGCCGAGCACAACGGCGACCCGTGCCTGGTGATGGAGTACCTGAACGGCCCGAGCCTCTCGACGATCCTGTCCCAGGAGGGCACGCTCCCGCTCGGCCGGGTCGCCCGCCTCGGCGAGCAGGTCGCCTCCGCGCTGGTGGCCGCGCACCGCGCCGGGATCGTCCACCGCGACGTCAAGCCGGGCAACATCCTCATCGACGAGACCGGCACCGCGAAGATCACCGACTTCGGCATCTCGCGCGCGGCCGGCGACATGACGCTGACGGCGACCGGCCTGATCGGCGGCACCCCCGCCTACCTGGCGCCCGAGCTGGCGCGCGGCGCCGACCCGGTGCCCAGCTCCGACGTCTTCGCCCTCGGCGCGACCCTCTACCAGGCGATCGAGGGCACCACGCCGTACGGCAACACGACCAACCAGCTCGCGCTGCTGTACGCGGCGGCGAACGGCCAGATCAACCCGCCGGTGCAGGCCGGCGGCGCCACCGCGCTGCTGATGAGCCTGCTGCGCAGCGAGCCGGGCGAGCGGCCGTCCATGGCCGAGGCCCGCGAACGGCTGGCCGCGCTGGCCCGCACCGAGCCCGGCGGCATGTCGGCGTCCCCGCCGCTGCTCTCCGGCGGCGCGGGCCGCAAGCCGGCCGCGCCCGCCGAGGGCGGCGAGCGGCCGCCGTGGCAGCGGACCGACCAGCCCGCGCCGTCGTCACCGCCGGTCGGCACCCCGGTGCCGACGGCCAAGGCGGCGTCCAGCCCGCCGCGCCCGACGGCGGCGTTCATGCCGATGCGGTCGCCGGCGGCGCCGCCGAACACCCCGCCCAGACCGATGCCCGCGGCGACGCCGTCGGCCCGGGCCCCGCAGTACTCGTCGAGCACCGCGAAGCCGGACAACAAGCGCAAGTACGCGATCTTCGCCGGTGCGGGAGCCGCGGTCGTCGTGGCCGCGGTGATCCTGTTCCTGACGCTCAACTCGGGCGACGGCGGCACGGGCGGCACCCAGGTCGGGCAGTCGCCGGGCTCCCAGCCGAGCACGGGCCAGACCACCCCGAAGAGCAGCAGCTCCGACGACGCCCCCGCGGCGTCGGCCAAGCTGGGCGAGACGCCGTCGGAAGGCAAGATCACCGACTACGGCCAGGCGGGCCGGCTGCTCGCCAACAGCTACTACCCGAACGTCGAGAACGGCTGGGGCCTGCTGACGCCCGCCGCGCAGGCCGTCTACGGCTCGCAGGCCGAGTACCAGTCCTACTGGGCCCAACACAAGGGCGAGCTCGGCGGCTGGAAATCGGCCACGGCGGCGGGCAGCGGCAACGACGGCTCGCTGAACCTCACGATGGAGCTGAACGGCTCCCGCCGGAAGTACCACATCGTGCTCGTCGGCGGGCAGCTGCTGATCGACAGCAACACCAAGCTCGACGCGAACCCCGACACCGGTCTGTAGAGACTTAACGCGCCGCTGGTGGGCTGACGGGCCCGGATGGCCTACCGTGGAGCCATGGCCGACAACGGAGCTTCGCTGCCGGGCCAGAATCCTCGCTTCCACGAGGATCTGGTCGGCCTCGACCCGTACGACCCGGAGGCGCGCGCGTTCGCGGAGCACCTCGACCGGATCGAGCGATCCGGTCCCAACTACACGATCGAAGCCGCGCTCGACGGCGTGTCCGACTTCGCCGACTCCAGCAACCGCCTCGGCGGGCTGCGGTACTGGGTGTCGGCGCTGATCGTGGTCCTCATCGTGCTCGGCGTGATAGTCGCCGCATGGGACATCGTGGTGCACGCCCTGGCGTGGCTCGCGGCGTAACGTGGAACGGGTGAAAGGTATGAAACCCGTTGTCGGCGCCACCCCGCGCGTCGTGAAGTCCGAGCAGGAATGGCGGGCGGAGCTGGGCCCGGAGGAGTACGCGGTGCTCCGCCAGGCCGGCACCGAACGGCCGTTCACCGGTGAGTACACCGACACCAAGACCACCGGTGTCTACGAGTGCCGCGCGTGCGGCGCCGAGCTCTTCCGCAGCGACACGAAGTTCGAGAGCCACTGCGGCTGGCCGTCGTTCTACGACCCCGCCGACTCCGACGCCGTGCTGCTGCGCGAGGACCGGACCATGGGCATGAAGCGCATCGAGGTCCTCTGCGGCTCCTGCCACAGCCACCTCGGGCACGTCTTCGAGGGCGAGGGGTACGCCACCCCGACCGACCAGCGCTACTGCATCAACTCGATTTCGCTGAAGCTGGTGCCGCAGCCGTAGAACCGCCAGCCTAAATCCTCCTTAAGCCGACAACCCACCGCCCTTCCTCGGACGTAACCTCCGCACACGGACGAGGGAGGGCGGAGTCATGACCGACACGT
Source organism: Amycolatopsis sp. NPDC104587 (assembly GCF_055583645.1). Taxonomy (NCBI): domain Bacteria; kingdom Bacillati; phylum Actinomycetota; class Actinomycetes; order Pseudonocardiales; family Pseudonocardiaceae; genus Amycolatopsis; species Amycolatopsis sp. NPDC104587. Next base: position 111,759 of record NZ_JBVJNO010000005.1, read on the forward strand.
GGGGCATTCCCGGACCGGTTTTCGCGGGCCTCTACCTGGGCCTGCTGCTCGTACCGGCGATCTACGCCGGGTTGCGCACGGTCCAGCTGCGGCGCGGCCGCGCGGGTGACGCGCCGAACCGGGCCGAAGAGCTGGCCCTCCTGACCGGCGGCCGGTCGCGGGGTGGCGAGGTCGTCCTCGCGCGGCTCCTGGACCAGCAGGCCGTCCGGCTCGACGGCACCGGCCGGCTTTCGCGCGTCAAGGGCTCGGCGTCCGACGACCTGGGCCGCGCCGCGTTGCTGAAGATCGGCAAGCACGGCAGCTCGGTCGACCGGGTGCGGGCGACGGTCGCCGACCACCCGGCGATGCGGGCGCTGGAGGACGCGCTGATCGGCCGGGGCCTGCTCGCCGACGCGCGGAAAGCACGGTCGGCCTGGGTGGCCGCCGCGGTGGTGTACTGGCTGCTCGTGGTCTTCGGCGTGGTCCGGCTGATCGCCGGGTCGAGCACCGGGCACCCGGTGGGATACCTGCTCGGCCTGCTCGCGGTCGCGCTGGTCGTGGCGATCGTCGTGACCGTGAAGGCCCGGAACCAGCCGCCGGTCAAGGCCACCGCGGCCGGCCGGGCGGCCGCCGAAGAAGCTCGCCGCGTCGGCACCTTCGTCACGGGGCCCGTCGCGGCGGTCGCGTCGAGCGGCTTCGAGGCCCACCCCGACAAGGACGTCCGCCTGGCGGTGAGCCGCGCGACGCAGCGATCGGTGGCCGGCCACTACCGCGCGACCCGGACGCGCTGGGCGAGCGCCGGGGGCGGCGGCGCGGTCGGGTACTTCGGCGGCAGCTCGTGCGGCGGGGGCGGCAGCTCCTGCGGTGGCGGCGGAGGCGGCTGCGGTGGTGGTGGCGGCGGCGGGGGTTGCGGCGGTTGAAACGCCGACGCGAGCCGCGACGTCTCACAGCTACGGTAAGCGCACTTCACTGAGGGGAGACGGGCGATGGACGACCCGTGGGGCATCTCCGGACCGAATTTCGTGGTCCTCTACATCGCGCTGCTGGGCGCGGTCCTGCTGATCAGGCTCATCGTCGCCGGTGTGGTGGCCAGCCGGGCGCTGCGGTCCGACCAGGCGCAACCCGGGCCGCCGCCGACGGTCTACCAGCTGGCCTTCCTGGCCGGCGGGCCCGACCGGGCGGTCGACACCGCGATCGCCGCCCTGGTCGAACGCGGCCGGCTGCGCGTCAACAGCTACAAGCAGGTCAGCCAGGCCGGGACCCGGCCGGGTGAGCCGCTGGAGCAGGCGATCTTCGACGCGGCGCAGCTGAAGACGACGGCGACGCTGCGGGCCCACGGCCGCCGGTCGGCGGCGATGCGGGCCCTGGAGGACGGGCTCGAGCAGCGCGGGCTGCTGGCGTCGGCCGCGGCGAAGCGGCAGTCCAGGACGTTCGGGCTGGTCCTGCAGCTGGCCGTGCTGGTGCTCGGGATCGCCCGGCTGGTCAACGGCATCTCGCTCGGCCGGCCGGTCGGGGTGCTGGTGTTCCTGGTGCTGGTCGCGGCGGTGCTGACGATCATCGCCGCGGTCCGGCGGTCGAAGACCGGGCCCCGGCAGCCGAACGCCGCCGGGCAGCGGGTCCTCGGCCAGGCGCGCTCGGCGGCGTCCGGGCCGGTGCCGGGCGGGGCGCTGGCCGGCGGGGTGCTGCTGGGCGGCGCCGCGGCGGCGGTCGCGCTCGGCGGCTGGGCGATGTACCCGGACGAGGAGCTGAGCGCGGCGCTGATGCCGCCCGCGGGCTCCTTCGGCGGCGGCGGTTCGTCGGGCGGCTCCTCGTGCAGCAGCGGGTCGTCGTGTTCGAGCTCGTCGTGCAGCAGCGGGTCTTCCTGCGGTGGCGGGTCGTCGTGCGGCGGAGGTGGCTGCGGTGGGTGAGCTCGGCATCGGGATCGGCTGGCGGCACGAGCTCGACCTGTCCATCGCGCGCCTGCCGGGCGTCGACTGGGTCGAGGTCGTCGCCGAGAACCTGCACCACGACCACCTGCCGGAGACGCTCGTGGCGCTGCGCCGGCGCGGGATGCCGGTGCTGCCGCACGCCGTCTCGCTGTCGCTCGGCGGGGCCGAGCCGCTCGACACGGGGCGCGTCCAGCACCTCGCGGAGGTCGCGCGGGCGCTGGACGCGCCGCTGGTCAGCGACCACGTGTGCTTCGTGCGCGCGGGCGGGCTCGACTCGGGGCACCTGATGCCGCTCCCCCGCACGCGCGAGGCGCTGGACGTGCTGGTGGCGAACGTCCGGCTGGCCCAGTCCATCGTGGACGTGCCGTTCGCGCTGGAGAACATCGCGGCGGTGCTGGAGTGGCCTTCTTCGGAGCTCACCGAAGAACAGTTCCTCACCGAGCTGACCGAGCGCACGGACTGCCGGCTGATCATCGACGTCGCGAACCTGTACGCGAACGCGCGCAACATCGGCACGGACCCGGAGGCGTTCCTCGACGGCATCCCGTGGGAGCGCCTGGCGTACGTGCACATGGCGGGTGGCGTCGAGCGCGACGGCGTCTACCACGACACGCACGCGCACCCGGTGCTGCCGGAGGTCCTGGCACTGCTGGCGGAGCTCCGGCGCCGCACGGACCCACCGGGGGTACTGCTGGAACGCGACGACGACTACCCGAGCGACGACGAACTGGCGGCGGAGCTGGCGGCTTTGCGGGCGGCGGTGACGGTGTGAGCCGCTCGGACCTGGCCCGGCAGCAGGCCTCGCTGCTGCGGGCGTTGCTGGCGGGCGGGCCCGCCCCTGACGGTTTCGACCCCGCCCGGCTGCGGGTGGAGGCTTCGGTGCTGCGGCGGAAGCACGGGCGGGTGCTGGCGCATCAGCGGCCCGAGCTGGCGGACGAGCTTGGGGAGCGGTTCGGGCCGCTGTTCCTGGAGTTCAACGCGGGGCGGCCGAAGCGGGACACCGAGCGGTCGGGGGCTTATGCGGATGCGTTTGTGGAGTGGCTGATCGCGGGTGGGCATCTGCCGAAGCCTCGGCGGGGGTTGGTTTCCCGGCTTAGGCGCCGGTAGTCCACAGGGGCGTGGGGGTGTGGACTACCGGGCTCGGACCAGGCCTTTTGTCGGGGGGTGCCGGTAGACTGGGTGCGGGGGCATCCCCCGGGAAGGGCGGGCCGCGCTCGGCTGCGCCGTGTCAGGGGGTCCAGGTCGGTTTGTCGACTCCCGGCAACCGCGTCCCGAAGTCCCAGTGGGGCTCCGCTCCCGGCAGCCCGCCCGCCATCCGGACCCGCGTCAGCCGGCCGTAACCGCTGTCCGTCTCCTCCAGCAGGTCCCCGAAGTCCACTTGAACAGCGCCAGGATCCTTGCGCCCCAAGGAATCCAGCCAATGGCCCGTGCCCGCCAAGGACAGCCGCACCCGCCAGGTGCCGCCTTCGGTGACCTGCCGGCGGAGCGCCGTCATGATCGCTGCTGCCGCGAGCCAGCCTGTTGCGTGGTCCAACGCCTGGAGCGGCAACGGCGCCGGGTCCGGGCCCCACGCGATGCCGTTCGACATCTGGACCAAACTGTCGAACCCGCGTCGGCGGGCCCATGGTCCTTCCCAGCCGTACGCGCTCAAGTCCGCGATCACCAGACCCGGCCGCAACGAGGCCAACTCCTCCGGCCCGAACCCGATCCGGGCCAGTGCGCCCGGGCGGAACGACTGCAGCAGCACGTCCGCGCGGCTGATCAGCTTCTTCAGCCGCGCGCGACCGCCCTCGGTGTCGAGCGCGACGAACGTCGACCGCTTGCCCTGCCCCGTGTCGCGCGCCAACGCTTCGACGCGTGGCAGGTGCGCCGCGCCCACGTGCAGGACGTCGGCGCCGTGTGCGGCCAGGACCCGGCCCGCCACCGGCCCCGCGAGCACGTGGGTCAGCTCCAGGACCCGGACGCCGCCCATCGGGCGGTCCGAGTAGAACAACGTCCGCTTCGGCGCCGCCCCCACCGGCTCCAGCGAAACCAACGGCAGCGAGGCCACCGCTGCCCCTTGCGGGTGCGCCGCCCAGTCCTCGGGAGAGCGCAGCTGGGCCGCCGCTCCCCCGGCCGACACCACCGCGTGCTCGACCTCCCGCGCGCCCCGCCCGGCGACCGCCTTCTCGACGGCTTCGCGGGTTCCGGGCACTCCGAGGCCCCAGCACACCGCCGCTTCGTGGCGCGGGTAGTTGCAGTGCAGGCGCACCCAGCCGTCGGCCGTGCGGTAGTTGCCCGACAACGGGGCCCACACCGGCTCCGGTGAAACGCCCTCGACGTGCCCCAGGCCTTCGCTCGCGAACGCCGCCGCCGCGTGGCGCGTGTCCGCCGTGACGACGCCGGGCTCGATTTCACGCAGCTTCAGCAGTTCTCCGGCGGCCAGGGTCGCCGCCGCGACGGACGCCGTTGCGGCCGCCGCCACCCGGTACGGGCCGGGCAGGACGTCTTCGGCGCCGGTCAGCTCGACCGGTCCCGGCTCTTCCCCGGTGAGGGTGCGCCAGACGCCGTCCAGGATCCCGTCCACTAGGGCAGGGCCGCGACGAGCTCGGCGGGCGGCACGCGGGTGCCGGTGTAGAACGGGATCTCCTCGCGCACGTGCAGGCGGGCCTCGGTGCCGCGCAGGTGGCGCATCAGGTCGACGATCCGGTGCAGCTCGTCGGCCTCGAAGGCGAGGATCCACTCGTAGTCGCCCAGCGCGAACGACGCGACGGTGTTGGCGCGCACGTCAGGGTAGTCGCGGGCCTCCTTGCCGTGGTCGGCGAGCATCTTGCGGCGCTCGGCGTCCGGCAGCAGGTACCACTCGTAGGACCGGACGAACGGGTACACGCAGATGAACTTGCGGGCCTCTTCGCCGGCCAGGAACGCCGGGATGTGGCTCTTGTTGAACTCCGCGGGCCGGTGCAGCGCGGTCTGGCTCCAGACCGGCGTCGACGCGCGCCCGAGCGGAGTGCGGCGGAACCCGGCGTAGGCGGCCTGGACCTGCTCGATCTCCTCGGCGTGCCACCAGATCATGAAGTCGGCGTCGGCACGCAGCGCGGAGAGGTCGTAAACACCGCGGACCGTGACCCCCTTGGCCTCCAGGCCGTCGAGGTACTCGGTGGTCTCGCGCCCGGCCGTTCCCCGGTCCTCGCCCAGCCGCCCCGGCTCGATCTTGAAGACCGACCAGGTCGTGTACCGGATGGTGTCGTTGAGCTCGTTGTAGTTGACCCGCGCCATGCCTCCATCCTGTCACCGCGACGGCCGCCACGGCCGCCAGGGTCGGGTGAGAGCACTCACGCGAAGGAGCGGCTCAAGCCGTCAGGTGCGCCGCGATCCGGTGCGCCGCCGCTTCCGCCGTCGCCACGCACGCCGGCAGCCCCACGCCGTGCAGCGTCGCGCCGGCGACCGCCAGGCCCGGCACGCCTTCGACCGCCTTCTCGATCCGCTCCACGCGCTCCAGGTGCCCGGCGCCGTACTGCGGCAGCCCGCCGCCCCAGCGCGTCACCAGGGTCTCGACCGGGTCGGCCCTGATGCCGGTCAGGCGCGCGAGGTCGGCGCGGACCACGCGGACCAGCTCGACGTCGTCGGCCTGCAGCGCGCCCAGCTCGCCGAAGCGCCCGACCGAGCCGCGGACCAGCACCGGCCCGGAGCCGAAGTGCGCCCACTTGCGCGAAGAGAAGGTGAACGCCTTCGCCGCGTACGGCACTCCGGCGGAGTCTCGCTCGCCCTGGCCGATGAGGATCCCGGACGCCTCGGGCAGCGCCGTGCCCGGTGGGAGCGCCAGCGCGACGACGGCCATCGAGGCCAGCTCGACCTCGCCGAACGCCGCCGACGCGGCCGGCACCAGCTCGGCGAGCAGCCGCCGGGCCGACGGGGCCGGCACCGCGAGCACCACCGCGTCCGCTTCGACGGTGTTGTCCGCGGGCGCGTGCGCGGTGGGCGCCGCGCCGATGCGCAGCCGCCAGCCGGCGCCGTTCCGTTCGACGTCGCAGACCGGCAGCCCGGTGCGCAGCTCGGCGCCGGACAGCTCGGTGAGCCGGTCGATCACCGTGCCCAGGCCGCCGGGGACGGTGCCGAACACCGGCGCCGAAGACGGGTTCGCGGGCAGCTGCGCTTGGGCGGCCGCGGTCAGCGACCCCGCGCCCGCGGCCACTGCGGCGGCCAGGCCCGGCATGGTCGCGCGCAGACCCAGGCCGTCCGCGCCACCGGCGTAGACACCGCCGAGCAGGGGGTCGACGAGCCGGTCGACCAGCTCGTCGCCGAAGCGCTCACGCAGCAGCGGTCCCAGCGGCAGGTCGCCGCCCGGCAGCCGCAGCTCCGGCAGTGTCACCTCGGCTTCGACCGCGCGCCGCCCCGCCTCCGACAGCACGCCGGCCACCGACTCCGCCGACGCCGGAACGCCCATCACGGTGCCCGGCGGCAGGCCGGTGACCCCGCCGCCGGCGTGGATCTTCGCGCGGGCCGCCGTCGGGTGGACGACGTCGAGCCCCAGCTCGCGGACCAGCCCGAGCATCTCGGGCCGGCGGACCAGGAAGGCCTCCGCGCCGACGTCGTAGGGCACGCCGGCCAGCTCGGCCGTGCGCAGCTTCCCGCCCGGCGTCTTCGTCTTTTCGAACACGACGATCTCGACGCCGTCGCCGAGCAGCCGCCGCAGCCGGTACGCCGCGGTCAGCCCGGAAACACCGCCCCCGACGACGGCGACGCGCTTCACAGCTCGTGCACCAGCCCGACCACGCGGGTCAGCACCTCGGGGTCGACGCCCGGCAGCACGCCGTGGCCCAGGTTGAAGATGTGCCCGTCGGCCGCGCGGCCCTCTTCGACGATCCGGCGGACCTCGGCTTCGAGGACCGGCCAGGACGCGTGCAGCAGCGCCGGGTCGAGGTTGCCCTGCACGACAGCGTGTCCGCCGAGCCGCCGGACGGCTTCGTCGAGGGGGATCCGCCAGTCGACGCCGACGACGTCCGCGCCCGCGTCACGCATCGCGGCGAGCAGCTCGCCGGTGCCGACGCCGAAGTGGATCCGCGGCACGCCGTACTCCGCCACGCCGGCGAGAACCTTCGCCGAGTGCGGCAGCACGAACTCGCGGTAGTCCCGCTCGGACAGCGCGCCGGCCCAGGAGTCGAACAGCTGGACCGCGTCGACCCCGGCGTCGAGCTGGGCACGCAGGAAGGTCAGCGCGACGTCGGCCAGGCGGCCGGCCAGCTCGTGCCAGACCTCCGGCGACGAGTGCATCAGCGCCTTGGTGTGCTCGTGGTTGCGGCTCGGCCCGCCCTCGATGAGGTAGCTGGCGAGGGTGAACGGCGCGCCGGCGAAGCCGATCAGCGGGGTGCCGCCGAGCCGCTCGACCAGCAGGCGGACGCCGTCGGCGACCGACGCGACCTGGTCGGGAGCCAGCTCCGGCAGGGCCTTGACGGCGGCGAGGTCGCGGATCGGCGCCGCGGCCACCGGGCCGGTGCCGGGCACGATGTCGATGTCGACCCCGGCGGCCTTCAGCGGCACGACGATGTCGCTGAAGAGGATGGCCGCGTCGACGCCGTGCCGGCGGACCGGCTGCAGCGTGATCTCGGCGAGCATCTCGGGGTCGAAACAGGCGTCGAGCATCGGCACGCCCTCGCGCAGCGCGCGGTACTCGGGCAGCGAGCGGCCGGCCTGGCGCATGAACCAGACCGGCGTGCGGGCCGGGCGGTCACCGCGCGCGGCGGCCAGGAAGGGGGCTTCGGGCAGCTCGCGGCGGCCGGACGGGGCGGCGCGCTGCGGCAGGGGCGTGGTCGGAGACATCGCCGTCAATCGTGCCACGAGCCGGGGGCCGCGGTTCCATCGGCGCGCCTGCGCCCGCAACAGGGCGTGCCCGCCCTAAAGTCGGTGCGTGACCGCGATGACGCCAGTGCCCGAACTCTTCCGTGAAGCAGTTGTGGCGCTGCAGTCCGTCCGGCCCCGCCGGGAGGTGCTGCTGGAGCCGATGCGGGCGCCGCAGCGGCTCGCGCCGTGGTCGTACGCGGTCAGCTGCGAGGTCTCCGGGCCCGCGGACGTGCTGGCCTCCGGCCGACTGGTCCTGCTGCACGACCCGGACGGCCAGGACGGCTGGGACGGCGTGCTGCGTCTCGTCATGTACGTGCGCGCGGAGCTGGACCGCGAGCTCGCGACCGATCCCTTCCTGCCGGCGGTCGGCTGGTCGTGGCTGACCGACGCGCTCGAGGTGTCCGGCGCGAGCTGGAAGGCGCTGGGCGGCACGGTCACCGAGACGTCGTCGGCCCGCTTCGGCGACATCTCCGGCCCGGCCCGCACCGACGACCTCGAGCTGCGGGCGTCGTGGACCCCGACCGACGCCGGGCTGCTGCCCCACGGGCAGGCTTTCTGCCAGGTGATGGCCAGCGTCGTGGGCCTGCCGCCGGTCGGCGTGACGCTCTTCGGGCAGCGCCAGAGCTCCTGAGCCGCGGCGTCCGGGCGATCATCGGTCACGGATCGGCAACGGCGAGTGCCTGGGAGTCGCCTCTCGGGTCACCTCTTGTACGGATGTGAGCAAATTTCACATCCGCTGAACGACGTCCAACATCGGCCGCGCCACTCCGGCGGCGGCCGAGCGCCTCGCTGCGGACGCGAAGTGGTCCGGACAACTACGGACCCCCGAGGACCACCTGCGCTGTTCCTGAGGGTGTTTCACGTCCTCGGCGCGTGCCCCCGTTCGTGAACGCGAGGCCGTCACGCACCGCTACAAGATCAACTTGCGCCGCGCGGCCCGGCACCGGCCCGCGAGCGATACGGACAGTCACCGTTTCCGGTCCGAAAATCGCCGCCGGGACCCTTCGGAAAAGTTGATCATGCCCCGGCCGGGGCCACATTCCGGGCCTCCGGGACCGCCATCCGGACCCTCGTCACTACGCGCACCGGCAGCTGCACACATCATCTGCACGGCCATTTGGTCGCCGGTAACTTCTTTGCATCGTGTTCGCTGGGCTATCCGTTAGCAACCGGCCGTGTACTAGCCCGATCGTGTTACTACGAACCCACTGAGTGACTGTTCGTTTGAGATAGATACCCATTCGATCCCCCCGCGAAGGGCTCCGGGCGGCTACAGTGCCTTCGACGACACCACTTTCGGTCTAAAGCTGGCGCGGCTGAACGGCCGAAGGTCCCGGTGCCGGTCGGGGGGCACGACCGACTCCAGGGAGGTAGTGACGTGGCTACCGTCGGCATTTCTCAGGCCGTCCGATCCACGCCAGCCGGTGCATTGCCGGCGAGCATGGTTCCGCACCCGCGGGAAGAGCTTTTTTCCGTGTTGGTGGTCGATGACCACCCGCTGTTGAGGGAGGCAATCGCAGCAAGACTCGCACAGATGGGTGCGGGTACCGTCCACGAAGCCGCCACGGTGGCCGAAGCGAGGGCGCGAGCACAGGCCACTGGGCCTTGTGACCTGGCGATCCTCGATCTCGGACTGCCGGACGGCAGCGGTATCGAGCTGGTTACGGAACTCCGTAGCCACGGCTGGCCGCGCGTGGTCGTACTCGCATCTTCGGACGACCCGTACGCGGTGCGTTCGGCCTTCCAGGCCGGGGCCCAGGCGTACCTGCTGAAGTCCGCGTCGCCGGTCGTCGTGACCGACGGCGTGCGGCGTGTGCTCGAGGGCGGCGTCTACGCCGACCCGAGCGTGGCTCCGGTGCTCGCCACCGGGACCCGCGTCGCGGGCACCGACAACACCCCGCGCGAGCTTTCCGCTCGTGAGGTGGAGGTGCTCCAGCTGGTCGCCGACGGACAGTCCAACAAGGAGATCGGCGAGGAACTTTCCCTCTCCGCGCTCACCGTCAAGTCCCACCTGTCCCGGATCGGGCGCAAGCTCGGCACGGGCGACCGGGCTCAGATGGTGGCGCTGGCCATGCGGGCCGGCGTCATCCGCTGACACGAGCGACATCCCCGCGGGGCGGGCGCACCAGGCGCGGTACGCCCGTCCCGTAGGGTCGCACACCATGGGAAGCACAGAGGCCGAGGACACCGGGATGGAGATCGAGTCCACGGGCGGCCCGGTGCTGCTACGCGAGCCCGCGGAGGGCACACCCCCGGTGGTCGCCAGTCAGTCCGCGCTGGTCGAAGCCTGCGCGCGGCTGGCCGCGGGCACCGGCGCGGTCGCCGTCGACACCGAACGCGCGTCCGGCTACCGCTACTGGCCCAAGGCCTACCTCGTCCAGCTGCGGCGCGAAGGGTCCGGCACGGTCCTGGTCGACCCGACCGAGCTGGACGACCTCACGCCGTTGAAGAACGTCCTCAACTCCCTGGAGTGGGTGCTGCACGCCGCCTCCCAGGACCTCCCCTGCCTCGCCGAGCTGGACCTGTACCCGGCGGCCCTGTTCGACACCGAGCTGGCCGGCCGCCTGGCGGGCTACGAGCGCGTGGCCCTCGGGACGCTGGTCGAGCTGCTGCTCGGCTACACCCTCGAAAAGGGCCACAGCGCGGCCGACTGGTCCAAGCGGCCGCTGCCGGTCGACTGGCTCAACTACGCCGCTCTCGACGTCGAGCTGCTCATCCAGCTGCGGGAAAAGCTGGAAGCGGAGCTGGGCGCCCAGGGCAAGCTGGAGTGGGCCCGGCAGGAGTTCGAAGCGGTCCGGACGGCCCCGCCGCCCGCGCCGCGGGCCGAGCCGTGGCGCCGGACGTCCGGGGTGCACAAGATCCGCAACCCGCGTGGCCTCGCGGCGGTCCGCGAGCTGTGGCAGGCCCGCGACGAGCTGGCCCGCAAGCGCGACCGGGCGCCGAGCCGCATCCTGCCCGACAGCGCGATCATCAACGCCGTGACGGCGGACCCGAAGACGGTCGAGGAGTTGCAGGCGCTGCCGGTGTTCAGCGGCCGCGTCCAGCGGAAGTACACGGCGAGCTGGCTGCGGCACCTGCAGGCGGCGAAGGCGCTGCCGGCATCGGAGCTGCCGTCGCCGTCCCAGCCGACGGACGGCCCGCCCCCGGTGAACCGCTGGGCGGACAAGGACCCGGACGCGGCGGCGAGGCTGTCGGCGGCCCGCGCGGCCCTGACGGCGATCGCGGAGGACCGCCGGCTCCCGGTGGAGAACCTGCTGCTGCCGGACCTGGTCCGCCGCACGTGCTGGCGCCCTCCGGCCGAGACCGACGAGGACACGGTCGCGGAGGTCCTGAGGGCGGGAGGGGCCCGCCCGTGGCAGGTCGAGCTGACCGTCACGGCGCTGAGCAAGGCTTTGCAGGCGACGGCGGCCGCCTGAGCGAGCCCGGCGGGACTGCGGAGGTCGGCAGAGGTCGGGCGGGCGGCGACAGCCGGGCCCCGAGGTCGGCTCGCGGCGGCCGAACCTGACCGCCGCCTGAACGAGCCCGGCGGGGCCCGCGCCGATCGGCCGAGGCCAGACGGGCGGCGGCTACGCCCGCGCCGATCGGCTCTCAGCGGGTCGCGGCCAGATGCCTGCGGAACCTCGCCGCGTGCTCATCCAACGCCGCGTCGATCCGGGCCGCCACCGGAGGATCGGCCGTGGTCACCACGCCGTGGATGAACACCGGGGCCGCACACCCCGCGATCTCCTCCCGCAAAATCGCCTCGAACTCCTCCGCCGACGCCGTGCTCCGGACCCGCGCGTACCCCGACGCCGACGCCCAGCCGCACAGGTCCGTGCGCGTCGAGGGCACCAGCTGGCCGCCCGTCGACGCGTACCTGCCGTCGTCGAGCAGGACGTGGACCAGCGGGAGGTCGCTCAACGCCCCCGCCGTCACCAGGCCGACCGGGTTCATCAGGAGGGCTCCGTCGCCGTCCACCACCACCGTGGTGCGGCCCGTCTCGCGGGCCACGCCGATGCCGATCGAGGACGCCAGGCCCATCGAGCCCGTCATGTAGAAGTGGCTCGGCCGGTCCGCGATGCCGCGTGCGATGCGGCACGAATAGCCCGTGGTGAAGACGACCGGCTCGTGGGTGGTCGCCGCGATCACGGCGCTGATCGCCGCCGTCTTGTTCATGCTCGCCAGCCGAACACCGCCGGGGGCACCAGCAGGGCCGCGGGGCGGCGGTCCGCCGCCACGATGCGGTGCACCCGCTCCACCTGGGGTCCCCGCGGCCGGTCGCCGTCCAGGGTCAGCGCCTCGATGCCCAGCTGGGCCAGCAGCGGCTCGGTGAGCCGGCCCATCACCAGGTTCTCCTGCGTGGGGTCCAGGTCGGTGCCGCGCATGCTGATCACGAACAGCATCGGGATCCGGTACGGCTCGACGAGCGAGGCGATCGCGTTGATCGACTGCCCGAACCCGGAGTTCTGCATGAGGACCACCGGCAGCCGCCCGGCGAGCGACGCCCCCGCGGCGATCCCCACCGCGTTGTCCTCGCGGGCGACCGTGAGCAGGCCCGCGAGCTCGTCCAGCGCGGTGAACATCGGCGAGAGGATCCCGCACGGCGTGCCGAGGAACGGCCCGAAGCCGGCGGTGACCAGCTCGCCGCACAGGTCCGTGGCGACGTCGACGTCCTGGAAGTAGGCGGTCATCACGCGGCCTCGGCTTCGTCGAGGTCGAAACCGACGGGGGTGGTGACCCGGTCGAGGCCGGCGAGGAACTCGTCGAGGTCGATCACTCGGGACTCTTCGATGCCCGGGCCGGTGCCGACGATCCGGGTGTGCGGGGGCCGGTCGGCGTCGGCGAAGTGGACGGCGGTCAGCTTCCCGGCCTCGTCGACGGCGATCACCGGCGTGAAGACCAGGAAGTCCCGCACCGCGTCGGTGTCGCGCAGCACCCGCAGGTGCAGCCGCTTGTCGCGGAAGTGGTCGGTGGGCAGCTCGGTGAGCGGGTGCAGGCGCCGCTTGAACTGGTAGACACCCTTGCCGGGGAACGGCTCGCCGCCCGACATGTCCATCTGCTGGATCTTCTCGTGGCCGACCGAGCACTCCATGCCGAGGTACCAGAGCGCCTTGACCGCGCCGCTGCGGTAGTGCGTCTCGTCGCCGTCGAGCACGCCGAGCAGCCGCGCGCGCAGGATGCGGCGATCGTCGTCGAGCCGGACCAGAACCCCGGCGACGCGCTTGCCGCCTTCGGTGACGAAGAACAGCGCGCCACGCTGGAACAGGCAGTTCACCGCGGTGTCCCAGTCGGCGCTGCGGGTGGCCTTGCCGTGCCGGAAACCCATGGTGGGCAGGTGCATCCGCTCGTAGAAGAACTCGAGGTCGGCCATCGTGTGGCCGCGTTCCCACGCCCAGTCGTTCTTGGCGCGCAGGTTGGCGAACTGCTTGCGCTCGTTGCGGGAGACCTTCTTCGACATGGCCTCCATGTCCGGCAGCACCTCGAGGATCTGCTGGATCCGGAACGGCAGCACGAGCGAGTTGGCCTGAGGCAGCGCGGCGGCCTGGCGGCTGCCGCAGCCGGTGAACACGATGTCGGCGTCCACTGTAGACAGACGGCGGCCACGCCGCTCGGTCTGGGTGATGTCGTCGCAGGTGCGCTCCAGCTGCTCGCGCAGAAACGGCAGCACGTGCCGCCCGCCCGCGGGGAAGCCCCGGTACCCGACGGCGAGCCGAGGCTCTTCGCGGACCAGCAGGCCGTCCAGCCGCTCGGCGAACGGCGAGGTGTCGGCCAGCTGGCGGGCGGCCGCCCAGGCGCCGGTGCCGTGGTCCCACTTGTAACGCAGCTGCGACACCATGTTCCGCGGCGAAAGAGCGGCCATCAGATCGCCTCGCCCGAAGCGGCGGCGAGGATGACCTTCTTCAGGTCCGCGCCGGTGTCGACGGCGTGGAGCCGGTGTTCGGGGATCGGCGTGAAGTCGTCTTCGGAGTAGCACCCCGAACCGTGCACGACGACTTCGTCGGCGGTCAGCAGGCCGCGGTCGATCGCGTTCAGCACCCCGGTCAGAGCCATCACCAGCGACCACTCCCGCAGCTTCCACGGGTCGGCCGGGAGCCGGACGCCGGAGCCGGCCAGCAGCGTCCGGATCCGCGGGTAGCGCTCGAGGCACTCCTGCCGGGAGACGACGATGCCGCCACCGCCCTGGCGCCGGATGATCTCGTTCATCACCGGGGACGTCGCGGGCGAGCGGGTGTAGAACGTCGGCTCGAGGTTCTCCGCCGGGTCGAACGTCGTCGCCGGGAACCACGGGTCCGCGTCCTGGCGGTACAGCCCGGTGTCCGGATCGTGGTGGTACTCGGGCACTTCCGTGCCGTACAGGCTCGTCACCATGTCCGGGGTCGCCAGGTGCTGGACGAGGAAGTACTGCGACGGGAACTCCGCCGGCGGCAGCATCGACGTGCCGAAGTGGTGGCCCAGCAACCCGAACGCGCTGGACACCGAGTGCGCGTGCGCCCGGGTGGTCCCCGGCGCCTGGGGCAGGAACTCCCGCTCCGCGAACGCGCGGGCGGCGTCGGCGCCGCGGTAGTTGGCGAGGTCGAGGGTGTACCAGAGATTGACGCCGAACCCGGACTTCAGCTCGGCCGCCGCCTCGGGGAACGCCTCGGTCGCGGTCAGCTTGACGTCGGCCGGGACGTCGCAGTGCCGCACGCACATCGGGTTGCGGGCCGCGAGGTCCGGGTCGGCGGTGAGCGCCGAGGACCACAGCTTGCCGCGCGCGACGTCGGGCACCAGCGTGACGATCTGCAGCTCCTCCGGGGTGACCAGCCCGGCCCGGTGCGCGCGCAGGACCGCGTCGCGCAACGCGGTCGCCTTGTTGGCCGACGACGGCGTCAGGATCATCACGCGCTCACCGGTCTCGCGGATGTAGCGGACCGCGCGGGCGACCATGACGAGCGAGCCGAACGTCTTCGTCGTGCGCGTCCGGGGGTTGCGCATCATGTCGAGCAGCACCAGCCGCGAACCGTGGTGCGCGCCCAGCTCGGTGAAGCCGATTTCCGCCACCGAAAAGAAGTCCCGGAGCTTCGAGTCCACCACGGGGAGCTCGAAGCCCGGGTTGAACGCGCCGGAGGGGGCGCTTTCGGCACGGCAGCGGTCCAGGGCCAGCCGGAGCCGGTCTTCGAACGCCGTCAGGGTGTTCACGCCTTCGATGATGTCCGCAGTCATGGCCGTCCCTGGTCGCCAGTCACGAGTCGCCTTCTTCCCAACGGGGGTACGCGGAGCTTCCCGGGCACCGATGGTGTCAGGCGACCGACCGCGTCCGCGTCTCTTCGGCTGCGGCGCCGGTGCGGACGCCGACGAGCAGCCCGCGCCCGGTGAGGCCGCCGGTGTCCCAGGTCGCTTCGACGCCGGCCAGCGCGGCCGCCTCGATGAGCTCTTCACGGGTGAACATCGCGACCTTGTGGCGTTCGGTGCGCGCGGTGATCTCGCCGTCCTGCGCGGCGACGTAGTGCATGATCAGCTCGGTCAGCTGACCGTGCACCCGGAAGATCCGCACCCGGACCAGCTTCATGTCGGGGTCCTCGATGACCACGACCGCGCTGCTGCCGTCGACCCAGTTCTCCTCCTGGTCGACGATCATGTCCGGCTGGATCCACGGCTCGACCACGAGGACGCCGCCGGGTTCGAGGTGCCGGGCGAGGCACCGCATCGCGGCCTGCATGCGTTCGACGGTCTGCACGTACGCGATCGCGCTGTACAGGCAGGTCACGACGTCGAAGCGGCGGCCGAGGTCGAAGTCGGTCATGTCCCCTTCGCTGAACGGGATCCCGGGCAGCCGGTCGCGCGCGACCTCGAGCAGGCCGGGCTCGACGTCGACGCCTTCGCAGGAGTACTGCGCGCCCAGGTGCCGCAGGTGGCCACCGGTGCCACAGGCGACGTCGAGCAGCGTCCGCGCTCCCGGGTGGTTCCGGCGCACGTGCTCGACGATCTGCCGCGACTCCGCGGCGTAGTCCTTGTTACGGTGCAGACGGTCGTACCAGGACGCGGATTCGGTGTACATGCCCCGGAATTGTTCGCCGCCTCCCGCCCGCGGCGCATCTCCCGTCGTGGCAAGGTCGCAGCGCAGTCCGGAAGAACGGCGAGCAGGGCAGAAGACGCCCGTGGATCACCGTGGATCGGAAGATGGTTTCGACTGATGTTCGAGCCGGGTTCAGTCGTCACCGCGATCCGACACCAGGGGACAGAGTGGCTCAAACAGAGCGGACAGCCAAGGGATTCGAGGAGGGCCGCACAGCCGAGGCGGGCTGGTTCGGCGAGCTGACCCGGCGGCGCAGCGCGGGTCCGGTCTCGCCCCAGCACCGGGTCCTGCCCCGGGAGATCTCGCCGGAGACCCTCGCCGTGCACGCCGGGACCTACGAGGACCCGGTCACCGGGAGCGTCGGCACGCCGATCTTCCAGACGAGCACGTTCCTGCTCGACGACGCCAGCTACGGCGCGTTCTCCGACGGCGCGCTGCGCGACGTCCCGATCTACACCCGCTACGGCAACCCGTCGCAGTGGTCGGTGCAGGAGAAGATCGCCGCGCTCGAAAACGCCGAGAGCGCGCTGGTGACCTCGTCCGGGATGAGCGCGATCGCCAGCACCATCTACGCGCTGACGAACTCGGGCAGCCACATCATCTCCGCCTACGACGTCTACGGCGGCACGTACAACCTGCTGCGCGAGGACATGCCCTCGGCCGGGCGCGAGGTGACGTTCGTCGACCCGACCGACGTCGACGCCGTCCGCGCCGCGGTGCGCGAAGAGACCCAGCTGCTGTTCTTCGAGACGCTGACCAACCCGCTGCTCAAGGCGCCCGCGATCCGCGAGATCGCCCAGGTCGCGCGGGAGACCAACGCGTTGCTGGTGGTGGACAACACGTTCCTGACCCCGGTGATGTCGCAGCCGCTGGCGCAGGGGGCGGACATCGTCGTGCACAGCGCGACGAAGTACCTCGCCGGGCACAGCGACCTGACCGCGGGCGCGGTCGTCGGGCGGCGCAAGTTCCTCGACCGGATCTGGGCGCAGGCGCTGCGGTTCGGCGGCACGCTCGAACCGCTCTGCTGCTTCCTGCTGGAGCGCGGGCTCAAGACGTTGCCGCTGCGCATCCGGACCCAGAACGAAAACGCGCGTGAGATCGCGAAGTTCCTGGCCGGCCACGACCGGATCGCCGACGTCCACCACCCGGACCTCGGCGGCGACCGCTACGCGAACCTGCGGCGCGCGGACTACGCGGGCTACGGCGGCATGGTCAGCTTCGAGGTCAAGGGCGGGGACGAAGCCGCGCTGGCCTTCATGAAGAACCTGAAGATCCCGTACGTCGCCACGAGCCTCGGCGGGGTCGAATCGCTCGTGAGCATGCCGAGCAACACCTCGCACAGTTCGCTGACCTCGCGGCAGATGGCGCTGATCGGGATCAACCCGGGACTCGTCCGGCTGTCCGCGGGCATCGAGAACATCCGCGACCTGATCGAGGATCTCGCCCACGCGCTCGACGCGCTGCCCGAGGAAGGTGTGCGATGAGGAACAGCTTCAACACCGCGGGATTCAGCGAGGTCGTCCACGAAACCCGGGAAGACGTCTCGGAAGCCTGGTACTGCTACCGCGGCAAGGCGCGCTACTCCCCCCGCCGGGGCCTCTCGGCGTCGAACGGCGCGGCCGTGCTCGGCAGCGTCAAGTCCACCCGGAAGTTCGCGTTCGAGCTCAGCGACGACGAATGGCGCGACGCGGACGGCCTGCCGCCCACCGGGGCGCCGACGCCGATCGACCTGGCCCTGACCGGGGTCGGCTCGTGCTCGCTGAAGACCATGGTCGGCGGCGGGAGCGCGCAGGGCGTCGTGTTCGACACCCTGGAGCTGCACATCGAGAGCGGCAACGGGATCGACTGCCGGTTCGAGGTCGGCGTCCAGGACCAGGACGCGCTGATCGACCAGCTGCTGCGCAAGGTCGAGAACTTCAGCCCGAACCACAAGACGCTGACCGCGGTCGTCCCGCTCGAAGTGTCCTATGTGGACCCCCAAGGCGGTGTCGAGACGGAGACGATCGCCGGCGCCGAGGCCACCGCCCGGATCCGCCGCCCGGTGGCGGCCCGGCGCGTGCGCTGGATCAGTGGTGTGCAGCTGGAGTCCTACCCCGCCGACGGGGACGGCGTCACCGTGCGGATCGACTCGCCGAAGCAGCTCACCGGCGTCGACTGGGGCCCCAACCCGCAGGAGCACCTGCTGATGGGCCTGGCCGCCGACATCGCGGCCCACCTCGGGCAGCTGTCGCGCGAACGGCTCGGCGAGCAGCTCGAATGGCACGTCGTCACCGACGGCAAGGTCGACATCCGCGGCCTGCTCAACTCCGACCCCGAAGCGATCGTGCACATGCAGGACGTGCAGTGCGCCATCACGGCCCCGGGGATCCTCGACCCGGCGGTGCGGGAGCTCGCCCACGAAGCCGTCGTACGCTCCGAGGTGCGGAGCCTCGTCTGCGACCGCCAGACCGTGGGCGTGACGCTGCAGCCGCCGGTCTACCGAGCCCCGACGTGGCAGCGGGGCAGGAGCGCGTCGTGAGCTCGGCCAGGCACCGCTCGACCGGCGTGCTCGCGGTCGGGGGCGGCCCCGCCAACCTCAGCCTGGCCGCGCTGGCCGAGCCGATCGGCGACTGCGCCGTCTCGGTGCTGGAGTCCCGGACGTCGGTGGCGTGGCACCCGGGCCTGCTCTGGGACAACTCGCGGCTGCAGGTCAGCAGCGTCAAGGACCTCGTCAGCCTGGTCGACCCGCGCAGCCGGTTCAGCTTCCTCAACTTCCTGCACGAGCAGGGGCGGCTGTACCGGCACCTGATCGCGAACCCCCAGTTCGTCAGCCGCAAGGAGTTCGACCAGTACTTCACGTGGGCGGCGCAGCTGCTCGGCACCTACCTCGACGAGACCGTCGAGGCGGTCGAGCACGACGGCGTCCGGTTCGTCGTGCAGACGAGCCGGGGCCGGTGGTCGGCCGACCACCTCGTGCTCGGCGTGGGCCAGGTGCCGTGCTTCCCGCCGTTCACGCGGAAGATCGAGAACCCGGCGCTGTGGCACGCTTCGCGCCACCTCGACCGCGGCCTCCCGGTCGAGGGCAAGGACGTCCTGCTGGTCGGCGGCGGGCAGAGCGGCGCGGAGGTCGCGCTCGACCTGATCTCCGGCCGCACCGGCCTGCCCCGCCGGCTGACCTGGGTGGCCGGCCGCGAAGGCCTCTCGCCGCTGGACGACTCGCCGTTCGCCAACGAGTGGTTCAACCCGAGCTACGTCGAGTACTTCCACGGCCTGTCCGCGGACCAGCGCTCGCACCTGTCGCGCAAGCAGCTGGGCGCGATCCGGGGCATCACGCAGGACCTGCTGGCGCAGGTCTACAAACGGCTGTACGAGATCGACTACCTGCTGCCCGAGCCGTTCGACCACCGGCTGCTGGCGGGCGTGGAGCTGGCGGACCTGGCCGAGAGGCCCGGCGGTTTCCACGGCTCGCTGCGGGACACGGTGACCGGCGCCGAGCAGGAGGTGACCGCCGACCTCGTCGTCCTCGCGACGGGGTTCCGCGCGGAGCTGCCGAGGTTCATGGAGCCGCTGGGCGGCCGTCTTCCGATCCTCGACGGCGCGTACGAGGTGGAGCGGGACTACCGGGTGCGCTGGGACGGCCCCGACACGAACCGCATCTACGTCCAGAACGGGGCCCGGCGCACCCACGGCGTCGGGGATCCCAACCTAAGCCTGGCGTCCTGGCGCAGCGCGACGATCCTCAACAGCCTGCTGGGCCGTGAGGTCTATTCGCTCAAGGACGAGGACATCACGCTGTCGGTCGCCTGAGCCCACGACGGAACCGCCGTCCGGAGATTTCCTCCCGGACGGCGGTTCCGTCGTGGTCAGCGGATGGTCAGGCCCTGGTCGCGCAGCCAGACGTCCAGCTCCACCACCGGGATCAGCATGTGGGCGGTGCCGGCGTGGGTCATCGTCCGCGAGTCGCTCCCGGCCAGTTCGCGCAGCGCGACCGGGTCGAGCAGGTCCCGCAGCGGGGACGTCGGGTCGTCCAGCAACGCCCGCGCGGCGTCGCGGACCGAGACGTCGTGCTCGGGGTCGTGCATCGCCGGGTACGCGCTCTTCGGCCGGTAGAGCACGGGGTCCGGCAGCAGGTCCTGCACCGCCATGCGCAGCAGGCTCTTCTCCCGGCCGTCGGCGACCTTCATCTCCCACGGCACGTTCCAGACGTACTCGAGGAGCCGGTGGTCGCAGAACGGCACCCGCACCTCCAGGCTGACCGCCATGCTCATCCGGTCCTTGCGGTCCAGCAGCATCAGCAACGGCCCGTGCAGGCTGTAGAACAGCACCTCGCGCATGCGGGCGTTCAGGCCGTCCTCGCCGGGCAGGCGGGGCACCTGGGCACGCAGGGTCGCGTAGCGGTCCGCGGTCTGCGCGTCCGGGCGGAGGGCCGCGCGGGCGTCCGCGGTGAGGTACTCCGTCAGCTGTGGCGCGTCGCCGAGCCACGGGAACTTCTCGCGCCAGACCGTGTCCGAGTCGTGGAACCACGGGTAGCCGCCGAAGACCTCGTCGGCCGCCTCACCGGACAGCGCGACGGTGGACCGCTCGCGCAGCGCGGCGAACATCAGGTACATCGACGTGTCGAACTGGCCGATGCTCGGCAGGTCGCGGGCGCGGCGGGCGGCCGGGATCGCCTCGGCGACGTCACGGGCCTTCAGCACGACCTCGACGTGCTCGGAGCCGATGTGCTCGGCGACCATCGCCGCGTAGGGCGCGTCCCGTTCGGGGCGCAGCCGGGTGGAGCGGAAGTGCTCCTCCTCGCCATCGAACCGGACCGAGTAGGTGAGCAGCGGGCCCTCGCCGGACCGCTTGAGGCTGCGGGCCGCCAGCGCCGCGATCGCACTGGAGTCCAGGCCGCCGGAGAGCATCGACGCGCGCGGCACGTCGGCGATCAGCTGGCGCTCGACGATGTCCTCGAGCAGCTCCCGCACGGTGCTCACGGTCGTGCCGAGGTCGTCGGGGTGCTCGTGGCTGACCAGCCGCCAGTACGGGGACTCGTGGCAGCCGCGCCGGTCGATCCGGACGACGTGGCCGGGCTTGACCTCGCGCATGCCGTCGATCGCCGTCTCGCCCGGCAGCGCGAACCGCGGGTTGAACAGGATCGGCAAGGCGGCCAGCGAAACGCCCGCGCTGAACGCCGGGTTCGCCAGGATGCCCTTGGGCTCGGACGCGAACAGCACCCCGCCGGGCGTCGGCGCGTAGTAGAGCGGCTTGATGCCGAGCCGGTCGCGGGCGAGCAGCAGCTCTTCGCGGTCGGCGTCCCAGACGGCGAAGGCGAACATCCCGTTGAACCGCTCGACGCACCCGGCGCCCCACTCCTGGTAGGCCCGCAGCACGACTTCGGTGTCCGAGCGCGTCGCGAAGTGGTGGCCCAGCCCGGTGAGCTGACCGCGCAGCTCCCGGAAGTTGTAGACCTCGCCCGAGTAGACCAGCACCACCGGCGCGTCCCGGCGGCCGGACTCGGCGGTCATCGGCTGGGCGCCGCCCGCCACGTCGATCACGGCCAGCCGCCGGTGCCCGAGCCCGGTGTGCGGGCCCAGCCACGTGCCGCGGTCGTCCGGCCCGCGCAGGGCCATGGTGTCGGTCATCGTGTCGAGCACGTCCTGCTCACCGCGGAGGTCCCGGGTGAAGTCCAGCCAGCCGACAATGCCACACATCAGGTGGTCCCCTTCCTGGTCAAGGTGCCCCAGCGACCTGGGGAACGGCCTTTTCGAACCCGCGGACGTCCCCCGCGAAGACCCCGTCGGCCCGCGGATGAGCCACGACGACGTCGGTGAAGCCCAGTTCGCCGCACCGGCCCACCAGGTCGGCGAGCCGCCCGGGCGAGCTGTACGGGTCGGTGACGACCCGGCTCAGGTTGACCAGCCGGCGCAGCTGTCCGGCCGGGCGGCCGGTTTCCCGGCAGGCACGGTCCAGCAGCGCGGACTGCCGCCGCAGCGTGCCGAACGCGCGTTCCTCGTCCTCGGCGCCGGGCGCGGCGGGCTCGCCGATGGTCACCCAGTAGTCGCCGAGCTCGGCGGCCAGGCGCATCCCCCGCGGCCCGCTCGCCGCGACGGCCAGCGGCACCCGCGGCCGCTGCACGCAGCCCGGCACCATCCGGACGTCGGTGGCGGTGAAGTGCCGGCCGGCGAAGGACGTCTTCGGCTGCCGCAGCAACCGGTCGAGCAGGGTGACGAACTCCTCGAACCGCGCGGTCCGGTCCGCCCGCGTCAGCGCTTCGCCGCCGAGGGCGGTGTCGTCGGGGCCCGCGGCGCCCGCGCCGACGCCGAGCACGAACCGGCCCTCGCTCAGGTGGTCCAGCGCCATCGCCTGCTTCGCGGTGAGCACCGGGTGGCGGAAGTTCGGCGTCGTCACGAGCACGCCGAGCGTGAGCCCGCTCGTGCAGCAGGCCGCGCCGGCCAGCGTGGTCATCGCGTCGAACCACGGCCGGTCGGCCAGCGACCGCCAGGAAAGGTGGTCGAGGGTCCAGGCGTGCCGGAACCCGAGGTCCGCCACCCGGCGCCAGACGTCGTCCGCCGACCGGCCCGGGTGTTCCGGCAGCACCAGGGTGCCGAGCCGGACGGTCATCTCACGCCTCGGCCAGCAGGCAGGCCCGCCCGGCGCCGGGCCCGCCGATCGCCAGCGCCTGGTCGCCGGCCTCGGCGAACCGGACGTAGACGCCGGCCGACTGCCCGCCGAGGCAGAACGGGCTGACGACCGACTCGGCCGTGATCCGCTTGACTTCGCCGTCCTCGGTCACCAGGTCCATCGGGAACGTGTCGGCGTGGACCCGTTCCTGCACGATGTAGTAGCCGGTGCGGACGGCCTCGTCGACCAGCTCCGCCCACCGCTGCGGGGAGGTCGTCCAGCCGAAGAACACCTCCTGGCAGCTCCAGCCGGTGGCGCCCTTGAGCACGAACGACTCCTGGTGCTCGAGCAGCAGCCGGGGCAGGTCGTGCCGCTGCTCGCGCCAGCGGACCTTGCGGTCGCCCACCACGCGGCTCCACGGCACGTACCGCCGCACCAGCTCGGTTTCACGGGGCGTCATCCACGGCTGGCCCTCGGACAGCAGCGCGAGGGTCTTCTTCGAGTGCAGGAACCACGCGCTCTGCGACGGGATCAGGACCAGGCCCGCCTCCTGCGCCACGCGGGCGGGTTCGAGGGAGTAGCCGATCTCGGCCGCGTCCTGCGGGGTGAACGCCGCGATCCCCAGCGGCCAGCGGAGCTTCTCCGGGAGGCCGACGCCGGCGACCAGGTCGTCGAAGTCGAGGTGGATGGCCGGGACGCCGTGCCCGCGCAGCGCGTCGACCTGCACGTCGAACATCCGCGTGCCGACATCGGGACCCCAGTCGCGGGGCGTGCCGACGATGACCGCCGACGGCGGCTGTCCCAGCTCCGCGCTGGTGGCCTCGATCAGCCGGGCCTGCCGCGAGTAGGGGTCGGCCGCGACGAAGGCCGGCCGTCCGGCCTGCTCGCACATCCGCGCCCAGGCCTTCTGGTAGAGCATGAAGTGCACCATGCCGCCGAAGGCGCCGCTGACGTTGAACTCGACGAACTTCGGGCCGTCCGGGCCGATGACGACGTCGGCGCGGGTCATGTCGGCGCTGTGCCGCAGCTCGAAGTCCTCGTCGGGGGTGAACAGCGGGCAGTCGGCGGGGTCGATCCCGAGCGCGTCGATCCGGCCGGAGCGGTCGCCGGCCAGCCCGACGACCGTCCGGCGCAGCAGGGAAAGCAGCTCGGCGGTCGCCGAAAGCAGCTCCCGGTACGACTGCTGCGGCACGACCACCGGGTGCAGCGCGAGCGGGAAGCCGCAGCGCGGCATGCCGCGGAACTCGTGGTTGAGCGTGTCGACGATCTGTTCGGGGGCCAGGCCGATCTCCGGCGGGGCCGTGCGGTCGCCGAACCAGGACTGAGCCGTCATGAGGTCTTCTCCCGTTCTCGCTCGCGGTCACGCAGGGCCCAGCGGCCGGCGAAGAGGGTGCCGAACCCACCGAGGAGGTAGACGCCGGCCAGCACGAACCAGCCGGCCACGCTCCACTCGACCAGCAGCAGGGTCATGATCCCGGGCGCGAGCATCATGGCCGCCGCCTGCCCGGTGCCGAACACACCCTGGTACTCGCCGTGCGCGCCCTCCGGCGTCAGCCCGACCGAGAGGCCGAACCCACTGCCCACGAACAGGAGCTCCCCGACGAGGTAGACCATGGTGGCCACGATCAGGACGCCGACGACCAGCAGGCCGGTGCCGTTGTGGCTGAGGGCGAAGACCAGGCAGGACGCGGCGAGGGCGACCCCGGACCACATCCCGAGGCGCGTCGCGGCGGAAACCGTTGCGCCCCAACGGCTGAAGCGGTTCTGGAACAGCACGGTGCCGCCCGCGGAGATGCCGACCACCACCGCCCAGATCCACAGGGGAGCGTGGGTGTGGGCGGAGATCCACAGCGGGATGCCCGGGTCGACCATGCCCCAGTTGAGGGCGAGCACGCCGTTGAGCCCGGTGATGACGAGGAACGGCCGGTCGCGCAGCACGAGCGTGCGGCGCTTGACCTTGCGGTCGGCCAGCGACGTCACGTGCGGCAGCCGGAAGGCCAGCAGCAGTGCGCAGCAGACGTGCAGCGCGCCGTAGATCCCGAGCAGCGTGACGTACCCGGCCCGGGTGTCCAGCGACAGCACAAAACCACCGACGAGCGCGCCGACGACGGTCCCGACCTGCATCACGACGCGGGCCGTGGAGATGCTGGCGAGCCGGTCCTCACCGGTGGTCAGCCCGGAGATGGCGGCGATCCGGATGCCGGGCGCCGACCGTTCGCCCGCGGTGACCAGGCAGGTGGCGAGCAGGATCAGCCAGAAGTCGTGGAGGAAGGTGTAGGAGAAGATGGCCGCGCCCTGCACGACCCCGATCCCGACGAGGACCTCCCGCGCCCCGACCCGGTCGGAGAGGTAGCCGAGCGGCCCGCCGACGACCATGCCGACGATGCCCGCGGCGGTGACCCCGAACCCGAACTGCGCGGGAGTGAGGCCGACCGAGCGGATGAAGAACATGGCCCAGCAGGTGAACCACGCGCCCCGCCCGAGGGAGAGCACGAGCCCGGCGAGGTAGATGGGACTGACCGGGCCGCGCCACCAGTCGGCGGTGGTCCAGGGCGGACGGCGCGGTTTTCGCGTGCTGACCTGCTGTTCCGCCGTGTCGGTGTCCACGCCACCCCCTCCGCCGAGCATTCCTTGCCTTCGACCTTCCCAGCGGGGCGGGCCGGGGGTCACCTCCATGCGTGCGGTGCCGCGGAGCGCTCCGGACGTGTCCCCACAAAACCGACAGACACCCCCGTGACCACAAGGTCGACACCCGTGATCAGAGGGTCGACACGGCGGTGAGGGGCCGGCGGTGCCGTGTCGACCCTTCAATCACGCGAGTCGACCCCTCAATCACGCGTCAGCCGGCGGCTTCCTTCGCCGCCGCCAACGACTCCGCGGCCTTCAGCGTGTCCGGGTGGGACTCCCCCAGCACGATCTCGCAGCCCTCCAGGGCGTAGCCGTACGCGACCACCGCCTCGGCCCACTCCTCCCGGCGCGCGTGCACGCGGGCCACCGTCGCCTGGGCGGACAGCAGCTCCGGATGTCCCGGCGGCCACGGCGCCGACGCCAGCACGGCCCGCGCGTAGTGGTCCGCGTCCGCGAGACGGTCCGTCTCGGCCAGCGCCCGGGCCAGCAGCAGCCGCGCCTCCCACGTCAGCCGATCCTCCGGCCCGGGAAACACCAGACGCGCCGCCAGCAGCTCCTCGGCCGTCGACGCCGCTTCGGCGAACGAGCCCGCCAGCAGCAGCCCGTAAGCCGGCCTGGCCCGCACCGCGCCCGGCTCGACCTCGGGCTCATCCAGCAGTCCCCGCATCGCCGTGATCATCGGGCCGGGCGCGCCCAGCTCGGCCTGGATCGCCCAGCGGACGAACGGCGCCCGCGGGTCGGCGGACCCGCGCACGGTCTGCTCGGCCTCGTCGAAGCGGCCCAGCTGGACCAGCACGTCCGCCGCCTCGATGAGGAACTCCGGGCCGAGCGCGCGGTAAGCGTCGAGCGCCGCAGTGGAGCACCGCGTCGTGGGACGCGCCCTTGACGTACGTGTACGCCGCCCGCACCGACGCGAACACCGTCAGGGCCTCCTCGACCCGGCCGGTTTCCGAGCAGCGCACCGCGATCAGGTACCACGACGCCAGCGTGTGGTGATGACGCGCGCCGAGCACCCGGGTCTGGTCGGCGGCCAGCGCGCGCAGCCACGCCTCGGCGCCCGGGTCGCGCAGGTCGGCGAGGCGGTCCGCGATCTGCCGGCGCAGCTCGAGCGCCGCCGGGCTGTCGTGCCGGCGGCGTCGCTCCAGCCTTCCGGTCAGCCGGGCGATTTCGCCGCGCAGCCGGTCCGGCTCGACCATCAGTCGGTGAGCGTCGCCAGCAGGGTGTGCGCTTCGGCCCGCAGCGCGTCGGACGGCTCCGCGATCCCGATCAGCCGCACCACGCCGTCCGCGCCCTCACGCACGTGGGCCTCGACGTCCAGCGCCGGGTCGTCACGGCGGATCACCGCGATGCTTTCCACCAGCCCGAACACCAGGTCGGTCCGGATCGCCACCGCGTCCGGCGCGACCCCCGCCGCCGCGACCAGCCTGCCGTACGCCCCCTTCAGCTCCGCGCGCTCGGCGCGAAAGCGGGCGAGGTTGGGCGAGGACACCTCGGGCAGCAGGTACAACGCGCCCAGGTTGTGGCGGGCCCCGCCGAGCAGGCGGATGTCCGCGTAGGCCAGCGCCCAGAGCCGGACCTCGACGGCGGCGGAACCGGCGACGAGCCGGGCGGCCAGGGCCAGCGACGGGCGGACCGTCTCGGCCAGCAGCGCCGCGAGGATGTCCTCCTTGGCCGGGAAGTGGTAGTAGAGCGACGCCTGGCGCAGGCCCGCGCGCTCGGCGATCGCCCGGGTGGTGGTCGCCGCGTACCCGGCTCCGGTGAACAGCTCGCCCGCCGCGTCGAGCACGGCTTGGCGCGCGTCCGGCCGGTTCGCCGCCGCTCCGCTCGCTCGGGGTCTCCCGACCCCCGCCCCTTTGACCACGCCGGTGATCTTGCCAGGTCCACGGCCCGGGCACCCGCACCGAGGTGCGTTACCCCTCCGGCCGGAAGCAGGCCGGACCCCGGAGCGGCCCGCAGCCGTCGCCGCTGTAGCCGGATGGGTGACGAACGGCAGAGCACGCCCGGATGGCGCTGCCCGCGCTCGCGTTCACGCGCCCGAAACCCGGCCGGAACGTGCGGGCCCCCTCGATCCGCTAATTTCTATCATATGACAGAAACGTGGTCCGCGGAGCGGGACGCGCCCCCGTGATCCACATTCCACCCGGTCAGCGCTACCGCCGGGCCCCGTTCTTCCCGATAGAGTCCGGCGGCGGCGCGCTCGTTCCCGCCCTCGAACCCACGACCCCAGAGAGGACGACCATGAGCACCACCGCGACGACCCACGGTGCGCGCGACCACGCCCGCGCCCAGGCCGGCACCGTGGTCGACACGATGCCGTCGATCCCCGCGAGCACGTGGTCGTCACCGCCGGCCGGGGTGGCGCCCGAAGCGCTGACCTGGGCCGAGACCGTGGCCGGCGGCGGGTACACGCACAAGGTGCTGGCCCGCGGCACCCGGCTGCGGCTGGTCGACGTCGACGGCGACGCCTGCGCGCACCTGCTGCTGTTCAACGCCGACCAGCCGTGGGAGCGGCTGAACGTCGCCGACACGGTGAAGGTCCAGTGGAACGCCTACCTGGGTTCGCAGGTGGCGCTGCTGTCGGACCAGGGCCGGGTGCTCGCCACGATCGTCGAAGACGAGAGCGGGCACCACGACGCACTGTGCGGGACGTCCACTGTGGACGGCAACACCGAGCGGTACGGCGACGGCGCCCCGCAGGGCTCCTCCCCCGCCGGGCTGCCGCTGTTCACGCTGGCCGCGGCGAAGCACGGCCTCGGCCCGCGGGACCTGCCCCCGAGCCTCTCCTTCTTCCAGGGCGTGCGGGTCGAGCCGGACGGCGGCCTGGAGTTCACCGGGAACGCCGGGGCGGGCAGCGCGGTCGACCTGCGGATCGAGCTGCCCTCGATCGTGCTGGTCGCCAACGTGCCGCACCCGGTCGACCCGCGGCCGGACTACACCGTGACGAACCTCGAAGTGCTCGCCTGGCGGGACGCACCGACCACTCCGGACAGTCTGGAGTGGACGTACACCCCGGAGACCCAGCGCGCCTTCGAGAACACCGCCGACTACCTGACCGCCCGGGGGATCGCATGAGCGCGGCGTACGAGTCCGAACTGGAGCTGACCTTCGACGTCCCGGCGCGGGCGCCGTTCTCGACGGTGCTGCGCCGGGGACAGGAGCTGACCATCGTGGACCTCGGCGGCAACCAGGCCGTCGACTTCCTGTGCTACGACGCGAACGACACGGCCCAGCGCTACAGCGCGGCCGCGACGATCGCCGCGCAGCGCAACATCTTCCTGACCACGGGCAGCGTCCTGCGCACCCAGCAGGGCGCGCCGCTGCTGACCGTCGTCGCCGACACCTGCGGGCGCCACGACACGCTCGGCGGCGCGTGCAGCAAGGAGTCCAACAGCCTGCGCTACGGCCAGCACACCCGGTTCCAGCACGCCTGCGTCGAGAACTTCCTCCTCGAGGGCGCGAAGTGGGGGCTGGGCAAGCGTGACCTGGTCAGCAACGTCAACTGGTACATGAACGTGCCGGTCGAGGCGGACGGCACGCTCGGCATCGTCGACGGGATCTCCGCGCCGGGCCTCGAAGTCCGGCTGCGCGCCGAGACCGACGTCCTCGTGCTCGTGTCGAACTGCCCGCAGATCAACAACCCCTGCAACGGCTTCGACCCGACGCCGGTGCGGATGGTCGTGACCTCCCCCGGAGGCGGCGAGTGAGACTGCTCGTCGCCAACCGCGGGGAGATCGCCGTCCGGATCCTGCGCACCGCCCGGGAGCTGGGCTGGGAAACCGTCGCGGTGTACTCCGACGCCGACCGCCTCGCCCCACACGTGCGGCTCGCCGACCGGGCCGTCCGGCTCGGCCCGGCGCCCGCCGCGGAGAGCTACCTGCGCGCCGGCACGATCGTCCGGGCCGCGCTCGACACCAGCTGTGACGCCGTCCACCCCGGTTACGGCTTCCTGTCGGAAGACGCCGCGTTCGCGCGGGCCTGCGAGGACGCCGGGCTCGCGTTCGCCGGGCCGTCGCCCGAGCACCTGGAGGTGTTCGGCAGCAAGCACACCGCGCGCGAAGCGGCGATCGCGGCGGGTGTCCCGCTGCTCGCCGGCACCGGCCTGCTGTCCGATGTGGACGAAGCACTCGCCCGCGCGGCGGAAATCGGTTACCCGGTGATGCTCAAGGCCACCGGGGGCGGCGGCGGGATCGGGATGCGCGCGTGTGACACGCCCGAGGAGCTGCGCGCCGCTTGGGAGACCGTGCAGAGCATCGCCGCCAAGAGCTTCGCGAACTCCGGGGTGTTCCTCGAACGGCTCGTGCGGAACGCGCGGCACGTCGAGGTCCAGGTGTTCGGCGACGGCTTCGGCGAGGTCCTGGAGCTGGGCACGCGCGACTGCTCATTGCAGCGGCGCAACCAGAAGGTCGTCGAGGAGTGTCCCGCGCCGGACCTGCCCGACCCCGTCCGGCGGCAGCTCGTCGCCTCCGCCGTCGCGCTGTGCTCGTCGGTGCGCTACCGCTCGGCGGGCACGGTCGAGTACGTCTACGACGCCGAACGCGGCGAGGCGGCGTTCCTCGAGGTCAACACCCGGCTGCAGGTCGAACACCCGGTGACCGAGGCGGTGTACGGCGTCGACCTGGTCGCCTGGATGCTGCGGCTGGCGCAGGGTGACCGCGCGATGTTCCGCGCGGTGCCGGTCGCGCGCGGGCACGCGATCGAGGCACGGGTGTACGCCGAGGACCCGAGTGCCGGCCACCGGCCGAGCGCGGGCCTCGTCACCCGCGTCACGCTCCCCGAGGGCGCCCGCGTGGACACCTGGGTCGAGCCCGGCACCACCGTCACCACGCACTACGACCCGTTGCTGGCCAAGGTGATCTGCACCGGCGCTGACCGCGCCGAAGCCGTGGCGAACCTGCGGGAAGCGCTGGCCGGGACCCGGGTCGACGGCGTGCGGACCAACCTCGGGCAGCTGCGGTCCGCGGCCGGGGACCCGGCGTTCACCGCCGCGACCCACAGCACGTCCACTTTGGACACCGTCGAGGACGGCGAGCCGAGGATCGACGTGGTGCGCGGCGGGACGATGACCACCGTGCAGGACTGGCCGGGCCGCACCGGGTTCTGGCACGTCGGGGTGCCGCCGAGCGGGCCGATGGACGACCGGTCGCTGCGCCTGGGCAACCTCGCGCTGGGCAACCCCGAGGGCGCGCCCGGCCTGGAGTGCACTGTGGACGGCGTGACGCTGCGGTTCTCCCACCCCACCGAGGTGTGTGTCACCGGCGCGCCGGCGACCGTGCTCGTCGACGGCGCCGAGCGTCCCCTGTGGACCCCGCTCGAGGTGCCCGCGGGCGCCACGCTCGACGTCCGGGCCTGCACGGCCGGGTTGCGCAGCTACGTGCTGGTGCGCGGCGGCATCACCGTGCCGGAGTTCCTCGGCAGCGCGGCGACGTTCACCCTGGGCCGCTTCGGCGGGCACGGTGGCCGCGCGCTGGCGGCGGGTGACGTCCTGCACCCGGGCCCGGTGCCCGCGGACCCCGTCGTGGGCCCGGTGACCGACCGTCCGGAGTTCGCGACCCAGTGGACGGTCGGTGCGCTCGAAGGACCGCACGCGGCCCCGGAGTTCTTCACCCCGGAGGACGTCGAGACGTTCTACGCGACCGACTGGCAGGTGCACTTCAACTCCGCGCGCACCGGCGTCCGGCTCGTCGGGCCGCGGCCGAAGTGGGCCCGCGCGGACGGCGGCGAGGCCGGCCTGCACCCGTCGAACATCCACGACACGCCGTACGCGATCGGCGCCGTCGACTACACCGGCGACCTGCCGATCCTGCTCGGCCCGGACGGACCCAGCCTCGGCGGGTTCGTCTGCCCGGCGACGGTCGCCACCGGCGAGCGCTGGAAGCTCGGGCAGCTGCGGCCGGGGGACACCGTGCGGTTCGTGCCGATCGGCACCGACCACGCGGCGGCCCTGCGGACGCGGCCCGCGTCGGCGGTCGAGCCGAGCCGGCCCGCCCGCGCCGACGACGGTGTCCTTTCGCGACTGTCCGCTTCGGACGCCGAGCCGTCGGTGACCTACCGCCGCAGCGGGGACGACAACCTGCTCGTCGAGTACGGCGAGATGAAGCTCGACCTGGCGCTGCGGATGCGCGTCCACGCGCTCGCCGAACGGCTGGCGGCCGAGGGTGTGCCCGGGATCGTCGACCTGACCCCGGGCATCCGCTCGCTGCAGGTGCACGTCGACCCCGACGCGCTGCCGGTCGGCAAGGCCCTCGGCCTGGTGCGGGAGCTGGAGCGGGACCTGCCGCCGACGCACGACCTCGTCGTGCCGAGCCGCAGTGTGCGGTTGCCGCTGTCGTGGGACGACCCGGCGACCCGCGAGGCGATCGAGCGGTACATGACCGGCGTGCGCGACGACGCGCCGTGGTGCCCGTGGAACATCGAGTTCATCCGCCGGGTCAACGGCCTGTCCACTGTGGACGACGTCTACCGGACGGTGTTCGACGCCGAGTACCTGGTCCTGGGCCTCGGCGACGTCTACCTGGGAGCGCCGGTCGCGACCCCGCTGGACCCGCGGCACCGGCTGGTGACGACGAAGTACAACCCGGCCCGGACCTGGACCGCCGAGAACTCCGTCGGCATCGGCGGCGCCTACCTCTGCGTCTACGGCATGGAAGGCCCGGGCGGGTACCAGTTCGTCGGGCGGACCGTGCAGGTGTGGAACAGCTGGCGCGGCGGGAGCCGGCCGTGGCTGCTGCGGTTCTTCGACCGGATCTCCTGGTACCCGGTCTCGGCCGGCGAGCTCCTCGACCTGCGCGCGCGGAGCTCGTCCGGGCAGCTCGACCTGGACGTCAGTGAAGGCACCTTCGTGCTGGCGGACTACCAGAAGTTCCTGGCGGACAACGCCGACAGCATCGCCGGGTTCCGGGCGACGCAGTCCGCGGCGTTCGAGGCCGAGCGGCGGGCGTGGGCCGCGGCGGGTGAGTTCGACCCGAAACCGGAGCCGGTCACGCGGCCGCCGAAGCGGGTCGAGGCGCCCCCGGGCGGGCACGTCGTCGAGGCGCCGTTCGCGGCGACGGTGTGGCGGGTCGACGTCACGGCGGGCGAGCGGGTCGAGGACGCGCAGTCGCTGGTCACGCTGGAAGCGATGAAAACGGAGGCGCGGATCCCCGCGCCGGCGAGCGGTGAGGTGGTCGAGGTGCTCGTGTCCCCCGGTGACCAGGTCGCGCCCGGCACCCCGCTGGTGGTGCTGGCATGAGCTTGCTCGAACGGGTGAAGGCCGCCTACCGGCGGATCGAGCAGGTCGACCGGCCGGAGATCTGGATCGACCTGCGACCGGAAGCCGAGGTCCTGGCCGAAGCGGCTGAACTGGAAGAACGGGGGCTGCCGCTCTACGGCAAGCTCGTGGCGGTCAAGGGCAACATCGACGTCGCCGGCCTGCCGACCACGGCCGGATGCCCGGCGTATGCCTACCGGCCGGAGGCCGACGCGCCGGTGGTCGCGCGGCTGCGGGCGGCCGGGGCGCTCGTCCTCGGCACGACCAACCTCGACCAGTTCGCGACCGGGCTGGTCGGCACGCGCAGCCCGTACGGCGCGGTGCGCAACGCCGTCGACCCGGCGTACGTCTCGGGCGGGTCCAGCTCCGGCTCGGCCGTCGCGGTCGCGCTGGGCATCGCGGACCTGGCGCTGGGCACCGACACCGCGGGCTCGGGACGGGTGCCGGCGGCCTTCAACGGGATCGTCGGCCTCAAGCCGACCCCGGGGCTGCTGCCGACCGGCGGCGTGGTCCCGGCCTGCCGGAGCATCGACTGCGTGACGCTGTTCGCGCGGACGGTCGAGGAAGCGGCGTTCGCGCTGACGTGCCTGGCCGAGCCTGCGCAGGTCCACACGGGACAGTTCCGGCTCGGTATCCCTTCGGACCTCGGCCCTTTGGCCGACGGCTGGGCGGAGGCGTTCGAGGCGACCGTCGCGGGCTACGCGGCCGCGGGCGCCGAAGTGACCACTGTGGACATGTCGCCTTTTCTCGACGCGGCCCAGCTGCTCTACGGCGGCGCGTTCGTCGCCGAGCGGTACACCGCGGTCGGCGAGTTCCTCGACTCGCATCCCGGCGACGTCGACCCGGTGGTGCACGGCATCATCACCGCGGCCCGCGACATCCCCGCCCACCGGCTGTTCGCCGACCGGGAGACCCTGGCCGCCCTGCGGACGCAAGCGCTTGCGGCGCTGGCCGGCGTCGACGCTCTCCTGATGCCGACGACCACCGAGCACCCCACGATCGCCGCGGTGGCGGCGGACCCGGTCGCGGTGAACGCGCGGCTGGGCCGGTTCACCAACTCCACCAACCTGTTCGGCCTGTCGGCCCTGGCGGTCCCGGCGGGGACGGTGGCCGGACGCCCGTTCGGCGTGATGCTCGTCGGCGCGCCCCACGACGACCTCAAGCTGGCCGCGCTCGCGACCCTGCGCGCCGAGCGGATCCCGATCGTGGCGGTCGGCGCGCACCTGCGCGGCCAGCCGCTCAACCACGAGCTGACTTCACGCGGCGGCCGGTTCGTGTCCGAAGTGGACACGGCGGCGGTCTATCGGCTGTACGCATTGGACACTGTGCCGCCGAAGCCGGGCTTGGTGCGCGTCGCGGACGGCGGCGTGTCGGTGACGGCCGAGGTGTGGGAGCTGCCGGCCAAGGGTTTCGGCGAGTTCGTCGCGCGGATCCCGGCGCCGCTGGCGATCGGCAAGGTGGAGCTGGCCGACGGCAGGCAGGTGCCCGGCTTCCTCTGCGAACCGGCGGCGACCGAGCAGGCGAAGGACATCTCCGGCTTCGGCGGCTGGCTGGGTTATCTCGGCTCGCGGTAATTCGGATGCGCGCCCGCGGATACTGAAGGCGTGAAAGTTCTCCAGTGCGGCCATCTCGCTCCGGCCGCCGGGGCGCGCGTCTGCGTCCACCTCACCACCGATGACGGACCGGCCTGCTTCCGCGTGCTCACCGGCGTCGCGACCCATTTCGACCTGCTGTGCGCGGCCTGCGCCGACGCTGAGCCAGCCGATCTGCGAGAGGCCTGCGTCGGCTGCTTCGACCGGGCTGACGGACTGGCCCACCTCGGCTGGCGCGGCACTCCCGAGGTCCGCCTGCGGGACCGGGACCTCCCCGGCGGCTGGACGAGCAGGCCGTGCCCGGTGGCCCCGCTGAACGACCGGTGCCTGGTCCCCGTGCCCGGCGGCTGGCTCGCGCTCACCGACGCGGGTTTCGTCCGGATCGACGACGAGGACCAGTGGCTCCTCGGGCCGGTCGAGCAGACGGAGGAACCCGACGTCGAACGGCTCGACCGCCCGGACCGGCCCCGGGGCCCCGCGCTGCACGCCTCTCCCGACGGCCGGTTCGCGGCCGTCGTCTCGGACTACGGGCAGTACGGGACCGTCGTGGACCTGGCCGAGTGGGTCACCGTCCTCGACCTCGACCGGGACTGGAGCGACAACGAGTGGACGCGCTACCCGTTCGCGTTCCTCGACGGCGGCGAGTTCGTCGCGGCCACCGACGTCGACCGGCTCGACGTCTTCGAAGCGGCCACCGGGCGCCTGCTCACCACCCACGCGACGAGTGATTCCGGCTATTTCTTCGGCGCGGTGC
Organism: Amycolatopsis sp. NPDC104587; assembly: GCF_055583645.1. Classification (NCBI taxonomy): domain Bacteria; kingdom Bacillati; phylum Actinomycetota; class Actinomycetes; order Pseudonocardiales; family Pseudonocardiaceae; genus Amycolatopsis; species Amycolatopsis sp. NPDC104587. The sequence continues at coordinate 146,323 of NZ_JBVJNO010000005.1, forward strand.
TGCCGAGCCCCTCCGGCCGATCGCTGCTCGTCGACGGCTGGGTCTGGCACCCGGTGGGGATCCCGCTCGTCATCGACCGCGCGGCGTGGCTCGCGGGCGACCGGGACCCGGCCCAGCTGGCCGACCGCGGCTGGGTCTGGGACGAGCCGATGGCCTGGCTGGACGAGGAAACCGTCGCGTTGCAGGGCATCGGCAGCGACCGGCCGCCGATCGACGGCGTCGAGCTCTACCACGTCCCGACCGGCCGCCGGACCGGGATGGTCACCGGGCCGAAGGGCCCGATGTGGGCTCACGGCGGGCACCTCTACGTCCGGGCCGAGGCCGGGCTGGAGGTCTGGGACCCGGCCGAAGGCGCCCGGATCGGGCTGCTGCCCGGGTTCGCCCCCATCGCACACCACGACGGCACGTTCGCCGAGCTGCGTAACGATCAGCTGAGGATTTGGGTGACGGGTCTCCAACCTGGGCACTAACCCGCCGATGACCTTGGTGAGGACTCTCCCCGGAGGCGGCCATGACCACGGCGACCCGAGCCCCGCTCGTCCACTCCTACCTCTACCTGCGGCGCGCGATCGGGCTGATCGGGCTGGCGCTGCCGGTCGTGATCGTCGTCGGCAAGCAGGTCGTGCAGGGCGGCGACCTGATCGGCTCGCTCAGCGGCTACTACTACACCGACCTGCGCGACGTCTTCGTCGGCGCGATGTGCGCCACCGGTGTCTTCCTCCTCGCCTACTACGGCCACGACCACGTCGACAACGTCGCCAGCACCGTCGCCGGGCTCGGCGCGATCGGGCTCGCGCTGTTCCCGACCACCCCGGACCACGACGTGACGCCGTGGCAGCACACCTCCGGTGTCCTGCACTACGTGTTCGCCGCGGTGTTCTTCCTGAGCCTGGCCTACTTCTGCCTGCGCCTGTTCCCGCACGACGGCGAGCAGCCCCCGGGCACCGGGGTCGTCTACCGCGTCTGCGGCGTGGTGATCCTGGCCTGCCTGGTGCTGATCGCGGTGGCGAACTTCCTGAGCCTGGTCCCGGACCTGCACCCGGCGCTCTGGCTGGAGTGCGTCGCGGTGTGGGCGTTCGGTACCGCGTGGATGGTGAAGGGCCAGACGCTCAAGCCGCGACGGCACCCCGTGAGTGTGCCTTAGCCCACTCGACCGGGCCACACCACTGGTTACCCACGGGTAACAAGGGCTACCCTGCGGCTAACAAACGTCTACTTCATGGAGCATTCGTGGCCGCACCAGCAACGCCGCTCGCGCCGACCGCGCGGGGCGTGCGCACCGTCGCCTTCGTCGAGGGGGTACGGACCCCCTTCGGCAAGGCCGGCGACAAGGGCATCTACGCCGGGACCCGCGCCGACGACCTCGTCGTCAACGCCATCCGTGAGCTGCTGCGGCGGCACCCGGAGCTGCCGCCCGAGCGCGTCGACGAGGTGGCCATCGCCGCCACCACCCAGATCGGCGACCAGGGCCTGACCATCGGCCGCACCGCCGCGCTGCTCGCCGGCCTGCCGAAGTCGGTCCCCGGCTTCGCCATCGACCGGATGTGCGCCGGCGCGATGACCGCCGTCACCACCGCCGCGTCCGGCATCGGCTTCGGCGCCTACGACATCGCCATCGCCGGCGGCGTCGAGCACATGGGCCGCCACCCGATGGGCGAAGGCGTCGACCCGAACCCGCGGATCATCGCCGACAAGCTCGTCGACCCGACCGCGCTCGTCATGGGCCAGACCGCCGAGAACCTGCACGACCGCTTCCCCGCGATCACCAAGCAGCGCACCGACGCCTACGCCGCGCGCAGCCAGGAGCGCTACGCCGAAGCCGTCAAGACCGGCAAGATCGGCCCCGAGCTGGTCCCGGTCGCCACCCGGTCGAAGGAGCTGGGCTGGGGTCTGGCCACCGAGGACGAGCCGCCGCGCCCCGGCACCACGCTGGAGACGCTGGCCGGGCTGAAGACGCCGTTCCGCCCGCACGGCCGGATCACCGCGGGCAACGCGGCCGGCCTCAACGACGGCGCGACCGCGTCGCTGCTGGCCGACGAGGACACCGCCCGCGAGCTGGGCCTGCCGGTCGCGATGCGGCTGGTCGGCTACTCCTTCGCCGGCGTCGAGCCGGAGGTCATGGGCATCGGCCCGGTGCCGGCCACCGAGAAGCTGTTCAAGCGCACCGGCCTGTCCATCGACGACATCGGCCTGTTCGAGATCAACGAAGCCTTCGCCGTGCAGGTGCTGGCCTTCCTCGACCACTTCGGCATCGACGACGAAGACCCGCGCGTCAACCAGTGGGGCGGCGCCATCGCGTGCGGCCACCCGCTTGCGTCGTCCGGCGTCCGCCTCATGACGCAGCTGGCGCGCCAGTTCGCCGAGCGGCCCGACGTCCGGTACGGCATGACGACGATGTGCATCGGCATCGGCATGGGCGGCACCGTGATCTGGGAGAACCCGGCGTTCGAGGGGGCGAAGTAATGACGTTCACCGCTGAAGAAGCGAAGGCCGCGTTCCCGGACGAGGTCGTCACTGTTGCGACGACCCGGCTCGTGAAGGTGCCCGGGCTCGAGAAGCCCGTCGCACTGATCACCCTCGACAACGGCCACGACCACACCCGGCCGAACACCTTCGGCCCGCAGGGTCTCGTCTCCCTGAACACCGCGCTGGACAAGGCCTTCGAGGCCGAGCCGGCCGCGATCGCCGTCACCGGCAAGCCGTTCATCTTCGCCGTCGGCGCGGACCTCTCGGGTGTCGAGTCCGTGAGCGACCCGAAGCTGGCGCGCGAGATCGCCCAGACCGGGCACGACGTGTTCCGCCGTCTCACCGAGACGAAGATCCCGACGTTCGGGTTCATCAACGGCGCGGTCATGGGCGGCGGGCTCGAGCTGGCCCTGTCCTGCCACTACCGGACGCTCTCGGAGAACACCGCCGCGATCGCGTTCCCCGAGGTCTTCCTCGGCCTGTTCCCGGGCTGGGGCGGCACGCAGCTGCTGCCGAACCTCATCGGCCCGGACGCCGCCGTCACCGTGATCATCGAGAACGCGCTGGCGCAGAACAAGATGCTCAACGTCAAGAAGACGGCGGAGCTGGGCATCGTCGACGCGGTCTTCGGCAGCGCCGACTACCTCGAGCAGTCGCTGCTGTGGCTGGCTCGCGTGGTGAACGGCGAGGTCACCCCGGAGCGTCGCGAGATCAACCGCGACTCCGAGTGGGACGCCGCGATCGCGCGCGCCAAGTCCCTTGTGGACGGACGCACGCACGGCGCTTCGCCGGGCGCGACCAAGGCCGTCGAGCTGCTGGACCTGGCCCGCGAGAACGACCTCGACCGCGGCTACGCGGCCGAGACCGACGGCCTCGCCGAGCTGCTCATGTCCGACGTCCTGCGCGCCGGGCTGTACTCGTTCAACCTGGTCAACAAGCGCGCCAAGCGCCCGGCCGGCGCGCCGGACAAGAACCTGGCCCGCAAGGTGAACAAGGTCGGCATCGTCGGCGCCGGCCTGATGGCCAGCCAGCTCGCGCTGCTGTTCGTGCGCCGCCTCAAGGTGCCGGTCGTGCTGACCGACGTCGACCAGGCACGCGTCGACAAGGGTGTCGGGTACGTCCACGACGAGATCGACAAGCTCCTGGCCAAGAAGCGCGTCTCCCCGGACGGCGCCAACCGGCTCAAGGCACTCGTCTCCGGTTCGCTCGACAAGGCCGCGTTCTCCGACGCCGACTTCGTCATCGAGGCGGTGTTCGAGGAGCTGGGCGTCAAGCAGCAGGTGTTCGCCGAGCTGGAGCAGCACGTCTCCCCCGAGGCGATCCTCGCGACCAACACCTCGTCGCTGTCGATCACCGCGATGGCGTCGAAGCTGCAGCACCCCGAGCGCGTGGTCGGCTTCCACTTCTTCAACCCGGTGGCCGTGCTGCCGCTGCTGGAGATCGTGCGCGGCGAGAAGACCGACGACGCGTCGCTCGCGACGGCGTTCTCGGTCGGCAAGCAGCTGAAGAAGTCCAGCGTGCTGGTGAAGGACGCGTCGGCGTTCGTCGTCAACCGGCTCCTGCTGCGCTTCCTCGGCGAGGTGCTGGTCACCGTCGACGAGGGCACGCCGTTCGACGTCGCCGACTCCGCACTCGAGCCGCTCGGCCTGCCGATGACCCCGCTGACGCTGATGCAGCTCGTCGGCCCGGCCATCGCGCTGCACGTCGGCGAGACGCTGCACGAGGCGTTCCCGGACCGCTTCACCGTGTCCGACAACCTCGCGAAGTTCGTCAAGGCGGGCAAAAAGGGCGTCTGGGTCTGGGACGCCCAGGGCACCCAGTCCGCCGACCCCGAGGTCGTCGAGCTGTGGACCCAGGGTGACAAGCCGTCCACTTCGGAGCAGGTCCGTGAGCGCGCGCTCGCGGCGATCGCCGAGGAGATCCGGATCATGCTCGACGAGGGTGTGGTCGCCGAGGCGCAGGACATCGACCTGTGCCTGATCCTGGGTGCGGGCTGGCCGTTCTGGAACGGCGGCATCACGCCGTACCTGGACCGCTCGGGCGTGTCCGAGCGCGTGAACGGCAAGCCGTTCCTCGCCCCGGGCGTGGCTTCGGTCCCGGCTTCCTAGTATTCGCCCTCACGCGGGCACTTCGGCGGCGGCGCGGTGACTTTCAGCTGCGCCGCCGTCGCGTCCGTGTCGATGACCGTGACGCGCTCGGCGGTCCGGAAGCGGGCGTGCAGTTCCTGCGCCCAGGCCTTCAGATCGGTGCCCGGGACGGCGAGCAGGGAGATCGACGGCGGGTCCACGAACACCCGCCGCGCCTTGGGGTCGTCGTGGAAGGCGGGCACAGCCGCCGCCATCTCGGCGTCCGTGGAAAAAACCACGACGACCGCCGCGCACAGCGTGTGCCCCGCCAGCGGAGCCGGGCTCGTGTCCACCGGCAGGTCCGGCGGGCGCTTCAGGGCCGCGACGCCGAAAGCCAGCCCCACCCCGGCTGCCAGCGCCAGCGCGAAGACCGGGACGACGACTCGGACCAGCGGTTTTTCCGTCACGCCGAAGATCACAGCACACGTTGGTCACCGGGACACCGCCCGTTCACCCCGGCGGCTTAGCGTCCCGCCCGTGACCACCGACAGACGCCGGTTCCTCAAGGGCGCCGGCCTCGCGGCCGCCGCCGCGGGCCTTCCCCTCCCCGCTCCCGGAAACTTCGACCTGGACCGGCTGTGCGGCCACTACCAGTGGCTGGTCGGCGACCACCACACGCACAGCCAGTACTCCTACGACGCGATGTACCGGATCGACCAGATCGCGTGCGGCGGCCGGGCGCACGGCGCCGACTGGATCGTCTTCACCGACCACGGCCACGCCGAGCACGAGAAGGTGTCGGTCGAGCCGACCGAGGCGGATTTCCTCGCCGCCCGGCGGAAGTACCCGGACCTGCTGCTGTGGCACGGCATGGAGTGGAACGTCCCGGGCGCCGAGCACGCGACGCTGTTCTTCCAGGCCGGCGCGCGGCAGGCGGCGAAGCTGCGTGAGTTCGAGCGCACCTTCGACTGGCGGCTGACGAACTCCGAGGCGTCGAGCCCGGCGAACGAGGCCCTCGCCCTGCGCGCGCTGCGGTGGCTGGCCGACGAGGAACGCGCGAAGCGGATCCACGCGCCGGTCGTACTGGTCAACCACCCGCTGCGCAACGGCCGGATCGCCCCGCACGAGCTGCGTGCCTACCGCGACGCGGCGCCGGACATCGTGATCGGCATGGAGGGCGCGCCCGGCGCGCAGGCCGACGGCTTCCCGAAGCCGGACGGCAACGGCGGCGCGCGCGGCGGTTACGTCAACAACCCGGGTCCGAACTCGTGGCCCGGTTACCCCGCCGAGGCGTACCGGACGCACGGCGGCTGGGACTGGGCGGCGGCGAAGGTCGGCGGCCTGTGGGACTCGATGCTCGCCGAGGGCAAGCCGTGGTGGATCACCACGAACTCGGACTCGCACTACAACCGCGGCGACACGCTGGTCCGGCCGTCGGTGCCGGACAACTGGTACGACACCACGGGCAAGTTCCCCGACCCGGTCGACACCGGCGTCCCGCAGCTGCTGGCGCCCTACGCCGACTTCTACCCGGGCGAGTTCAGCCGCAACCACGTCGGCGTCACGCGGCGCAGCCTCGAAGGGGTGCTGGAAGGCCTGCGGGCCGGGCGGATCTGGCTGTCCCACGGCGGTCTGGTGCAGGACCTGGCGGTCGGCGTGTCCGGCGGCGGCTCGTCGGCGACGCTGGGTGGACGGTTGCGGGTGCGGCGCGGTTCCGACGTCACGCTGGTGGTTTCGGCGCGGCTCGCGGCCCGGCCCAACGGCGGCGGCTCGGTGCCGCGGCTGGCCCGGCTGGACGTCATCGCGGGCCCGGTCACCGGCCGCGTCACCGATCCCGAGACGATGACCGCGCCCGGCACGCGGGTGGTGGAGTCGTTCGAACCGCGCTGGGCGCCGGGACGGCAGGTGGTCTTCCACCACACGTTCCGGAACGTGCGCGAGCCGTTCTACACGCGGGTCCGCGGCTCGAACGGCGACACCGAGCCGACACCGGACGTCATCGGGCAGGCGAACCCGTTCGAAGACCTGTGGCTGTACGCGAACCCGATCTTCGTGGACGTGCGTTAGCGCACCGGCAGGTGGACGGTCACCCCGAGACCGCCGCCCACGATCGGCTCCGCCGTCACGGTGCCGCCGTGAGCCTGGACCGCCGCGCGGACGATCGACAGCCCCAACCCGGCGCCGTGGCGGGCCGTGCGGGCCGTGCCCGCGCGGCGGAACGGCTCGAACAGCTCCGCCACGCCCGCCGGGTCGACCAGCCCGCCCGAGGACCGGACCCGCAGCATCGACCACTGCGGGCCGGCCTGGGTGGTGACGTCCAGCCAGCCGCCTTCGACGTTGTGGCGCACCGCGTTCTCCAGCAGGTTGCCCGCGATCCGTTCCAGCAGCGCGGGATCACCGAACGCGGGGGCGGGCGCCACGGCGAACTTCGCCTGGATGCCGCGGTGCCCGGCCTCGGCGCGGACGGCCCGCCAGGCGCGGTCGACCACCGCCGCGAGGTCGACCGGCTCGCGCACCCCGAGGCCGGCGCCGTCGGTGCGGGCCAGCAGCAGCAGCGAGTTGACCAGCTGCCCGGCGCGCTCGGTGGCGTCCCGGACCACGCCGCCCATCCGCCGCAGCTCGGCCTCGTCGGCCTCGTCGTCGGCGAGGGTGACGTCGAGCTCGGTGCGGATCACCGACAACGGCGTCCGCAGCTCGTGGCTCGCGTTCGCGACGAAGTGGCGTTGCGCGTCGAACGCGGCCTGGAGCCGGTCGAGCATGTCGTCGAACGTGCCGGCCAGCTCGGCGAGCTCGTCACGGGAGCGGACCCCGCCGATCCGCTCCCCCATCGACTCGACCGAGAGCCGCCGGGCCGTGCCGGTGATCTCGCGCAGCGGCAGCAGCACGCGCGAGGTGAACGTCCAGGCGAGGATCGCCGCGGCCGCCACCACCAGCAGGAACGCGATCGAGCCGAAGAGCAGCATCCGGTTGCGGGCGTGCACACGCAGGTGTTCGGCGAGCGTGGACGCGTCGACCTGGACGCCGTCGACGACCACCGTGCTGCCCGGCGGCATCTGCGGGACGGCGTCGAGCGAGTCCCGCACCAGCGTCCAGGCCAGCCAGAGCAGCAGCAGGCTGACGGCGGCGACCAGCACGGTCGCCAGCAGGGTGATCCGGGCGCGGAGGCTGCGGGTGCCCGGCAGGTTCACGCGCGCTGCGGCGCGCCGGGCTCCGGCACCCGGTACCCGGAGCCGACCACGGTCTCGATGATCCCCGGCTCGCCGAGCTTCTTGCGCAGCGTCATGACGGTGACCCGGACGGTCGTGGTGAACGGGTCGGCGTTCTCGTCCCACACCCGCTCGAGCAGCTCCTCGCTGCTGACCACCGAACCGGCGGCCGAGAGCAGCACCTCGAGCACGCCGAACTCCTTGCGCGTCAGCTCGACCGGCCCGCTCGCGCGGCGCACGGTGCGCTTCGCCGGGTCGAGCTCGACGTCCCCGGCCGTCAGCAGCGGCGGCGCGGCCGGCGTGGCCCGCCGGCCCAGCGCCCGCACCCGCGCGACCAGCTCGGGAAAGGCGAACGGCTTCGCGAGGTAGTCGTCGGCGCCGAGCGACAGCCCCTCGACCCGGTCGGAGACCGAGCTGCTGGCGGTCAGCATCAGCACCCGGGTCAGCTCCCCGGACGCGACGATCTCCCGGCACAGCTCGTCCCCGGACATCCCGGGCAGGTCCCGGTCCAGCAACACGACGTCGTACCGCGTGACAGCCGCCTTCTCGTGGCCGTCGTCCCCGGTGAGCGCGACGTCCACCGCCATACCTTCGCGGCGCAGGCCACGGGCGATCGCGTCGGCCAGGGGTTCTTCGTCCTCGACTACCAAAACTCGCACCGCACCACAATCCCATATTTTCCTGAGAGTGCCCTTTAAGGACTGAGGCTTGTTCCGGTCAGGCCCACCGCAGCGCGAACCACAGCCGCATCCGGACCTCCGGGTCCGCCAGATCCACCCCCAGCGCCCGTTCCACCTGCGCGATCCGGTGCCGGACGCTGTTGCGGTGCACGCCCAGCTCGATCGCCGCCGGTTCCCAGCCGCCGTGGTGGGCCAGCCACGTCCGCAGCGTGCGGACCAGCTCGCGGTCGCCCGCGCGGTCCAGCGCCACCAGCGGTTCCAGCGCCTTCGCCGCGAACTCGCGGGAGGCGCCCGGGGGCACCACCGCGTCGAAGTCCAGGGCCCCGCCGCCGGCGAGCACCGGGCGGCCCAGCACCCGGGCCCGCGAAAGCAGCAGCTCCACCTCGGCCAGACCGTCGGCCAGCCGCTCGGCCTCGACCGGCGACCCCACCGCCGTCAGCCAGCCGGCCGCGCGCAGGTCCTCCAGCAGCTCGGGGGACGGCGGCGCCCCCGCGATCGCGACGAACGACGGCCCCGGGCGGACGTCCACCAGCGGCGTGTCGAGGCGGGCGCGCAGCCAGTCCGGGCGTTGGGCCACCTCGCCGGGACCACGGCGGTGCGGCGTCCCGGCGACCAGCCGGCCGACCCCCGAGCCGAGCAGGGCCCGGGCCACCCCGCGGGCCGACGTCCGGCCGAGGAGCAGGCCGGTCGCCGCCGCGCCGAGCTCGGCCGTGTCCGAGCCCGCGCGGCCGACCAGGCCGAGCAGGGCCGCGCCGACCGCGAGGATCGCCCGGTCGGCGCCGTCGAACCGCCGGGCGCGGCCGACCACGACCAAGTGGGACGCCGTCGCCTGCGGATACACCGGCTGCACGACGACGAACCCGCCGTCGACCTCGGTGGTCGCGCTCCGGATCCCGCTGCCCGCGCGCACGGTCGCCACCAGCTCCCGCACCTCGGGCGGCAACGGCGACGGCGCGTCGTGCGCCGACGCCAGCACGTCCCCGGCGCCGACGAGCGCGACCCACGACCGCAGCTGGTCCGCCAGTGACGAGGTCAGCGAACCCAGCCCACCACCGGCGGCGCGGGTCAGCGCCTCGCGCGCCGCGGTGATCCGCCGCTGCTCTCGCTGCCCCGCCTCGGTCAGCGCGACCGACACCGCCCGGTTGACGGCGAGGAACGGCGTCCGCGACGGCACCACCAGCAGCGGCAGCCCGTGCCGCACGCACGCCTCGCGCAGGCCTTCCGGCAGTGTCTCGAACACCGTCGGGGTGAGGCCGAACCCCAGCGCCGTCACCCCGGCGTCCCGCAGGCCGCGGACGTAGGTGTCGACCTCGGCCGGAAGGTTCACCCCGGCGGTGAGGATCAGCTCGGCGCCGACCAGGTACGGCGCGGGGTCGCGCAGCTCGCTGACGTGCGCCCAGCGCACCGGCGCGTCCAGCGCGCCCGGCCGCAGGGTTTCGCGGACGACGTCCAGCGCCAGCTCCCGGTTGCCGACGACGGCCCGTAACGGGACAGTCACCTCACTGGCCGGTGGATCCAAGGTCTGGGTCATTTCATCCTCGCGAGCCTTGACAATGGGATGCATTGTCCCATCCACACCGGCCCGCGCGCGAACCTACGGTGGCCCGAACACCACCAGCACACAGCTGTGTTTTTTACAGCCTAAAAGATGGAATCGGAGGTAAGCCGTGACCGGGGACTACGCCGTGATCGCGCTCTACATCGCGGGCATGCTCGGGGTCGGCTGGTACGGCCTCCGGCTCGCCAAGACGAAGTCCGACTACCTCGTCGCCGGGCGGCGGCTGGGCTGGTTCATGTACTCCGGCACGATGTCGGCCGTCGTGCTCGGCGGCGCGTCCACCGTCGGCGGCGTGAAGCTCGGCTACACCTACGGCCTCTCCGGGATGTGGCTGGTCGTCAGCATCGGCGTCGGCATCCTGGTGCTGCACGCGCTGTTCGCGCGCCGGCTGGTGAAGCTGAAGGTCTACACCGTCGGCGAGATGCTCGACCTGCGCTACGGCGGCCGCACCAGCGCGGTGTCCGGCGTGGTCATGTGGGGCTACACGCTGATGCTGACCGTGACCTCGACGTTGGCGTTCGCGTCCATCTTCAAGGTGCTGTTCGACCTGCCGAACTGGGCCGGGATCGCGATCGGCGGCTCGATCGTGGTGCTCTACTCGGTGCTCGGCGGCATGTGGTCGATCACGCTCACCGACATCGCCCAGTTCGTCATCAAGACCATCGGCATCCTGGCGATCCTGCTGCCGGTCGCGATCAGCTCCGCGGGTGGCTTCGAAGGCATGAGCGAAAAGCTCGACGCGAGCTTCTTCAGCTTCACCTCGATCGGCACCGACACGATCATCACCTACTTCGTCATCTACACCTTCGGCCTGCTGATCGGCCAGGACATCTGGCAGCGCGTCTTCACCGCCCGCACCCCCGCGATCGCGACGTCCGGCGGCATCACCTCCGGCGTCTACTGCCTGGTCTACGGCCTGGCCGGCGCGCTGATCGGCACCGCGGCGCACACGCTGTACCCGGACCTCGCCAGCGCGCAGGACGCGTTCGCGACGATCGTCGAACGGCTGCTGCCGACCGGCGTCCGCGGCCTGGTGCTGGCCGCCGCGCTGTCGGCGATGATGTCGACGGCCAGCGGCGCGCTCATCGCGTGCTCGACGACCACGACGTCGGACCTGCTGACGAAGGTGGGCCTGAAGAAGGGCGGCGAGCTCAGCCGGAACCGGATCGCCACGCTGGTCCTCGGGCTGCTCGCGATCGGCATCGCGATGATCGTCGACGACGTCGTCAACGCGCTCACCATCGCCTACGACATCCTGGTCGGCGGCCTGCTGGTGGCGATCGTCGGCGCGCTGTTCTGGAAGCGCGGCACCCGGCAGGGCGCGTACGCGTCGATGGTCGCCGGCACCGTGTTCGTGGTCGCCTTCATGATCATCGACGGCGTCGACGCCAACACGCCGATCTACTGGGGACTCGGCGCGAGCCTGGTGGTCTACCTGGCCGTCAGCTTCGCCACGCCCCGCACGGCCGACTCGATCCTCGGCATCTGGACCCGCCGCCTGGCCGGCGAAGACACCCCGACCCCGACCCGGGAACAGGAGCCCACCAGTGCCTAACATCGGACCCCTCGATTCGTCACGGGTTCCCCGCTTCGCCGGCTTCGCGACCTTCGCGCGGCTGCCCCGGCTCGACCAGGTCGAGCACGCCGACGTCGCCGTGGTCGGGGTGCCCTTCGACTCCGGGGTCTCCTACCGGCCCGGCGCGCGGTTCGGCCCGGCCGCGGTCCGCGAGGCGAGCCGCCTGCTGCGGCCGTACCACCCCGAGCTGGACGTCTCGCCGTTCGCCGAACGCCAGGTGGTCGACGCCGGCGACGTCGCGGTCAACCCGTTCGACATCGGGGAGGCGATCGAAACGCTCCAGCAGGAAGCCGAAGCGCTGCAGGCGAACGGGACGCGGCTGGTGACCGTCGGCGGTGACCACACGATCGCGCTGCCGCTGCTGCGGGCCGCGGCGAAGCGGCACGGACCCGTTGCCCTGCTGCACTTCGACGCGCACCTCGACACCTGGGACACCTACTTCGGCGAGCCGTACACCCACGGCACCCCGTTCCGGCGCGCGTCGGAGGAAGGGATCCTCGACACGAGCGCGCTTTCACACGTCGGGACGCGCGGGCCGCTGTACGGCAAGCGGGACCTCGAAGAGGACCGCCGCCTCGGCTTCGGCATCGTCACCTCCGGCGACGTCATGCGGCGCGGCGTCACCGAGACCGTCGACGCGCTGCGGCAGCGGATCGGCGACCGGCCGCTGTACGTCTCGGTCGACATCGACGTCCTCGACCCGGCCCACGCGCCGGGCACCGGCACCCCGGAAGCCGGCGGGATGACCAGCCGCGAGCTGCTGGAGATCCTGCGCGGCCTGCGCGACCTGAACCTCGTCGGGGCCGACGTCGTCGAGCTGGCGCCCGCTTACGACCACGCCGAGATCACCGCCATCGCGGCCTCCCACGTCGCCTACGACCTGGTGAGCCTGCTGACCTTGGGGAAGAGCGCATGACGGACACCGAACGCATCGGCGGCGACGTCGTCGTCGAAACCCTGCGCGCCCTGGGCGCCGACACGGTCTTCGGCCTGCCGGGCCAGCACGCGCTGGGCCTGTTCGAGGCGCTGCGGCGCGCCGACGACGTGCGCGTGGTCAGCTCACGCGTCGAGAACAACCTGGCTTTCGCCGCCGATGGGCACGCCCGCGCGCGGCTCGCGGCCAACCCGGACGGCCCGGTGCCGGTGACGCCGCTGATCGTCTCCACCGGCCCGGGCGCGCTGCTGACGCTGGCTTCCCTGCAGGAGTCCCGCGCGGCGTCGGTGCCGGTGCTCGGGATCTCCAGCCAGATCCCGGTCGCCGGGCTCGGCGGCGGCCGCCACGGGTACCTGCACGAGCTGCCCGACCAGCAGGCGAGCTTCTCGGGCGTCGTGAAGTCGGTGCACGTCGTGCGCCGCGCGAGCCAGATCCCGTCCGCGCTGCGTGAAGCCTGGACGTCGGCCGCGACCGCGCCGTACGGCCCGGTGTGGGTCGAGATCCCCCAGGACGTCCTGCTCGGCCCGGCCGGGCTTCCGCCGATCACGTCGGTGTCGGCCGCTCCCCCGGTCTTGGAGCCGCTGCCGGAGCTGGTCACCGAAGCGGCTCAGCTGCTGGGCGCGGCGGCGAACCCGGTCATCCTCGCCGGCGGTGGCGCGCTGCGGTCCGGCGCGCACGCCGAGCTGAAGGCGCTGGCCGAGGCCCTGCGCGCCCCGGTGATCTCGACCTTCGGCGGCAAGGGTGTCTTCGGCTGGGACCACGAGCTGTCCGGGCGGTCGTGGCTGGAGGACTGGCACACCACGGAGTTCCTGGCGAACGCCGACGTCCTGCTGGTGCTGGGGTCCGGGCTCGGCGAGCTCTCCAGCAACTACCGCGAGTTCGCCCCACGTGGCCGCGTCATCCAGGTCGAGGCCGACCTCGGCAAGCTGGAGTCGAACTACCCCGGCCTGGGCATCCACGCCGACGTCCGGCTCACGCTGCAGGCGCTGCTGGAGTGGGTGCCGATGCGCCCGTCCGACGGCCGTGCGGAAGCCGCCGTCGCCGGCCTTCTGGACCGGGTCGAGTCGCGGTTGGACGGCCAGGACCTGGCCGTGGAGCGGAAGTTCGTCGACGACGTCCGCGCAGCCGTCCCGCCGGGCACGCACACGTACTGGGACATGACGATCGCCGCGTACTGGGCCTGGTCGGCCTGGAACCCCGAGGGCGCGCCGATCCACACCGCACAGGGCGCGGGCGGCCTCGGGTACGGCCTGCCCGGCGCGCTCGGCGGCGCGGCCGCCGGCGGCCCGGCGCTCGCCGTGTCCGGCGACGGCGGCGCGATGTACGGCGTCGCCGAGCTGGCCACCGCGGTGCAGCACAACCTGGACGTCACGTGGCTGATCGTCGACGACGGCGGTTACGGCATCCTGCGCGAGTACCTCACCGACACGTTCGGCCAGTCGACGGCCACCGAGCTGGCGCGCCCCGACTTCGTGGCGCTGGCCGGTTCGTTCGGCGTTCCGGCCACGCTGTCCACTTTGGACACAGTTGGCGCCGACGTCGCCGCCGCGCTGCGCACGCCGGGGCCGTCCGTGGTGGTCCTGCCCGCCCTGCTGAAGATGTTCGCGCCGACCCACCTGGAGAAGGCATGACGCTCGACCTGACCAACCCGGCGACCGGCGAGGTGTTCGGCACCCGCGCGATCGCCTCGCAGTCCGATGTGGACGCGGCGATGAAGGCAGCCGAGAAGGCGTTCCGCGAATGGCGTCGCAGCACTCCGGCCCAGCGGCAGCTCGCGCTGCTGAAGATCGCCGACGCACTCGAGGCGCGTGCCGGGGAGTTCGCCGACCTGGAAGTCCGCGAAACCGGCAAGATCCGGTCGGTTGTCCTGGACGAGGAGATCCCGGAGTGCGTCAGCGCGCTGCGGTTCTTCGCGGGGGCGGCGCGGCAGCTGGAGGGCACCGCGGCCGGGGAGTACCTGCCCGGCCACACGTCGGTGATCCGCCGCGAGCCGGTCGGCGTCTGCGCGCAGATCGCGCCGTGGAACTACCCGCTGATGATGGCGGTCTGGAAGATCGCGCCGGCCCTGGCCGCGGGCAACACGGTGGTGCTCAAGCCCGCCGAGACCACGCCGTCGACGGCCGTGCTGCTGGCCGAGGTCGCCGCGGAGTTCCTGCCGGAGGGCGCGTTCACGGTCCTGTGCGGCGACCGCGACACCGGCCGTGCCCTGGTCCGCCACCCGGTCACCGAGCTGGTCTCGATCACGGGGTCCACCCGCGCGGGCATCGACGTCGCAACGGTCGCGGCGGCCGACCTCAAGCGCACCCACCTGGAGCTGGGCGGCAACGCACCTCTGCTGGTCTTCCCCGACGTCGACCTGGCGTCGACGGCGGAGGGCATCGTGGGCGCGGCGTTCTACAACGCCGGCCAGGACTGCACGGCGGGCAGCCGGGTCCTGGTCCACCGGTCGATCCACGACGACTTCGTCCGCGAGCTGACCAAGGTGGCGGCGGCGCAGACACCGGCCGTCGACTTCGGCCCGCTCAACAGCGCGGCGCAGTTCTCCCGCGTCCAGGGCCTGATCGAGCGCCTCCCGGCCCACGCACGCATCGAGACGGGCGGAAACCGGCACGGCGACGCCGGGTTCTACTTCGCCCCCACCGTGGTTTCGGGCCTGCGCCAGGACGACGAGATCGTCCAGGAGGAAATCTTCGGCCCGGTGATCACGGTCCAGTCCTTTTCGGACGAAGACGAGGGTGTCGCGCTGGCCAACGGCGTCCCGTACGGCCTGGCGTCCTCGATCTGGACCCGGGACCTCGCGATCGCCGCCCGCGTGTCGGCGGAGCTGGACTTCGGCTGCGTGTGGGTCAACACGCACGGGCCATTGGCCGCCGAGATGCCCCACGGCGGCTTCGGCCATTCCGGCCACGGAAAGGACCTTTCGGCGTACGCCTTCGCCGAGTACACGCGCGTCAAGCACGTGATGACGAGGTTCGCATGACCGATCGTGTGACGAAGGTCGAGCACCACGGAATAGCACCGATCCCCCCAGCCGACCAGACATCCCGCCCCCGCGACCTGTTCCGGCTCGCATTCGGCGGAGCGAACACGTTCGCCACGATCATCCTGGGAACACTCCCGATCGCCTACGGCCTGAGCTTCCGCGACGCACTCCTGGCAACGGCCCTCGGCGTGGTCGTCGGCGGCCTGGTCCTGGCCCCGATGGCTCTGTTCGGCCCCCGCACGAGGACGAACAACGCGGTCTCGTCCGGCGCCCACTTCGGGGTGGTCGGGCGCTGCGTCGGATCGTTCCTCTCGCTCCTGACAGCGATAACGTTCTTCGCGATCTCGGTCTGGGTAAGCGGCGACGCGGTGGCAGGAGCAGCACAGCGACTGTTCGGCTTCGACGGCGGCGCGGCACTGCGAGCGGTCGCCTACGGCCTGATCGCGCTGGCAACACTGGTGGTCTGCATCTACGGCTACCGTTTCATGCTGCTGGTGAACCGGATAGCGGTGGTCCTCGGCACGGTGATCATGGTGCTGGGAATCCTCGCGTACGGCGGCTCGTTCGACCCGGGTTACGCGGGCACGGGCACGTACGCGCTGGGCACGTTCTGGCCGACGTTCACCTTGGCGGCCCTGACGGCGTTGGCCAACCCGATCTCGTTCGGAGCATTCCTCGGCGACTGGTCCCGCTACATCCCGAACAGCTACCGAAAGCGCGCCCTGCTGACGGCGCCGTTCCTGGCCCAGGTGGCAACGCTCCTCCCGTTCGGCTTCGGCATCGCAACGGCAACCCTGGTAGCCGACCCGGCGGACTACATCACGGGCCTGACGGCGATTTCCCCGCTCTGGTACGCAATCCCCCTGATAGTGGTGGCCCTGATCGGCGGCCTGTCCACGGGAACAACATCGTTGTACGGAACGGGCCTCGACTTCAGCTCGATCTTCCCCCGGCTCTCACGGGTACAGGCGACCTTGGTGATCGGCACCCTGAGCGTGGCATTCATCTTCGTCGGCAACTTCGCACTGGACATGGTGTCGAGCATCAACACGTTCGCCACGCTGATCGTGCTGTGCACGTCCCCGTGGATGGTGATCATGATGATCGGTTTCGTCCAGCGCCGTGGGTTCTACGACGTAGCGGACTTGCAGGTGTTCAACGAGGGCCGCCAAGGCGGCCGCTACTGGTTCACCCGAGGGGTGAACTGGCGGGCAATGGCAGCCTGGATCCCAGCAACAACACTGGGGTTGCTCTGCGCGAACACCCCGATGATCACAGGACCACTACGAGACATAGCCGGAGGAGTGGACATCAGCCTGCTGGTGACATTGACAACGGCAGCAGTGGCCTACCCGGCACTGGTAAAGCTGTTCCCGGAGCCCCCGGAGGTCTTCGCCGAGGCACGACGAACAGCCGCGGAAGCAGAGGCCCTGCCCACGAAGGCCTGAGCTGGTGGTCATCCCGTCGCCTGAGGCCGCAAAAATCACTTTGAGCCAGGCCCGCAACCCACAACAAAAAGGCGAGAGAACAACCCAAGCTTGCGGGCCTGGCTCAAAGTGATAGGCCTCAATCAGGCGACGGGATGACCACCAGCGAGAAGAGAGAGGTCATCCCAGAGCCTGCCGGTCCGGCGAGGACAATCGTTAAACCGCGGCAGAAGCCTCAGCCGCGGTTCGCGTCCTTCTTCTCGGGTTCCGAAACCGAGCCCAGCCGCGAAGCCCATTCAGTAACCCGCCGAGCGACATCCTGAGCCGTCAGCCCGATGCGCCCCAAGACCTCGTCCCGGCTCCCCAGATCATGGAAAGCCTGCGGCACAGCCAAGTCCCGCAAGGGCACATCACACTCGGCATCCCGGAACATCGCGGCCAGAGCGGAACCGAACCCCCCGTGCCGGCCACTGTCCTCCACAGTCACGACAAGCTTGTGCTGGGACGCCAGCGCCACCAGCTCGGCCGGCACCGGCAGCACCCACCGCGGGTCGACGACGGTGACCCCGATCCCCTGGTCGGCGAGCCGATCGGCGGCAGCCAGCCCGAGCGTCGCGAACGGACCGACCGTCACCAGCAGCACGTCGGCCGCATCGACGGGACGGCGCAGCACGTCGACCGTGCCCAGCCGCTCGACGGCAGCGACATCCGCACCGACCTTGCCCTTGGAGAACCGCAGCGCGGAAGGACCGTCCGAGATGGCCACGGCCTCCCGCAGCTCTTCCCGCAACGAAGCAGGATCCCGCGGCGCGGCAACCCGCATCCCCGGAACCATGCCCAGCAGCGACAGGTCCCACATGCCGTGGTGGCTCGGCCCGTCCGGCCCGGTGATCCCGGCCCGGTCCAGCACCAACGTCACGGGCAGGCGGTGCAGCGCGACATCCATCAGCACCTGGTCAAAAGCCCGGTTGAGAAAAGTCGAGTAGATCGCCACAACCGGATGCAACCCACCCATGGCCAACCCGGCAGCCGACGTCACCGCGTGCTGCTCGGCGATACCCACGTCATACCACCGCTCGGGAAAAGCCTCCGCGAACTTGTCCAACCCGGTCGACCGCAACATCGCCGCGGTGATCGCGACGACGTCTTCCCGCTCGGCACCGATCTTCGCCAGCTCGTCACCGAAAACACCGGTCCAGCTCGGCCCCTTCACCGGCGGCAGCCCGGTCTCCGGGTCGATCGGGTCGGTCTGGTGCATCTGGTCGTGCTCGTTGTTGACCGCGGGCGCGTACCCGTGCCCCTTCTCGGTGACGACGTGCACGATCACCGCGCCGCCGAACGTCTTCGCGCTCAGCAGGGCCTTCTCCAGCGCGACCTGGTCGTGGCCGTCGACCGGGCCGAGGTACTTCAGGCCGAGGTCGGAGAACATCGCCTGCGGGCTCAGGGCGTCCTTCAGCCCGGCCTTCGCGGCGTGCAGCGCGGCGTAGATCGGCCGGCCGACGACCGGGGTGTGCCGGAGGATCTCGCGGCCGCCGTCGAGCAGCCGCTCGTACCCCGGCTGCAGGCGCAGCGCCGCGAGGTGGTCGGCCAGGCCGCCGATGGTCGGCGAATAGGAGCGGCCGTTGTCGTTGATGACGATGACGACCGGGCGGTCGCGGTGCGCGGCGATGTTGTTGAGCGCCTCCCAGCACATGCCGCCGGTGAGCGCGCCGTCCCCGACGACGGCGACGGCGTGCCGCTCGCCGCCGTCCAGCGCGAACGCCTTCGCCAGGCCGTCCACATAGGACAGCGCGGACGAGGCGTGGCTGCTCTCGACCCAGTCGTGCTCGCTTTCGGCGCGCGACGGGTACCCGGTGACCCCGCCGGTCTGGCGCAGCAGGCTGAAGCCGTCGGCGCGGCCGGTGACGATCTTGTGCACGTAGGCCTGGTGCCCGACGTCCCAGACGATCGCGTCGCGTGGCGAGTCGAACACGCGGTGCAGGGCCAGCGTCAGCTCGACCACACCGAGGTTCGGCCCCAGGTGCCCGCCGGCGCGGCGGACCTTGTCGACGAGGAAGTCCCGAATCTCGGCGGCCAGTTCGCCGAGGTCCTCGACACTCATGCGCTTCAGATCCGCCGGTCCGGCGACGGACTTCAGCATCGTCACTCGTCTCCACCTCACTCGTTCGGGCCCACCCACGTTCCGGCCAGTCTACGGAGACCCGCCAGGGTGGTTCCGCCCGCCGCGTCCGGCGTCACAGGCGGAGCGCGACCACCCGTCATCACGCGGGGTGAACTCCGTCTCCCCGCCGTGCTGTGGCGGTCACGCGGCGTGGCCACGAGAATGGGGCGCATGGCGGACTTCTGCATCGGCGGCGAATGGGTGGACGCGCTCGGCGGCGGGCGCCGCGAGATCCGCTGCCCGGCCGACGGCTCCCTGGTCGCGACGGTCGCCGAGGGCACCGCGAAGGACACCGAGGCCGCCATCGCGGCCGCGCGGCGGGCGTTCGACACCGGCCCGTGGCCCGGCACGCCCGCGCACCTGCGCGGTGACCTGCTGCTGCGCACCGCGGACCTGCTCGACCGCGACGCGGAGGCGTTCGCCCGCGCCGAGTCGCTCGACACCGGCAAGCGCCTGGTCGAGAGCCGCTACGACATGGCCGACATCGCGGCCTGCCTGCGCTACTTCGGCAAGCTCGCGGCGCAGGACGCCGGCCGCGTCGTCGACACCGGCAACCCGGACGCCTTCAGCCGGATCGTGCACGAGCCGGTCGGCGTCTGCGGGCTGATCACGCCGTGGAACTACCCGCTGTTGCAGACCGTGTGGAAGATCGCACCGGCGCTGGCCGCGGGCAACACGTTCGTGCTCAAGCCGAGCGAGCTGACCCCGCACACGGCGATCCTGTTCCTCAAGCTGCTGACCGAGGCGGGCCTGCCGCCGGGCGTCGCGAACCTGGTGCTCGGCGCGGGCGCCGAGGCCGGGGCGCCGCTGGCCGCGCACCCGGACGTCGACCTCGTGTCGTTCACCGGCGGGCTGGCGACCGGGAAGGTGATCGCCGCCTCGGCGGCCGCGACGGTCAAAAAAGTGGCCCTGGAGCTGGGCGGGAAGAACCCGAACGTGGTCTTCGCCGACGCCGATTTCGAGACGGCGGTCGACTACGCGCTGACGGCGGTGTTCCTGCACTCGGGCCAGGTGTGCTCGGCGGGCACGCGGCTGATCGTGCAGCGCGAGTGGCACGACGAGTTCGTCGACGAGCTGGTGCGCCGGGCCGAGCGGATCCGGCTGGGCGGGCCGTTCGACGAGCGCGCCGAGACCGGGCCGCTGATCTCGGCGGCGCACCGGGCGAAGGTCGAGGACTACGTGGCCACGGCGCTGGCCGAGGGCGCGGTGCTCCGGACGGGCGGCCGCCGGCCGGACGACCCGGCGCTGGCCGACGGCTTCTACTACCTGCCGACCATCCTGGACCAGGTGCAACAGGGGTCGTCGGCGGTGCGCGAAGAGTCGTTCGGGCCGGTCCTGACGGTCGAGACCTTCACCGATGAGGACGACGCCGTCCGCATCGCCAACGACACCCACTACGGCCTGGCCGGAGCGGTGTTCACGCAGGACGCGGGGCGCGCCCAGCGCGTGGCCGGGCGGCTGCGCCACGGCACGGTGTGGATCAACGACTTCCACCCGTACCTGCCGCAGGCCGAGTGGGGCGGGTACAAGCAGTCCGGGTTCGGCCGCGAGCTGGGGCCGTCGGGGCTGGCCGAGTACACCGAGACGAAGCACGTCTACCAGAACCTCCGCCCGGGGCCGCAGCACTGGTTCGCCGGCTGAGCGTGTCCCCCGATCGGGATCGACCGAACGGCCCAACGCGGAAAAGGTGATCGGAAAGCCGTTTCCCGCGTCCTATGCTGCCTGGCGTGACGCACTTCCGGGGGCCGCGGGCGGTGGTGGTGGGCGCGGCCGCGCTCGGGGTGATCGCGGGCCTCACGCTGCGCACGGCCGAGTACCCGGGTGTGCTGCCCCCGGGCACCCCCGACCCGGAGCTGGCGCTGGGCCTGCGCCTGGTCTGCGCGGCGGCGGTCCTGATCGCGGCGACGCTGGCGTACCTGACGTTCGCCCGCCACCAGGACGAGCCGCTGGCGCTGGCGTGCCTGCCGGGCCTGGTGGTGACGGGCGTGGTGCTGCGCCACCTGGTGGTGACGCTCCCGGGGGTGACCCGCATCCAGCCGGCGGCCCGCATCGTCCCGGGCGCGGGCGCGTGGGTGCTGCTGGTGTCCGGGGTGGCGATGACGGCCACGGGCCTGGCGGCCGCCTTCGCGGCGAAACGGGCCACCTGACGCGCGGGGCGGGGTTGCGGCAGCGCGCGGCGGTCAGGCCGGCGCGAGCACGCCGAGCAAGGCACGCCCGGCCTGCCGATCCCCGCAGGCTCGATACCGCGCGGGCACGCCAGCAAGGCACGCCCGGCCCGCCGATCCCCGCAGGCTCGATACCGCGCGGGCACGCCAGCAAGGCACGCCCGGCCTGCCGACCCCCGCAGGCCCGAAGCGGCGCGGGCAGCCAAGGCAAGCACCGGAGCCCAAGCCGCCGTACACGCGGGCGCCAGGCAGCCGCGCCCGCTCGGCCGAGGTGCGCAGCAGTCTGGCGCGCCACCACCGGCGACCTCAGGACAGCAGCGCCACGCACTCCACGTGGTGGGTCATCGGGAAGGCGTCGAACGCGCGGAGGTCGGTCAGCGCGTACCCGTGCGCGCCGAAGAACGCCACGTCGCGGGCCAAAGCCGCCGGGTCGCAGGCCACGTACACGATCCGGTCCGGCTGGCCGGCCACGATGGACTCCACCACCGCCTTGCCCGCACCCTTGCGCGGCGGGTCCAGCACCACGACGTCCACCGGCTTCGCCGCCGACGCCAGCACGTGCTCGACGCGCCCGGCCTGCCACGACACCTGCGGGAGGTCCGCCAGGTTCCGCTCGCCGTCGGCGACCGCGCGGCGGCCGGACTCCACCGCCAGGACCCGGCCGGCCGGGCCGACCTGCCCGGCCAGCACCGACGCGAACAGCCCGACCCCGGCGTAGAGGTCCCACGCCGAGCCGCCGGCAGGCGCCTCCGCCCACTTCGCCACGACGGAGGCCAGCGTCGACGCCGCCGCCGGGTGGACCTGCCAGAAGCCGTGCGCGTCGAGGCGCCAGTCGCGGCCCGCCGCGTGCTGCACGGCCACGCCGCCGGCCAGCTGGCGGGCGCGGACCTTGCCGCGCACCGTCGACAGCTCCCGCACGTGGACCCCGCCGTCACCGTCGCTGGTGACCTCCAGCTCGCTGCCCGGCCGCCAGCGCCGCGCGAGGACGTCGTCGAGCTCGCCCGGCACCGCGATCGGGCAGTCCTCCAACGCCACCACGCGGTGGCTGTGGTGCGCGCGCAGTCCGGCGCGCCCGTCGCCGTCGGCGACCAGGCGGACGCGGCTGCGCCAGTCCAGCGGGCCGCCGTCCAGCTCCTCCACGACGACGTCACGCTCGATGCCGGCCAGCCGCCGGAGCTGCTCCGCCACCACCGATGCCTTCAGTGAACGCTGGTGCGCCGGGGCCGCGTGCTGCCAGTCGCAGCCGCCGCAGCCGCCCGGCACGGCGAGCGGGCACGGCGGCTCCACCCGGAACTCCGAGGCCGAAAGCACCTCGATCGCGTCGCCGCGGCAGAAGGAACCGCCGTTGTCCTCGGTCACCTCGACGCGGACCTGCTCGCCCGGCAGCGCGTGCCGGACGAACACGACCCGGCCCTCCGCGCGGGCCACGCAGTGGCCGCCGTGCGCCACCGCGCCGACCTCCACCTCGAGGACGCGTCCCAGCCAGCTGGTCATTCGGCCGGCTCCTTGGGCTTGGGGGTGGCCACGGACTTCCCGTTGGGCGAGAAGCCCCGGCGGACGTCGCCCGCCGCGGGCCGTTCGTTGCGCACGCGCGCGGCCGCCTTGGCCGAGGACTCCAGCTGCCACGGCACGCTCGCCACGATGACACCCGGCTGGAACAGCAGGCGGCCCTTGAGCCGCAGCGCGCTCTGGTTGTGCAGCACCTGCTCCCACCAGTGACCGACCACATACTCCGGGATGAACACCGTCACGACGTTGCGCGGGTTGTCACCACGCACGCGCTTCACGTAGTCCAGGACCGGCTTCGTGATTTCGCGGTAGGGCGATTCGACGACCTTCAGCGGCACCTTGAACTTGTGCGCCTCCCACTCGGCGGTGAGCCGGCGGGTGTCCGCGTCGTCCACATTGACCGTCACGGCCTCGAGGACGTCCGGGCGCATCGCCTTGGCGTAGGCCAGCGCGCGCAGGGTCGGCCGGTGCAGTTTGGACACCAGCACGATCGCGTGGTTGCGCGAGGGCAGCACGGTCGGGGTGTCGCCGAGCTCCTTCAGCTCGTCGGCGACGCGGTCGTAGTGCTTCCGGATCGCCGTCATCAGCACGAAGATCGCGATCATCGCCGCGATCGCGATCCACGCGCCGAGCAGGAACTTGGTGATCAGCACGATCACCAGCACGACGCCGGTCATGGTCAGGCCGACCGCGTTGACCGTCTGCGAGCGCCGCATCCG
The DNA here is from genome assembly GCF_055583645.1 of Amycolatopsis sp. NPDC104587. Taxonomy (NCBI): domain Bacteria; kingdom Bacillati; phylum Actinomycetota; class Actinomycetes; order Pseudonocardiales; family Pseudonocardiaceae; genus Amycolatopsis; species Amycolatopsis sp. NPDC104587. Next base: position 169,773 of record NZ_JBVJNO010000005.1, read on the forward strand.
CCGCCGCTTGGCCGGGTCGGTTTCCTTGCTCAGCAACCGGTTCCAGTGCCGGATCATGCCGGCCTGGCTCACCGTGAACGACACGAACACGCCCACGATGTAGAGCTGGATCAGCCGGGTGACCTCGGCGTCGAACGCGATGATCAGCACCAGCGCGAAGGCCGAGAGGAACAGGATCCCGTTGGAGAACGCCAGCCGGTCGCCGCGCGTGTGCAGCTGCCGCGGCAGGTAGCGATCCTGCGCCAGGATCGAGCCCAGCACCGGGAAGCCGTTGAACGCGGTGTTCGCGGCCAGCAGCAGGATGATGCCGGTGGAGAAGGAGATGTAGTAGAACGCCGGCGGGAAGTCGGCGAACACCGCGTGCGCGATCTGCGCGACGATCGTCTTCTGCTCGTAGCCGGCGGGCGCGCCGGCGAGCTGCTCCGCCGGGTCCTCGGCGAACTTGACGTCGGTGATCGTGGCGAGCGTGATGATGCCGACCAGCATGGTGACTGCCAGCAGGCCCATCATCAGCAGCGTCGTCGCCGCGTTCTTCGACTTGGGTTTCTGGAACGCCGGGACGCCGTTGCTGATCGCCTCGACCCCGGTCAGCGCCGCCGCGCCGGAGGAGAACGCGCGCAACACCAGGAACGCGTACGCGACTCCCGCGAAGGTGCCCTCCGCGTTCAAGGTGAACCCGGCGCTCTCGGCCTTCATCTCGGTGCCGGTGGCCGCCTGCACCAGGCCCCACACGACCATGACCAGGATGCCCAGGATGAACCCGTATGTCGGGATCGCGAAGGCCTTCCCCGACTCCCGGATGCCGCGCAGGTTCAGCGACGTCAGCACGACCACGATGACGATCGAGGCGAGCACCTTGTGCTGCGCCACCCACGGCACCGCGGACCCGATGTTGGCCACACCGGACGAAGTGGACACTGCGACGGTGAGCACGTAGTCGACGAGCAGCGCGCTCGCCACGGTCAGCCCGAACTTCCCGCCCAGGTTCGTGTTGGCGACCTCGTAGTCGCCGCCGCCGCTCGGGTACGCGTGCACGTTCTGCCGGTAGGACGCGACGACGACCAGCATGACCAGGGCGACCATGATGCCGATCCACGGCGCCAGCGCGTAGGCGGAGAGACCGGCGACGCTCAGCGTCAGGAAGATCTCTTCGGGCGCGTACGCCACGCTCGAGAGCGCGTCGGACGCGAAGATAGGCAGCGCGATGCGCTTCGGCAGGAGCGTGTGAGCGAGCCTGTCACTGCGGAACGGACGTCCGAGGACCAGGCGTTTCAGCACGGTCGGGAACTTCGACACCACGGAAGCCTAACCGGCGGGGGGCACGGTAGGTTCGGCGCTGGCATGTCGGGGTAGGTACGGACGGGTTAACCGCCGAAGAGGAGGCAGGGCGTGCACGTGGTGATCATGGGATGCGGCCGGGTAGGCGCGTCCCTGGCCGCTGCGCTGGAGCGGCTCGGCCACGAGGTGGCCGTCATCGACAAGAGCCAGCAGGCGTTCCGCCGGCTCGGCAGCGACTTCCACGGCCAGCAGGTCGTCGGGGTCGGGTTCGACCGCAAGGTGCTGATCGAAGCGGGCATCGAACGGGCCGGCGCGTTCGCGGCGGTGTCCAGCGGCGACAACTCGAACATCATCTCGGCGCGGGTCGCCCGCGAGAACTTCGGGATCGAGCACGTCGTGGCGCGCATCTACGACCACAAGCGGGCGGCCGTGTACGAGCGGCTGGGCATCCCGACGGTGGCGACCGTGCCGTGGACCACCGACCGGTTCCTGCGCACCCTGCTGCCGGACGGCGTGGCGTCGGCGTGGCGCGACCCGTCGGGCAACGTCGCGCTGCTGCAGCTGCCGCTGCACGAGAGCTGGGTCGGGCACTCCGTGCGGTCCCTGCAGGAGGCCAGCGGCGCGCGGGTGGCGTTCATCATGCGCTTCGGCACCGCCGTGCTGCCCGACACCAAGACCGTGCTCCAGGCCGACGACGGCGTGTGGGTCGCCGCGCGCTCGGGCACCGTCAGCGACGTCACGAGCGTGGCGCAGCGCGAACCGGAGGACGAGGACTGATGCGGGTCGCGATTGCCGGGGCGGGCGCCGTCGGCCGTTCCATCGCCGCCGAGCTGATCGACGGACGGCACCAGGTGATGCTCATCGAGCGGGAGGCCGACCAGTTCGAGCCGCACACCGTCGAGCAGGCCGACTGGGTGCTGGGCGACGCCTGCGAGGTGTCGATCCTGGAGGAGTCCGGGATCGAGCAGTGCGACGTCGTCATCGCCGCCACCGGCGACGACAAGGCGAACCTGGTGGTCTCGCTGCTCGCGAAGACGGAGTTCGCGGTCCGGCGCGTGGTGGCGCGGGTGAACAACCCGGCCAACGAGTGGCTGTTCACCGACGCCTGGGGCGTCGACGTCGCCGTCTCGACACCGCGGATGCTCGCGGCGATGGTCGAGGAGGCGGTCAGCGTCGGCGACCTCGTGCGGCTGATGACGTTCCGGCAGAGCAACGCGAACCTCGTCGAGCTGACGCTGCCGGCCGAGACCCCGCTGGCCGGCAAGCCGGTGAGCGCGGTGTCCCTGCCGCGTGACGCCGCACTGGTGACCATCCTGCGCGGCGACCGCGTGATCGTGCCGCAGCCGGAGGACCCGCTGGAGCCGGGCGACGAGCTGCTGTTCGTGGCCACCGCGGACGTCGAGCCGGAGATCCGGACGGCCCTGGGCTACTAGCGCCCCAATGTGGCCTTCGGTGCGTTGAACGCACCGAAGGCCACATTGGGGGCGTACTAGGCTTCGGGAGCGGCGTACTTCTGGCGCAGCCGGGCTTCGACCTCGGCGTCGGTCTCCGGTTCCGGCTCGTCCTCGGCCATCGCCTTGAGGCGCTTGTCCGACCGGCGCACCGCCCAGACGACCACCAGCAGGCCCAGCGCGTAGAGCGGGTAACCCATCGCGATCTTCGCGAAGGCCAGCCAGCCGGTGTAGTCCTCCTGGTAGAGCCACCGCTGCACGACGAACCGGGCGGCGAAGATCAGCGCCATCGCCAGCGTGGCGATGTCGTAGCCGTAGCGGGACGGCTTGTCCTTGCGCCACGCCTGGCCGGTGCCGTTGAGCATGTTCCAGACGACACCCGCGATCGGCCAGCGGACCACCACCGACAGCACGAAGACGCCGCAGTAGACCAGGCTGGCGTAGATCCCGAAGAGGAAGAACCCCTTCGCCGACCCCGTGCGGTAGGCGATGAACGCCGCGATCGCGACGCCGAAGAACCCGGAGATCGCCGGCTGCAGCGGCTCCTTGCGGACCACGCGCAGCACGGTGATCGCCACCGCGCTGCCGATCGAGGTCCAGATGGCCGCCGTCAGCCCGAAGAACGAGTTGGCCAGCACGAACACGATCACCGGCAGGGACGAGTAGACCAGGCCGGACACGCCGCCCATCTGCTCGAGCAGGGTCGGCTGCGGCCCTTCTTCGTCGTCGGTCTTCTTCTCGCTCGGGGCGGGATCAGTCACGATAGGTGATCAACTCACTGGGCTCTGGAGCTCGTAATAGGGGTTGTACAGCACCTTCTGGCCGGCACGCTCGGCCATCCGGCCGCGCACCTTGATCGTCCGGCCAGGCTCGATGCCCGGGATCCGGCGGCGGCCGAGCCAGATTAGCGTCACGCCCTGCGTCCCGTCGAACAGCTCCGCCTCCAGGGTGGCGGCCTCGTCGGTCGGGCACAGCTCCACGCTGCGGAGTCTCCCCATCACGGTGACCTCTTCGCCGGACCGGCAGTCACAGGCCCGCTGCGCGCCCTCGGCGCCGGACCTCATCGACATCTCGTCGGCGTCGAGATCCTCGACGTCGCTGGTCAGCTTGCGAACCAACCGGCTGAAGTAGCCGCCGTCTTTGGCGGACATAGGTGCTCCTGTGCTCCGGGGCCCCCGACGTGGTGTTTGCGGCCCGAACGTTTCCAGCGTAGCTGCGGTCCCCGCCAGGAGAACGCCTTTGCGCAAAGATCGCAACGTGACGTCCGCAATCCGAGTTCCCGCCGCGGTGCTGCTGCCCGGCACCGGCTCCGACGAGGTGTTCGTCCGCGCGGTCTTCGGCGGCCCGCTGCGCGCCCTCGGCGTCCCGCTCATCGCGCCGGCGCCGCCCCCGGGCGCGGCGCTCGCCGAGGGCTACCTGGCGGCCCTGGACGCGCTGGCGGACGAACACGGCGAACTGCTCGTCGGCGGCATTTCGTTCGGCGCGCACCTGGCCGCGGAGTGGGCCGTGCGCAACCGGGGCCGTTGCGGGGGCCTGCTGGCCGCGCTCCCGGCCTGGAACGGCGATCCCGGCTCAGCACCCGCGTCGCTGGCCGCGACGCTGTCCGCGGATCTGGTGGCCGGTTCCGGGGTCGACGGGGCGCTGGCGCAGACGGCCGGGTCGCCGGACTGGCTGCGGGCCGAGCTGGCCCGGGCCTGGCGCCGCCACGGCGACGGGCTCGCCGACGGCCTGCGCGTCGCGGCGGGCCGCCCGGCGCCGACGCTCGCTGAGCTCGCGGCGCTGGCCGTCCCGGCGGGGGTCGGCACGTGCACCGACGACCCGATCCACCCGACGAAAGTCGCATCGGAGTGGGCCACGGCACTCCCCCGCGCGGCCCTCGGGGAGACGACGCTCACGGCGCTCGGCGCCGATCGCGAGTCCCTCGGCCGGGCGACCGTGCTCGCCTTCCTGAAGGCCCGCCGCGACCCGGCGGCACCCCCCGCAAAGCCGTGAAGGCCGCCTCGAGCGGACTCGAGGCGGCCTTCACGAACCCGGGCGTCAGCCCTGCTGCTGCTGGGCGATGTGCTCGGCGACGGCGTCGGGCAGCGTGATGGTCAGCGGCGTGCGGACCGGCATCGGCGCGTCCCCGCGGTCGACGATCGTGCGGCGGACGATCTCCCGCAGCACCTCCACCGCGGCCGCGGCCTCCGACTGCGGCCCGGCGATGACCCCGCGCAGCATCCAGCGCGGCCGGTCGATGCCGACGAAGCGCAGCGAGACGTCCCCGACGATGGCCGAGATCTCCAGGCCCCACACGCCGCGGCCGATGTTCACCTTCGCGCCGTCGGCCCGCAGCTGGTCGGCCAGCTCGGTGCTGACCTCCCGCCACAGCCCGCCCGTGCGCGGCGCGGCGTACGCGCTGACCGTGATCTGACCCTGCTCGGTGACGACGTGCACGGCGCGCACGCCCCCGGTCTCCGGGTCCATCTCGACCTGCACCTGGGACCCGTCCGGCACCGGCACCTTCACCGAGCCGAGGTCGATCCGCGGGACGCCGTCGTCCTCGAAGTCCGCGACGTCGAACGGGCCGTCGGAGACGTCCGACAGCTCGCCGTCCTCGTCCTCGTACGCCTCGTCCTCGATCGTGTTGTCGGTCTCGGGCGCGGTGTGCCGTCCGGCGGGCCCGCCCTCGGTCCGCCGCTTGCGTCCGAAAATCCCCACTACTTCTCCGTTCCTTCCCCAGCCCCGGCGCTCGCGGCGAGCGCGTCTGCTCCCAGTGTGGCGTGTCCGCCCGTGGAGCCGTAGCCGGCGGCGCCCCGTTCGGTGGCGTCGAGCTCGGCGACCTCGACGAACTCGGCGTGCTCGACCCGCTGCACGACCAGCTGGGCGATGCGGTCGCCGCGCGCGAGCTTCACCGGGTGCACCGGATCGTGGTTGATCAGGCAGACCTTGATCTCCCCGCGGTACCCCGCGTCGATCGTGCCCGGCGTGTTCACCACCGAGAGGCCGGCCCGGGCCGCGAGGCCCGACCGCGGGTGGACGAACCCCGCGTACCCCGGGGGGAGCGCGATCGCGACACCGGTGCCGACCACCGCGCGTTCCCCGGGTTCGAGGACGATATCCGAGGTCGTGACGAGATCGGCGCCCGCGTCGCCCGGTCGGGCGTAGGCGGGCAGCGGGACATCCGGGTCGAGCCGGGAGAGGAGTACCTGAACGCTGGACACGGGCGGCGAGATTACTCTCTACCCGTGGGTGAATCAGCGAAGACGGCCGCGAGTGCCGCGGTCCGGCACTCCGAGCGGCTCTACGTCCCCTGGTGGGGCTGGCCGCTGCCGGTGCTGGGCGCGATCCTGCTGGCGGCCGAGATCGACCTCGGGTACCCCGGGATCCGGGCGTGGCTGCCGTACGTGATCGCGTTGCCGGTCGTGGTGGCGCTGCTGCTGTCACTCGGCCGGGCCAAGGTCCGCGTCACCGGCGGTGACGAGCCGGAGCTGTGGGTCGGCGACGCGCACCTGCCGCTGCGCTATGCCGGCGAAGTGGAGATCTTCGACAAGGACGCCAAGCGCAAGGCGCTCGGCCGGGACGGCGACCCCGCCGCCTACGTGCTGCACCGCGGCTGGGTCGGCCCGGTCGTGCGGGTCCGCGTCGCCGACGCGGCCGACCCGACGCCGTACTGGCTGTTCAGCACCCGCCACCCCGAGCGGATCGCCGAGCTGCTCAAGGGCGCCTGAACACCCCGGACATGTGGAAGGGGGCCGGCCTGCCGGCCGGCCCCCTTGTCCCCAGCGCGCTTCGAGCCCTCCCCTGTCCCTCAGGGCTCTCCGTCGCGTCTGTTCGTCCCCTGAACCCCGGTCCGAGATCCCGCGCGCTCAGGCGCAGTCGCGGCAGATCAGGCGTCCGCCGCTCTCCTCGGCCAGCCGGCTGCGGTGGTGCACCAGGAAGCACACGGAGCAGGTGAACTCGTCAGCCTGCTTCGGCACCACCTTCACGGTCATGTCCTCACCGGAAAGCCCGGAGAGGTCGGCACCCGGCAGCTCGAAGTTCTCGGCGGTCGCGTCCTCGTCGACGTCGACGACGCCGGACTGGTTCTCGTTCCGCCGGGCCTTGAGCTCCTCCAACGAGTCTTCGGCCAGCTCGTCGGCTTCGCTGCGGCGCGGAGCGTCGTAGTCGGTAGCCATGTGTCCCTCACCCCTGCGATCAGCTTGTGTAGTCGTTTTCCCGGACCCCCGGGTGCGCCCGTGAGTCCGCCGTGCCGCTGGTCAACGTTCCAGGGCCGCTGTTTGTGCCCGACGGCCGGAGTGACCGAGGTCTCTCTCGTTTTGGGCCTCGTCCTGCGGCCGGAGCCCGGGAAGGGTAGCTCACGCCCGCGACGGTTCTGCAACGAGTCAGACATTGCCCGGCAATCGTCACCCGACAGGGGGAACCCGCAGGTAAGACGCGTTGTCGTCCATTCGGGTTGCCCGCGGGTGGAGAACTTCACGCGCGGCCCGTGTCCGCTTGCTCCGGCGGTCCCCGCCGTGGTGCGATCGCCGCACGGGGCCACGGGCGGGCACGGGGGTGACCCGGAGGGCCGCGCGGCGGTCGCAGCGCCTAGGCTCATCGGCCACGACGGTGCCGTGCGCACCGGTCGGTTTCGGGTTCGGGAAGGGACGGGCAGGTGGCGTCGGGGAACGGCATCGGGGACCGTGGGGCGCGGCCGTATCGCAAGCACAAGCCGCTGCCGGCGCTGATCGTGATCGGCGTGCTGGCCCTCGGCGCGATCGTCGTGTGGATCAACGCGGCGGTCGGCAAGGGCGACGTCGACGAGGCCGTCCGCTGCGACCCGCCGGCCAGCCCGCCACCGGGCGTCACGCTGAACACCCTCCCCCACACCGCGCTCGACGACCGCGCCCCAGTGCCGCCGGACAAGGTCGCGGTGAAGGTGCTCAACGCGTCCGGCAGCCGCGGCCAGGGCGGCATCGCCACGACGGCGCTCAAGGAGCTGGGCTTCACGGGCGCGGGCGAACCGGCCAACGACCCGGCGTACGAGGGCCGCGAGGCCAAGTGCCGCGGCCAGATCCGCTTCGGCGAGAACGGCGTCACGGCGGCCCGGACGATCAGCCTGGTGGTGCCGTGCGCCGAGCTGGTCCAGGACAACCGCAAGGACGCGAGCGTCGACCTGGTGACGGGCACCCTCTTCGGCGACCTGCGGCCCCGTGCGGAAGCCCGCCAGATCCTGACTCAGCTCGCCGACTGGTCGAAGGCCCACCAGGGCGGCGGCGGCAACGAGCAGTCGGCCGGCGGGCAGGCCCCGGTGATCGACCAGACCCTGCTGGCCTCGGCCCGCGACGTCGCCTGCTGACCCGGAGCGGGCCTCAGACGTCGGCCGCGCCGCAGTCGGCCAGCACCTTCCGCAGCGGGTCCGCGATCGCCGGAGACGCCGCGTACGTCGCGTCCGCGCCCAGCTCCGGCGCCGAACCCGGCAGCCACACCCGCGCGCCCGCCTCCGCCGCGATCAGCGCTCCCGCGGCCCAGTCCCAGCGGTGCAGCCCGTGCTCGACGTACGCGTCCAGCCAGCCCGCCGCCACCGCGCACAGGTCGAGCGACGCCGCCCCGTTGCGGCGGATGTCCCGGACCCGCCCGAGCAGCTCCGCCGCGAACCGCGACTGCCGCCTCCGCCGCTCGGCCGAGTACGCGAACCCCGTCCCGACCAACGTCAGCTCGAGCCGCGAAGGCGCCGACACCGCCAGCCGGCGGCCGTCCAGGAACGCGCCCTGGCCGCGCGCCGCCGACCACACCCGGCCGCTCGCCGGCTCGACCACCGCGCCGGCCACGGACTCGCCGCCGACCTGGGCCGCCACCGACACCGCGAACCAGGGCAGGCCGTAGAGGAAGTTCACCGTGCCGTCGATCGGGTCGACGACCCAGGTGACGCCGGCACCGGCCTCGCCGCCGCCCTCCTCTCCCAGCACCGGCTCCCCCGGCCGCAGCTCGGCCAGCCTCGCCCGCACGAGCCGTTCCGACTCGTGGTCCACCGCGGTCACCACGTCGGTGGCCGCGGACTTGGTGTCCACGGCGACCGCGCGACCGCCCGCCATCCCCTCCCAGGCCTCGCGGACCAGCTCGGCGGCTTCCGTCGCGACCTGCTCCGCGACGCTTTTCAGCAACGACTCGTCAACTCCCACGTCCGCCATGTCACCACATCCGGTTAAAGTCTCCGAGGCAGGCTTCTGAATCGTGCGAGAAGGGACCACGTCCGTGGTGGAGGCGACCCGCCGAGGTTTCGGCATCGACATCGGCGGCAGCGGGATCAAGGGCGCCTTGGTCGACCTGGAAAAGGGCCAGCTCATCGGCGACCGGATCCGGATCGAGACGCCCAAGCCGTCCACCCCGTCGGCGGTGGCCGACGTCGTGCACGACATCGTCACGCAGGCGGCGTGGGACGGCCCGGTCGGCGTGACGCTGCCGGCCGTCGTGAAGAAGGGCGTCGCGCACACCGCGGCCAACATCGACAAGCAGTGGATCGGCACCGACGCGGACGCGCTGTTCGCCAAGCGGATCGGCCGCGGCGTCGACCAGATCGCGATGCTGAACGACGCCGATGCGGCCGGCATGGCCGAGATCCGCTTCGGCGACCCGGTCGCGCGCAAGGGCGTCACCGCGCTGCTGACCTTCGGCACCGGGATCGGCAGCGCGGTGTTCCAGGACGGCAAGCTCGTCCCGAACACCGAGTTCGGCCACCTGGAGATCGACGGGCACGACGCGGAGAAGCGCGCGGCGGCCTCGGTGAAGGACAACGAGGGCCTGTCCTACCCCGATTGGGCCAAGCGGGTGCACCGTTATCTGACCGTGCTCGAAAACCTCATCTGGCCCGATCTGTTCATCGTCGGCGGCGGGGTCAGCAAGAAGGCCGAGAAATGGGTGCCGCTGCTGGACATCCGCACTCCGGTGCTGGTCGCGACGCTGCAGAACAACGCCGGGATCGTCGGCGCGGCGGCCGCCGCGGCCGAGGGCATCGAGCACTAGAACGGCCGCCGCCGGCCCGCCCCGGCGGGCCGGAAGGTGATCGCTTCGCGACGCATGCGCGTACCGTCGTTACAATGGAACACGGCCCACGGCTGCGGAGGCCAAAACCGCAGGCCGAGGCGTGATCCCCGAATGTGAGGCAGCAGTGGCCCCGTGCCGTTGCTCGTCATGATCGACCGCTGCGAAAGGGCGTAAGTGGCAGCCGCAAGAACCGCAACCCGAGGCGGGACGAAGACAGCGACCGCAGCCGGCGAGCCGGCCGAAGAGGCAGCCACCGGGACGGCGAAGCCAGCGGCCCGCAAGACCACCACCGCGAAGAAGGCTCCGGCCAAGAAGGCTCCGGCGAAGAAGCCCGCGACCAAGGGCGCCAAGGGCGAGGACGGCGAGCCCGAAGGCCCCGAGGGTCTCGAAGAAGGCGAACTCGACTCGCCCGACCTGTCGGACCTGGAAGAGGTCGAGGTCGACGTTGTCGACGAGACCGTCAACGACGAGCCGGACGCCGGCTCGGCGGATGACGACGACGATGACGACGACGAGTCGGACGAGGAGACCCCGGCGCAGCGCCGTCGCGGCGCGGCCGCGGACAAGGCGGCCGCCGCCAAGAGCTCCGACAACCCCGACTTCGTCTGGGACGAGGAGGAGTCGGAGGCCCTGCGCCAGGCGCGCAAGGACGCCGAGCTCACCGCGTCGGCCGACTCCGTGCGGGCCTACCTCAAGCAGATCGGCAAGGTCGCGCTGCTGAACGCGGAGGAGGAGGTGGAGCTGGCCAAGCGGATCGAGGCCGGGCTCTACGCCGCCGAGCGCGTGCGCACCGCCGAGGAGGAGGGCGAGAAGCTCGTCACCCAGATGCGCCGCGATCTCAAGTGGATCGTGCGTGACGGCGAGCGCGCCAAGAACCACCTGCTCGAGGCGAACCTCCGGCTCGTCGTTTCGCTGGCCAAGCGCTACACCGGCCGCGGCATGGCGTTCCTGGACCTCATCCAGGAGGGCAACCTCGGCCTGATCCGCGCGGTGGAGAAGTTCGACTACACCAAGGGCTACAAGTTCTCGACGTACGCCACGTGGTGGATCCGCCAGGCGATCACCCGCGCGATGGCCGACCAGGCCCGCACCATCCGCATCCCGGTGCACATGGTCGAGGTCATCAACAAGCTCGGCCGTATACAGCGCGAACTCCTGCAGGACCTCGGCCGCGAGCCGACGCCCGAGGAGCTCGCCAAGGAGATGGACATCTCCCCGGAGAAGGTCCTGGAGATCCAGCAGTACGCGCGTGAGCCGATCTCGCTCGACCAGACGATCGGCGACGAGGGCGACTCGCAGCTCGGTGACTTCATCGAGGACTCCGAAGCGGTCGTCGCGGTCGACGCGGTGTCGTTCACGCTGCTGCAGGACCAGCTCCAGTCGGTGCTGCAGACGCTGTCCGAGCGCGAGGCGGGCGTGGTCCGGCTGCGCTTCGGCCTCACGGACGGCCAGCCGCGCACGCTCGACGAGATCGGCCAGGTGTACGGGGTGACCCGTGAGCGCATCCGGCAGATCGAGTCGAAGACGATGTCGAAGCTGCGTCACCCGTCGCGGTCGCAGGTGCTGCGGGACTACCTGGACTGATTTTCCTTACAGGACAACGAAGAACCCCGCCACCTCGGGTGGCGGGGTTCTTCCGCGTTCAGGCCCGGCCGGTGAGCGTCGTCCACGGCACGTGCACCGTGACGCGTTCGCGCAGCTGCTCGTTCAGCAGCCACAGCTCACCCGTCGCCGGCCAGTACGAGAGGTTCTGGCTGTTCACCGGCGCCTGGCCGGCCAGCCGCGACGTCGACACGCCGCCGACCCCGCCGTGCAGGCACGACGGGTGGTCGCCCGCCACTCCGGCGTACTCCGGGCAGACACCGGTCAGCACGAAGTAGCCGTTGCGCGCCACCGCGCCCTGCATCCCCCAGACCGGTGACGAAAACCCTTCGATCGCGTGCACCAGCCCGTCGGACGACGTCGCGAGCCGGCCCGAAGCGGTGTCGAACGGCCAGCGCAGGATCCGGCCGCCCGCCGCGGCCGGGACGTGCTCGGCCGTCACGAACGTGGAATCGGTGTGGTCGAACGAAAGGGTCGACAGGCAGGGCAGCGCGCCGGTCGCCGTCGTGCAGGCGCCGCCGCCGGGGTACCAGTAGGCGCCCACCTGCGGCATCGCGTAGTCGTAGTACGCGGCGTGGTACTTGCCGTCGCTGCCGAGGCCGACCGTCGCCGCGCTCGCGTCGACCTTCCAGAAGTGCGTCGTGTCGAAGACGCGGACCAGGCCGCCGGTGGTGGCGACGTAGAGCAGGTTCCCGGACCACGTGATGCCGTGCCCGTGGCCGGCCACAACCGCAAAGTCGTTGTCGGAAGTGGGTTCCACGAGCAGGACGTGCCGGTAGCCGAGCCCGTTGGCGTCCACAAAGGACAGTCGGACCATCGTGTCGCCCGGGGTGTGCCACGACGTCACGACGACGCGCTTGCCACCGGCCGTCCCCGTCGACGGCGAGGCGTCGCCCGAGCCGGTGAGGCCCTGCGGGACCCAGTCGTTGGTCTTGTCGTCGTTCGCGTCCTCCCAGCAGAACCCGGCGGGCTTCAGCGCGGCGGCGAGGTACGTGCCGTGGCACAGCGGGCGGGCCTTGCGGTTGGTGTCGCCGAGCAGCGCCGGGAGCGCGCGCGGCGGCAGCTTCTTGTCCAGCGCGGTGATGCGGCTGCCGTAGGTGGCGAAGGTGTCCCCCGCGGTGAGCCGATAGCTGTCGACGGTCGCCGCGTCGAGGCGGGGGAAGTTCGCGGCCGCCTGGGCCGTCGACGGCAGCCCGAGCAGCACCAGCACCACAAGACCGAGCACGAATCGCATGCCCGCAGCGTCCCCGAGCCGCGTACACGGCCCGTACAACTCAGGGGACGGCCAGGCCGCGCTCCCGCAGCGACTGCTCGACGCGCAGCCGTTCGATCTCGCGGTCCATCCCCTCGGGCAGCTCCTCGAGCCGGTGCGGGACGCCGACCTGGCGGCACGCCTGGGTGAGGAGCTCGTCGTACGCCTGCCGCGTGCCGAAGCGCCGCGCGGCGGGAGTGCCGGAGGGGTAGCCGGCGAGGAGGCGGTGCACGCGACGCAGGTCCGCGGCGACCCGTTCGATCGGCGGGCCCTGGGGCTGGGGCTTCACGCGCTTCTCGCGGATCCACCGCAGGATCGCGGGGAAGCGCAGCGCGCACCAGAAGAGCACCGTGGGAGCGATGCAGACCACGGCGAACAGGATCAGGTTCGCGAGGACGCCGCCGGCGCCGGCCATGACCTCATGGTAAGGCCGCGAGGCCGGTTCGGGGACCCCTCCCGGGCGGTCGACGGTAGAACCGTTCCACCACGACCGCCTGTGCCGTGCGCGGTGGCGCTCGCCCTCGGCCTGGGCGCGGCGGCGCTGGCCTGCGCCATCTCCGTCCTGGGTGACGGCGCCTGGCTGCTGGGCGTCGCCACCGCGGTGGCGCTCGTCGTGGAGACGGCCCACGCCACGGCCCGGGCCCGCGGAGTGCTGCCGCGGCTGCGGCTGGCGCGGGTGCGCCGCCGGCTCCACGCGGCCGGACGTCACCCGGAGCACGTCTACGCCGGGCACGACCGGGGCCGGACCAGGGCGAAGCACCTCGTGTTCCTGGTGCACGAGCCGCACACCCGCTCACTCGAGCTGCTGGCCTGGGCGCGCGGCGGGCTCGAGCCGCGCTGGCGGGCCCGGCTCGCCGAGATCACCGAGGCCAAGGTCGCCCTCGGCGGCACGAGCGGCCGGTGGACCGACCAGCCCGCCGAGCTGATCCTCCGCCTCGGCGAAGACGACCCGGTGGTGCTGTGGATCCCGGGTGACCAGCCCGGACTCCTGCACTTCGCCTGGTTCCTCGACGCCCCGGCCCGCCGCCGACGCCGCCGCGGCCCGCCGAGCCCGCGAAACGGCCCGTGATCAGAGCGCCGACACGTGTGATTGAAGAGGCATCACCCGTGATCAGGAGGGCATCACGCGTGATTGGCGGGGCATCACGTCCGATGCCCCGCCAATCACGTGTGATGCCTCTCGGCACACGGGTGATGCCCCTTTCGTCACGCGAGTTCGGGGGTCTCCGGGGGTTCTTCGGTGAGCCAGAGGACTCCGGCCGGGGGGAGCTGGAGGACGGCCGAGGCCGGTTGGCCGTGCCACGGGGACTCCACCGCCTCGACCTCGCCCAGGTTGCCGACGCCGGAGCCGCCGTAGGCCTCGGCGTCGGTGTTGACGACCTCGCGCCAGCGGCCCGCGGACGGCAGGCCGACGCGGTAGTCGTGGTGCGGGACTCCGGCGAAGTTGGCCACGCAGGCCAGCTTCGAGCCGTCCGCGCCGATGCGCAGGAAGCTCAGCACGTTGCCGCTGGAGTCGTTCGCGTCGATCCAGCGGAAGCCGTCCGGGGACGTGTCCTGGCTGAACAACGCCGGTGTCGACTTGTACACCGAGTTGAGCGACCGCAGCAGGTCCTGGACGCCGCGGTGCAGCGGCTCCTCCAGCAGGTGCCAGTCCAGCGAACGCTGCTCCGACCACTCCGACGGCTGCCCGAACTCGCCGCCCATGAACAGCAGCTGCTTGCCCGGGTGCGCCCACATGAACGCCAGCAGCGAGCGCAGCCCGGCCGCCTTGTTCCAGGCGTCACCCGGCATGCGGCCCCACAGGGATCCCTTGCCGTGCACCACTTCGTCGTGCGACAGCGGGAGCACGAAGTTCTCGCTCCACGCGTACACGAGCGAGAACGTCATCTCGTTGTGGTGGTAGGCCCGGTGGATCGGCTCGTGCGACAGGTACCGGAGCGTGTCGTGCATCCAGCCCATGTTCCACTTGAAGCCGAACCCGAGCCCGCCCAGGTGCGTTGGGCGCGTGACACCCGGCCACGCCGTCGACTCCTCGGCCACCATCACGATGCCCGGGTGTCGCTTGTAAACGGTCGCGTTCAGCTCCTGCAGGAACTTCACCGCGTCCAGGTTTTCGCGGCCGCCGTACTGGTTCGGCAGCCACTCCCCTTCGTTGCGGGAGTAGTCGAGGTAGAGCATCGAGGCGACGGCGTCGACGCGCAGGCCGTCGAGGTGGAACTCCTCGATCCAGTACAGCGCGTTGGCGACGAGGAAGTTGCGGACCTCGTTGCGGCCGAAGTCGAACACGAGCGTGCCCCAGTCGGGCTGCTCGCCGCGGCGCGGGTCCGCGTGCTCGTACAGCGCGGTGCCGTCGAACTTCGCCAGCGCCCAGCTGTCCTTCGGGAAGTGCGCGGGCACCCAGTCGACGAGCACGCCGATCCCCCGCTGGTGCAGGCGGTCGACGAAGTAGCGGAAGTCGTCCGGCGAGCCGAAGCGGGACGTCGGCGCGTAGTACGACGTCACCTGGTAGCCCCACGAGCCGCCGAACGGGTGCTCCGACACCGGCAGCAGCTCGACGTGCGTGAAGCCGGTCTCGAGCACGTAGTCGCCGAGCTGGTCGGCCAGCTCGCGGTAGTCCAGGCCGGGCCGCCACGACCCGAGGTGGACCTCGTAGACGCTCATCGGCGCCGCGGCCCACTGGGTCGCCTCGCGCTGGGCCACCCACTCGTCGTCTTCCCACGTGTGCGCGCCGGTGGTGACGACCGACGCCGTCGCCGGCGGCTGCTCGGTGCCGAACGCCATCGGGTCGGCCTTCTCGCGCCAGTTGCCGTCGGCGCCGAGGATGCGGAACTTGTAACAGGTCCCCGCGCCGACGCCGGGGACGAACAGCTCCCAGATCCCGGACGAGCCGAGCGAGCGCATCGCGTGCCCGCGCCCGTCCCAGCCGTTGAAGTCGCCGATCACGCGGATGCCGCGGGCGTTCGGCGCCCACACCGCGAACGACGTGCCCTCGACGTCGCCGTTCGGCGTCTCGTACGACCGGACGTGCGCGCCGAGCGCCTCCCAGAGCCGCTCGTGCCGGCCTTCGCCGATCAGGTGCAGGTCCAGCTCGCCGACCGTGGGCAGCCAGCGGTACGGGTCGTCGGCGGTGACGGTGTGCCCGTCGTACTCGACCTCCAGCCGGTAGTCACCGGGGTGCTCGGGCACGGCGGCGGCGAACAGCGCGTCGATCACCGGCTCCATCGGGTACCGGCGCTCCCCCGCGCGCAGCGTCACGGCCTTGGCGCCGGGCAGCAGCGCACGAGCCGCGAAGCCCGTGCCGACGGCGTGCACGCCCAGCACCGAGTGCGGGTCGTGGTGGGACCCGGCGAGCAGCCGGTCGATGTCCGCGGCCGGCGGGGCCGCGGCCGGGAAGCCTTCCGGAACCGCGTTCACGGTGTCATCCCTCTCCGCTAGTGATCCGGGCGATCGAAGCGAGCGGCACACCCAGCCAGTCCGGCCGGTTGGCGTGCTCGTAACCCACTTCGTAGACCGCCTTGTCCAGTTCGAAGGCGCGCAGCAGCTCGCCCTGGTCGCGCGGGTCGGCCGCGACCGCGGCGTAGCCCTCGCAGAACGCGGCCCGGTTGCGGTCGGACCACTCCTGGGCCCGCTCGGCCAGCGCCGGCTCGTCCGGCTGCCCGACCAGCAGCTGCTGGGCCGCGTAGTCGAACGACCTCAGCATGCCCGCCACGTCGCGCAACGGCGACCGCAGCGCGTGCCGCTCCTCCACCGGGGCCGCCGGCTCACCCTCGAAGTCGATCAGCAGCCAGCCGCCGACCGTCCGCAGCACCTGGCCGAGGTGCAGGTCGCCGTGGATGTACTGCATGGTCACCGAGTCCGCGGGCAGGGTGCGCAGCGTCTCGAACGCCGCCCGCAGCCCCGGGGCGTGCTCCGCCAGCTCCGGCACGCGCGCGGCGAGGGTGTCCAGCCGGGCGACCATCGCCTTCATCGTGCGTTCCAGCTCGTCGGCGTCGACCGCCTCGGTGCCGAGCGCTTCGGCCAGGTCCGCGTGCACCTCGGCGACCGCGCGCCCGAGCCGCTCGGCCTCGCCGGCGAAGTCGCCGCCGACCTCCTCGGCGTGCAGCTCCGGCGCGGCCATCAGGTCGCGGACGCTGGTGGTGGCCATCGCCCAGCCGTCGACGGCGTCCGGGACGAACTGCTGGAGCATGCCGACCGTGGTCGGTTCGCCGCCGAGGTCGCCGGTGATCGAGCCGAGCACCTGCGCGATGTGCTTGCTGCCGACACCCTGCAGCGCCCGGTGCAGCAGCAGGTCCTTGTTCTTGCCCGGGGTGAGCTTGCGGAACAGCTTGAGGATGTACTGGCCGCCGTAGACCAGCGACGTGTTGCTCTGCTCCGACGTGATCGGCCGCGCCCGCAGGCCGGTCTCCAGCTCGACCCCCGGCTCGTGCTCGAACACGAGCGAGCCCACCCGGCCCTCCCGCGCCATCAGGTCCAGCAGGACACCGGTGACGTCGAGGTCGCCGGACGCCTCGTAGGCGTTGAGGTCGCCGCCGGCGCCGATCCAGCTGCCCGAGGAGATCTCCGGCGGGTGCGTCCGCCGGCCCAGGAGCAGCTGGTAGGGCTCCCGCCGGTCGTCCTGGGCGACCTCGATCACCACGTGCAGCAGCTGGGGGTCGCCGCCGACCAGCTCGGTCACGCCGAGCGGCCGGACGCCGGTCACCGGCCGGTCCTTTCCGGCGAACCAGCGCTGCTCGGGCAGCCAGCGCTTCAGGTCACCGGTCAGTTCGTCGACCAGCTCGCGCGGGTCGGACAAGGGACTCACCTCGTTTCGCCTTCGTCTCCCGGGCTCGTCAGCTGGAACCAGTAGAAGCCGTGCCCCGGCAGCGTCAGCAGGTACGACAGGTCCCCGATGCTGGGGAACCGCACGCCACCGGTGAGCTCCACCGGCGTGCACCCGCGGTGCGCGGACAGGTCCAGCTCCACCGGCTGCGGGAACCGGGACAGGTTGTTCACGCAGAGCACGACGTCTTCGCCGCCGTCCGGGCGCCGCCACTGCCGCTTGTAGGCCAGCACGCTCGGGTTCGACCCGCCGAGGTCGACGAACTCGCCTTCGGCGAACGCGTGGTGCTCCTTGCGCACCTCGATCATCCGCCGGGTCCAGTTCAGCAGCGAGGACGCGTTGTTCGACTGCGCCTCGACGTTCAGGCCCTGGTAGCCGTAGACCGGGTCCATGATCACGGGCAGGTAGATCCGGCCCGGGTCGCACGCCGAGAACCCGGCGTTGCGGTCCGGGGTCCACTGCATGGGGGTGCGCACCGCGTCGCGGTCGCCGAGCCAGATGTTGTCTCCCATGCCGATCTCGTCACCGTAGTACAGAACGGGCGAGCCCGGCAGGGACAGCAGCATCGCCGTGAAGAGCTCCTGCTGGTTGCGGTCGTTGTCCAGCAGCGGGGCCAGGCGGCGGCGGATGCCGATGTTGGCCTTCATGCGCGGGTCCTTGGCGTACTCCGCGTACATGTAGTCGCGCTCTTCGTCGGTGACCATCTCGAGGGTCAGCTCGTCGTGGTTGCGCAGGAAGATGCCCCACTGGGTGCCGCTGGGGATCTCCGGGGTCTGGGTGAGGATCTCCGAGATCGGGAACCGCGACTCGCGCCGCACCGCCATGAAGATCCGCGGCATCAGCGGGAAGTGGAACGCCATGTGGCACTCGTCGCCGCCGACCTGCGGGTCGCCGAAGTACTCGACGACGTCCGAGGGCCACTGGTTCGCCTCGGCGAGGAGGATGCGTCCCGGGTACTCGTCGTCGACGACCTTGCGGCAGCGCTTGAGGAACTCGTGCGTGCGCGGCAGGTTCTCGCAGTTGGTGCCCTCCTGCTCGAACAGGTACGGCACGGCGTCGAGGCGGAACCCGTCGATGCCCAGGTCGAGCCAGAACCGCAGGGTGTCGATCATGGCGTTCTGGACGTCGGCGTTCTCGAAGTTCAGGTCGGGCTGGTGCGAGAAGAACCGGTGCCAGTAGAACTGCCCGCGCACCGGGTCGTAGGTCCAGTTCGACGACTCGGTGTCTACGAAGATGATCCGCGCGTCGGCGTAGCGGGAGTCGTCGTCGCTCCACACGTAGTAGTCGCCGTACGGGCCGTCCGGGTCCTGGCGGGACTGCTGGAACCACGGGTGCGCGTCGGAGGTGTGGTTCAGCACCAGGTCCGTGATCACGCGGATGCCGCGCCGGTGCGCCTCGTTCAGCAGGAACACGAAGTCCTCGACACTGCCGAACTCCGGCAGCACCGCCCGGAAGTCGCTGATGTCGTACCCGCCGTCGCGCAGCGGCGACGCGTAGAACGGCGGCAGCCACAGGCAGTCGATGCCGAGCCACGCCAGGTAGTCCAGCCGGCCGGCCAGGCCTCTCAGGTCGCCGGTGCCGTCGCCGTTCGAGTCGGCGAACGCGCGCACCAGCACTTCGTAGAACACCGCGCCTTTGAACCACTCCGGGTTGCTGGGCGCCTGTTGCGCCGAGCGGAAGTCCCCGGCCTGGGGTTCCACCAGCATGCCATCGGCGGTCATCGCCTCACCGGTGTGCGGGACACCGTCGAGCCCGAGCGCCGCGTCGGGGCGGGCCTCCTCCGCCATGTGCTCCACCTCAGTCCTTCGATCCGTTCCTTCCCTGCTAACCGGCCAGCCGCCGGCGGAGCGACACCACGTGCGCCACGGCCCGCCAGGGCTCGAGCCGCACGAAGTTCGCCGGGCCCCAGTCCCACGTGTCACCGGTGACCTCGTCGTGCGCGATCAGCCGCTCGTGCGCCTCGAACCCGAGCGCGGCCGTGTCGAGCCACAACGTGCCCTCCTGCGGCGCGTACGGGTCGAGGGTGACGACGGTGACCACCGTGTCCCCGGTGGCCGGGTCCTGTTTGGAGTAGGCCAGCAGCGCGTCGTTGTCGACGTGGTGGAAGTGCAGGGTGCGCATCTGCTGCAGCGCCGGGTGCGCGCGGCGGACGGCGTTCAGCTTCGTCAGCCACGGCTCGAGCGAGCGGCCCTCGGCCAGCGCGCGCTCGAAGTCGCGCGGGCGCAGCTGGTACTTCTCGGAGTCGAGGTACTCCTCGCTGCCCTCGCGGACCGGGACGTGCTCGAACAGCTCGTAGCCGGAGTAGACGCCCCACGTCGGCGAGATCGTCGCGGCCAGCGCGGCCCGCAGCGCGAACATGCCGGGCCCGCCGCGCTGCAGCGACTCGTGGAGGATGTCCGGGGTGTTGACGAACAGGTTCGGCCGGCCCTCGTGCCAGTGCTCCCGCAGGTCGATCGCGAAGTCGATCAGCTCCTGCTTGCCGGTGCGCCAGGTGAAGTAGGTGTAGCTCTGCGTGAAGCCGAGCCGGGCCAGGCCCCACAGCCGCGCCGGGCGGGTGAACGCCTCGGCGAGGAAGACGACGTCCGGATGGGCGTCCTTCACCGACTGGATCAGCCAGGCCCAGAAGTCCGGCGGCTTCGTGTGCGGGTTGTCGACCCGGAAGATCTTGACCCCGTGGTCGACCCAGACCGTGATGACCCGCAGCATCTCTTCGTAGACGCCCTTGGGGTCGTTGTCGAAGTTGATCGGGTAGATGTCCTGGTACTTCTTCGGCGGGTTCTCCGCGTAGGCGATCGAGCCGTCCGGGCGGGTCGTGAAGAACTCCTGGTTCTTCAGCACCCACGGGTGGTCGGGCGCGGCCTGCAGCGCGAAGTCGAGCGCCACCTCCATGCCCAGCTCCGCGGACCGCGCGACGAACGCGTCGAAGTCGTCGAAGGTGCCGAGGTCCGGGTGGATGGCGTCGTGGCCGCCCTCGTCGGAGCCGATGGCCCACGGCGAGCCGACGTCGTCCGGGGACGCGTCGAGCGTGTTGTTGGGGCCCTTGCGGTTGACCCGGCCGATCGGGTGGACCGGCGGCAGGTAGACGACGTCGAAGCCCATCTTGGCGACGCGGTCGAGCGCGGCCGCGGCGGTGGTGAAGGTGCCGTGCACCGCCTTGCCCTCGGCGTCGAGCCCGCCGGTGGACCGGGGGAACAGCTCGTACCAGGAACCGTAGGCGGCGCGCGTGCGGTCGACCCACACCTTGTGCGGCTTGCCCTTGGTGATCAGCTCGCGCACCGGGAACTCGCGCATGAGCTGGCGGATCTCGGGCGAGAGCGCGGGCCCGACCCGCTCGGCGAGGCCGCGTTCTTCGTCGCGCAACGCGGTCAGCGCGCCGACGAGGAGCGCTTTCTCCGCGCGGCGGTCCGGGCGGCGGGAGACGCGCTCCAGCAGCCGGGCGCCGTTCTCGAGGTCGTTGGCGAGGTCTTCGGGCCCCTGCCCGGCGGCGACCTTCACCTCGACGGCGTGCTCCCACGTCGCCCAGGGGTCGCCCCACGCGTCGATGCGGTAGGTCCACATCCCCGTGGTGTCCGGGACGATCACCGCGGCGAACTCGTCCGGATGGTCGGCGCCGCGGGGCGCCATCCGGGTCTGGCGGGTCAGCCGGTCGCCCGGACCGCGCCAGGCGACGGTGGCCGCGACGGCGTCGTGGCCCTCTCGCCAGACGGTCGCGGTGACCGGGATGTGTTCCCCCACAACGGCTTTGGCCGGATACCGGCCGCAGCTCACGCTGGGGGAGACGTCGTCGATGCCGAGCCGGCCGGTCATGGGCAACGCCCCTCGGTGTGTCGGTTGGACGCAGGCGACGCCAGTCTGCCCGACTCGATCAAGCGCCCAGGAGGCAGGGTTCTTTAGTCGAGTACCCAAGCCGGTGCGGCCGAAACGCTTCCGCCGCAACGAATTTCCGGCGCATGTCCGGGAGGTTACGTCCGGGCCGCCCCCCGGCGACGCATCGCGACGACCGACACGCGCACTCGAACGGCCAACACCCGTACCCGAATGGACGACACGGTCACGTGGCTGAAGGGTCGACACGCGTGCTTGAGGAGTCGACTCGCCCTCCTGATCACGCGTGTCGACCCTTCACGCACGGCCGGGGGCGGGGGCGGGGTCAAGGGCCTTCGGTGGGGTGGTCGGCGGCCAGGCGGGGGGCGCGGAGCAGGAGGAGGGAGCGGGACTGGAGGGTCACCCGGCTCTTGGGCTCCAGCGCGCCCGGGGTGGCCGGGCTGCCGTCGGCGGTGCTGGTGTCGAGCGTCGGCTTGAACGTCTCGCCGTACTCGCGGCCCGGCAGCACCACCTCGGCCGGCGCGTCGTCGGCGTGCAGCCACAGCAGCCACGAGTGGTCGGGCACCAGCGCGCCCTCGCGGTTGCGGGCTTGGCTGTTCGAGCCGTCGATCCACATGCCCAGCGTGCGGCGGTCCTCGAACCAGTCGTTCTCGCCGAACTCCTCGCCGTCCGGGCGGAACCAGACCAGGTCCGGCTGGCCGGTCGGCGTCGTCCGGCCTTCGAAGAACTCCGGCTGCCGCAGCGCGGGGCTGTTCGCGCGCAACCGCACGACCCGGCGGGCGAAGGCGAGCATGGCCTCGGCCTCGGGGTCGTCCGGGGTCCAGTCGAACCACGACGTCTCGTCGTCGAGGCAGTACGCGTTGTTGTTGCCCCGCTGGGTCCGCCAGAACTCGTCACCCGCGGTGAGCATCGGGGTGCCGGTCGAGAGCAGCAGGGTGGCGAAGAGGTTGCGCGCCTGCCGCGTCCGCAGCGCCCGGATCGCCGGGTCGGCGGTGTCGCCCTCGGCGCCGTGGTTCCACGAGCGGTTGTCGTTGGTGCCGTCGCGGTTGTCCTCGCCGTTGCCCTCGTTGTGCTTTTCGTTGTAGGACACCAGGTCCCGCAGCGTGAAGCCGTCGTGGGCGGTGACGAAGTTGATCGACTGCCACGGCCGGCGCAGGTTGTGGTCGTAGAGGTCCGACGAACCGGACAGCCGGTAGGCGAGGTCGCGCACGCCGGTCGCGCCGCGCCAGAAGTCGCGGATCGTGTCGCGGTAGCGGCCGTTCCACTCCGCCCACTGGGCGCCGAAGCCGCCGACGCGGTAGCCCTCGCCGGTCGCGTCCCACGGCTCGGCGATCAGCTTGCAGCGCGAGAGCACCGGGTCGGTGGTGATCGCGGTGAGCAACGTCGAGGCGTCGTCGAACGCGCCGCCGCGCGGCCGGCCGAGGGTGCTGGCCAGGTCGAACCGGAAGCCGTCGACGCCCAGCTCCTGCGTCCAGTACCGCAGCGAGTCGGTCACCAGCCGCACCACGGTCGGCGAGCCGGCCTCGAGGGTGTTGCCGCAGCCGGTGATGTCGGCCATGTGGCCGCGCTCGGTGTGCAGGTAGTACGCCGGCGCGTTCAGCCCGCGGAAGCTCAGCGTCGGCCCGTCCGGCCCGCCCTCGCAGGTGTGGTTGAACACGACGTCGACGATCACCTCGATGCCGGCCGCGTGCAGCGCCGCCACCATCAGCCGGAACTCCTCGACCTCGTGGCCGGGCTCGCTGGCGTAGGCCGCGTGCGGCGCGAAGAAGCCGAGCGGCGAGTACCCCCAGTAGTTGTGCCGCCCCTCCCGGACCAGCGACGGCTCGTCGAGGAAGGAGTGCACCGGCAGCAGCTCCACCGACGTGACGCCGAGCCGGGTCAGGTACTCGATCGCCACCGGGTGGGCCAGGCCGAGGTAGGTGCCGCGCAGCGCCTCCGGGATGAACGGGTGCTGCTTCGTGAAGCCCTTGACGTGCAGCTCGTAGACGACCGCCTCCTCGAACGGCACCTCGGGCTTGGTCCCGGTGTCCGGGCCGCCGGGCGAGGTGACGACCGAGAGCGGCACGCTGCCCAGGGAGTCCACTGTGGACATCGGGCCGCGGTCCGGGTCGCCGGTGAAGCCCTGCGCCGCGCGCAGGTCGGTGAGCCCGCCGGTGATCTGCCGGGCGTAGGGGTCCAGCAGCAGCTTGTTCGGGTTGCAGCGCAGGCCGCGGGCCGGGTCGTACGGGCCGTGCACCCGGTAGCCGTACCGCTGCCCCGGGGTCACCCCGGGCACCAGGCCGTGCCAGACGCCGAACGTGCGCTCGGTGAGCGCGATCCGGCGTTCGGACCCGTCGGCGTCGATCAGGCACAGCTCGACGGCGTCCGCGACGGCGGACGTGATCGCGAACCGCACGCCGCCGGCCTCCGGGTGGGCGCCGAGCGGAAAGGGGCGGCCGGCGAGGACGTGGTCGGCGGAGGGTCGTGTGGCCATTCCTGAATCGTCCCAGATGCGGGTCACATCCCGCTCGGCATGCTGTCTCGTTACCGGGATTCCACCAGAATGAAGGTCTCCGGCGGCAGCATCGTCGGCGTCGCTCCGCCCCAGGCCAGCAGCACCTCGCCGGCGATGCGCAGGTCCGCCGGCACCGTCCCGAAGTTGACGGCCAGCCGCAGGCCGCCGCGGTCGAGGAGCAGCAGGTCACCGGCGGTCCGGACCCGGAGGTCCGGCAGCCACGGGTCGGCCAGCTCGGGGTGCTCCCGGCGCAGCCGGATCAACGTCCGGTACAGCTCCAGCGTCTCCCGGTGACCGGGCCGCTCGGCCTCGGCCCAGTCGAGCCGCGAACGCTCCACAGTGGCCGGGTCCATCGGGTCGGGGACGTCGGCCTCGCCCCAGCCGTGCCGGGCGAACTCGCGACGGCGGCCCGTGCGCACGGCCTCGGCCAGCTCCGGGTCCGGGAAGGACGCGAAGAACTGCCACGGCGTGCTCGCCGCCCACTCCTCCCCCATGAACACCATCGGCGTGAACGGTGAGCAGAACAGGATCGCCGCACCGCAGGCCAGCCGGCCCGGCGAGACGGTCGCCGACAGCCGGTCGCCGGTCGCGCGGTTGCCGATCTGGTCGTGGTCCTGCAGGTAGGCGAGGAACCGGTGCCCCGGCACGGTCCGGGTGTCGACCGGGCGGCCGTGGGTCCGCTCCCGGAACGACGACCAGGTCCCGGCGTGGAAGAACACGCCGCGCAGCACCCGCTCGACGGCGTCCTGCGCGGCGAAGTCGGTGTAGTAACCCGTGTCCTCGCCGGTGAGCTTGACGTGCAGCGCGTGGTGGAAGTCGTCCGACCACTGCGCGTGCAGGCCGTAGCCGCCGCGCTCGCGGGGCGTGACCAGCCTCGGGTCGTTCAGATCGGACTCGGCGATCAGCGTCAACGGCCGGTTGAGCGCCGCCGACAGCGTGTCGACCTCGAGGGCGAGCTGTTCGAGCAGGTGCGTCGCGCGCCGGTCGAGCAGCGCGTGCACCGCGTCCAGGCGCAGCGCGTCGACGTGGAAGTCGCGGAACCAGCTCAGCGCGTTGTCCACGACGTACCGGCGGACCTCGTCCGAACCGGCGCCGTCGAGGTTGAGGCCCGGCCCCCAGTCGTTCTGCCCGGCGAAGTACGGCCCGAACCGGTCCAGGTAGGCGCCCGAGGGCCCGAGGTGGTTGTAGACGACGTCGAGCACGACGGCCAGGCCGCGCGCGTGGGCCGCGTCGACGAACCGCTTGAAGCCGTCCGGCCCGCCGTAGGGCTCGTGGACCGCGCCCCAGAGGACCCCGTCGTAGCCCCAGCCGGCGGTGCCGTCGAAGGAGTTGACCGGCAGCAGCTCGACGTGCGTGATGCCCAGCTCGACGAGGTGGTCGAGCCGGTCGATCGCCGCGTCGAACGTGCCGCCTTCGGTGAACGTGCCGACGTGCAGCTCGTAGACCACACCGCCGGGCAGCTGACGCCCGTGCCAGGCGTCGTCGGTCCATTCGAACTCGGCGTGGTCGTAGACCCGCGACAGCTGGTGGACGCCGTGGGGCTGCCGGCGCGACCTCGGGTCGGGCAGGGCTTCGGAGGCGTCGTCGAGCAGGAAGCCGTAGTTGACGCCCTCGGCCTCGGCGTGCCACCAGCCACCCGCCCCCGCGGTCATCTCGTGCACGCCGGCGTCGACCTCGACGCGGACCCGCTCGGCCGACGGGGCCCACACGCTGAACCTCATGCGTCTCCTCGCACCAGCAACGCGACGGGGTAACGGTCGAACAGGGTGGCCACGTCCTGGCTCGCTTCGCGGCCGGTCAGGACGTCGATCCAGACGCCGGCGGGCAGCGGCAGCACGGTGTCGCGCCAGCCGCCCGCGCGCTCCAGGCCGACCGGCAGCCGGGTCACCGCGACGGCGAGGCCGGGACTGCGGGTGTAGGCCAGGAGGTGCTCGGCGGCCGCGCCCTCGGCCCGCAGCGGCCGGTAACCGCGGAACAGCGCCGGATGCTCTTGGCGCAGCCTGAGCGCCTTGTGCACGACCAGCATCTTCGCCGCGCCCGAGGCGTCGATCCCTGGCAGTTCGCCGTCGGCGATCCGCTTCAGGAGTTCACCGCGGATCTCGTAGTCGACCGGACGGCGGTTGTCCGGGTCGACCAGGGAGAAGTCCCACAGCTCGGTGCCCTGGTAGACGTCCGGGACGCCGGGCGCGGTCAGCTGGACGAGCTTCTGGCCGAGGGAGTTGGCGTAGCCGGGCTGCTCGATCCGCGCGACGAACCCGGCCAC
The DNA here is from genome assembly GCF_055583645.1 of Amycolatopsis sp. NPDC104587. Classification (NCBI taxonomy): domain Bacteria; kingdom Bacillati; phylum Actinomycetota; class Actinomycetes; order Pseudonocardiales; family Pseudonocardiaceae; genus Amycolatopsis; species Amycolatopsis sp. NPDC104587. The sequence goes on from NZ_JBVJNO010000005.1 coordinate 195,762, forward strand.
GTCGGGGTCGTTCACGACCGCGTCGGGCCAGGCGGCGACGGCGGCCTCGAACGCCTCGTCGTGCTCGGTCCAGCTGGTCCGGAGCTTGGCCTCCTTGGCCGCCTTGTCGAGGTAGTCCCGCAGCCGGGGCGGCTCGATGGGCCAGGTCGACACCAGCGTCTGCCAGGCCAGGAGGTTCAGCGACGGCTCGTCGATCCCGTTGCGCGCGGACCACCGCCGGACGGCGTCGGCGAACTCGCCGGGCAGCTCGGCCAGCACCGCCATCCGCGCCCGGGTGTCCTCCGAACGCTTGGTGTCGTGGGTGGTCAGCGTCGTCATCGCCGCCGGGTACCCGGCTTCGCGTCCGGCGGCCAGCCGGTGGAACTCCTCGACGTCCAGGCCGAAGCGGTCCGGGTTGCCGCCGACCTCGTTCAACGCGGCGAAGCGCGTGTAGCGGTAGAAGGTGGTGTCCTCGGTGCCCTTGGCCACGACCATGCCGGACGTCTGCTGGATGCGCGTCGCCAGTTCGCCGTCCGGTTCCGCGCGGACCTGCGTGTCGAGGGCGTCGAGGGCGCTCGCGAGGTCGGGGCGCGCGGTCTTCGCCCCGGCGATCGCGGCGGCCCAGTGCGCCGCGCCTTCGGGCAGGTAGGAGCGGTAGACGGGGAAGGCGATCATCGTCTCGGCCACCGCCTGCCGGGCCTGCTCCGGGTCGACGTCGGACAGGAGCGCCGCGATCCGGCGGACCTCGGCGACCAGGATGCGGTCGGTGACCAGGCGCCGGGCCTCCGCCTCGACGCGGTGGTAGCCGGTCTTCACACCCAGCTCGGTCGCCAGCTCGGTGAAGCCGGGCTCGCCCGCCGGGTCGACGAAGACGCCGGCGATCTCGCGCAGGGCGTCGTAACCGGTGGTGCCGTCCACCGGCCAGCTCTGCGGCAGCGGCTCCCCCGGGTGCAGGATCTTCTCCGCGACGATCCACGCGCCGGGCGCGTTCTCCCGCAGCCGCCGGAAGTAGCCGCCCGGGTCGGCCAGGCCGTCCGGGTGGTCGACGCGCAGACCCGTGACGTCGCCGTCGGCGACCCAGCGCAGGACCTCCCCGTGCGTCTCGGCGAACACGACCGGGTCTTCGACGCGGACCGCGGCGAGGTTCGTGATGTCGAAGAACCGGCGGTAGGTCAGCTCCGCGTTGCCGCGGCGCCAGCCGACCAGGCGGTAGTGCTGGCGCTCGTGGACCTCCTGCGGCGTCCCGCCTTCCGTGCCGGGGGCGAGCGGGAAACGGTGGTCGTAGTAGACGAGCTCGTCACCTTCGACGGTCAGCTCGGCGACGGCGTCCTCGTCACCGAGAACCGGCAGCAGGATCGGGCCGCGGGCCCAGTCGACGTCGAAGAACGCCGCCGACTCCGCGTCGCGGCCGTGCTTCAGGACGTCCCACCACCAGCGGTTCACCTTCGGCACCTCGACCGACATGTGGTTCGGCACGATGTCGACGACCAGGCCGAGGCCGGCCTCCTTCAGCTTCTTCGCCAGCTCCTGGCGGGCGGCCTCGCCCCCCAGCTCGGGACGCGCGCGAGTCGGGTCGACCACGTCGTAACCGTGGGTCGAGCCCGGCGTCGCGTCCAGCACCGGCGACGCGTAGAGCGCGCCGATGCCCAGCTCCCGCAGGTAACCGGCGATCTCCGCCGCGTCGCTGAAGGTGAACTCCGGGCGCAGCTGCACCCGGTAGGTCGACCCCGGCACCGTCATTCGGACTCCGTTTCCGTTCGCTGCAGCACGACCAGCGACCGGGCGGGCAGGGTGAACTGGCCCCCGCCCTCGATCGCCGCCGCGCCGTCCGGTTCGAGCTGGACCTCGCCGGTGGCGGTGTCGACGACGACGGTCCAGGCCTGCCCGTACCCGTTGCCCGGCAGCTTGGCGTCGATGTCTTCGTAGTGGGCGTTGAAGGCGAGCAGGAACGAGTCGTCCTCGACCGGCATGCCGCGCGCGTCGAGGTCCGGGATCGCCTGCCCGTTGAGGAAGACGACGACCGCCTTGCCGAAGCCGTCGTCCCAGTTCTGCTCGGTCATCTCCTCGCCGGCCGGGGTGAACCAGGCGATGTCACCGAGCTTGTCGCCCTTGCCGACCGGGCCGCCCTGGAAGAACCGGCGACGGCGGAACACCGGGTGCTGGTGCCGGAACGCGCCCAGCCCACCGGTGAACTTGACCAGGTCCGCGTGGGCCTTGGCCAGCTCCCAGTCCATCCAGGACAGTTCGGAGTCCTGGCAGTAGACGTTGTTGTTGCCCTGCTGGGTCCGGCCGAACTCGTCGCCGTGCGCGATCATCGGCACACCCTGCGACAGCAGCATCGTCGCCAGCATGTTGCGCTGCTGCCGGACGCGCAGCTCGTTCACCTCGGGGTCGTCGGTGTCGCCTTCGACCCCGCAGTTCCACGAGCGGTTGTCGTCGGCGCCGTCACGGCCGTCCTCGCCGTTGGCCTCGTTGTGCTTTTCGTTGTAGGACACCAGGTCCCGCAGCGTGAAGCCGTCGTGCGCGGTGACGAAGTTGATCGACGCGAACGGGCGGCGGCCGTCGTCCTGGTAGAGGTCCGAGGAGCCGGTGACCCGCGAGGCGAACTCGCCCAGCGTCGAGGGCTCGCCGCGCCAGAAGTCGCGGACGGTGTCGCGGTACTGCCCGTTCCACTCCGTCCACAACGGCGGGAAGTTGCCGACCTGGTACCCGCCGGGGCCGACGTCCCACGGCTCGGCGATCAGCTTCACCTGGCTCACGATCGGGTCCTGCTGCACCAGGTCGAAGAACGTGGACAGCCGGTCGACGTCGTAGAACTCCCGCGCCAGCGCCGAAGCGAGGTCGAAGCGGAAGCCGTCGACGTGCATCTCGGTCACCCAGTACCGCAGTGAGTCCATGATCAGCTGCAGTGTGTGCGGGTTGCGCACGTTCAGGGAGTTGCCGGTGCCGGTGTAGTCCATGTAGTACTCCGGCTCCCCCTCGACCAAGCGGTAGTAGGCCTCGTTGTCGATGCCGCGCATCGACAGGGTCGGCCCGAGGTGGTTGCCCTCCGCGGTGTGGTTGTAAACCACGTCGAGGATCACTTCGATGCCGGCCTCGTGGAAGGCCTTGACCATGCCCTTGAACTCCTGGACCTGGCCACCCTCGCCCGGCATCGCGGCGTAGGCGTCATGCGGCGCGAAGTAGCCGATGGTGTTGTAGCCCCAGTAGTTCGTCAGCCCCTTCTCCTCCAGGCCGTGGTCGGAGACGAACTGGTGCACCGGCAGCAGCTCCACCGCCGTCACACCGAGCTTCTGCAGGTGCTCGACGACGGCGGGGTGCGCCATCCCGGCGTAGGTGCCCCGCAGCGGCTCGGGCACGAACGGGTGGTTCACGGTCATGCCCTTGACGTGGGCCTCGTAGATGACCGTCTCGTTGTACGGCCGCTTCGGCTGGCGGTCGTTGCCCCAGTCGAAGAACGGGTTCGCCACCAGCGAGTACGGCACGCGCCCGGCGGAGTCGTCGTCGTTGCGCTCTTCGGGGTTGTCGAACTTGTACCCGAAGAGCGACTCGTCCCACTTCACGCCGTGCGAAACGGCCTTCGCGTACGGGTCGATGAGCAGCTTGTTCGGGTTGCAGCGCAGGCCGCGGGCCGGGTCGTACGGGCCGTGCACCCGGAAGCCGTACCGCTGGCCCGGGCCGACGTTGAGCAGGTAACCGTGGTGGACGAAGCCGTCCACCTCTTCGAGCGCGTAGCGGGTCTCGTTGCCGTCGTCGTCGAACAGGCACAGTTCGACCCGCTCCGCCACCTCGGAGAACAGGGCGAAGTTCGTCCCGACTCCGTCGTAGGTGGCGCCGAGCGGGTAGGGCGTTCCGGGCCAGGGCCGCACTGGGGTCTCCTCGAGCTTTCACAGGTTGTGCCGGGCGTGTCCGCGCTCGCGGACACGCTTCGCTGGGGGGGGTCGTGCGCGACCGGGTACCCGTTATCCGGGCAGGGGACGCGCCGCTGCGAGCGGCGCGACCGCGGCGCGCACTCCCTTCGCGGTGAAGAAGCCGTCGACGCTGACGGGAAGGGGAATCCGCCAGTTAGGGTACTGGTCGACCGTCCCGGGCAGATTCGGCTGCCGCACCTGGCCCGCGACGTCGGCCGGCGAGGTCAGCACCAGGCGTGACGCGGCTTTCGCGAGCAGGGTGTGCAGCGCGACGACCGGATCGCCGGCCGGGATCCCTTCGCGCGCAACAAGTTCGAACAAAGCTTCACGTTCCGCGGCGGCCGCTTTTGCTTCGGCTTCGACGCCGCGGTCGAGCAGGCCCAGCTCGGCGCGGACCCGGACGTGCTCGCCCGCGAGCCAGCCGGAGACGGTCGGCAGGTCGTGCGTCGAGATGCTGGCCATGGCCTCGGGGTCCCAGCCGGCCGGGCGGGTGAACGGGTGGCCCTCGGTGTCCCAGTCCCGCTCGAACCACAGCACGGCCGAGCTGAGCATGCCGCGCTCGTGCATGGTCTCGGTGACGACGTCCTCGACGGTGCCGAGGTCCTCCCCCACGACGACCGCGCCGGCTCGGTGCGCTTCGAGCGCGAGCACGCCGACCATCGCCTCGGCGTCGTAGTGGACGTACGTGCCGCGGTGCGCGGGCTCGCCCGGCGGGATCCACCAGAGCCGCCAGAGCCCGGCGATGTGGTCGACGCGGATGCCGTCGGCGTAGCGCAGGACACCCCGGATGACGTCCCGGAACGGCGCGTACCCGGCCTCGGCGAGCTTGTCCGGCCGCCACGGCGGCAGGTTCCAGTCCTGCCCCTGCTGGTTGAAGGCGTCCGGCGGCGCGCCGACCCGCACATCGGCGGCGAAGACGTCCCGGACGGCCCAGGTGTCGGCCCCGCCGGGGTGCACGCCGACGGGCAGGTCGTGCACGATCCCGACGGTCATCCCGGCGTCTTTCGCCGCCTTGCGCGCGGCCTCCAGCTGCGTCCGGCAGAGGTGCTGCAGCCACGCGTGGAAGCCGACGCGCTCCTTCAGCTCTTCGCGGGCTTTCTCGACCTCGGGTCCGGCGGGGTCGCGAAGGGCTTCCGGCCACTCTCGCCAGTCCGCGCCGTGCTGCTCGGCGAGGGCGCAGAAGAGGGCGAAGCCGTCGAGGTCGGTGTCGGCTCCGGGAAGCTCCTCGACGCGGTGCGGCCAGAGCAGTTCGAGCGCGGCGCGTTTCGCGGTCCAGACGGCGTCGTAGTCGATCAGCTCGCCGTCCCGGTCCGGGGCCAGCGAGGTGACGGCCTCCTGCGTGGCCGCGTCGGCGCGGGCGAAGGTCTCGGTCGCGGTGACGCGCAGGTAGATCGGGTTGGCGAAGCGGCGGCTGGCCGGTGAGTAGGGCGAGCGTTCGACGGGGTGGGCCGGGCTGAACGCCTGGACGGGGTTGACCAGCAGCACCCCGGCGTCGAGCTCCGACGCCGAACGGGCGGCGAAGGTCGCCAGGTCGGCGTAGTCGCCGATGCCCCAGGAGCCGGGTGAGTGCAGGGCGTAGAGCTGGAGCATCCAGCCCCAGGCGGGCGGCACGTCCGGCAGCTTGGCCGGGACGACGGCGAGGGTGACGTCCTGATCCGCGGTGACCACGCGGTGCCAGCCGAGGGGGAGGTCCGCGGGCAGCACCCCCTCGACGTGCCGCCGGGTCCCGTCCTCGAGGAGGACGTCGGCGGCCCCGGGGAGCGCGCGGGTGGCGCCTTCCTTGACGACGATGGTCGGCGGCAGGGCGGCCGGGGCGGCACGCTCGGCGAGGGCGGCGGCGAGCGCGTCGTCGCTGGTGGCGTCGACGCCGAACTGCTCCAGGACGGCGACGACCACGTCGTCTTCGACGTCGACCCAGACCTGGTCGGAGTTCTCGTACCGGGTGGCCACGCCGTAGCGGTCGGCGAGCTGGTGCAGGGGGCTGCGGGCGGGGATCTCGTCGGGCACGGGCCCCAGCATTCCGGTGCCCGGCCGTTCGCGCCATCCGCGCGGGGTGACGTCACCCGGAGCTTCTCCGGGCGGCGGGGTGAACAGCGCGGCGAGCCGGGGTGCTCCCAGCCTGGCCGCAGTTCGTGCCGGGCCGGGCCGGCGAGCACGCTGGCGCAGCCGCCCCGGACCGGACCGAGCCGACCACCGCCCCGGGCCGGGCCGGACCGAGCGGCCCGGCTCCGGCTCAGGCCAGGCCAGCGGGCACCCGGCGCAGCCACCCGGGCCAAACCAAGTCGACCACCGACCACCCGGCCCGGCCTCGGTTCACGCCGGGCCGACCAGCGAGCGCCTGGCCCGCCTCACACCGCGCCGGCCCCGAGCACCCCTGTGCAGCCACCGCGGCACCGGACCGAACCAACCCCGACCAACCGGCCCAGCTCAGCTCACCCCAGCGCCCGGCAACCAGCGCGGCATCACCTCGTGCTCTTGCGCGCCCGTCCCGCGAACAGCACCGCCGCCCCGGCGAGCACCATCACCACGCTCGCCGCGATGTGCAAGGACGGCGGCAGCACGTGCAGCTGGACGAACCAGCTCGGCGAGTTCGCGCCGAGCAGCCGGTTGAGCAGCCCGCCGCCGCCCTGGACGACCAGCAGGATGCCGAGCAGCTCGGTCATCGGCGCACCTCGCGGGCGGGCTCGCGCTTGCCGAACAGCTCTTCCCAGATCGGCCCGGTCGCCAGCCAGATCGCCGACAGCACCCCCAGCCGCGGGAACCAGTCCCACAGCGGCGCGACCTGCTCCGGCGTGCCGATCGCGTAGATCGCCGCCAGCAGCGCCGCCGCGGCCAGCGCGCACGCCAGCACGCACTTGCCGAACTCGCGCCACTCGTGGCGCAGCTTCTCGCGCCCGTACCGCTTGGGCGGCGGGGGCGGCCCGCCGGCGAACCGGTGCGCGAACCGCGCGTCGGCCCAGCGCACCATGCTCGGCCCGAACACGACGCTGAAGCCGAGGTAGACGGCGGCGAGACCGTGCGTGAAGTTGGCCTTCGCCCCGCTCGCCAGGTCGATCACGGTCGCCACCAGCACCACGACGTCGACCAGCGGCACCATGGCGAGCAGCACCACCGACGCCCGCCGGGCGTGCAGCGCGTAGCGCACCGCAAGCCCGGCCACGATGAACACCCAGAACCCGATCTCCCCGGCCGCGATGATGGCGGCCATGGGGTTCTCGGAGAGGAACTTCCCGATCTCGTTCACCGTGCCAGCTTCGCCCGGGCGGGCGCCCGGGCGCGTCGTCGGAGAGCACGACGGGCCGTCATCACTTCGTAGGACGCGGGCCGGCCACGCGATGTGATCAGATGCTCCTGTGCACTTCCCACGCCTGCGCTCGCTCCCGGTGTGGCAGCAGGACGGCCTGATCGCGCTGACCACGTGGCTGATCGGGTTCCTGGTCTACGCGGCCGGGATCCACCGGCTGCTCGCCGGGTACGACCACGCCCCGTTGTGGGTGCGGCTGCTGGAGCTGACGGCGCTGTGCGGCCTCGAGCTGCTCCGCCGGTGGGTGCCCGGCGCGCTGCTGCTGGCGACGGTGGTGCTGGCGGTGGACATCGCGCTGAGCCCGTCGCTGCCGGTGATGATCGTCTTCACCGACTTCCTCTACGCGGCCACGCTGTACGGCTCCCGGCGCACCAGCCGGGTGATGATCGGCGTCGCCGCCGTGTCGGTGCTCGTCGTGCTGGCCGCGGTGCTGGTGTTCGCGCAGCAGTGGCGCACGGCGGTGCTGGCCGCCCTGAGCGCGCTGCCGTTCGTGCTGACACCGGTGTGGTGGGCGGCGAACGTCCGGCAGCAGCGCGACATCGCCGAGACCGAACGCGCGAACGCCGGGCAGCTGGCCAAGATCGCGCAGCTGGACAGGCGGGCCGCGGTGGCCGCCGAGCGCGGGCGGATGGCGCGCGACCTGCACGACGTCATCGCCGGGCACCTGTCAGCGATCGCGATCCAGTCGGAGGCGGCGCTGTCGATGCCGGATTCGAAGCTGGCGAAGACGGTGCTGGAGTCGGTGCGGGAAAACAGCGTCAGCGCGCTGGAGGAGATGCGGGCGATGATCGGCCTGCTCAAGGCCGAGGGCGGCGACGCGGAGACGACCGCGCCGGCGCGGCTGGCGGACCTGTCCAAGCTGGTGGAGTCGGCGCGGGCGAGCGGGCTGGAGGTGCGCGTCGGGTCCACAGTGGACGAGGTGCCGCTGCCGACGGCGGTCGACCTGACCGCGTACCGGATCGCGCAGGAGGCGCTGACCAACGCGGTGAAGCACGCGCCGGGCGGCCGGGTCGACGTCGACGTGCGCTACCTCGACGGCGTCCTGGCGGTGGAGGTCCGCAACGACGTCCACCACCGCCACGCGCCGCCGGCCGAAGGCTCCGGCACGGGGCTGCTGAACATGCGTGAACGCGCGGACGCGGTCGGCGGCACGCTGACCGCGGGCCCGGCCGGCAGTGGCTGGCTGGTCCGCGCGGAGCTGCCGGTAGGAGGCACGACGTGAGGGAGACGACGCCGTCTCCGGCGAGGGAGACCCCATGACCGTCAAAGTCCTGGTCGCCGACGACCACAGCGCCATCCGGTCCGGCCTGATCATGATCCTGAACAACGCCGACGGCATCCAGGTGGTCGGCGAGGCCGCCGACGGCGCCGCGGCGGTGCGCCAGGCCCGCGTGCTGCGGCCGGACGTCACGCTGATGGACGTCCGGATGCCGGGCACCGACGGCATCGCCGCCACCCGCGAGCTGGTCGCCGAAGGGCTGACCGAGGTGCTGGTGCTGACGACCTTCGACCTCGACGAGTACGTCCACGCCGCCCTGCGCGCGGGCGCCGCGGGCTTCCTGCTCAAGTCCGTCGCGGCGCCCCGGCTGATCGAAGCGGTGAAGCTGGTCGCGGCCGGCGAGGGGGTGCTGGCCCCGCAGGTCACGCGCCGCCTGATCACGGCGTTCGCGGCGAGCACCCGCGACCCGGCGCCGGCCCCGAGCGGCCTCGAAGACCTGACCGAGCGCGAGCGCGAGGTCCTGGGATGCCTGGGTGCGGGCCTGTCGAACGCGCAGATCGGCACCCGCCTGCACATCGGCGAGACCACGGTGAAGACGCACGTCTCCCGGGTGCTGACGAAGCTGGACCTGCGCTCCCGGGTCCAGGCGGCGATCCTCGCCCAGGAGACCGGCCTGGCCGAGGAAAACTGAGCCCGGCCGTTCTGCGAAAACGCTCGTGACCTTCTAACTTCTCCTCATGGGTGTGCGGAGAACGTTGAACGTGGACGAGGTCCTGAAGCGCCAGGACTCCGGTGAGCTCAAGCGGCGGCTGCGCGGGCGCGACCTGGTCGGGTTCGGTGTCGGGATCATCATCGGCACCGGCATCTTCACCCTCGCGGGCGTCGAGGCGAAGACACACGCCGGGCCCGCCGTGACGCTGTCGTTCGTGCTCGGCGCGGTGGTCGCCGGCCTGGCGGCGCTCTGTTACGCGGAGCTCGCCTCCAGCGTCCCGACGGCGGGAAGCGCTTACACCTACGCCTTCGCGACCCTCGGCGAGATCTTCGCCTGGATCATCGGCTGGGACCTGCTGCTGGAGTTCGCGCTCGGCGCCGCCGTCGTGTCGCGCGGCTGGTCCGGCTACCTGGCGAACCTGCTCGGCCTGTCGCCGGAGTGGTTCGGCGAAGACGCGAAGGTCAACGTCGGCGCCGTGCTGATCATCGCCGTGCTGACCGTGGTCGCGGTGCTGGGGATCAAGGAGTCGGCCTGGCTGACCAACCTGCTCGTGTGCGTGAAGGTCGCCGTCTGCATCCTCGTGCTCGCCGTGGGCCTGTTCTTCGTCAAGGGCGCGAACCTCACGCCGTTCATCCCGCCCGCGAAGGCGCCCGACGGCGGGTCGACCGTGCTGGAGCAGCCGATCGTGCAGGCCGCGCTCGGCCTGGAGCAGTCGGTCTACGGCATCGCCGGGATGATCACCGCCGCGGCCGTGGTCTTCTTCGCCTACACCGGGTTCGAAGCGCTCGCGAACCTCGGCGAGGAGACGCTCAACCCGCGCAAGGACCTCCGCGTCGGCATCCTCGGCGCGCTGGGCGTCTGCGCGCTGCTCTACATCGGCGTGTCGATCGTGCTGACCGGCATGATCCCGTTCACCGACATCGACACCGGCGCGCCGCTGGCGGACGCGTTCGACAAGGTCGGCCAGCACTGGGTGGGCGCGCTGATCTCGCTCGGCGCGGTGACCGGGCTGACGTCGGTGATGATGGTCGAGCTGGTGACGATCGGGCGGATCGGCTTCGCGATGGGCCGCGACGGCCTGCTGCCGAAGGCGCTCGGCCGCACCCACCCGAAGTGGGGCACCCCGCACCGGATGACCATCGGCGGCGCCGCGCTGATCGCCGTGCTGGCCGCGTTCATCCCGATCGCCGAGCTGGCCGACATGGTGAGCATCGGCGCGCTGTCGGCCATGATCATCGTGGCGGTGGCGGTCCCGGTGCTGCGCCGCCGCCGTCCCGACCTGGACCGGCCGTTCAAGGTGCCGTTCTCACCGGTCGTCCCGGTGCTCGCCGCGCTGGCGTGCCTGTACCTGATGCTCAACCTGAACGTGCTGACGTGGATCCGGTTCGCCGCGTGGCTGGTGATCGGCCTGGTGATCTACTTCGCCTACGGCCGCCGCCACTCCCGCTTTGCGCCGGAAAACGCCGAGGTCAGTCCCAAAAGGACGGAGTGAGCCCGGCGACGCGGACCGCTTCGCGCGTCACGGCGGTGTGGTCCGCGTCGACGACCACCAGCACCCCGAGCCCGCTCAGGGCCGCCGTCACCCATTCGACCGGCTGGTCGTGGATCCCGTTGTCCCCCAACAACGCGTAGGTGTCCACAACGGACAGCAAGGTGCCTTCCGCGCCGATGCGGATGCCCGCTAGGAGCACGAAGTGGCCGCCGGGCGGGCGCCAGCGTGACGTCCAGAGGGGCGGGATGCCGGTGTCGAGGTAGTCGAGCAGGGCGCGCTCCGGGGTGTCGGTGGCGCCGAGCTCGGCGCCGTCGATCCGGGCGATCACGGCGACGCGCGGCACGTCCCAGAGCCCGGCCAGCAGGTCGAAGAGCGCCTCGGTGGTCCACTCGCCGGTCGCCGGCACCGCCGTGAGGGCGCCGCGTGAGAGCGACGAGAGGGCCACCGCCAGCCCAGAAACCCGCGTGCCCGCCGCGGCGGGGTCGTCGACCACCGGGACGGGCAGCCGGAAGCCGGCCCGGCCCGCCTCCCCCGCCGGGCGCACGACGGGCCCGCGAACGGTGCCGGCGGCCACCGCGACGGCGTCCTGGTCGGGCACGTCGAGCCCGGCCGCCCGCAGGGCCGCGAGCCCGCAGAACGCGGCGGCCAGACCGTCTTTCTGCGGCAGCTCCGCCTGGGCCGTGGCGGCCAGCCGGGCCCCGCCCGGCAACCATCGCACCCCGGACAGGTCGAGCTGCCCGCCGTCGATCCCCGAAGACATCGGTCCCCTCAGTAGCGCCACAGGTGTGCGGTGACGATTTCTTCGACACTCCGCTCGGCCGCCCACGCCGCGTCGGACGCCCGGACTGCGCGGAAGGCGCCGAGCAGCTCGTCACCGAGCGCGCCGGCGATCCGGGGCGAGGCCAGCAGCGCGGCGTCCTGCTCGGCGGTGTCCGCGGGCAGCCGGCGCACACCGCGCGTCTCCCGCTCCCCCGCCGTCCAGCCGCCCGGGTCCTCGCCGATGGGCTCGGGCAGCGCGGGCGAGTCCTCGATGCCGGCCATCCCGGCGGCGAGCACGACGGCCAGCGCGAGGTACGGGTTGGCCGAGGCGTCGGAGGTCTTGAGCTCGACGTTCGCGTGGTCGGCGCCCAGCAGCGGCGAGCCGGGGACGTACCGCAGCGGCGCTTCCCGGTTCTCGACGCCCCAGAAGGCGTACGCGCCGGCGAAGTAGCCGGGACGCAGCCGCAGGGTGGACGGGACGCTCGGCGCGGTGACGGCGGTCAGCGCCGGCAGGTCACGCAACAGCCCGGCCAGGTACCCGGCGCCGTCGTCCCCGGGCCGGCCTTCGCCGTCGAGCAGGTTGCGGCCCTTGCGGCGGACGGAGGTGTGCAGGTGCCAGCCGTTGCCGGCGGAGCCCAGCCCGATCAGCGGCGCGAAGCTGACAACGAGGCCATGCGCGTGCGCGGCGGCGTGGATGGTCTGCCGGGCCAGCAGCTGGTCGTCGGCAGCGGAGACGGGATCGGTGGCGGCCAGCGAAAGCTCGAGCTGCGCAAGACCGTACTCGGCGTGCAGCTGCCCGATCCGGAGACCGTTGGCGGCGAAGTCGTGCAGCAGGGCGGCGATGAAGCCGTCGAGCCCGACCAGCGCATGCGGGCTGTAGGCGGGCCCGGGATGCCCGGGTTCGCTGACGATGTCGGCGCTGCCCGCGGGGGCGACGGCGAACTCGAGCTCGTAGCCGGCCCGGAACTCCAGCCCGCGCCGCGCGCCCTCGGCAACCTGCGCTTCGAGGACGGCGCGCTGGCAGTAGGGCCAGGGGTCACCGCTTTGGGTGAGCTGCCGCACGGGCGCCCAGGCGAGGGCGGGCTGCCCGGCAAGCCGCCGCAGCCGATCGAGAACGGGAACGAGCCGAATGTCCCCGGACGGCGTAGCGAGCCCGGCGTGGCCGTAGGTGATGGCGTCATGGCTGTCGAAGACGGCGAAGAGCGAGGTGGCCCCGACGCCCCGGGTGGCGGCATCGGCAAGCCCGCCGACGGGAACGATGCGCGAGCGCGGAATGCCGTTGTTGTCGGCCCAGGCAAGGTGAACCCCACTCACCCCACCGGCAGCGAGGTCCTTCGCCGCAGCCGACGCCGCCTTGGTCACGCCCACCACCTCCTCCGCCCCCTCAGCAGACCCCACCCATCCCGGGGGACGAGCCCCGCTCCAGCGTATCGGGCGGGTCCGACGAACAGGCCGGGAAGAGCGGCCGTCGAACCGGATTGTCCACATCACGGTGAGGCTGTGGGTAACTCGGTCCTGGCGGGCTGGAGTTGCTTCAGGGGCCGCTGCGCTCAGGGAAGAGGCGGGGCCGCCCTGCTCGGTGCCTCGCCGCTCCGCGCAGGGGCCATCCGCGCCGCACCTCGCCGCGCGCCGCCTCGCCGCACCTCGCCAGGAGAACCGGACTCCGCCCTGGGGCGGCAAGCGGGCCTGGCCATCCGCAGCGGGGCGGTGCGGGCGGCCAGGCGGCGGGTCCGTGCGAACCGGGCGCCCGGTTCGCACGGTGCGCCCGGTTCGCTCGCGGCCACACAGCACGGTGCTGGCCGCGCCCGGGGCCGGAGCCGCCCTGGGGCCGCCCTCGGCACGGCTCGCGGTCGAAGATGCCCTCCTGGACCGGTTCCCGGAGGATCGGAGCCGCCCTGGGGCCATCCTCGGCACGGCTCGCGGTCGAAGATGCCCTCCTCGACCGGTTCCCGGAGGATCGGAACCGCCCTGGGGCCACCCTCGGCACGGCTCGCGGTCGAAGATGCCCTCCTCGACCAGTTCCCGAAGGATCGGAACCGCCCTGCGATGAGCCCTGGCGCGCTCGGCTCAGCGCTCATCCGGCTTAGAGCCGGTCGCGAAGGGCGGAATCACGCCGAACATCTCTAGAATTGCCCATTCGGGACATCTGCCGTCCCCAACAGGCCATTCGCAACACTCAAGCCGGCCCAGCAATGACCCGCCAACCCGGAACCACGCTCAGCCCGGCAACAACTCGCCGAAACCTCAGCCGGGCGGCTCCGCCACCGGAGCCACCACATCATCCCGCCCCCGCAGAGCCACCCCACCCACGACAGCCAACGTCCCCAAAGCCTCAACCACCGACGGCACCTGCCCCAGCACGACAAACCCCATCACCCCGGCCGTCACCGGCAGCAACGCCAGCAACACGGCAAACCGCCCCTGCCCGACCCTCCGCAGCACGACCTGGTCCAGCGCGTAAGGCACCACCGTCGACAACACCCCCACGCCCACCCCCAACAGCAGCATCCGCGGCGAAGACCAAGCCTCCCCCGCCCCGAGGGCCAGCGGGGACAGCACGACCGTCGCCGCCGCGAAGCCGATGGCCAGGCTGTCCAGTCCTGATCCCGAGGCCGAAGCCACGCGCTTGCCCAGCAGGATGTAACCCGCCCAAGCCGCCGCCGCGGCCAAAGCGAACAAAACGCCCAAAGCCGACCCTGTCAGCTGCACATCCGCGATCGCCACCACGCCGCAGGTCACCAGCAGCACCGCAAGCACGTGGCGCACCGACCGTGACCCGAACGCCGCCACCACCACCGGGCCGGCGAACTCCAGCGCCACCACCGTGCCGAGCGGGAGCCGCGCGATCGCCTCGTAGAAGAGCACGTTCATGCCCGCCGTCACCACACCGAAGACGATCGCCAGCGCCAGCCGGCGGCCGCGCCAGGCCGCTCTTCCGGGGCGGCGCCAGGCCAGCAGGACCAGCGCCGCGCCGAGGCAGCGCAGCCAGGCCACCCCCGCCGGTGTCGCGTGGCCGAAAAGGCCGATCGCGACCGCCGCTCCGGCGTACATCGAAATTCCGCTGAGAACGAACAAGAGCGGAGCGGGTACCGCGGAAAGCCGCCGCGGCGCAGTCATCGTGCTCACCTCTCCATGGTGCCTGACCACGGAAAACGTAACTCTCCGGGTATTCGTCTCCTGCATTGCGGGACTCGGCTACGACATCCGGGGTAAATCGACGTGACTCAGGTCCCACCGGCGCGGGAACACTTGCGGGCCGCGAAACGTCTGGAAGAGTGGAAGCACGAACACCGCGGAGCCGGAGGCGATCGCCGCCACCGGCGTCAGTCCCGAAGTGGGCGTAGCTGGATCGATGGCACCGGGCAACCGGTGCCGGGACGGAGGGAGACCCCCATGACAACGCCGACGCTCACCCGCCCCGAACTGACCGCCGCCGACCGCTGTGACCGGTGCGGGGCCGCAGCTCAGGTACGCGCCGTCCTCAAGGGCGGCGAGCTTCTCTTCTGCGGGCACCACGCCCGCGAGCACGAGGCCAAGCTCAAGGAACTGTCCGCCGACATCCAGCGGTAACGAACCCCGAAACGCCCGAAGGCGGCCGGTGCGCACAGGCACCGGCCGTCTTCGTATTTCCGAAACCCGCACAGTCTGCAACTTGCAAAGGGCGGGGCGGATATCACGGCCCGGCCGCGGAATGCCGTGATTCCGGACACGGGACAAGACAGAAAATCAGACAGAATCCAGCACGACTTCGAACGCGACTTCCGCGGCTCCCAGCAGCTTCACGTCGGCTCCCAGCGCCGAGCTGACGATCCGGGTGCCGCCGACCGCCCGGCTCACCAGGCTGCGCCGGCGCACTTCGGCGCCGACGTGCCGCAGCACCGCCTCGGGCAGCACCGTCAGCAGGTCGCCGAGGATCACCAGCTGCGGCCCCAGCAGGTTGACGACGTTGATCAGCCCCAGCGTCAGCCACTCCGCGAACTCCGCCAGCCGCGACAGCGCCGCGTCCGGATCCCGGCCGAGCTCGCGCAGCTCGAACAGGATCGCCCCGCGCGGGGTGTCCTCGGGCAGCCCGAGGGCCCGGCACAGCGCCGCCTCGCCGACCTCGGTCTCCCAGCAGCCGCTGCTGCCGCAGTAGCAGGGCCTGCCGTCCGGGCGGATGACCATGTGCCCGATCTCGCCGACGTACCCGGCGCCGCCGCGCAGCGCCGAGCCTTCGGCGATGACCCCGCCGCCGACCCCGACGTCCGCCGAGATGTACACCACGTCGGACGCCCCGCGGGCCGCGCCGCGCAGGTGCTCGGCGACCGCGCCGAACTCGGCGTCGTTGCCGACCAGGATCGGGATCTGCAGCACCGCGCCGAGCCGCTCGCCGAGCGCGACGTCGGTCCAGCGCAGGTTCGGGGCCTCGTGCACGTGCCCGTCCGCGCGCCGGACGACGCCGGGCACCGACACCCCGGCCGCCACCGGCGTCACGTCGAGGTCGCCGGCCAGCACGGTCGTCGACTCGATGACGTGGGTGATGACCTCGCCGGGCTGGCCCATCCGGCCCCGCAGGTTCCAGCTGTTGCGGCCCAGGATCTGGCCACCCAGCCCGACGAGCGCGATCGCGACGTGCTCGACCTGCAGGTCGACCGCGAGCACGACCGCCGCGTGCGGCTGGGGCAGGACCAGGAGCGAGGGGCGGCCCGCCCCTCGTCCCGGCCTCGGCACCTTCTCCTCGACGACGCCGGCTTCGGCGAGCCCGTCGACGAGGGTCTTGATCGTGCTCCGGTTGAGCCCCAGCTCGGAAGCCAGGGTCGCCCGGGTGCTCGGCCCGCCGACGTGCAGCAGGCGGAGCAGGGTCGTGCGGTTGTGCCGACGCACCTCGTCCGGTCGCGCGACGGGTGAGCTGGACACGGGCTTGATCATCCCATGCTGGTTCAGCGCGTCGACGCAGCCGCGCGGCGCCGCGACAGCGCGTCCACCGTGGCCGCGAGCAACAGGACCAGGCCGGTGACGATGTTGACCACCGCGGCCGGCTGCTTGAGCAGGCCCAGGCCGTTGATGACCACGGCGATCACCAGGCCGCCGACCACGGCGTCGGCCACGCGGCCCTTGCCGCCGAACAGCGACGTGCCACCGATGACGGCCGCGCCGACCGAGTACAGCAGCGTGTTGAGGCCACCGGACTGCGGGCTGACCGAGCCGACCTTCGACGCGGCGACGATGCCGCCGATGGCCGCGACCGCCGAGCCGATGACGAACACGCTCGCCCGGATCTTCGGCACGTCGATACCGGCGCGGCGGGCGGCTTCCTTGTTGCCGCCGACCGCGTAGACGTACCGGCCGTACCTGGTCCGGTTGAGCACGTAGGTCCCGGCCACCAGCAGCACCAGCATGATCGGGATGACGTACGGGATGCCCTCGATCGTGACGACCGCCTTGTTCGGCGAGCGGTTGATCGTCAGCAGCCAGGTGCCCAGCGCCGAGAGCACCACGAGCGCGGTGACCTTGGCGACGACCAGCGCCGTCGGCTGGACGACCAGGCCACGTTGCAGCCGCCGGAAGTGGCTGAGCAGCGTGATCACCGCGAACCCGCCGGCGGCGACGAGGAAGAAGATCCAGCTGCCGACGACGTTCAGGTTGCCGTTGGCGATCTTGTACAGGATGTCGGAGTTGGTGATGCCGATTGTGCCGCCCTCACCGATGAACTGCAGCAGGACGCCCTGCCACACGATGAACAGCGCCAGCGTCACGACGAAGGACGGCATGCCGATCTTCGACACCAGGAAGCCGGTGATGCAGCCGATCGCGGTGCCGACGCAGATGGCCAGCAGGATCTCCAGCCAGGCGTTGGCGGGGACGCCGACCGCGACGAGCAGCAAGCCGACCAGCGACAGCGCGGCGCCGGCCCAGATCCGCTGGTAGGCCGACAGCAGCATGGCCGCGGCGAGGACCGCGATGAACGTGATGAACACGCCGGTTCCCATGGAGCCCAGCAGGTTGCCGGCATGGACGTAGTGCAGGGCCATCACCGACGCGGCGGTGCCGGAGGCGACACCGGCGGCGAGGTCGATCTCGCCGAGCAGCAGCACGAAGACGATGCCCATCGCGATGATGATCACGCCCGCGCCCTGCGGGAAGACGTTGGCGATGTTGGCCAGCGTGAAGAAGTTGTCCGACAGCGCGCTGAACAGGATGACCAGCACGAGCAGGCCGAACAGCGACGGCAGCGAGCCGAGCTCGCCGGCCCGGAGGCGGGCGACGTAGTCGCGGATGGCTTCACCGGGTGACATCGATGTCGTGTCGATGCCGAAGTCGGTGATGGCCGCGGTGGGGTTCTGGGTCTGCGCGAGCGCTTCCGCGGCCGGCGTGGCGACCTCGGGCTTGGCAGGGGTTTCAGTCATTTCCGGTTCTTTCTTCCCGCTCACAGGACCACAGCTTCGGGCCGGGCCAGGCCGAGGTCACCGGAGCGACCGGCGGTGATCAGCTCCACGATCTGGCCGTGGGAGACGTCCTTCGTGTGCACCTCGGCGACGAGGCGGCCGAGGTAGAGCACCGAGATGCGGTCGGCGACCTCGAACACGTCGGCCATGTTGTGGCTGATCAGCACGACCCCCAGGCCCTGCTCGGCGAGCCGGCGGACCAGGTCGAGCACCTGCCGGGTCTGCGCGACACCGAGGGCGGCGGTCGGCTCGTCGAGGACGACGACCTTGCTGTTCCACAGCACCGACTTGGCGATGGCCACGGTCTGGCGCTGACCACCGGACAGCGAAGAGACCGGGGTGCGGACGGACTTGACCGTCCGGACCGAGAGGGAAGCCAGCGTCTCGCGGGCGGCCTTCTCCATGCTGGCTTCGTCCAGCTTCCACGAGTTGCCGCGTTCACGGCCGAGGAACATGTTCTGGACGATGTCGAGGTTGTCGGCGAGCGCCAGGTCCTGGTACACGACCTCGATGCCGAGGTCGGCCGCGTCCTTGGGACCGCGGATGTGGGCGTCCTGACCGTTGAACCGCACGGCCCCCGAGTCGTACGGGTGGATGCCGGCGATGCACTTGACGAGGGTCGACTTGCCGGCGCCGTTGTCGCCGACGAGTGCGGTCACTTCACCCGCACGCACGTCGAAGTCCACGTCGTGGAGGACGTGGACGGGGCCGAAGCTCTTGTTCAGGCCCTTGATCTCGAGAATGGGCTCACTCATGGATGGCATTTCTCCTGGGTGGGGACCGGGCCGGGGCGCGCCGTCGGGGTGCGCGTCCCGGCCCGGCTGTTCATTGGGTACTGCGGATGGCTCAGGAGATGCCGAGCGAGCTGCACTTGGCGGCGAGGTCGCCACCACAGATCTCGGCGGCCTTCACGTAGCCCTGGGTGACGACGGTCTTGACGTCCTTCTCCAGGATCGTGGTCGGCGTGAGCAGCACCGACTTGATGTCGCGGTTGTTCTTCGGGTCGTGGAGCTTGCCCGTCGCGATCGCGTCGGCGCCCGCGGTGTCACCCTTGGCCAGGGCGGCGGCCAGCTTGGCGGTCGACTCGGCCTCTTCCTTGATCGGCTTGAAGACCGTCATGTACTGCTCGCCGCGCATGACCGCCATCAGGCCGTCGGCGGTGGCGTCCTGGCCGGTGACCGGGACCTTCCCGGCGAGGCCGTTCTTCTTGAGGATGGTGATGACCGCGCCGGCCAGGCCGTCGTTCGCCGCGACGACGCCGTCGACCTTGCCGCCGTTGGCGGTGAAGATCTGCTCGAACGTCGTGCCACCGAGCTGGTTGTCCCAGTCGTTGATCGGCTGCTTCTGGAGCCGCTTCAGCGTGCCGCCCGAGACCAGCGGGTCGAGGACGGAGTCCTGGCCCTTGGTGAACAGCGTGGCGTTGTTGTCGGTCGGGGCGCCCTCGATCTGGACGAAGCCCGCGCCGGCCTTGCTCTTCAGCGCGTCCGCCATGGCCTGACCCTGCAGCTGGCCGACCTTCTCGTTGTCGAACGAGACGTAGTAGTCGGCGGAGCCGCCGAGGCTCGGGCGGTCGTAGTCGATGACCGGGATGCCCGCGGCCTTCGCCTTGGTCTCGACCGCGGAACCGACGGCCGGGTCACCGGGGGCGATGATCAGGACCTTGACACCGGAGCTGATGAAGCCGTCGGCCAGGGTGGCGAACTTCTGGTTGTCACCCTGGGCGTTCTGGACGTCGACCTCGAAGCCCTGAGCCGTCAGCGCGGCCTGCAGCATCGGCTTGTCGAACGCTTCCCAGCGCGCCGAGGTGGCGGTCTCCGGGAGGATGACGCCGACCTTGCCGCTGGCGCCGCCGGCGGCGGCGGGCGCGGACGAGGACGCGGAGCTGCTCCCCGTGCCCCCGCTGTCTGAACTGTTGGCACCACAAGCGGACAGCACCAGGCCGGTGCTCACCGTCGCGGCGAGGAGGGTAAGGGTTCTGCTGCGCATCCTCGTTCCTTCCGGATCCAAGCATTGGTGACGAGCGGCCCTCGGCTTCGCTTCGGGCCTAGCGGGGCGGCGATCCGGAGGGTCCCGGCGCACCGACGCGCATATGTTGTGGGCGACAACATATGCCGCTGAGCGGCTGCGGGGAAGATAGCTGGATCGATTAAATGACACCAATTGGACACGGTTCGGCAACACGAGCTGAACCTCGCCCGGAAAGAGTAGATCCGCTGACGATGTGATCGCCGGCATTCACCCTGTGTTACATCCAGGTTTCTTGACGCCTTGAAGGTACTCCGCCGGTGTACACCGAGTGCGATCCACCGCGAAGTGGTGGTGAACCCACGGCAAACACCCGGGACTGGTCGCCCACTTGCGAACTTCACACCCGGGATGCCCGAAGCGCCACCGGCCGGGGGACGCACGGGCAGCCGGGAGAAGACCGATCGGGCACGCAACGTCACGGAGTTGTGGAAGGTCCGCGGCGGTGGTGGTGGAACGGACGGTGACCGGCGGGTTCAGCCTCCTGGGCGACACCGGTGGCTGGGACAGGCCGGGGCAGGTGCGTCGGCGAGGTGGGTCGGCTGGAGTTGGCGGCTACCCGGGTTGGACGGTTCGGCGAGCAACCCACGCGGACCGGGCAACGCCGATCGAGCGGACTCGCCGGAGCTCGTAGGCCCAGGTGAGCGGTCGGCGCCGGACCGCAACCCCGCGCCGAACCTCACGCCCCGGTCAAGGTCGGCGCGACCGGAGCAAGCCGACCGCTGCGCAACCTCGATCCCAGCCGGGCCTGGCTCGGCAACCCGGCTCAGCCGCCAAAATCACCAGGACCGCAGGGTGACGATCCGCTCCTCCAGCTGCTCCACCGTCGCCATCGCGGTAGGCGGCCCACCACACACCCGCCGCAGCTCGTTGTGGATCGCGCCGTGGGGCTTCTTCGTGCGGTGGTGGTACATGCCCACCAGCGCGTTCAGCTCCTTGCGCAACGTTCCCAGCCGCTCGCTCACCGACGCCGGGCGGGCCGCCGGTGGGGGCGCCTCCTCCTTCGCGGGCTTGCGGCGCTTCTCGTCCGCGATCTGCTCTTCCTGCCGCTTGCGCAGCAGCGCGCGGACCTGGTCCGGCTCCAGCAGGCCCGGCAGCCCGAGGTACTCCTGCTCCTCGTCCGACCCCGAGAACACCGCCGTGCCGAACGAGTTGCCGTCGTAGATGACCTGGTCGAGCTCGGCCGAGGCGCCCAGCGACGTGAACGCCTTCTCCTCCTCGCCCGGCTCGTCCTCGGTGCGGTTGGCCTGGGCGAGGAGCTCGTCCTCCCAGCCCTCCTGCTCGCGGTGCGGCTTGCCCAGCACGTGGTCGCGCTGCGCCTCCAGCTCGCTGGCCAGCTCCAGCAGCACCGGCACCGACGGCAGGAACACGCTCGCCGTCTCGCCCTTTTTGCGGGCTCGCACGTAGCGGCCGATCGCCTGGGCGAAGAACAGCGGGGTCGACGCGCTCGTGGCGTACACCCCCACCGCCAGCCGCGGGACGTCGACGCCTTCCGAGACCATCCGGACCGCCACTATCCAGCGTTCCTTCGTCTCGGAGAACTCCTTGATCCGCCCGGACGCCTTCGGGTCGTCCGAGAGCACCAGCGTCGGCGCCTCCCCCGAGAGGCGCTCGAGGATCTTCGCGTACGCGCGCGCCGTCTCCTGGTCGGTCGCGATGACCAGGCCGCCGGCGTCCGGGACGTGCTGGCGGACCTGCGACAACCGGGTGTCGGCCGCCTGCAGCACCGCCGGGATCCACTCGCCCGCCGGGTCGAGGGCCGTGCGCCACGCGCGGGCGTTCTGCTCCGCGGTCAGCGGCTCGCCGAGCCGGGCGGTGAACTCCTCCCCCGCGCTCGTGCGCCAGGAGGCCTCGCCCGAGTACGCGAGGAAGACGACCGGCCGGACCACGCCGTCGGCCAGCGCGTCCGCGTAGCCGTACGAGTGGTCGGCCTTGCTGCGCTGGAAGCCGCCCGCGTCCGGCTCGTAGGTGACGAACGGGATCGCCGAGTCGTCGGACCGGAACGGCGTCCCGGTCAGCGACAGCCGCCGGACGGCCGGGGTGAAGGCCTCGCGGATAGCGTCACCCCAGGACTTCGCGTCACCGCCGTGGTGGATCTCGTCGAGGATGACCAGCGTCTTGCGGTTCTCGGTGCGCACGCGGTGCAGCGTCGGGTGGGCCGCGACCTGCGCGTACGTCAGCGCGACGCCGTTGTAGTCCGACGACGTCACGCCCGTCGTGTTGCGGAAGTTCGAGTCGATCTGGATGCCGGCCAGCGCCGCCGACGCGGCCCACTGGTGCTTCAGGTGCTCGGTCGGCGTCACGATCGTGACCGCCTCGATCGTGCGGTCGCTCAGCAGCTCCGCCGCGATCCGCAGGCCGAACACCGTCTTGCCGGCCCCGGGCGTCGCCACCGCGAGGAAGTCCTTGGGCCGCGTCGTCAGGTACTTGGTCAGTGCCCGCCGCTGCCACGCCCGCAGCGGGCGCGCGGTCGAGTCCTTCTCCGCGGGAGGCGCCCCGAGCTGCGTCTCCGTCATGCCGGTCCCCCCTCGCTCAAGTGCCTTGACGTGCGCTGTGACGTGCAAAAACCCTCACTGTGGCACCGACTTCGGCGTCGATGGCTGCGGTGAGGGCACTGGAGCGAGTCTACCGGCCGGGTCCGACAGTTCCGGGCACCGGCACGGGTGATGTCACCCGACACGCCCGGCCGCAGGGGGTGTGACGAGCCAAATCCGCACGGATGGACCATGCTGGACACGTCATGGGTGAGGTGCAGCCGTCCGCAGCGACGAAGGTGGCCCGAAGGGGGCCGTGGCGGCTGCTCACGCGCACGCTCGCCAAGGCCTGGGAAGGCAACATCTTCTCCGAGGCCGCCGAGGCCGCCTTCTGGCAGACGCTCTCGCTGCCCCCGCTGCTGCTCGGCCTGCTCGGCAGCCTGGGCTTCATCGGCGAATGGTTCGGCCAGAACGTCGTCTCGGCCGTGCACGACAAGATCATCGGCTTCTGCCGGACCGTGTTCAGCCAGAACGCCGTCCACGACATCATCGAACCCACGGTCAACAGCATCCTCACCGTCGGCAAGGGCGAAATCGTCTCGGTCGGCTTCCTGATCTCGCTGTGGGCGGGTTCGTCGGCGATGTCGTCGTTCGTAGACGCGATCACGGTCGCGCACGACCAGTACGGCGTCCGCAACGACGTCTGGCAGCGGATCTTCGCGCTGCTGCTGTACCTGGGCGGCCTGGTGATCCTGGTGGTCGGCCTGCCGCTGCTGGCGATCGGCCCCGACCTGCTGCCCGAGTTCTTCCCCACGGACTGGCGTCCGACGGTGGCGTCGTGGGTGAACGCGCTCTACTTCCCGACCCTCGCGGTGATGATCACCCTCGCGCTGACCACGCTGTACAAGCTCGCCCTGCCGCGGAAGCTGCCGTGGCACCGCGGGCTGCCGGGCGCGGTGCTCGCCATGGTCGTGTTCCTGCTCTCCTCGGTCGGCCTGCGCATCTACCTGAACTGGATCACCAAGACCGGCTACACCTACGGCGCGCTGGCCGCGCCGATCGCGTTCCTGCTGCTGACGTTCTTCGTCGGGCTCGCCGTGGTCGGCGGGGCGTACTTCAACAGCGCGCTCCAGGAGCTGTGGCCGGCGAAGGCGACCCGGCGCCAGCGCCGGAAGTGGCGGCGGCTGGAGATGGAACGCGCCTCCGAGCGGCTGCGCACGGAGGAGGGGCGCAAGCTGTGGGAGCGCACGACCACACCGCTGCGGCGCCCGCGCGCCGAAGACGTCTCCGACAACGGCGGCGGCAAAGCGTCCGAAGAGGACGAACCGTCACCCAGCGCACCGGAACCGGCACCCAGCGCGGCTCAGGGTCGCGATTCATCCCCGCGGACGACACAAAATCAACCCGCAGACTGAGTCGCTCCTCAGCAACACCGTGAAAAGCTGCCCCGGTCACTGACGCAGGCGTCGGTCGCCGCGTCGTTCCCGAGGGGGTTCCCAAGTCATGTCCGTGCTGGCCAGATTGAGCCTGCGCAACCGAAGCCTGATCGGCCTGCTCGCGCTCGTCGTCGTCGGTTTCGGGGCTTTCGCGCTGCCGCAGATCAAGCAGCAGCTGTTCCCGTCCCTGCAGTTCCCGCAGGCCCAGATCGTCACCGCGTACGCGGGCGCGTCGCCGGACGCGGTCGACAAGCAGGTCACCGAGCCCCTGGAGGGCGCCCTGCAGGGGCTGAAGGGCCTGGAGGACATCAACTCGACGTCCTCGGACGGCGTGTCGCGCGTGGTGACGCAGTTCGCGTTCGGCACCGACCTCGACGCCGCGGTGCAGCAGATCCAGCAGATCGTGAACCAGGTCCAGCCGCGGCTGCCGCAGAACTCCGAGCCCTCGGTGTCCGCGGGCAGCACCGACGACCTGCCGGTCGTGCTGGTCGCCGCGGGCACGGCCGGGGACCCGCAGCAGCTCGCGCCCGCGCTGACCGACCAGGTCGCGCCGGAGCTGCGGAAGATCGACGGCGTCCGCACGGTCACCGTCACCGGCGTGCAGCAGCCGCGCGTCACGATCACCCTCGACTACGCGAAGCTGGCCGCGGCGGGCGTCGACCCGACGTCGATCGCCACCACGCTGCAGACCGCCGGCGCCGCGGTGCCGGCCGGCACCCTGACCGAGGGCGACAAGACGCTGTCGGTCCAGGTCGGCGGCGGCCAGACCACTGTGGACACGATCCGCAACCTCTACCTGACCCCCAGTGCCGCTTCCGGCGCCACCCGGGGCACGCCGGCGCGCGGGCCGGTGAAGCTCGGTGACGTCGCCGACGTCCAGACCGGCTTCGCGCCGCCGACGTCGATCACGCGCACCAACGGCAAGCCGAGCCTCGGCCTCTCGATCACCATGGTGGGCAACGGGAACGCCGTCGCGATCTCCGACGCCGTGCGCGACAAGCTGCCGGAGCTGTCGAAGAAGACCGGCGCCGAGATGAACATCGTGTTCGACCAGGGCACGCCGGTGAAGGACGCGATCAGCGGCCTGACCACCGAAGGCCTGCTGGGCCTGGCGTTCGCGGTCGTCGTCATCCTGCTGTTCCTGCTGTCGGTGCGCTCGACCCTGGTGACGGCGGTGTCGATCCCGCTGTCGGTGGTGGTCGCGTTGCTGGCGCTGTGGACCGGCGACCTGTCGCTCAACCTGCTCACCCTCGGCGCGCTGACGATCGCGATCGGCCGGGTGGTGGACGACTCGATTGTCGTGCTGGAGAACATCAAGCGACATCTGGCTTACGGCGAGGCGAAGGAACGGGCGGTGCTCGACGGCGTCCGCGAAGTGGCCGGCGCGGTGACGTCGTCCACGCTGACGACCGTCGCGGTGTTCCTGCCGATCGCGTTCGTCGGCGGGTTCGTCGGCCAGCTGTTCTCGCCGTTCGCGATCACCGTGACGGTGGCGCTGCTGGCGTCGCTGCTCGTCTCGCTGACCGTGGTTCCGGTGCTGGCGTACTGGTTCCTGAAGCAGCCGAAGGTGCCCACGGACGCCATCGAGGCCGAGCGGGCGCGCGAAGCCGCCGTCGAGAAGGAGCGCCGCGGCCTCCTGCAGCGGGCGTACCTGCCGGTGATCCGGTTCGCGACCAAGCGGCGGCTCACCGTCGTCCTGCTGGCGCTGCTGATCTTCGCCGGCACGGTCGGCCTCGCGACGCGGCTGAACACGAACTTCCTCGACCAGTCCGGCGGCACCACGCTGAACATGACGCAGAAGCTGCCCGCCGGCACGAGCGTCGAGGCCAAGGAGAAGGCGGCGACGGCGGTCGAGCAGGCCCTGGCCGCCGAGAGCGCGGTGCAGACGTACCAGGTGAGCGTCGGCGGGGGTGGCGCGTTCGGCGGGTTCGGGGGCGGCGGCACGTCGACGAGCATCTCGGTCACCGTCGCGAAGGACACCGACCTCGACGCGCTGTCGGACCGGCTGCGCGCGAAGCTGACGTCGCGGCCCGAGCTGGGTGAGATCAAGATCGGCGCGGACGCGTCCGGCTTCAACTCCGACCAGGTGTCGGTGACGGTGACCGCGCCGTCGGAGGCCGCCCTGAAGCCCGCGTCCGACCAGGTCGTGCAGGCGCTGGGCGGGGTGTCCGGGCTGACCGAGGTGACCAGCGACCTGGCCGTCGGCTCGCCGCGGGTGCAGGTCGAGGTGGACGACGCCGCGGCCGCCGCGCACGGGCTGTCGGCGAGCATCATCGGCCAGGTCGCCAACCAGGCGATCGCCGGCCGCACGGTGACGCAGCTGCCGGTCGGCGGCCAGCGCACGGACGTCGTGCTGCGGGCGGGCGCCGCGCCGGTGACGGTCGAGGAGGTCAAGGCCCTGCCGATCCCGGGCCCGGCCGGCGTCGTCCGGCTCGACGAGGTCGCGAAGGTGTCCACTGTGGACGGGCCGGCGTCGGTCCACCGCACCGGTGGCGACCTTTCGACCACGGTGACCGCCAAGAACACCGGCGACAACCTGAGCAAGACCACGGCGGACATCCAGTCCAAACTGGACGGAATGACGTTCACCGGCGGCGCGTCGTACTCCCTCGGCGGCGTGAGCCAGGACCAGCAGGAGGCGTTCTCCAACCTGTTCCTGGCGCTGCTGGCGGCGATCGCGATCGTGTTCCTGATCATGGTGGCGACGTTCCGCAGCCTGATCCAGCCGCTGATCCTGCTGGTGTCGATCCCGTTCGCGGCGACCGGCGCGATCGGGCTGCTGCTGGCGACGGGCACCGCGCTCGGCCTGCCGGCGCTGATCGGCATGCTGATGCTGGTGGGCATCGTGGTGACGAACGCGATCGTCCTGATCGACCTGGTCAACCAGTACCGAGCGGAGGGGATGAGCGTCTCGGACGCGGTCACCGAGGGCGGCCGGCGGCGGCTGCGCCCGATCCTGATGACCGCGGCGGCGACGATCTTCGCGCTGGTCCCGATGGCGCTGGGCATCACCGGCCAGGGCGGGTTCATCGGCCAGCCGCTGGCGATCGTGGTGATCGGCGGCCTGGTCAGCTCGACGCTGCTGACGCTGGTGCTGGTCCCGACGCTGTACACGATGGTCGAGACCCGGAAGGAGCGTCGCCGCGCGCGTCGCGAGGCTCGCCGTCACCCGGCGAAGGCGCCGGAGTCGGAGTCCCTGGACCCCGCCCCCACCGCCTGACCGCAAGCGGCACTTTCACGTGAAAGTGCCGCCCCGGACGTGGGGGGGGGGGGGGGGGGGGGGGGGGGGGGGGGGGGGGGGGGGGGGGGTGGGGTA